>JAJTDM010000003.1 GCA_021300575.1 Rubrivivax sp.
ATGGTCTCGATGATGTTGTCGCCCAGCGATCGCCAGCCCTCAATGCGTTCGACCGCAGCCATCGCGTCGGGGTTGTCCAGAATGCGTCGCAGCGTGCCGTTGTCCACGTTCACCAGCAGTGCGCTTTCCCACTTACGGGCCAGCAGCGTGGCGGAAGTGCCAGCCATGGCAATGTCCAGGATGCCGCCCGCATCGATCTGCGTCATGTGGGCGCCGTCGTAAGCCAGCACGGGCAAAAAGGCCACCAAGTCCTTGACGGCGTTTTCTGGATTGCTCTCGTTGGGCGACAGGCCCACGCCGTATTCCGACAGTTGGCGCAGGGCCCGCGTCGGGGCGAAGTCGAAGACGAAACACACGGGCTTCAGGATTTCCTCTTCGTTCGGGTTGTCGCCATTGGGGTTCTTGATGGACCACGGCGACTGCACCCGAAACGCTGCCTGGAAGTAGGTTTCGGGAGATTTCAGATTGCGCAGCATCAGGATCGAAGACCACTGCGCCACCGTCACGCCCGTGGTGAGCTTGCCGCACGACAAGGTGATGGTCTTGCTCTCGAACCCGCTGCCGATGGCCTTGCGCACAGGCGGCAAGGCCTCCAGGCCTACCCCGGCTGCAGCCCCTGCAGCCACGATGACCTTGTAGTCGTGCCAGAAGACGTTGAACTAAACCGCTGACGCGGTGGAGGCGCGCGGCGAGATTCGCGCTTCACACAGTCGTACCTTCGTTCTCGGGGACTTTTCCCCGGACTTCGGAGACTGTGATGACACCTCTGCGCCAACGCATGATCGATGCGATGGTGTTGCGCGGCTTTGCTGCGCGCACCCAGGAGACCTATCTGTCCGCCGTCGGGCAGGTGGCCAAGTACCACCACTGCAGTCCGGCGCTGCTGAGCGGCGAGCAGGTTCAAGCGTACTTGCTGTATCTGCTGCAGGAGCGACAACGATCGCGCTCCACCGTCAACATCACCTCCTGCGCACTGCGCTTCCTGGTTTGCGATGTGCTGGGCCAGGATCAGCGTCGAGCGCAGATCCCCATGGGGCGCAACCCGCAGCGGCTGCCCGAGGTGCTGTCGCGCGCCGAGGTGGCTGCGCTGCTGGGCGCACCAGTTTCGCCGAAGGCCAGGATGTTCCTGACCCTAGCCTACGCCACCGGCATGCGGCTGAGCGAGCTGTGTCAACTGCGCGGCTGCGACATCGACTCTGCCCCAGACCGCATGTGCATCCGCGTCATCCAGGGCAAGGGCGGCCGGGACCGCTACGCGCTGCTGACCTCGGAGCTGCTCGCCGACTTGCGGCTGTACTGGCGCAGCTGCCGCGCAGGCGCCACGGCCTCAGACTGGTTGTTCCCTTCGCGCTCGAACCCTGCGCGTGCCATTGACCGCGCCAGCGGCCAGCGCTACTACCACCTCGCCCGCGACGCCGCCGGCATCACCAAGGTAGGCGGCATCCATACGCTGCGCCATTGCTTCGCCACCCATTTGCTAGAGGCCGGCGTGGACCTACACGGCGTGAGCAAGTTGCTCGGCCATGCCCACCTCAGCACCACCAGCCGCTACCTGCGCATGGCTCGCCCCGGCTACAGCGTCGGGGGTGACGCGCTGGCCCTGTTGTCGCAGTTGCCCAAGACGCCACCGCCCCCGCCAACCCCGTCGCCGCCGCAGCCTCGGCACTGAACTGCCAACGCTGTGAGCACCACCCTGGCCGAGGTGCTGCGCACCTTCGGCCCGGACTACTTGAACCAGCACGCGCTGAGCACGGCTCAAGCACGTGCCTGGCGGGCCATCGTCGCCTGTCGTACACCAGCCCTGGGCGGCAAGGTGCAGCAGTGCGACCAGTGTGGACGCGAACAGCGGGTGTTCCATTCCTGTAGGAATCGGCATTGCCCGCAGTGCCAGAGCGGCGCACGCGACGCCTGGCGCCAAGCGCAACTGGCCGAGCTGCTGCCGGTGCCTTACTGTCATCTCGTCTTCACGTTGCCGCATGCCCTGAACGGCCTGGCGCAATTCCACGCCCGCTGGGTCTATCGCACCTTGATGCAGTGCGCCGCAGCCACGCTCACGGAGTTCGCCGCCAACCCGCGCTGGCTGGGCGCCACGCCTGCCTTCACGCTGGTGCTGCACACCTGGACGCAGGACCTGCGCCGGCACATCCACGTGCACGCGCTGATGGCCTGTGGCGGGCTGGACGGCCAGGGCCAGTGGTGCGCGCCGAAGCGCAGCCCGACCTTTTTGTTCCCCGTGCATGCTCTGTCCACGGTGTTGCGTGGCAAGTTCCTTGATGCCCTGCTGCACGCTGGCCAGTCGGGCACGCTGCCGCACGATCCGGCCACCACCGATGCCGCGCGCCAGGCTCGGCTGATCCAGCTCAAGCTTCACGACTGGGTGGTGTACGCCAAGACGCCCCTGGCCGGGCCGGAGGTGGTGCTGGACTACCTGTCACGCTACACGCACCGGGTGGCCATCTCTAACGAGCGCATCGTCGGCATCGACGGCCAGGCCGTGCGCCTGCGCGTTCGCGCCGACAACCAGGGTGGCAAGCGCACCGTCTTGATCGATGGCCAGGACTTCATCGCTCGCTTCTTGCAGCATGTCTTGCCCAGCGGCTTTAAGCGCATCCGCCACTACGGGCTGCTCAGCCCGGCGCTTAAGGCCCAGCGGTTGGCCGCAGCCCACGCGGCTCTGGCCATGCCCGCGGCCAACGCGCAAGCTCGCGAGGATGCCGCCGCCTTCCTCAAGCGCGTGGCCGGCATCGACATCGCCTGCTGCCCGCACTGCAAACTGGGCCAGTGGCGCACTACCGAGATGCTGCCCCCTCAACGCACCCGCGGGCGCGACAGCGTCGCCAATTGCCGCGGGCCGCCGTGATCCGTCGCGTGCACATCTCCGGGATCATTGCCTGCTGTCATCGGCACGGCAAAGGGTCTGCTCGCGCCTGCACCAAGGCTCGCCACCACGTAGGCCATCCCTCGCATCAAAGATGGCGCAACAACGGCCAGCGAACCCGTGCCGGCCAATCCCAGCACGCCGGCGATGCGATCCGCAGCCCCTGCGGCATTGCCCAATCACGCTGCTGAGCCTTACATTCCCCAACAGCCCCGCACGCCATCACCGTGGCGGCGGTTCAGTCCAACGAGGTTTATCCGACGCCAGCGGTATCGGCACGCTTGGCCAGCAGCGGTGCGGCGTCGGATAAACGCTTGCCG
>JAJTDM010000004.1 GCA_021300575.1 Rubrivivax sp.
GATCTCGTCGATCAGCGCCTTTTGGCGCTGTTGCAGGGTCATGGGTGTCCAGTCTGGCTCCGAGAGAACTTGGTGTTGAATGCCGCTGAGAGCTGACCCGGGTTTGCCACGCAGATTTGACCCGGGTTTTGGGGATGCGGGGTTTTTTGATCCTGTCAGGTGGGCTGTGGTTTCCTTTCGCGATGGGTCTGGGTTGCGGAGCTGTTCCTGAAGCGGAAGCTGTCGTTGCCGGTCTCCAGGATGTGGCAGTGGTGGGTGAGCCGGTCGAGCAGTGCCGTGGTCATCTTGGCATCCCCGAATATCGCTGCCCACTCACTGAAACTGAGGTTGGTGGTGATGATCACGCTTGTCTGCTCGTACAGCTTGCTGAGAAGGTGAAACAGCAGGGCACCCCCCGAGGCGCTGAACGGCAGGTATCCCAATTCGTCGAGGATCAGCAAGTCGGTATGGAGCAGACGGGCGGCAATTTGCCCGCTCCTTCCGGCGGCTTTTTCCTGCTCGAGAGCGTTGACCAGTTCCACCGTGGAGTAGAACCGCACCCGCTTTCGGTGGTGCTCGACCGCCTGGACGCCAAGCGCAGTGGCGACATGGGTCTTTCCAGTGCCTGGCCCGCCGACCAGCACGATGTTGTCGGCCTTCTCCATGAAGGCACCGGCATGCAGTTGGCGCACCAGGCCTTCGTTGATCTGGCTGCTGGCAAAATCAAAACCCGTCAGGTCTTTGTAGGTCGGGAACCGCGCGGCCTTGAGCTGATAGGCGATGGAGCGGACCTCCCGCTCGGCCAACTCGGCCTTCAGCAACTGCGACAGGATGGGGATCGCGCTCTGGAAGGCGGGCGCGCCCTGCTCGGTCAGCTCGGCTGCGGCCTGCGCCATGCCGTGCATCTTGAGGCTGCGCAGCATGATGGTGACGGCGGCAGCCGCCGGATCATGACGCATGGCGACCTCCTTGCTTTGGACGCAGGTCGTCATAGCGGGCGACGTTGGCCCTGGGCTCCTGCGCCAGCACCAGGGCCTGGGGCGCCTCGATCGGCGGGATCTGGGAGGCTGTGCCGTCGGTCAGCCGGTGCAGCAGGTTCAGGATGTGGGTCTTGGTGGACACACCGGCCTGCAGTGCCATCTCCACGGCAACCAGCACAGCCTGTTCATCGTGCTGCAGCACCAGGGACAAGATCTCCACCATCTCCCGGTCACCACCGGGCCTGCCGTGCAGTTGCCGCTGAAGCTGCCGGAATGCCTCCGGCAGTTCGGCGAAGGGCGCGCCGTTGCGTAGGGCACCGGGTTTTCGCTGGATCACGGCCAGATAGTGGCGCCAATCATAGACCGTCCGACCCTGCCCGTGATGCGACCGCTCAATGATCCGCGGGTGCTCGCAAAGGACGGCTCCCTCGGCAACGACCACGATGCGCTCGGGATAGATCCGCAGGCTGACCGGACGATTGGCGAAGGAGGCGGGCACGCTGTAGCGGTTGCGGTCGAAGTGCACGAGGCAGGTTGGTGAGACCCGCTTGGTCTCATCCACGAAGCCGTCGAAGACCCGTCTGATCGGCATGAGGCAGTCCACCTCCTGCCGCCAGACCGCGGCGACGCTGCCGGGTTCGACGCCGTGCGGGATCTCCTCCCACAAGGCGAAGCAGCGCTGCTCCAGCCAGGCGTTCAGCGCCTCCAGACTCTCGACCTCAGGCATGGGCTGCCACAGCCGGTGCCGGGTATCCTGAACGTTTTTCTCGACTTGGCCTTTCTCCCAACCCGACGCCGGATTGCAGAATTCGGGCTCGAACAGATAGTGGCTCGCCATGGCCAGGAAGCGGGCATTGACCTGCCGCTCGCGGCTCGGGCCGATGCGGTCCACGGCGGTGCGCATGTTGTCGTAGATGCCACGCCGCGGCACGCCGCCCAGCACGCGAAATCCATGGTTGTGGGCGTCGAACAGCATCTCGTGCGTCTGCAGGAGGTAGGCTCGCACCAGGAAGGCCCGACTATGGCAGAGCTTGAGGTGGGCGACCTGCAGCTTGGTGCGCTCGCCACCGATGACGGCGTGCTCCTCGCTCCAGTCAAACTGAAACGCCTCGCCCGGGCCGAAGGCCAGCGGCACGAAGACACCGCGGCCGGAGGTCTGTTGCTGGCGCAGCCAGTCATCCCGCCACGCGCGCACAAAGGCAGCGACGCGCCGGTACGAGCCGTCATAGCCCAGCACGGCCAATTCCGCGTGGAACTGCCGGGCCGTACGTTTCTGTTTGCGCGGCCTGCGGGCATCCGTCCGCAGCCAGGCTGCCAGCCGCTCGGCAAAGGGATCGAGCTTGCTGGGGCGATCAGGCGTCCTGAAAACAGGCTCCACCGCCTCGGACCGCAGGTACTTGCGGATGGTGTTCCGCGACAGACCGGTACGACGCGCGATCGCCCGGATCGACAGGTGCTCCCGGAAATGCCAACGCCGGATAACGCTCAATAAAGCCATGTCCAACACTCCAGCTGCCTCCGCCCAAAGGGCCGAGGCTAGCGTCCGAACATGGGTCAAATCTCAGCAGCAACTTCACCCCAAACCGGGTCACTTCTCAGCGGCATTCAACACGTGGATGTCGCGCCGTGACAGCCCGGCCGAATAGATACCTGCTGGTGCATCGGGCCAGGCGCGCAGCAGCGCCATGAAGTTTTGCTGGATCAGCTCCTTCACATGGGTGAGGATCAGCACGCGGGTGT
>JAJTDM010000005.1 GCA_021300575.1 Rubrivivax sp.
AGTTCCTCGACACCTGGTGCAAACGGGCAATGCGTTCCCGTATCGATCCAGTGAAGAAGTTTGCCCGTACTGTGCGCTCGCACCGCGATCTGCTGCTCAACTACTTCAAGGCCAAGAAGCAGTTCTCCAGCAGCGTTATCGAGGGCCTGAACAACAAGGCCAAAGTCACTATGAGAAAAGCATACGGCTACAGGACCTTCCGGATCGCCGAGCTCTCTCTGTATCACGTGCTTGGCAAGCTCCCGGAGCCAAAACTCGCCCACAGATTCTTCTGACGAGGCGGATTTTCAAACGCCATAGGACGCCCCAAGAGAGGGCCGGAAAAGGCTCCCGGCCGGGTCCGCAGAGGGCCGAAGTGCGCAAGTCTGGGCGGACTCAGCGCGCAGTCCGGGCCTCTGCAGGCTCGGGGCTGGCGAGTTGGCAGGTCCTTGAACGTTCACGGCTCGCAGGTTGGGCCCGGCCTCAGGGTTGACCCTGATATTGGCCATGGCTTGCCGACACAGCGCGCAGCGCCACCCCGGCGGCAGGGTGCCCGCAGCCCGCAGCGATAGGTATCCGACGGCGCGGGCGGCTCAAGCAACGAAATGCAGCCCCGCCTCGCGCGCCCTACCCTTGGGCGGCGGCTGCGGATCCAACCCCAGATGGCTCAGGATCTTCTCAATCACCGGCCGCTCGAGGATGGCCGCGATGATCTTGAGCTCCCCGGCGCCGCAGTGTGGGCAGTGCTGCATGTCGATGTCGAAGATGCGCTTGAGAAGCCGCGCCCAGCTGATGCGGTGCGGCCGAGCCTGGACAGGCTCGACTTCGCACGCGGCGGCGGCTGCTGCCTCGGTGGCCGCTGGCGCCTGCGCGGGCGGCCCTTGCGGCACCACTTGTGCCCGCAGCTTCGCGTTGGGTGCCAGCACGCCGTGGTACCGGATCAGATGCAACCGCGGCCGCGGCACCAGCGCGGCCAGCCTCTGCATGAACTCCAGCGGGCTCATGACCAGGTGCGTGGTGCCGTCGCGCCAAGGCGTCTTGAGCTTCAGTTCCACCTGCCCGGCGGCGTTGAGCTGCACCCGTTCGTCCGATAGCGCGGGGCGGGTGATGTAGCGGCACAGCTGCTCCAGCCGCTTGCGGTCGTGCGCTTGCACCCGCACCGCGGCATGCAGGCTGAAGCCGTCGATGTCGGCGCACTGCGGCTGGCGGGCCCGGTCCTCGCGCGGCATCGCGCCACGCAAGGTCAGCACCTTCTGCCCAGCGCGCGGGCCGAAGGCGATGCGGTAAGTGATGGCTGCGGCCTGCAGCGGCCGCAGCGTGCGCGATTCCTCACCTTCGGTATCGGGCTCGGCCAAGTAGATCTGGCCCATGTCCTCGACCAGCACCCCGAGGCGCATGAGCATCTTCATGAGCCGGGCGATGACGCTGCGCAGCAGCACGTGCAGTTCCTCGTCAGTGGGTGCGTCTGCCTCGACAAAGCTGGGCGCGCCATCGGCGCCGCAGCGGTACACCCCGTCCAGCACCAGACAGTGCAGGTGGATGTTGAGGTTGGCGGCAGAGCCGAAGCGCTGGATCAGCGTGACGGCGCCGCCCTGGCCTTCGTCACTCTTGAGCCCCGTGTGGCCCAGCAGATGCCGCTCGACCACGCGCTGCACCACCTGCAGCACCGGCGTGACCAACTCGGGCTGCGCGGCCAGCAGCACGCGCAGCGGGATCGGCAACGACAGCACCCACTGCCGCACCGGCACATGCGGGATGACGTGGTCCACCAGGTGCGCTGCCGTCTGCGACATGCGCCGCGCACCGCATGAGGGGCAGAACCCTCGCCGCTTGCAGCTGAACGCCAGCAGCTTGTCATGCCCGCACTCGCCGCAGCGCAGGCGCAGGAAGCCGTGGGCCAGGATGCCGCACTCGAGGAAGGCGTCGAACTCGTCTTTGATGAACCGGGGCAACTCGGCCCCGGTGCTGGCCGCGGTATGGGCGATGAAGTGGGCCGCGTGCTGCTGCACCAGACGGTACAGCGTGGTCTGCTCGGGGCGGTGGCGCTCGTAGTGGAGCGGGCGGGGTGGGCGGGCCGCGCCGCGCAAGACACCGCGCGCGCAGGCTGCCGGCGGGCAATCGACACGGCGGGGGTGTGGCGCAGTCCGGAAACGCGCAGCGTCGCCCGGGTCGCCGAGCGTGCCTACCCCCGCAGGGGTCACTCCGATAGGGGACTTTGATGGGGGACTGTGAAGGGGGACTGTGATGGGGCACCACCGCGGCCTGACACCCCACTGGCGCTGGCGCCACCTCAGCCGAGCGCCTGATCCGTCTTCACCGCCTTCCCCGCCTTCACCCTCGCCCTCAACCTCCCCACCACCCCCGTGGGGAAGTGGTAGACCGACAGCACGAACAGCACGCCCAGCCACAGCAGCCAGCGGTCGGGCGTGAGCACGGCGGCCAGCACGGGCACGCCCTCCACCGCGCCGGCGGCCAGCTTCAGCAGGTCTTGCAGGTAGTTCTGCGCCAGTAGTGGGCGTCCGCCGCCATAAACCCAACGCCGCAACTCCTGCACTGCCGAAATCCAGTCTGCTTGATTGATCCGGCGTCTGAGCGTCGATGCCTGCAGCCGCCCAGCGCCAAGGTTGAACGTGAAGTCCACGATGGCCGCGAGCCGCCCCTCGGGCTGGGTGGCCAACACCGGGCAGTAGCGCAGCGTCGCGGTCAGCGCCGTCATGAGGTCGGCTGCGAGATAGCTCTCCGCCTCGGCCTCCGTGATCGGCGGATGCTTCGGATCGCAGAGGTGGCCGTAGCCGATGGTC
>JAJTDM010000001.1 GCA_021300575.1 Rubrivivax sp.
GCTCGATCTTCATCCGCTGGCGGACTTCGAGCGGGATGACGACCTGGTACTTGGAGGAGACGGTGACGGTCTGCATATCGATCATGCTAGCGTAAAACGATTCACTTATCGATCGATTAAGCCCTCGCAGCACCAGCAAGTGTTCCGCCGTCGCGCACGGCCAGCGCCAGCAGGTACAGGTCGGTCACCTGCTGGTGGCCCTGCACCCGTGAGAAATCCACCAGGGTGTCGTCGCGCAGCGAGACGTCATCGGGCCAGAAGGCGCGGTCCAGGCTGGCGCAGGCCTGCTGCAGGCGCTGGCGCACCAGGCTCATCGACAGACCGCCGCCACGGCTGTAGCTGGGCATGGCCATGATGCGGATGACGCCGTTTTCCACCAGCGGGCAGGTGGCGATGCGCGCCTCAGGCGACTCGATGAAGGCGTTGGCTTCTTCCGATAACTGGTGCGCATCGTCCAGCAGCGCGATCCAGACGTTGACGTCCAGCAAGGAGCGGGGTGGCGACCAGGGCCTGCGCGGTGTGAACGGCTGTCAGGAAGCGCTGTTTTCTGGCTGTGAGGGTGCGGTTCCCGTATTTGGGCTTTGAGGTTCGCGTAGTTCTGCGTGCCTGGCCGCCCTGCAGGGCGGCCAGGCACGCAGATGCCCAAGCGCAAGTCGACTGAGGGGCGGATGCGGCGCAGCGGTGTTCACGCTGGCCGTGAGTTGGCACGGCGGGGTTACCGGCAAGCCCGTTGCGCACGTCGCACTGGCGGCCAGCGGCGGCGCATCCGGTCGTGGCGCTGTAATCGGCCCACACCGAGGTAGGCGGGCACGGCGGCGGCCCTTACCTGGAAGTTCGATCCGTTCGCCGTGCCCTTCACCGTGTCATGCGACAGCGGGTGCGACGCCAGTGTTGCACCCGTGGACGATCCCGTCCAGCAGCACCCCTCGGCAACTTGCTGGGGTGCTCATGGACGACGAGCCTGCGCGACGCTTCTTGTGCGCGCGCTGCCGTGCGCCGGCGCTGGTGTGCAGCCACTGCGACCGGGGTCAAATCTATTGCGCCGCAGGTTGTGCTGCGGTGGCTCGCTTGCAGTCGCAGCGTGAGGCGGGCCGGCGCTATCAGCGCAGCCGGCCCGGGCGCTTCGTGCACGCCGCGCGAACTCGGCGCTGGCGCCAACGCCAAGCTTTGCTGGCCGTGTCGGCGGCCCGCGCGGAGATGGCGACACCGCAATCGGTGACGCATCAGGGTTCCCCATTGCCGGCCTCGGATGCTGTACTGACCGTCCCCTCACCGATGTCCGCGGCTGCAACGCCTGCTCTGGCGTCAACCTCCCAGTCATGCAAGACCATCACCACCGCCAGCGCGTCCACGCCCGCTGCCACCTTGCCCCCGAGCTCATCGGCATGGCGCTGCCACTGGTGCCACAGGCCCTGCGCGGCATGCGTGCGGCTGGACTTCCTGCGCCACAGCCGGTCTCCACAGGCCAGGCGCCGTGCCCGCGCACGGGTGGAGCCCAGCCATGGCCATAGCCCCTGAACTGCGCGCGCAGATCCTGCGCCTGTACCAGGCCGAACGCTGGCGCATCGGCACCATCGCCAACCAGTTGCACCTGCACCGCGACACGGTGCAGCGCGTGATCGCCCAGGCCTGCGTGATGCGCCCCGATGCTGCGCTGCGCCCCAGCCAGATCGACGCCTATCTGCCCTTCATCCGCGAGACCCTGGCCAAGTTCCCCACGCTGACCGCCAGCCGCTTGCACGCCATGGTGCGCGAACGCGGCTACACCGGCGGGCCCGACCACTTCCGCCACCTCGTGGCCTGCCACCGCCCGCGCCCCGCGGCCGAGGCCTACCTGCGCCTGCGCACACTGCCGGGCGAGCAGGCGCAGGTGGACTGGGGTCACTTCGGCCACATCGTGGTCGGCCGCGCCAAGCGGCCCTTGATGGCCTTCGTGATGGTGCTGAGCTACTCGCGGCGCATCTTCCTGCGCTTCAGCCTGAACGCGCGCATGGACAGCTTCTTGCGTGGCCATGTGCTGGCCTTCGCGGCCTTCGGTGGTGTGGCCCGGGTCCTGCTGTACGACAACTTGAAGAGCGCCGTGCTCGAGCGCGTCGGCGATGCCATCCGCTTGCACCCTGACTTGCTGGCGTTTGCCGCCGCACACCGCTACGAGCCGCGCCCGGTGGCGGTCGCCCGGGGCAACGAGAAGGGCCGGGTGGAACGCTCGATCCGCTACATCCGCGACAACTTCTTCGCCGCCCGCACGTTCACCGACGTGGACGACCTGAACGCGCAGGCGCTGGCCTGGTGCGAGGGGCCAGCCTGTGATCGGCGCTGGCCCGACGACGACCGGCTGAGCGTGCGCCAGGCGGCCCAAGCCGAGCGGCCCAGCCTGATGAAGCTGCCCGAGCACGACTACCCGGTGGCCGAACGCCTGGAGGTCCACGCCGGCAAGACGCCCTACGTGCGCTTCGATCTCAACGATTACAGCATCCCCCATACCCATGTTCGGCGCACGCTCACCGTGCTGGCCGACCCCGACCGCTTGCGCGTGCTCGACGGGGCCACCGTACTGGCCACCCACCGGCGCAGTTGGGACCGCCGGGCGCAGGTCGAGCAAGAGGTGCATGTGCAGGCCCTGGTCGATCACAAGCGCGGCGCGCGGGCTCACCGCGCCACCGACCGTCTGACGCAGGCCGTGCCAGCGGTCACTGAGTTGCTGCAGCGTGCCGCCGCGCGGGGCCACAACCTGGGCTCGGTCACGGCTGCGCTGTCCAAGCTGCTGGACCGCTACGGCGCCCGGCCGATGCAGGCTGCAGTCGTCGAGGCGCTGGCGCGCGATGTGCCGCATCCCAATGCCGTGCGCCTGGCGCTGGAGCGTGCCCGCCATGCAGACCAGACGCCGCCGCCGGTGGACACCCCCCTGTCCGATCGAGCGCGCTCGCTGGATGTGACGGTGCAGGCCCACGCCCTGGATGCCTATGACGCGCTGGGCCCTGTGGCCCATCCTACGAGCGATCCCACGAGCGATTCCACCAGAGGCCCCACCAGCGAACCCACCGACGAGCCCACCGACCCCAAGGACAACCCATGACCGCCGCTGCAAGACCGCCTGCCGTGTTGGCGCCTGTGGATCTACCCCAGTTCAAGGAGCGTGCCCAGGCGCTGCGCCTGATGGGCCTGCTGGCGCACTGGGACGCCGTGCAGGGCGACCCCGCACGCATCGCCTGGACCGGCGAGCTGCTGGCCTGGGAGGAGGCCGAGCGCGCCCGGCGCAGCCTGGAGCGGCGGCTGCGCGCAGCCCACATCGGGCGCTTCAAGCCGCTGGCTGACTTCGACTGGGACTGGCCCAAGAGTTGTGACCGCGCGGCCGTGCAGGAATTGATGACGCTGTCGTTCATGACCGAGGCCACCAACGTGGTGCTGGTCGGCCCCAACGGGGTGGGCAAATCGATGCTGGCCAGCAACCTCGCCCACCAGGCGCTGATCGAGGGCAAGACGGTGCTGTTCACCACCGCCGGGCAGTTGCTGGGCGACCTGGCCGCGCTGGACAGCGACTCGCTGCTGCGCCGGCGCATCCGCCACTACGCCGCGCCCGACCTGCTGCTCATCGACGAGGTGGGCTACCTGTCGTATTCGAACCGGCACGCCGATCTTCTCTTCGAGCTGATCAGCCGGCGCTACGAGAACAAGAGCACCGTGATCACCACCAACCGGGCCTTCAAGGAATGGGGCGAGGTGTTCCCCAATGCGGCCTGCACGGTCTCGCTGATCGACCGCCTGGTGCACCGCTGCGAGGTGGTGGCCATCGAGGGCGAGTCCTACCGGCTCAAGGAGGCCAAGGCGCGTGCCGAACTCAAGGCTGCGCAACGCCGCGCGGTGCGACCCAAGGCAGGCAAAGCATGAAGCCCAGGCGTGCCATGCCGGCGGACATCGCCTTCACACAGCATCGCGCAGCAGCCAAGCCGATCACCTTGCCCATCCACTGGTCGCCCGAGCAGGCCGCCGCAGTCTTCGAGATGCTGGACGAATTGCGCAAGCACGTCTGGGCTCGCTACGGCTTGCAGATCCAGCAGGTATTGCGTGATGAACGCAGCACGGCGATCACCGCCGCAGGCGACACCGCCATCGATGACGCCGACGTGCCGTTCTGATCGATGGCATTGCACCGCCACTGCAGCCGGTCATTGCGCCAACGGCGCCGGTCAAGCCTCATCCGGCCCACCAATCAAAACGCGGCCTCGCAGCCAGATTTGTGCGCTGGCTCACAACCGCCAACACGCGGCGCAGGTTCGCGCACTTCGGCCAGGGAGGGGCTCACAGGCCCTCGCGCTCCATCAGGGCGCGGATGTGCTCGGCAGTGATGGCCTCGTCGCGCCTGGGCAGCAAGTCAAAGCGCCCGCGCAA
>JAJTDM010000002.1 GCA_021300575.1 Rubrivivax sp.
GTGGCTGTGGGCCTGCCAAGGCAAGGGTCCCAGAAGTCGAGCGGGCGGCGGCGGGCTGCTGCTGAAGCCCATGGGCCGCAGTGGTAAGCGTGGCCTGAACACCCTCTTGACGAGGGTTTCGTCTCAGACGTCGACCACTGGTCGCAGCAGCGCGAACCCGACCCGCCAGGTGGTTCCGTCGCCTGGGTCGATGCTGGCTGTTCGCTGGTTGATGCGCACGACGGTGCCCACCACCGTCTGAAGGTACTTGTCCTCGAAGGCCACTTTGTCGCCGTAATTGAAGTCGTTGCGCGTGGGCCGCAGTGGCGCAGCAGGCGCAGGCGGCTCGGCGTGCCGTGTGCTCGGGCCGTCTGGCAGTTCCACAGCCGTGTACGGCAGCTTCCACTGCCGCCTCGCGGAGAGCTCGCGCAACTCCACCTGCCGCTCATGCAGGGCGACGACCTGACCCTTGAGCATCACGCCGTGCTGCCAGTCCAGGAATTGCACCGTCTGTCCCAGGTGCAGATGGCGCCGAATCTCGATGATCCTGCGCGGATCGGCCAGCATCCGGTCGATGACGGCGTGCAGCATCAGCAACTGCCTGTTGCTGGCCTGGCCCAGCAGGTCCAGCAAGCGCCGGTCAATGGCGTCCTCGATCACGCCGCCTCCCGCATCACGGCTTCTGGCCGAGCCGCCCCTGCCCGCTCAGCCCCGATGTTCCAGGGCAGCAACTGCTCGACCCGGTTGATGGGGTGGTCGGCAATGCGGGTCAACACCTCGGTCAGGTAAGCCATCGGATCCATGCCGTTGAGCTTGGCCGTCTCCACCAGGCTGTACAGCGCCGCCGCGCGCTCGCCGGAGACCTGAGGCAGCAAACCCTCCAGCCAGCTCTTCATGTCCTTGAGCAGTGGGACGGCTTGCTCCTGGCGGACCTTGCGCCTGTGCTCGGGCTGCTGGCCCGAGATGCGGCGCTCGACCGCGTAGAGCTCCCGGATGCGCCGCAGGGCTTCAGCGGCCACGGTGCTCGGGTTCTTCTTGTTGGCCCGGAAGATGTCCCACCACGGCCGACGCGCGTGCGCCCAGCAGGCCACCTCCAGCAAGTCCTTGCCGTACAGGTCTTCCCATCCCGAGTAGGCATCGGCCTGCAGCACGCCCTTGAAGCCGTACAGGTGTTCCTTGGGATGGACACCACCCCGATCCGGCGAGTACTGGAACCATACGGCCGGAGGATCAGCACTGCCCGCCGGTCGATCATCCCGGACGTACACCCACAGCCGCCCCGTCTTGGTCTTGCCCGCCCCCGGGTTGAGCACCTTCACCGGCGTGTCGTCGCCGTGCACCTTGTAGGCCGCGCGAACGTGCCGGCCCAGCGCCGACACCAGCGGCTCCAGCAGCTGATCGGCCTTGCCCACCCAGCCGGCCAGCGTGGAGCGGTCCAGCTCCACGCCTGAGCGCGCGTAGATGGCACTTTGCCGGTACAACGGGCTGTGGTCACAGTACTTGGCCACCACCACCTGCGCCAGTAACGCCGGGCCGGGCAGGCCGCGTGCAATGGGACGGCTGGGCGCCGGAGCCTGGAAGATGCCTTCGCACTTCACGCAGGCCAGCTTGGGCCGCACGTGGCGGATCACCTTGAAGTGGCCGGGCACGTATTCCAGCTGCTCGCTGACCTCTTGGCCGATCTGGCGCAGCCGCCCACCGCAGGCGCTGCAGCCGCAGGGCTGACCGGCCATGTCGTGGTGTGCGGCGGTGGTGGCCGGGCGGTGTACCTGCTGCTCGCGCGGCAGGTGCACCGGCAGGCTCCTGTCCAGCGCTGGAGCGTTGGCCGCCTCGTCAGCGGCCGCACCCTCGCGGTCCGCGCTGTGGCGCTTATGCGACGAAGACCCTTCGTCCCCGTCGGGCTTGGCCTGATCTGCCGAAGTTTTATCCAGTGGTACGCCTTGCGCATCGTCCAGGAACGAGGCTTGGACAGGGTGTTCCACACCGTGCTCATCCATGAAGCGTTCGCTGGAGGCGCCGAACTGGCGGTGCGCGCTGCGCGCGAGTTGCACCTTGAGCTTGGCCACCATCAAGCGCAGCAGGTGCATCTCCTGGGCCTGCCAGGTGATGACGCCCAGGGCCTCCTGCATCGTCTTGGGAGACGCTAGTGTCGGCTGCAGGGTGTGCTGCGGTGGAGGTACGGTGCTGCGGGGTGTTCGACCCATGGGGATCACTTTGCCCAGGGCCAAGGGGGCCTCGCATTAGGGCTTGCCCACCCCCAAGTCCATACAGTAATCACCCCTCGGTCAGCGCACCCTCATCACCCCCTGTGCCTTCAAGCTGCCAAGCTCGGCGTGTCGGTGCGCCGGGGCATGCGCCAGTCAATGCCCTCCAGCAGCATCGACAACTGCGCAGGCGTCAGGTGCACGCTGCCGGCGTCGGCCTGCGGCCACACGAAGCGCCCCCGCTCCAGGCGCTTGGCCAGCAGCATCAGGCCCTGGCCGTCGAACCACAGCACCTTGATGATGTCCCCGCGCCGGCCGCGGAAGACGAAGATGTGGCCCTCAAACGGGTTGCGCTGCAGCGTGGTCTGCACCAAGGCAGCCAAGCCGTCGAAGCCCTTCCTCATATCGGTGTGGCCGACCACGAGCCACACCCGAGTACCAGCGGGCAGCCCAATCACGGCAGCCGCTTCAAGGCGCTGAGCACGGTGCCAAGCGTGCTGGCATTCACGCCGTCATGCACCCGTATGACGGCACCCGCCCATTCGATCTCCACCGGTGCCGGGCGGCCCGGGAAGTCGCCAGGCCGAGCCGCAATCTGCGCATCATCCGCAACGGTCACGGGCAAGAGCCTGGGCGAGGCCGTCTGCGTGCTGCTGGGGCCGCGCTGGTGCAGCAAGACCCAGTGCCTGAGCTGGTTGGCATTGACCTGATTGCGCATGGCCAACCCCGCCACCGACATGCCCGGCAGACAGGCTTGCTCAACGATCCAGGCCTTGAACTCCGGGTTGTACGCCCTGCGCCCCGCAGCGTTGATGCGCAGCACGCTCAGACCCTGCCAGATCGGGATGTGTCCATTGACTTCCATATGGACACATGTTCACCCCTCACCATCACACCATCAAGAGGGTGGTGAGACCACGCTTACGGTGCTTCGGTCGATCGAGCGCAGCAGCCCAGTGACGATTCGCCACGGCAGCGCCCGCGGCGGCAGTTCGTCGCGGTACACGCGTGGTGTGTCAATGGCGTCCAGCGGCTGCGCCAGCAGCGAGTTCGAATGGCAGAACCGAAGGAATGAACGCAGCCGCGCCACGCAGTGCTGCATGCTCTGGCGGCTGATGCGTCGGCCTGTCGTCACCAAGTGCTGCTCGATACTCGCCCTCGTGAGAGCGGATATCGGTGAGTCACCGGGTAGTGCCTCGTCCAAGAAGGCCTGAACGGTGGCAAGGTGCTGCGTTACGGTGGAATTGCTGAGCCCGCGTACGGTCCTGAGCTGATACTCGTACCCGACGAGAGTCGCCGCATGCGGCCGCCGGTCGGGTTCTGCCACCAGCCGTCCACACGCCTCGAGGCAGCGGACGAATGCTCGGCACGTGGCACGGTACGTCGCAATATCGGGCAGCCGGGCAAACAGATCATCCACGCCCGTGCGATCGATACGTGCCTGCAGCCTTCGTCCTCTGAGGTCGAGTGCTTCACGAAGCCGCCGGACGTGGTCATGCGCAGGATCACGGCCGTAGCCGACCTCGGTCAACCAGCGCGCGAACGCCCGCAGTTCCTTCACATGTGGCGACGCGGAGTAGCGACGGTGGTACTTCGGGAATAGTTGCTCGAGCATGGTGGCCTCCTGGACCGTGGTTGGGCGGTCAAGGTAGGCCAATAGGCCCGGTTATGTTGAGTTCGAAACGGCTCCTGCACGCTGCGGCACGACGTGGCAAGGGCTCAGCTTCACATTACCGGACGCTCAACATGAGTCCAGTAATGTTGCGCGCAACATTACTTGATGACTGGGGCGTGGGCCCGCTGGACAGCGCCACGCGCAGCGCCCTGCTGGAGATCGTCGATGACCGTGCCAGCCGCCGCGCCACCATCATCACCCACCAGTTGCCGCTGGAGCACTGGCACGGATGGATCGGCGACGCCACCATCGCCGACGCCATCCTCGACCGTCTGCTGCAGCGCGTGCACCGCTTCAAGCTCGAAGGCCACTCCCGCCGCACCGGCGCCCCGCAGGTCGCTGCGCGCAAGGCCACCCCTGCAAGCGCTGCAGCCACAGCGTGACTGAGTCACACGCCATGACCCCCAACCCCACCAATACAGGCTTGGCAACAAGGAAGACCGCGGCGCGGCAACAGGCCTCGCGCCGGCGAAGTCTGCGCGTGGTGGGAAACCACCGCCGTCAGAGCGGGTGGATCGACGCCAGTCC
>JAJTDM010000010.1 GCA_021300575.1 Rubrivivax sp.
TTGAGCCCCCAGAACACCGCTGCCACCGGGCCGACCTGGCCGAAGCGCAGATAGACCCAGGACAACGCAACGAGGATGAACAGAGACGGCAGCACGAACAAGACGCCGGCAGCAATGCCGCCCCAGGTGCGGTGCATCAGCCACCCCAGGTAGGTGGCGAGCTGTTGCGCCTCAGGCCCGGGCAACAGCATGCAGTAGTTCAGTGCATGCAGAAAGCGCTGTTCGCTGATCCAGCGCCGGCGCGTCACCAGTTCGTCATGCATCAACGCGATCTGCCCCGCCGGACCGCCGAAACTGATGAAACCCAGGCGGCACCAGAACCGCAGCGCCTGGGCGAGGCTGGGGGCGACGACCCGGCCGGACCCGGGCGCCCCAGGCGCCTGCGCTTGAGCCCTTGATTCAGACACCTGGCGCCACCCCGAGAATCCGGACCAGCACGCGCTCGAGCTCGTCAAAATCCAAGGGTTTCAGCAGGTAGTCGCTCAAACGCTCGCGGTCACGCGGGTCCACTTCGGGGCCCAGGGTCTGGGCCGACAGGCCGACCACCGGGATGGTCTGGGTCACCGGGTCGACGTGGAGGGCATGCAAGACCTCCAGGCCATCCAGGTCGGGCAACTGCATGTCAAGCAGTATCAGTGCCGGCTGCCACTGCGCCGCGCGGGCAAGCCCCGTGCGGCCATCCTCGGCCACCTCCAGGATGTATGCGGGCCGCCGCCTGAACCACTCGGACAGGATCAGCGCATTGACGGTGTTGTCCTCGATGTAGAGCACCCGGTGCGGGCTGGTCGCGGCCTTGGCTGGCAAGGCCTGCGCGTCGGCGACGGTGGCGGACACCGCTTGAGCCCCACGAGGAGGAGGACCGGGCGGCAAGTCCTGGACCAAGGGCCGAAGCAGCCGCACCTTGAAAGTGGTGCCTTGACCCACCCGGCTGTCCACCTCCACCTCGCCGCCCATGCGCTCGGTCAGGGCCTTGACGATGGCCAGCCCCACGCCGGTGCCTTCAACCGCTGTACGCTCGGCCCCGAGGCGGTTGAAGGGCTGGAACAGTTGCTGCAACTGTTCCGCCGTCATCCCAGCCCCGGTGTCGCTGACTTCCAGGACCACCTGGCCCCGCGCCGGCTCATCGGGCCGGGCCCGCACGGTCACCGTACCGCCCTCCCGGTTGTACTTGATGGCGTTTGACACAAGGTTCAACATCACCTGCCGCAGGCGGGTGGCGTCGGCCTGCACGTACAGGGAATCGGCCAACCGCAGGCGCACGTCCACGCCGCGGGCCAGAGCCAGCCCCTCGGTCAGGACACGTACGTCCTCGGCCACATCGGCCACCGGCACGGGAGACAGCTGGAGCTGTAGCTCCCCGCCCTCCAGCCGAGAGAGGTCCATCACATCGTCGATCAAGGCCTGCAGGTGGCGGCCCGCCGAGGTGATGTGACGCAGGCGTAACCCGCGCAGCGCGGCATCGGCGGCGTCCTCGTCGTCAATCATCAGCTGCGCAAAGCCCAGCATGGCATTCAACGGGGTGCGCAACTCGTGTCCTACTCGCGTCAGAAAACGTGACCGGGCCCTCATCTCCCGGTCTCGGGAGGCAGCCTCCAGCCGCTGCGTGACGGCCTGCCGGGTCTCGAAAGTGTCTACCAGTCGGCCCACCAGCAGCCGCAACAGAAGCGGCACCTCGGCCTCATCCGAGCCCGGTCCCGAGCCTGCAACACGCGGCAAAGATCCCGGAACCGCCGCGTCCATCCAGCCGACAAGGTCCTGTTGCGGCGAGGTCCGGAGCCGCAGGCCCAGACCGTCTGGCCAGGCCCGCACCTCGCCGTGCTGCAAGCTCTGCCGGATCGCGGCCACTCGGCGGGACAGACGTTCTGCCCTGCCCGCTGCATCGGCCTGTGGCCCCTCCCAGGCCGGGCCGACAGTGGCCAGTACGTCCAGGTCCGGCACCTGGCCTTCGGAGTCTGCGGTGGCGGCCACGAAGAATCCGCTGGGCTCGGAAGACAGACCACCCGCCCCCACGGTGGTCAGGGCCTGCAGTGCCGCTCGCGCAAAGGCCCTCAGGTCTGGGGCCTCAAAGAGCTTGGGCCCCACCTCCGAGATGTGGGTAAGCGCCCGCACGTTGCGGTCCAGCGCCTGCAGGGTCTTGAAGGAGCGCAGGGCGGTCACCACCGCCGTTTGCAGCCGATCAGCGGTCAGCTCCGACTTGTCGCGGTAATCATCGATTTCGAAATGCGTGACGACCTCCCGCTCGGGCGCCATGCCGGGTTGCCCCGTGCGCAGGATGATGCGGGTCAGCATATTGCCCGCCGTGTGGCGAACGTGCTCCACCAGCTCCAGCCCAGCACGGTCGTTTTCCATCACGACGTCGATCAGCGCCACCGCGATGTCGGGCCGGCTGGCAAACAGCTCCCGACCCTGCGCCGCAGAGGAGGCGAACACGCATTCGATGGGGCGCCCGTCGAACTTCAGCCGACGCAACACCAGCCGGGTCACATCGTGGATGCCGGGTTCGTCGTCGATGACCGCCACCACCCAGGGCTGTGCCGCGGCCGGCATCATGCGCGCGTCTCCTGTTCAAGTTGGCCGGGGAAACGGATGACAAACCGTACGCCCTGCGGCTGCACGGCCTCCAGCCGGATAGAGCCCTGCAGGTTCTGGGTGACGATGCGATGCACCACGAACAGGCCCAGGCCCGTGCCGCCCTGGCCGCGACGGGTGGTGAAGAAGGGCTCGAATATGCGCTCGGCCAAGGCCGCGGGGATGCCCACACCGTTGTCCTGCACGCTGAGCTCGATATCCGCGCTGTCAGGCACCTGGCGGGCCTTGAGCTCAATCCTGCGCGTCGCTGCCGTGTCCGTGCGGTCAAAGGCGTGCACTGTGGCGTTGACGACCAGATTGGTGACCAACTGGGCAAAGGCGCCGGTGTCCACCACCATCGGGAAATCACCTTCCACGTCGAGATCCAGCCGGCAGCGGGCGCGCTTGACGATGGGCGCCAGCGAGGTGGTGAGGGTGGAGAGGAACTGCACCGCCCGCACCTCGCGCCGATGCTCGTGGGCCTGATCGGCGGCGACGTCCTTGAAGCTGCGCACCAGATCGGCCGCGCGCTTGAGGTTGCCCACGATCAGGTCGAAAGCCACCCGCTCGTCTTCGAGAAAGGCCTCCAGGTCTTCATGCACCAGGCGGTGAGCCTTGAGCTCGGCCAGGATGTCCTGGGCCGACTGCGCCATGTGCGTGGCGGCCGTCAAGGCGATGCCCAGCGGGTTGTTGACCTCATGGGCCACCCCGGCCACCAGCACCCCCAGCGACTCGAGCTTCTGCGACTCCTGGATCTCGGCCATCATCTGCTCGCGCTCGGCCTGCGCCGCCCGCACCGCGGTGATGTCAATCTGGTAGCCGACGAAGTGATTGGGCCGCCCGGGCGAGCCCCCCACGGGGAACAAGGTCAGGCGGTTCCAGAAAGACTGACCGTCGGCGCGGTAGTTGAGCAACTCCGTGGTGTAGGGCCTGCCTTCACGAACCGCGGCGCCCAGGGCCGCACTGACGGCGGGGTCGGTCTCAGGGCCCTTGAGAAAGCGGCAGTTGTGGCCCATCACCTGCTCGGGAGCCAGGCCCGTCATGGCATAGAAGGCGGGATTGGCATAAACCAGCGGGTAGTCAGGCTGCCGGGCGTCTGCAATGGTGACGCCAAAAGTGGAACCGTCCACCACTGCACCCAGCAAGATGAGTTCATCCACCTTCTCACGCAACTGCTGGCTTGCCTGACGCTCGCGCTCGCGGGAGGCTGCCAGGTCGACATTGCTGCGCCTCACGGCTTCGGCCTGGCGGCGGTAAAGACCCACCGAGTACACCGAGATCACGAGCACAAACGCCATGTAGACGCCCAAGTAGCGGAAGTCCGCCAGCTTGACGGCCTCGACGGTGGAGACCTCAACCTCCTGGATGCCCCGGACATCACCAAGCTTCCAGTCGCGCCTGGGGGACTCCGGGTGCGCGTTATGACAGGCCACACAGCCCGCCTGCATCACCACAGGCGTGGCCAGCCGGTAGGAGGCCTGGCCCATCCAGGATCCGTTCTCCCGGGCAAAGACACTGTCCTGCCCCTGCCGAAACGCCTGCAGCGCCTCGGTCTGGAAGGCGTCCAGCGTAGGCCGCTCGGCCCGCCGTTGCGGAAACGGGTAATCCGATACGAAGCGGTAGGCTATGCGGTTCTGCGGGTTCGAGTGGTCGATGAGGGCGCCCAGTTCGATGGACAGGGTTGCCGGGATGGGAATCCCCCCATGCACCTCCTTGTAGCGCTCGGAGAGCACAGCCTGTCCGCCAGAGGCCTGCAGGCGCTCCACCACATTGGTGGCGTAATAGCTGCGGATACCTGTCACGATGCGGGCGATCTCCTCGGCCCCGAGACGCATCTGCCTGCTCTCAATCTGTCGGAGTGTCATCAGGAAGGCCAGGGGCAGCAGCAGGATGGCCACCACAAACAAGGCCAGCACAATCCGAACGGGACGCCGCTGCGGGGGCCCCAGGCCCATACCTGCAGGAACGGCACTACGGTCTGGTGTGAGGGCGTCCTCAGGCTCGGGCATGGTGGGCATGTTGTCATGTGACGGCGCTCCCGTCCGCCTTGTCACCTCAGGGCCTGAAGGGTGTCGAGAAGGCTCAGGACTCGACGATGGCGGTCCGCGCGCGAGCCACCGCACCCATGACGGTGTCGACGTCCTCGGGGACCATGCCGGCCTCCACCAGGGTGGCTCTCAAAATCCCCGCAACCTCAGCGAACGCTGCACCCGTGATGCGAAGTCCGCCGTGGGCAAGCTCCAGGGTCCGGCCCTCGTACACCGAGGCCGGCGGCCCCAGCACGTGCGAGATGAACTTGACCTGATGGCTGATCAGCCGCGCCATGTCCACGCCTTCGAAGTAGGGGCGCAGAGTGGGGCGCTCCAGCACCTCACGGTAGAACCGGGAAACGATGCGGCTGACCGTGGGCACGCCGCCATACTTCTCAAACAGGTTCATGAGGGCACTGAGGTTGCATCCCAACTGATTGTTGCGATGCATCATGCCCGCTGAAGCAATGACCCCTGGACGGCGTAGGCTTTGCCGAGCCTGGCGCTCGCACGGCCCGTGCTCCGCAGCGGCCGGCGTTATGCTGCACAGCCCACCTGACACCCGTGACCGACACCCGTGCAGATCCGAACGACCTCGGCGACCGCTTCGTGAGCGGGGCTGAGAGTACAGGCACGCCTGAACAGGCCCTGGCCGCCTTGCAGGAAGCGCATGCGCGACAGACGCTGGAGCTTCAGCGGGTACGCGCCGATCTGGACAAGTTGCTGGACGCTTCCATCGAGATGAGCGTGCAAGCCGAAGCCGGTCGATCGTCGGAACTGGCCAGCCGCGCCAAGAGCGAGTTTCTGGCCACCATCAGCCACGAGATCCGCACCCCGCTGCATGGCATTCTGGGCAACGCCGAGCTGCTGTTGGGCACCCGGCTGGATGAGGACCAGAAGCGCTGCGTGCGGTTGTTGCGCTCGAGTGCCCAGGCACTGACCGACATCCTCAACGATGTGCTGGACTACTCCAAGATCGAAGCGGGGCGACTGGAACTCACCATCGAACCCTTCGATCTGGGTGCCTGCGCCGCAGACGCCGCGGCCCTGTTCGAATCTGAGGCGCACGACAAAGGGCTGCGCCTGCAGCTGCGGCTGCCGCAGGATCTGCCCCCTGCCGTGGTGGGCGATGGCAGCCGGCTGCGGCAGGTGCTGTTGAACCTGCTGGCCAACGCCGTGAAGTTCACCGCCCGGGGCGAAGTGAGTTTGGTGCTGGAACCGGCGACGCCGTCTGCGCCCTTCGGCCCCGCAAGCGAGAAGGTGACCTACCGCGTGGCAGTGCAAGACACCGGCATCGGCATCCCGGCTGACCGACTGAAGCTCCTGTTCGAGCCTTTCCAGCAGCTCGACGCCTCCATGACGCGACGCTTTGGTGGCACGGGCCTGGGTCTGGCCATCAGCCAGCGCCTGGTGGGGCTGATGGGCGGCACGATCAGGGCAGACAGTCGCGAGGGCGAGGGCAGCCGATTCCACTTCACGCTCACCTGGCCGACCGCCCAGAACCTCAGCCCCACCGCGGTGTCAGGGCCTCGCCTGGATGCCAGCCTGGCCTGTACGCAGCCCATGAGCATCCTGCTGGTGGAAGACAACCCCACCAACCAGGCGGTGGGCCTGGAGATGCTGGGCAGGCTCGGGTACAGCGCCGGCCTGGCGGTCGATGGCCACGCTGCCGTGGAGGCCCAGCGCAAGGGACTGCACGACCTCATCCTCATGGACATCCAGATGCCCGGCATGGACGGAGTGGAAGCTTCCCGCCGCATCCGCGCCCTGCACGGCGTGCAGCATCCCCGCATCGTGGCGCTCACCGCCAACGCGGCGGCGGAAGACAGGCAGGCCTACCTGGACGCGGGCATGGACGACCACCTGGCCAAGCCCTTCGAGATGAAGGATCTGGCCGCCGTGATCACGCGAGCCTTCAAGGCACGCCAAACCCGACAGACCGTCCCGACGGAATCTATGGAAGTGTTGGACGATGCCGTGCGCGATTCGCTGACACACCAGTTCGGGCGGGCCTTTGTGGAACGCCTGGACGAGACCTATCTGCGCACCGCCGCCCCATTGGTGCAGGCCGCAGGTGCGGCCATGACCGCCGGAGACGGGCCGGGGTTGCTGCGCGCTGCGCATGCACTGAAGTCCAGCAGTGCCAACGTCGGCGCCGTTGCGCTGTCGCGGCTGTGCGCCGAGCTGGAAGTCCTGGGCAAGAAAGGTCAGTTGAAAGAAGCCGGCCCCCTGATGGCCAGCGCCGAGCGCTCGTGGCTGCGGGTGCAGCAGGCCTTGCAGAAGCCACAAACCCGTTGAACCGCGCCTGAAGACACCGTGCAGGGGCGGGTTCGACTTCGTACGGCGGCTTCACGCGGTAGCGGCGCAGCGCTAGCGTCAATACGACAGGCTTGCATAACCGCTCTGGCGCGAGGCCGCGAGGGCCTGGCCAAGGGTGTGGATGCCGCGGTCGGCCAGCAGCGGCACCAGCTTCTGGAAGACTTCGGCCGTCACCAGGGCGTCGCCCAGCGCCGTGTGCCGCCCGACCACGCGAACCCCGAGGCGCTCGGCGATGGCCTCCAGCCGGTGTGAATCCTGCTGCGGATGCAACACGGCCGACAGCAGCAAGGTGTCCAGCACCGGCTGATCGAAGCGCAGGCCCGTGGTGGATTCCTTGAGCTGCAGGAAGCGCATGTCGAACGCCGCGTTGTGCGCCACCAGCACGGTGTCGTGCGCATAGCGGTGGAAGGCGGGCAGGACCTGCTCGATGGGGGGCTGGCCGCGAACCCTCTCCGGGGTGATGCCGTGGATGGGAATGGACGCCGACGGAATCGAACGTCGCGGATCGACCAGCTGGTCGAAGCGCTCGCCGCGCAGCAGCTTGCCGTAGACCATGCGAACGGCGCCGATCTGCAGGATCTCGTCGCCGCCTGAAGGGTCCAGACCGGTGGTCTCGGTGTCGAAGATGGTGAAAGACAGCGCGGCCAGGGACCGGTCTTCCAGCGCCTGGTCGGTGTCACGGTGGGCGAAGAGATCGAAGTCGTAGAACACCGGGCGGCTGTCGGTGGGATCGATCGCCTCCCCCGCGTGAGGCCCGTGGTCTTCCCGGGAGTCCTCGACCTCCGGGGCCCGCGGCTCGGTGGCCGCTGCAGGCTGGGTCTGCAGCATCAGCACAAAGCCCGTCAAGGGCAGCGCGGCGGGGCCGGGCAGTCGGGTGCTGGGCGACACGTCAGCAGCTTCCTCCACGGCGCGCACCGGCGCCATCTGCACCCGCAGCAGGTGGCCGCCCGGCGCAGGGCTCACGAAGTCAGCCGTGGGATGCTCTGCCCCGCGCTGCAGACGAGCTTGCAGGCTCTGCAGCGCCTGGGTCACCCGCTCGCGGTCCAGGGTGGCATAGATGGACCGGCCCAGGCCGATCAGATCGGCGCCGCCCAGCGACAGTGAGGATGAAGGTGACGCCGCCTGCAGCAGGCGGAATTGCAGGCGCGCCCGGTGGTTGTAGAGCAGGATACGGCCGTCGAGGTTGCAGACCACCACCCCCTGGGTCAGTTCGCTCATCAGGGCGGCCAGGCGGTTGCGCTCCTGCCCGATGGCGCGGCTGGCGCGGGCCACTTCCTGCGCCACATCGGCACGCAACTGCTCTCGCTGCGCCGCCAGCGCCTCCAGGGTCTGGGCCAGGGCGCGCAGGTCAGCGGGCCAGGAAGCGCTGCCGACGGTACGCCCCCCGGGCGTGGTCAGCAGCACGCGGGCCTGTTCGGCCAGTTGGGCCGGTGCGGCCACCAGACGCCGGTACAGCGCGGCCGCCACCGCCGCGGCAGCCCCCACCAGGGCGACGCCCGGCAGCAGCAGCACCGGCCAGCGATCGGACGTCAGCGCACGCCAGGCGGCCTGTTCGTCCTCTGACAGCATGGACATCAGCAGCGCCTGGCCCACGGCCACGAATGCACCCAGTGCCAGCGCACAGCACAACGCGACCCCGCCCACGGCCCAGGCCAAGCGGGGGTCGCGTCGCAGGCCACGGGGACCACGGGGGGGCTGGGTGCTCGTCATGGGGCGTACGGTGCAGGGCGGGCACCCCGCAGCTTACGCCCGATCACTCCCTGACCACGGTGACCGTGCAGTCGGACTTGGCCACCCCCTCGGAACTCACGCTGCCCAGGCGGACAACGGCTGTAAGTTCAGGCCCGGGAGACGCGGGGGCGCGGCTGGGCAGCCTGGTCCCAGGCGGGGCCGGCAAACCAGGCGTCGCCCAGCATCGCAGCCTTGAGCATGGGCAAAGCGTCGTCGCCCCAGAAGGCGCGCCCGTCGAGCACGACGGTGGGCACCCCGAACACACCCTGCGCCAGGGCTGCGTCACCAGCGGCGCGCAGTTCGGCCTTCACCTCGGGGCCGTCGGGGTCGCGCTCAGGCGCCAGGGCGGCGCGCAAGACGGCCAGTCGCTCGGGGCAGGCGGCGTCCAGTCCGCCGCGCCACACATGGTGGAACAAGGCCTCCACCACCCGCCGGTTGGGCGTGCCGCCGGGGCCGGCGCAGGCCAGCGCCAGGCGCAGCAGGGGCAGCGGGTTGAAGGGATGGGAGGCCGGCAGGTCCAGCGGTGTGCCTTGGGTGTGCGCTCGCCAGGCGACGTCTCGGTAGGTCCAGGCACGCTTGGGCTCGATCTCGGCCGGCCCCTTGTGCTCGTGCTGCTTGAGCAGGCCGGCAAACAGGACCGGCCGGTAGTCCACGCTGTAGCTCAGCCCTTCCAGCACCTGCGGCAGGCGCTCGAAGGCGAGGTAGGCATAAGGCGAAATGGGGTCGAACCAGAAGCTCAGGTGCTTCATGAGGCCGCCTTGGGGACCCCCATGCGCGGGTTGGACTGCGCCGGGCTGATCAGGGCGCGAAGCACCACCTGCCGCTGCGGCAGCATGTCCTGCACGCGCTGCCGGGTGGCGTCATCCAGGCGGCTCCAGGCAGCGATCTCGTCGATGGTCCGGGCGCAGCCCTCGCACCACCCCGTGCCCGCATGCATGCGGCAGATGTTGATGCAGGGGCTGGCAACGGCCATCAGTGCGCTCCCAAGGCAGCGGGGGGCAGCGCCCGGCAGCAGCTGAGGTTGACGTTGCGCGGGGACGACGGGGCCATGGGCCTATTCTGGGTCAAACGGTGGCTTTCTTGGCCAGGAGCGCGCGGCCCACCCTGGAGACAGGCGGCCGGCCCAGTTCCGCCGAGATCCAGGCCCCCGCGCTGGCCAGGGCGTCCAGGTTCACGCCGGTGTGGATGCCCAGACCGTTGAGCAGGAAGACCACGTCCTCGGTGGCCACGTTGCCCGTCGCGCCCTTGGCATAGGGGCAGCCGCCCAATCCGGCCACGCTGGCGTCAAAGACATGCACCCCCATCTCCAGGCAGGCGTAGATGTTGGCCAAGGCCTGGCCGTAGGTATCGTGAAAGTGTCCGCTCACCTCCTCGACGGGAAAGTGCTTCAGCGCGCGCTCCATGGCGGCCTGCACCTTGCGCGGCGTGCCCACGCCGATGGTGTCGGCAATGCCGCAGTGCTGCACGCCCAGCGCCTTCATGCCCACCACCACGCGCTCCACCTCGTCGGCACTGACATCGCCCTGGTAGGGGCAGCCCACGGCACAGGAAACCGCGGCGCGCACCTTGATGCCCTGGGCCAGCGCCAGCTGCACCACGGGGCGGAAGCGCTCGATGCTCTCCTCGATGCTGCAGTTGATGTTGCGGCGGCTGAAGGCCTCGCTGGCCGCGCCGAACACCACGATCTCGTCCGGCCGCCCGGACAGCGCGGCTTCCAGGCCCTTGAGGTTGGGCGTCAGCACCGAGTAGCGCACGCCAGGGCGACGGGCTATGCCGGCCATGACCTCGGCGGCGTCAGCCATCTGCGGCACCCACTTGGGGCTGACGTAGCTGGTGACCTCGATCTCGTGCAGACCGGCATCCTGCAGGCGGGACACCAGCTCGATCTTGGTCGCCGCAGGGATGGGCTGCGCCTCGTTCTGCAGGCCGTCGCGCGGACCGACATCCACCAGCGTGACCTGCGAAGGCAAGTGGGTGCTCATGCAGCGATCTCCATCTTCAACAACTCGGCACCTTCGGCCACCTGGTCTCCGGCCGCATGCAGCCACTCGGCCACCACGCCGTCACGCGGCGCGCTGATGGTGTGCTCCATCTTCATCGCCTCCATCACGGCCAGCGCCTGGCCCTGGCGCACGGCCTGACCCGGGCTCACCAGCAAGGACATCAGCTTGCCCGGCATGGGGGCCACCAGACCCCCAGCGGCACCCGCGGCCTCACCTGCACCACGGGCCGGGTCCACCAGTTCCAGCACCGCGTGGCCCGCGGCGCCGAACACGCTGAAGCGCCCGCCCACTGCGTAGACGCTCAGGCTCTGACGGTGTCCGCCCATGCGGATGTCGTGCCGTCGCTCTCCTGCGGCGT
Organism: Rubrivivax sp.; assembly: GCA_021300575.1. Classification (GTDB taxonomy): domain Bacteria; phylum Pseudomonadota; class Gammaproteobacteria; order Burkholderiales; family Burkholderiaceae_C; genus Rubrivivax. The sequence goes on from JAJTDM010000010.1 coordinate 11,010, forward strand.
CGGACTGCACCCGGGCTTGCAGCGCCAGACGCTCCCCCTGAAGTGTGAGGACCGACAGGCCGTCGTGCGTGCGCTCCAGCAACACCTCGTGGCGCTCACCGGCTTGCTCGAAGGTCAGGCGCCGCCGGGACAGGCCGTGGGCGCGCCAGCCGTCGGTGTGGCTCCAGGGGTCTGCCCGCTGCCCTTGCGCCTCCTGAGCCAGCAGGTGCGATACCACGCCCGCCACGGCCCAGGCCAGCGGCAGGCCCGGGGCGTTGAACAGCGCCTCGCGCTCGCGCTCGATCAAGGCGGTGTCCAGATCGGCCTGGGAGAAGGCGCGGCTGCCCACCACGCGGCGCAGGAAGCCGACGTTGGTGTGCAGCCCCACCAGATGCGTGTCGCGCAGTGCGGCGTCCAGGCGGGCCAGCGCCTGCGCGCGGTCTTCGCCCCAGACGATGAGCTTGGCGATCATCGAGTCGTACCAGGGGCTGATGGCATCACCCTCGACGAAACCCGTGTCCACCCGCGGCTGCACGTCGTCAGCGTGGAAGGACACGTGAGCCGGCCAGCGCGCCACCTGCAGCGTGCCCGTGGCGGGCAGGAAGTTGGCGTCCGGGTTCTCGGCGCAGATGCGGGCCTCGATGGCATGGCCGCGCATGGCCAGCTGCGCCTGCTGTAGCGGCAAGGGCTGACCTGCGGCCACGCGCAATTGCCACTCCACCAGGTCCTGCCCGGTGATGGCCTCGGTGACCGGGTGCTCCACCTGCAGCCGGGTGTTCATCTCCATGAAGTAGAAGCGGCCATCCTGCTCGGCGATGAATTCCACCGTGCCGGCGCCCACGTAACCGACGGCTTGCGCCGCCGCCACCGCCGCCGCGCCCATCTCGGCGCGACGCTCGGGCGTCATGCCGGGGGCGGGGGCTTCCTCCAGCACCTTCTGGTGGCGACGCTGCACCGAGCAATCACGCTCGAACAGATAGACCGCGCCCCCCAGGCTGTCGCAGAACACCTGGATCTCGATGTGGCGAGGGCGGGTGACGTAGCGCTCCACCAGCACATGGTCATCACCAAAGCTGGCCTTGGCCTCGCGCTGGCAGCTGGCCAGCGCGGCGGCGAAGTCTTCCGCGCGCTCCACGCGCCGCATGCCCTTGCCACCACCGCCGGCGCTGGCCTTGATGAGCACCGGGTAGCCGATGCGGTCGGCCTCGCGCTGCAGCAGGGCCGGGGCGTTGTCCTGCCCGTGGTAGCCGGGGACCAGCGGCACACCGGCCTTCTCCATCAGCGCCTTGGCCGCGGCCTTGCTGCCCATGTCGCGGATGGCCGAGGGCGGCGGGCCGATGAACACCAGGCCGGCATCGGCGCAGGCCTGGGCGAAGTCTTCGTTTTCCGACAGGAAGCCGTAGCCCGGGTGCACCGCCTGCGCCCCGGTGGCCTTGGCCGCCTCCAGGATGCGCTCCCAGCGCAGGTAGCTGTCGCGCGGCGCACTGGCACCGATGTGCACCGCCTCGTCACAAGCGCGCACATGGCGGGCCTCGGCGTCGGCATCGGAGTACACCGCCACGGTGCGGATGCCCAGGCGCCGCGCAGTGGCGGCCACGCGGCAGGCGATCTCGCCGCGGTTGGCAATCAGTATCTTCTGGAACATAGGGTCTCCGCGGCTCGATCGCCGTTCGCTGCGCTCACCGCCATGCGGGCTCGCGCTTGTTCAGGAAGGCCTGCACACCCTCCCGGCCTTCGTCGCTGGCGCGGATGTCGGCGATGCGACGCGCCGTCTCGGCGCGCAGGTCTTGGGTGATTTCACGGCCCGCGAAGTCTTGCACCAGGCGCTTGCAGGCCTTCACCGCGGCCGGGCCGTTGGCCACCAGCAGGGCCACGATCTCGTCGACCTTGGCGTCCAGCGCGTCGGGGGCCACCAGTTCATGGACGAAGCCCATCTCACGAGCCTGCGCGGCGCTGAAGCGCTCGGCGGTGATGAAGTAGCGCCGCGCCGCCTGCTCGCCCATGGCGCGCATGACGTAGGGGCTGATGGTGGCCGGCAGCAAGCCCAGACGCGCTTCGCTCAGGCAGAAGTGCATGCCCTCGGCGGCCACCAGCACGTCACAGCACGCGGCCAGGCCCATGCCGCCAGCGTAGCAGTCGCCGTGCAGCCGCCCCACCACCGGCAGCGGGCAGCTGTAGATCGCCCACAGCATCTCCGCCAGGCGGGTGGCATCGGCGCGGTTGTCCTCCCAGCCATAGCCGGCCATGGACTTCATCCAGTTCAAGTCCGCCCCGGCGCAGAAGGCCTTGCCATGCCCGCCCAGCACGATGACCCTCACACCCGGGTCCTGCCCCAGGCGGGTGAAGGTCTCGGCCAACTCCGTGATCACCCCGTCGTTGAAGGCGTTGCGGACCTCGGGCCGGTTGAGGAAGACCTTGGCGACACGGCCTTCGATGTGGATGTCCAGGGTGTTCATGCTGATATGCCTGCGTGTGCTGATGTGCCTGCGTTGCACGTGACGAGCGCGACATGCGGTCCCCTTCGCTCATGTCCTCCGGATCGGGCTTCGCCCGCTCCTCCCCCTTTACTTCGCTGCGGGGACCACCTGCCGCACTCGTCCTGCCAGCAGATCTCAGCGCCACCGTCCGGAAACCAGAGTGCTGGAAGGTCAGCGCGTGTTGGGGCTGTGCGCAGCGAAGTCAAGGGGGAGCCGGTTGCCAAAGGCGACCGGCGGAGGACATGAGCGGAGCACAGCCCCGACATGCGCTGACCCCGCGAGGTCTCACCTTGCAAACAAACATCCCGCACAGACAGTCTCCCCGAAGCGTGAACCCGCGAGCAACCCCCCATCTCAATACCGCTTCGCCGCTTCATCCAGCATCACCTCGGTGGCCCCGCCACCAATGGCCAGGATGCGGGCGTCGCGCCAGAGGCGCTCGATGGCCATGCCGCGCATGTAGCCCATGCCGCCGTGCACCTGCTGGCAACCCAGCGTCACCTCGTTGACCAACTCGCCCGTCAGCGCCTTCAGCAGCGACACATCCTGCACGATGTCGTGGCCCTGCGTCACACGCCAGGCGCAGTGGTAGAGGTAGGCGCGGGCCGCGCGGGTTTTGGCGTCCAGCATCGCCAGCTTCTGGCGCACTGCCTGCTTGTCCCACAACGTGCCACCGAACGCCTGGCGCGTGCGGGCGTGCTCAACCGCCAGCTTCAGCGCCTGCGTGCAGTGCCCCACGGCCATCGCGCCGAGGGCGATGCGCTCGGTCTGGAAGTTCTTCATCACCGCGTAGAAGCCCTTGCCCTCCTCGCCCAGCAGGTGAGCTGCGCGCACCCGGCAGTTGTCGAAGTGCAGCTCCGCCGTGTCGGAACACAGCCAGCCGGTCTTCTCTAGCTGCCGGCCCACGGTAAAGCCGGGTGTGCCCTTCTCCACGGCGAAGATCGAGATCTCATGCCGCGCCGTGCCGGTGCGCGCCGCCACGAAGTAAAGGTCGGCGTGCACACCGTTGGTGATGAAGAGCTTGTTGCCGTTGATCACCCACTCGTCACCGTCGCGCCGCGCCGTGGCGCGCATGCCCGCCACGTCCGAGCCCGCGCCGGGCTCGGTGACGGCCACCGCAGTGATGGTGTGGCCGCTGGTGATGCCCGGCATCCAGCGCGCCTGCTGTGCCGGGTTGCCGGCATGGTGCAGGTGAGGGCTTGCCATGTCGGTGTGCACCAGCACCGTGACGATGAAGCCACCGAAGGTGCTCTGGCTTAAGCCTTCGGCAAACACCAGGTTGGTCATGGCATCCGCGCCGCCGCCACCATGCTCGGGCGCGTACACCAGTCCCAGCAGGCCGGCGTCGCCCATCTTGCGAAGGACCTCGCGCGGCACCATGCCCTGGCGCTCCCAGGCCTCGGCGTAGGGCTCCACCTCGCGTGCGAGGAAGCGGGCAATCTGCTCGCGCAGCAGTTCGTGTTCGGGGGTGTCGTGGATGGAGTGATTCATGATTTCAATGCTGCCAGCCACGCAGGCCGCGCAGTTGCTCGAAGACGTCAAAGTCTCGATCGCGGTGCAGCAGCACATAGTCGCGCTCGATGCAGAAGGTGGCAATCAACACGTCGATGGCGCTGCGTACAGTGACACCGGCCGCACGCAGGCTGCGGTAGTGGCGGGCGGCCTCAACGGCCAAGGTGGCGCCGGCCACGGGTTCGACACGCAGGCTCTCCAGCAACAGGCGGGCGCGACGATGGTCATGGTCGTCCCGAAAGCCGCGCAGAACCTCGAACAGCACGAGGTCTGGCACGACGATGGGCACTACACCCGTCTCCAGCAGCTTGGCCAGGTGCTCCACCGAGGGGTGATCGACATCGTTGAAGAAGTCGATCCAGACACTGGAGTCAACGACCAGCACGGCGCTTGCGTCCAGCAGCCGGTTTGGCCTGGGCATCGGCCACGGCGGGCCCGGCCGCTGCTTTACCGGCCGAACCGTAGGGCGGTGATGTCGGCTCTTGGACTGACACCACTTTGACAGCCTCTGCAGGCGCCTTGGTCCAGTCGATGGACTCGTCACCTTCCCACTTGAGCTTGCCTCGCCACTTCAAGATCTCCTTGTAGGCAGCCTGGCGCGCAAGCAGCTTCAGCCCCGCCTCGACGGCCTCGCGTTTGGTCTTGAAGGGGCCGGCCTGCATCGCCCGGGCCATCAACTCGTCATCGATATCGATGTTGGTGCGCATGATGTGTATGGGGTGGATATAAGTGACACATCGTACACTCAAAGAGTCACATCCGGAAGACCCCGAACTTCGGGCTCTCGGGAATGGGCGCGTTCAGGCTGGCGCTGAGGGCCAGGGCCAGCACGCGGCGGGTGTCGGCCGGGTCGATCACGCCGTCGTCCCAGAGTCGGGCGCTGGAGAAGTAGGGGTGGGCCTGGTGGGCGAACTGGTCGAGGATGGGCTGCTTGAAGGCTGCCTCCTGCTCCCGCGTCCACTGCCCGCCCTTGGCCTCGATGCCGTCGCGCTTGACGGTGGCCAGCACGCTGGCGGCCTGCTCGCCGCCCATCACCGAGATGCGCGCGTTCGGCCACATCCACAGGAAGCGCGGCGAGTAGGCGCGGCCGCACATGCCGTAGTTGCCCGCGCCGAAGCTGCCGCCGATGATGACGGTGAACTTGGGCACCGTGGCCGTGGCCACCGCCGTGACCATCTTGGCGCCGTGCTTGGCGATGCCCTCGGCCTCGTACTTGCGCCCGACCATGAAGCCGGTGATGTTCTGCAGAAAGATCAGTGGCACGCGGCGCTGGCAGCACAGCTCGATGAAGTGCGCGCCCTTCATCGCCGACTCGCTGAACAGCACGCCGTTGTTGGCCACGATACCCACGGGCTGCCCTTCGATGTGCGCAAAGCCGGTGACCAGCGTGGCGCCGTAGCGCGCCTTGAACTCGTCGAACACGCTGCCGTCGACAAGGCGCGCGATGACCTCGCGCACGTCGTAAGGCTTGCGCGCGTCGGTGGGCACGATGCCGTGGAGTTCCTGCGCGTCGAACAGCGGGGCCTGCGGCTCGGCCAGGCGCATCTGCTCGGGCTTGCGCCAGTTGAGGTTGGCAACGATGGCGCGGGCGATGGACAGGGCGTGCGTGTCGTTGTCGGCCAGGTGGTCGGCCACACCCGACAACCGGGTGTGCACGTCGCCGCCGCCCAGGTCCTCGGCACTCACCACCTCGCCGATGGCCGCCTTCACCAGCGGCGGCCCGCCCAGGAAGATGGTGCCCTGGTTGCGCACGATGATGGTCTCATCGCTCATGGCCGGCACATAGGCGCCGCCGGCCGTGCAGGACCCCATGACCACCGCGATCTGCGGAATGCCCTGGGCGCTCATGTTGGCCTGGTTGTAGAAGATGCGGCCGAAATGCTCGCGGTCGGGGAACACGTCGTCCTGGTTGGGCAGGTTGGCGCCGCCGGAGTCCACCAAGTAGATGCAGGGCAGCCGGTTCTGCAGCGCGATCTCCTGCATGCGCAGGTGCTTCTTGACCGTGACCGGGTAGTAGGTACCGCCCTTGACCGTGGCGTCATTGCACACGATGGCGCACTCCACCCCGCTGACGCGGCCAATGCCGGCGATCATGCCGCCGCCCGGGGCGGCGTTGTCGTACATGTCCAGGCCGGCCAGCGCGCCCACTTCCAGGAAGGGCGTGCCGGGATCCAGCAGGCCCTCCACCCGGTCACGCGGCAGCAGCTTGCCGCGCGCGGTGTGCTTGGCGCGCGCCGCCTCTCCGCCGCCGAGTGCCGAGCGGTCGAGTTGCGTGTGCAGGTCATCCACCATGGCGCGCATGGCCTGGGTGCTGGCCTTGAAGTCCTCGCCACGCGGGTTGATCTTCGAGTTCAAGGCGGGCATGGGCAATTCTCCGGCGGGCGGGGGCTGCACCGCCCGGAAGGCGAAGTCGTGCAGGCTGCGGCTGACGTATACGTCAATTGTAGAGAGAACGCAGGGCGGACCGACGACGCCCGCGGCGACAGCCGCGACGCACTGCGCCTTCAGGCGTGCTTTCCAGGCCACGTCGTTCCAGGTGGCCTGGGCCGCACTCTGCGTCGGGATCGGTAAGTTCGGCGGCGGGCTGCAGGCCACCCCCTCGAAGCGCGCCGAGCGCGCGAAGTCGGCGAACGAGTACTCGCACTTGATCGGGTGGGCGACTGGGCTCTTCAACTCCGCCGCCTGGAAGGTGGCGCCCGGCAGGATGGCATGGCGGCGCGCCTGCCGGCCGTGGCTTGCGGCAAGGACGTCGATCCAGGCGTTGGCGACGTAGGAGCAGGGCGAGGAGAAGTCGAACCAGAAGTCAATTGGGGCAAGCGCATTCATGAGTGCACGACAGGGGCGAAAAGACCTTTCGTGAAGACCGGACCGCTACATCCCCCGGAACAGGTGGGCGTACAGGCGGCTCGCCACCAGCGTCTCGGGCCGCCCGCGCAGGCTCAGGCGCACCTTGCCGCTGTCCTCGCGCCGCGCAGTGGCGATGAACCGGGCCTGGACCAGGGTGCCGCGGTGCACCTGCCAGAAGCGCTGGGGGTCGAGCTGGGCGGCCAGGTCGCGCAGCGACATCCGCACCAGCAGCTCGCGCGTGGCGGTGACGACGCGCACGAGCTTGTCGGCCGCCTCGAAATAGATCACCTCGTCCACGGGCACCAGGTGGACGACCGCGCCCTGCTGCGCCTGGATCACCTCCAGCCGCGGCGCGCGCGCGGCGGGCTCGGCACTGGCCAGCAGGGCGCGCAGTTGCGCCCAGGTCGCGTCCAGCGTCTCGGCGGGCGCCGCCCCGGCGCGGCGGGCGGCCAGACGCTCGCGCAGGCGCTGCAGGCTGGCGTCCAGACGCGCCGACTGCACCGGCTTGACGAGGTAGTCCACGGCCTGGGCCTCGAAGGCCTGGACGGCGTACTGGTCGTAGGCCGTGACGAAGACGAGCAGCGGGAAGGGGTAGTCGGCAGGCCAGTCCTCGGCCAGCGCCTGGGCCGTCTGCAGGCCGCTGAGCGCGGGCATGCGGATGTCCAGGAAGCAGATGTCGGGCCGCAGCCGCAGCGCCTGCTCCACGGCCTGCGCGCCGTCCCCCACCGTGGCCACCACCTGGAGCTGGGGCCAGAGCCGCGCCAGGTCGGCCCGCAGGCTGCTGGCCAGAAGCGGCTCGTCCTCGGCGATCAGCGCCGTCCCGTTCGTCATGGGTGCTCCCGGGGCAGGGTGATGGTCGCCAGCGTTCCGCCGGGGGGAATCGGCAGCGGCTCCAGGGTCAGGGTGGCCGCGGCGCCGTAGCGCGTCTGCAGCCGCTCGCGCACCTGGGTGAGGCCGAAGCCGGCCGCGTCGGGCCGCACGGGCGCGAGGCCGACGCCGCTGTCGCGCACCCGCAGCCGCAGGTGTCCGCCCTCGAGGCTTGCGCTCACCTCCAGGTGGCCGCCTTCCGGCCGGGGCTCCAGGCCGTGGCGGATGGCGTTCTCCACCAGGGGTTGCAGCAGCAGCGGCGGCACTGCTTGCCCGGCCAGGGCGGCGGGCAGTTCCAGCCGCACGGTCAGGCGCGGGCCCATGCGCACCTGCATCAGCGCCAGGTAGTCGCCCAGGCGCTCGAACTCGGCGTGCAGTGGGTGCTCGGCGCTGCGCGAGGCCGCTAGCGTGGCGCGCAGAAAGCCGATCAGGTGGTCCAGCATGGCCTGCGCCCGGGGGGCGTCGGTGGCGATCAGCACGCGCAGGTTGGCCAGGGTGTTGAACAGCATGTGCGGCTCGAGCTGCGACTGCAGCAGCGCGAGCCGGGACTCGCGTGCCTGGTTCTCGAGCGCCTCGCGGTGGCCGCGCTGGTAGAAATAGGCGACGAATCCGATGCTGACGGCCGCGGCGCTGGCGAGCAGGGCATAGAAGCGGCGCTGGTCGCGCTGCAGCAGCTCCAGCATCGAGCGGCCCGCCCAGGCGTCGCCGACCAGAGTGCCGAGCGTGTAGCCGGCCAAGGTGCCGACGGCCACGAGCAGGGCGGCCCGCCCCGGCGGCGGCCAGTAGCCCGGCGCCTCGGCCCGCAACGGGCCGCGCAGCAGGTAGCGCACCGGGTCGATCGCGACCCAGATGGCCACGCTGATGGACAGGCTGTAGACGAGCGCGACGGAGAAGCCTTGCTGGCCTGTCGACGCCCGCGGCGTGAAGGCGAACTGGATGCCCGCGATCGCCAGCGCGACGGCGACGACGATGCCCAGCCGCTGCAGCAGGCCGCGGCCCTCGCCGCGCGGGATGAGGTGTCGGCTCGGATTCATGGCTTCAAGCTCCGGCTTGTGCGTGCCGCGGACAGCGCCCCGGCGCAGGACTCAGCGCTCATCACCGCAACTCGCGCTGGAAGAAGGCGGCCATCGCGTCGAAGGCTGCCCGCCGCTGCGCCGGGTCGAAGCCGGCCTCAGGCCAGCCGCCACGAGTCTGCTTCGCGGCCACCGCCGCCGCCAGATCGGCTGGCCAAGGACCCAGCAGGTCCATGTGACCGGCGCCGGCCAGGTGTGCGAGGATCTCGCAGCGGGCGCAGTGCAGCAGCAGGCGCTCGCTGTGGAAGCGGGGCAGCAGCCAGCTGTCGCGTCCGGCGCTGACGACACCGACGGGCAGGCGCACGCGCCGCAGTTGCGCCTCAGGGAACAGCGTGGCCACGGGCACGGCCACCGTCACTGCGGCGACGCGCGGATCGGGCAGGTCGGTGCTGCCGTCGCGGGCGCCGTGCACGGCCGTCAGCGAAGCCGGCAGGAAGGTCTCCGGCACGCCCCGGGCGCGCTCGTAGCTCTCGCGCCGGGCTCTTTGCTGCGCCGCGTCGGGCATGCCGGTGAAGCAGAAGCCGGGATCCTCTTCCATGTGGGCCTGGCAGTGGCGTACCAGGTCCAGCAGGCGCCACGAGGCCCCGGCCATCACCAGCGCGGTGGCGCCGCCGGCCGACATTCCGTGTACCCCCACGCGCTCCAGCGCCAGTTGCGGGCCCCAGGCGGGGTGGGCCGCCAGGGCGTCGAGCGCCCGGGTGATCTCGCCCGGGCGCAGCTTCCAGGACTCAGGTCCCGCGAGGCTGGTGTCCAGGTGGTTGTCGCCGCGGTGCAGCGGCTGCGCGACAACGAAGCCGGCGCGCGCCAGCGTCGCAGCGAGTTCATGGTCCGCCAGCGGGCTGCCGCCGGTGCCGTGCGACAGCACCACCACGCGGCGGCGCGTCTGCCCCGCCGGCGGGGGCTGCAGCGGCGCGCCCGGCGCGACGTGCAGCACGAAAGGCCCCTGCGCGTGGGCCACGGCGGGCTGGGCTGTCGGGTAGACCAGCGTCACGGGCAGGTCGTCCGCCTGCACCTGGGCGAAGCCGACCTGCGCGTGAGCCGTGGGCAAGGTGGCGCACAGCGCGGTGAGCGCGGACAGCGCGCAGAGCTTGCGTAGCCAGGTGAGGGCGCCAACCCGGCACAGCGCGACCACGTCGCCGTGGGTTCGCGACGCCGGCGTTCGGCCCGTGACCCCGGGCAGGGGCATCGTGGAATGCGATCGCTTCGCTGTCGGGCGTGATGGGGCGGCGGCGGGCTGGGGCATGGTGTTCTCGGCGGGCTGTTGGGGGGGTGCGTCGCGCATTTGCGAGCGCTGGCCGGACTTTGCGCCGCGCCGTCGCCTCTGGCCAGCGTCTTGCGACGAAACGTCGCCAGCCGGCGCGAAACGACGACGCGTGCGCCTACCGACGCCAGAACGAGGGTGTCAGCAGCACCAGCACCGACAGCAGTTCCAGGCGGCCCAGCAGCATGGCCAGGGAGCACACCCATGTCTGGAAGTCGCTCAGGCTGGCGAAGTTCGCAGCAGGGCCCACCTCGCCCAGGCCGGGGCCGATGTTGTTGACGCAGGCCACCACCGCCGTGAAGGCGGTCACCGGGTCCAGGCCGCTGAACAGCAGCACCATGGTCAAGCCGACGATGGTGGCACCGTAGACCATCATGAAGGCCATGACGCCCTGGACGGTGGCGTCACTCACCGTTCGCCCGCCAATGACCACCGGGTTGACCGCCCGGGGGTGCACGATCCGCACCATCTCCCGGCGCGCCTGGGCCACCAGGATCAGCAGGCGGATCATCTTGATGCCGCCGCCCGTCGACCCCGCACACGTGGCCATGCAGCCCAGCAAGATGATCAGCATGGGCGCGAACAAGGGCCACTGCGCGTAATCCTGTGAGGCATAGCCCGTGGTCGTGGCGACCGAGACCACGTGGAACGCCGTGTGCCGCAGTGCCACCAGCGGATCGGGGTAGGTGCCACTGACCACCAGGTAGGCCACGATCAAGGCAATGCTGCCCAGCAGCATGAGGTAGAACGCCCGCGCTTCCACACTGCGCCACAGGGGGGCCAGAGAACGGGCGCGCCAGGCGACGAAGTACAGCGTCAGGCTCACCCCCGACAACAGCATGAACACGATGGCCACGGCCTCGATGAGAGGAGAGTTCCAGTGCCCGAAGCTCGCGTCGTACGAGGAAAACCCGCCCAGGCTGACGGTGCTGCACATGTGCAGGAAGGCATCGACCCAGCTCATGCCTGCCCAGCGGTAGGCCAGGGTGCAGGCCACGGCCAGCAGCGCATAGGCCACCCAGATCGCCCGGGCGGTGTCGGCAATGCGCGGGGTGAGCTTCTGGTCTTTCATGGGCCCGGCCGTCTCAGCCCGGAACAACTGGCTGCCGCCCACCCCCAGCAAGGGCAGGATGGCGACCGCCAAGACGATGATGCCCAGGCCCCCCACCAGCATCATGAAGCAGCGCCATACGTTCACCGACAAAGGCATGGTGTCCAGCCCCGTGAAGACCGTGGCCCCCGTGGCCGTGAAGGCTGACATGGCCTCGAAGTACGCGTCGGTGACGCTGAGATCGGGCAAGGCCAGCAGCAGCGGCAGTGCCCCAAAGGCCGGCAGCACCAGCCAGGTCAGCCCCACCAGCAGAAAGCCGTCCCGCGGCTGAAGCTCCCGGCGGAAGCGTCGCGTGGCCAGGCTCATGACGACGCCCAGCACAAAGGTCAAGCCCATCGCCGTGGCAAATGCCCCTTCCGCGGGATCGCTTCCCGTGAGGGCGAAAGCCAGCGGCACGGCCATCAGCAGCGAGAAGATCAGCACCATGCGCCCGACCAGCGCAACGACGGCAAGCGCACCCATGTGAATTCGCTGCTGCAGGCGCCTCAGAAGAAGGTGGCCGACACCTGGAACAGCTTCTCGACCTGCCGCACCATGCGCTTGTTCGGCACGAACACGATGACGTGGTCGTTGGGTTCGATCACGGTGTCGTGGTGGGCCATCAGCACCTGGGGCTGGGCGTCCTCGCCAGCTTCGGTGCCATCGGGCCGGTGCAGGCCGCGCACGATGGCGCCCACCTGCGCGCCCGGCGGCAGGCCGATCTCCTCCACGCGCCGGCCGGCCATGCGGCAGGTCTTGCGGTCCCCGCGCACGATGCCTTCCAGCGCCTCGGCCGCACCCCGGCGCAGCGAGTGCACGGCTTCCACGTCGCCGCGGCGCACATAGGCCAGCAACTCGCCGATCACCGTCTGGCTGGGCGAGATGGCGATGTCGATCTGTGTGCCCTGCACCAGCTCGGCATAGGCCTTGCGGTTGATGAGCGCCAGCACCCGGCGCGCACCCATCTTCTTGGCCAGCAGACAGGCCAGGATGTTGTCCTCATCGTCACTGGTCAGCGCCACGAACAGGTCCATGTCCTGCACGTTCTCCTCGCCCATCAGCTCCTCGTCGGTGGAATCACCATGCAGCACCAGCACGTCCGAGGGCAGCTGGGAGGCGAGATAGTCGCAGCGCGGACGGAGGGCCTCGATGATCTTGACCTGCAACTCGTCCTTCACCTGGCGCGCCAGGCGCAGGCCCACCTTGCCGCCGCCCGCGATCATCAGGCGCTTGACCGGGCGATCGCGCTCGCGCAAGGCCCCCAGCACGGTGCCGATGTGCTGCTTGGCCGCGAGGACGAAGACCTCATCGCCGGGCTCGATGCGGGTGCGCCCATCCAGGTCGGTCAGCGCCTGGTCCAGGCGGTAGATGGCCACGATGCGCATCTCGGCACTCGGCACCAGCGCCGGAATCTCCGCGAGGCTGTGGCGCACCAGCGGGCCGCCCGCCACGGCCCGCACCGCGATCAGGCTGACGAGTCCCTGGGCAAACTCCAGCACCTGCAGAGCCTCCGGGTGCTGCACCAGTTGGCCGATGTAGCGTGTGACGCTCTCCTCGGGGCAGATCACCCGGTCCACGGCAAAACCGGTGGCCTTGTCCATCATGGGTGAGCCGTCCTCGAACTCTGGCGAGCGCAGGCGGGCGATGGTGGTGGGCACGTTGAAGCGGTCGTGCGCCACCTTGCAGGCCACGAGGTTGGTCTCGTCCATCGGCGCGCAGGCGATGAACAGGTCGGCGTCGCCGATGCCGGCCTCCTCCAGCACCGAGGGCTGGATGCCATTGCCCGGCACACCACGCAGGTCCAGCCGGTCCTGCAGCGCGCGCAGGCGCTGCGGGTCGGTGTCGATGACGGTGATGTCGTTGCGCTCCGAGGCCAGGCTCTCGGCCACGCTCTCACCCACCCGGCCGGCGCCGAGGATGACGATGTTCACTGCTTGGCGAAGAGTTGGCCCAGATCGGCGAAGGCCTTGAACTCCAGGGCGTTGCCGGAGGGGTCGAGGAAGAAGAACGTGGCCTGCTCGCCGGCCTGACCCTTGAAACGCACGTGCGGCTCGATGATGAATTGGGTACCCACAGCGGTGAGCTTGTCCGCCAGCGCCTGCCACTCGGCCATGGGCAGCACCACGCCGAAGTGCCGCACGGGCACGGCATCGCCGTCCACGGCAGAGGTGGCGGCGAGGTGACACTCCTGCGGCGCCAGATGCGCCACCACCTGGTGGCCGAAGAGGTCGAAGTCGATCCACTCGGGCGAACTGCGCCCCTCAGGACAGCCCAGCAGATCGCCATAGAAGCCGCGCGCGACCTCCAGGTCATGCACGGGGAAGGCCAGGTGAAACGGGCGGGGGGTGGCGGCAGCAGTGTTCAAGCGAGTTCTCCATGTCTGCATGACGGGCCCGCGCCCAGGGCCGAAGCGCCACACAAACCATCACTGGCGGGGGGGCGAGGGGGCTGAGGGCGTCGATCTTGGGCGGGCCGCGTCCGGCTCAAGCCGGGATTTTGCGCTCACTGGCCCCAAGAGAGCTCGACAACCCTGGTCGCACGATGCCAGGGCACACCCTGCTGACAGAATCCGCCGCTGCTCCCATGAACTTCACCACCCCGCCCCGCGTGCTGTCGATCATCCCGCCGATGACGCAGCTGAACACGCCCTACCCCTCCACGGCCTACCTCACGGGGTTTCTGCGCTCGCGCGGCATGCAGGCGGCGCAGGCCGACCTGGCGCTGGGCCTGGTGCTGGAACTGCTGAGCGCCCGAGGCCTGCGGGAGATCCATGCCGCGGTGCAGTCACTGCCCGATGCACAGCGCAACGCGCGGGTGCAGGCCTTCAGCGCGCAGTTCGAGCGCTACGCCGCCACCATCACCCCCACCATCGCCTTCCTGCAAGGGCGCGACGCCACGCTGGCGCACCGCATCGCCAGCCGGCAGTTCCTGCCCGAGGGCGAACGCTTCGCCTCGCTGGACGCCTACGTCGACCCCGACGACCCCGAAGGCGAACACGGTGGCGACCCGCTGGCCTGGGCCTTCGGCGCGCTGGGCCAGCAAGACCGCGCCCGGCACCTGGCCACGCTCTACCTCAACGACCTGGCCGACGTGGTGCGCGACGCAGTGGACACGCGCTTCGAGTTCGTGCGCTACGCCGAAAGCCTGGCCATGAGCCAGCCGAGCTTCGACCCGCTGGCGCAGGCGCTGGCCGCGCCCCTGAACCTGGTGGACCGCACGCTGGAGCGCCTGACGCGCAAGGCCCTGGCGCAGCACCAGCCCACGGTGGTGCTGCTGTCGGTGCCTTTTCCCGGCGCCGTCTATGGGGCGCTGCGCATCGCGCAGGCCGTCAAGGCCCTCCATGCCGACCACCCGGATGTCCGAATCGCCCTGGGCGGCGGCTACGTCAACACCGAGCTGCGCGAGCTGGCCGAGCCGCGCCTGTTCGACTTTGTCGATGCCGTGACGCTGGACGCGGGTGAGCGCCCGCTGCTCGCGCTGCTGGAGCACTGGCATGGCACGCGTTCACGTAGCCGGCTGGTGCGCACCTTCGTGCGCGACGAAGTGCGCGACGGAGCGAACGACGACACATGCGACAAAGCGGGCACGGTCCGCTACCTGAACTTCGCCGAGGCCGACATCCCCTTCGAGGCCGTGGGCACGCCCACCTGGGACGGCCTGCCCCTGCAGCGCTACCTTTCGCTGCTGGACATGCTCAACCCCATGCACCGGCTGTGGTCCGACGGGCGCTGGAACAAGCTCACCGTCGCCCACGGCTGCTACTGGAAGAAGTGCAGCTTCTGCGACGTGAGCCTGGACTACATCTCGCGCTTTGACGCAGCTTCAGCCCAGACCCTGGCCGACCGCATCGAGGCCATCGTGGCCGAGACCGGACAGACCGGCTTTCACTTCGTGGACGAGGCTGCGCCGCCCAAGTCGCTCAAGGCCCTGGCCCAGGAGCTCCAACGCCGGCAACTCGCCATCAGCTGGTGGGGCAACGTGCGTTTCGAGAAGACCTTCACGCCCGAGCTGTGTCTGGAGCTGGCCGACAGCGGCTGCATCGCCATCTCCGGCGGGCTGGAGGTGGCCTCGGACCGGTTGCTCAAGCTGATGAAGAAGGGCGTGTCGGTGGAGCAGGTGGCGCGCGTGACCAAGGCCTTCACCGACGCGGGCATCCTGGTGCACGCCTACCTGATGTACGGCTTTCCCACCCAGACCGTGCAGGACACGGTGGACGCGCTGGAGTACGTGCGCCAGCTGTTCGAGAACGGCTGCATCCAGTCCGGCTTCTTCCACCGCTTCGCCTGCACCGTGCACTCCCCCGTGGGCCAGCGGCCGCAGGACTACGGCGTGACGCTGCAGCCCCTGCCGCCGGGCGCCTTCGCCAGGAACGACATCGGCTTCATCGACCCCACCGGCACCGACCACGACACGCTCGGCGTGGCGCTGAAGAAGGCCCTGTACAACTACATGCACGGCATCGGGCTGGAAGAGGACGTGCGCAGCTGGTTCAGCGGCCGGGTGCCGCGCACCACGGTGCACAAGCACCGTATCGCGCGGGCGCTGGCACACTCAGGCGACCGCGGCCGGTAGGCGAGCAGGGGCCGACAGCGGCCGACAGCGTCGACCCTGGCCGGGCTTCAGTGTTCACCCGGTAGGCAGCGATCTCAGGTCTGGCCATACTCAGGCCTTGGGCGCCGCCCAAACCCATCCAAGAAACGAAGGAGACCTCTCATGAAGCAGCACCGCATCACCACCAGCGACGGCGTGGGCCTGAACGTGTTGGAGGCCGGCAGCGGCCGACCGCTGGTGCTCATCCCCGGCTGGTCGCAGGCCGCCGAGCAGTTCAAGTTCCAGATCGAGGGCCTGGCGGACCGCTACCGCGTGATCGCCATCGACATGCGCGGCCACGGCGACTCCGACAAGCCCGCCCACGGCTACCGCATCCAGCGCCTGGCCAAGGACGTGTGGGACGCGCTGCGAGCGCTGGACGTCAGCAACGTCACCATCCTCGGCCACAGCATGGGCTGCTCGGTGCTGTGGTGCTACTTCGACCTCTTCGGCGCGGAGCGCATCGGCAAGTTCGTGTTCTGTGACGAACCGCCCTTCCTCACCTCCAACCCCGCCTGGGGCGAGGACGAACTGACCAACGCCGGCGCCATCTTCAGCCCCGAGGCCGTCACCGGCACGGCCAACGCGCTGGCCGGGCCCGACGGGGTGGCCACCTCGCAGGGCTTCGTGGGCGGCATGGTCACCTCGGCCATGCCCAAGGAGCAACTGCAGTGGATGATCGATTGCAACCTCAAGTTCCCGCGCGACAAGGCGGCTGCCCTCATCTACAACCACTGCCATCAGGATTGGCGCGACGTGATGCCGCGCATCAACGTGCCCACGCTCTACATCGGCGGCCGCGTCAGCCTGGTGCCTTGGAAGAGCGTGGCCTGGGCGGCCTCGCAGACGCCGGGGGCCCGGGTCGAGATTTTCGAGGAGGCCGAGGGTGGGCAGCACTTCATGTTCGTGGAGAACCCGGCCAAGTTCAACCGCATCCTGGCCGACTTCATGGGCTGAGGACAGCCCATTGCGAAACCCCTTACACAACACGCCGTCCCGGAGAGCCCATGAACTCTGAAACCTTCGCCGAATTCGAGGCCCGCGCGCGAGCGCAAGGCTTCAACGATGTGCTGGTACGCGAATGGGCGCCCGGGCGGGTGGTGGGCACCCACACCCACCCCTTCGACGTCAGCGCCTTGGTGGTGCGGGGCGAGGTGGTGCTGACCTGCCATGGCGAAGGCCGCGCCCTGCGCGCCGGCCAGCCCTTCGAACTGCCCCGCGACACGCCACACGATGAGCGCTACGGGCCTGAAGGCGCCACCTTCTGGGTGGCTCGCAAGAACTGAGCGGCAGGCCGCACCGTTGGCAGAAGTCTGCCCGAGATCAAGCCCGTGCTGGCTTGGCTGGCTGATGATCCGTGAACCTGATCCCCTCACGGAAGTGCCATGTCAAGCCTCCCAACAACTGTTTACTCTGCCGGTTCCGGCACCGCGTGTACGGTTCTCCTGGCCCTCGCCGCCAGTCTGGGGCTTCTGGCGCCACCTGCGTCAGCTCAGCAGCAGCCCACTACCCACGCGGTGAAGTTGCTCACCCCGGACACCGCCTTGAAGGCAGCGCAGGCGGCGCTGTCGCATTGCCGCCATGCTGGGTATCAGGCGGCAGTGGCGGTGGTCGACCGCGCCGGCGTTCTGCAGGTGCTGCTGCGGGACCGCTTCGCGGGGGCGCACACCGTGGAGGTGGCCACGCGCAAGGCCTGGACGGCGGCCAGTTTCAGAATCCCGACCACCCAACTGGCGGTCGAGACCCAGGCCGGCCAACCGATGAGCGGCATTCGTGCAGCGTCACAAGTGATGGCCATTGGTGGAGGGCTGCCGATCGAAGCCGGGGGCACCACCTTTGGCGGAATTGGCGTGTCGGGCGCACCCGGGGGCGATGCCGACGATGCCTGTGCGCAAGCGGGGCTCAAGGCGATCACTGAGGCGATCGAGTTCTGAGCGCCCGCGGACAGGCGGGGAGTTGTCCGTCTGGGCAGGGACGGGCCGTCAGGAATCGGCCTTGAAATTCAGCGCCGTCACCAGGCGCTTGGCCAGTTCCGAGTCCACGCCCATGCGCCGGACGTGCTCGGCCGTGGTGCTGGCCTCGATGTAGCCGCCGATCGGGCCGACGAAGTCGCGCACGTCCTGCTGGCCCATGGCGCTGCGCAACGCGCTGTTCAACGCCTCCTTGACGGCATCGGGCGTCGCGGCTGGGGCGAAGAAGCCAAACCATTCGCGAACCATCAACTCGCCGAAACCCTGCTCCCGGTAAGTGCCCACGTCGGGCGTGTAGGGTGAGCGTTCAGGCCCCGAGGTGGCCAGGATGCGGATCCTGCCGGACTTGTGGTGTTGCACCCAATCACCCAGGGGCGACGACATGCCGGCGATCTGGCCGCCCATCACCTGCGGAATGGCCGGGCCGGAGCCCGGGAAAGGCACGTTGGTGATCTGGACACCCGCAAGCATCGCCAGGCGACCGGCCAGCAAATGAGGCATGGAGCCCGCGCCGGGGTTGCCCAGGCTGGCCTTGTCGGCATTGGCCTTGGCCCATTCCAGGAAGGCGCGTACCGTCCTGACGGACTCTGGCACCGCCGGCCCCACCACCAGGGCATGGTCGGTGGAGTGACCCATGCCAATGGGCGCCACATCGGCCTGCGAGTAGCTCAGGCGGGAGTAGGAATGCGGGTAGATCGTCAGCATGGACGCTGGCGAATACAGGATGTGCGCGCCGTCCGCCGGGGCGTTCTTCAAGGTCATGACGCCCAGCTGGCCGCCAGCGCCAGGCTTGTTGTCGACGATGACGTTGTTGGCGTAGGTGCCACGCAGCTTCTCACCCACCCGGCGCGCGAAGGCATCCGTGGTGCCCCCAGGAGGGAAGCCCACGATGACGCGCAGGTTCTCGACCCGCGTCTGCGCCATGGCAGCCCAGGGGCTCAGCCCCAACAGGCCGGAAGCGGCGGCACCCTGCAGAACTTGACGGCGGTTTTTCACAGCAACGGTCTCCTCGAACAGAAACAACAATGGATCGTGCGCATCCTAGAGACTCTCACCTGCCCACCCCGAAATGAGGGATTCAGGACTTTCCCTCATTCCCTTTGCACGCCTGGGGCCAGGAGGGCAGCTCACCTTCGGACGCTGATCACTGCTTCTCGAACCCGATCGCCTTGATCATGGCGCCCCAGCGGTCATAGGCCACGCGCATGTCCTGCGCGAGGTCCGCCGGGCTGCCGGGCGACGTTTCCCAGGCACCGCGCGCGTAGAACTCGCTCAGCAAGGTGTGCGAGTTCTGCACGAACACCAACGAGGGCGCATACAGGAGCGTGTAGCCGCCCGGCTGAGCCTTGGCCACCTCCACGGCCGCGAGCATCATGCTGGCGCCGACCTTGTCCTCCACCAGCACCTGCGCGCCGAACATCTCGGTCATGCGGCGGGCGATGGTGCGGGTCTGCACATCCAGCGAGCCCCCGGCGGCCAAGGGCACCAGGAAACGAACGGTCCCGCCTGGCTGCGGCCATGCGGGAGCGGGCTGCTGTTGGGCCAACAGCGCGGAGGGCCCGAGCAGGAGAGCCAGGCCGCCGGCGCGGTGCCCATCAGGCGCGCCACGTGGAACTGGGCCGACCTGCACCTCCGAGGTGCCCCCATAGATCTGGCACACCCGCAAGTTGGGGAAGTTACGGGCTGCCGAGAAGTTGCTCAGGTAGCTGCTGCCTCCGCACGACCGGGGTAACATGCAACCACCTGTCGCTTGGAAGAATACCGATGGTCCAGCCCCTGCCCGCCGTTGACAAGATGACGCGCCACCGCCAGCGCCTGAAGGCGGCCGGCCTGCGGCCGGTTCAGTTCTGGGTGGCCGACACGCGTCAGCCCGCATTTGCCGCCAGGCTGCGCGAGCAATGCCTTCAGCTTCAAGACGATGCTGCCGAAGCAGACGCCGCCCGTTTTGCGGAGGCCGCCGCAGAGTTGGTCGAAGGGTGGCGATGACCCGACGCGGGGACCTGGTCACCGTCTCTCTTCAAGGTGACTTCGGCAAACCGCGCCCGGCCCTTGTGGTTCAGACAGACCTGCTGGACGCACTGCCCACACTGATGCTCTGCCCCATCAGCAGCGAACTGCGGGATGCGGACTTCAGGGTTCTGCTGCAGCCAACGCCCGATAACGGCCTGCGGCTGGCGTCACAGGTGATGGTGGACAAGGTGTCCACGTTGCCCAGAAACAAAGTCGGCACGGCCTTCGGGCACTTGGATGTCGAGAGTCTGCGAAAGGTCGACCGCGCACTGCTTCTGGTGCTGGGGCTTACCTGACGGGTGAAAAAAGCAGCGATGCAGAACGTACCGCATCGCGGGGCACGACGGCGACCGCCAAGATCATCCGCCAGCCGCCTCGCTCGCTACGCCAACGCCCGCCCGATCAGGATCTTCTGCACCTCCGACGTGCCCTCGTAGATCTGGCACACCCGCACGTCACGGTAGATGCGCTCCACGGGGAAGTCGCTCACGTAGCCGTAGCCGCCGTGCACCTGGATGGCGTCTGAACAGACGCGTTCAGCCATCTCGCTGGCAAAGAGCTTGGCCATGGCGGCCTCCTTCAGGCAGGGACGGCCGGCGTCCTTGAGTGCTGCGGCGTGCCAGATCATCTGGCGCGCGGCCTCGATCTGCGTGGCCATGTCGGCCAGCTTGAACTGCACCGCTTGGTGCTGGAAGATGGGCTGCCCGAAGCTGGTGCGCTCCTTGGCGTAGGCCAGCGCCGCGTCAAACGCCGCGCGCGCCATGCCCACGGCCTGGCTGGCAATGCCGATGCGCCCGCCCTCCAGGCCGGAAAGCGCGATCTTCAGCCCCATGCCTTCCTCGCCCAGAAGATTCTCGGCGGGTACGCGGCAGTTCTCGAACAGGATCTGGGCCGTGTCGCTCGCGTGCTGGCCCATCTTGTCTTCCAGCCTTGCCACGGTGTAGCCCGGCGTGGCCGTGGGCACGAGGAAGGCGCTGATGCCCTTCTTGCCCGCAGCCTTGTCGGTGACGGCCATGACGATGGCCACGTCGCCGTTCCTACCGCTGGTGATGAACTGCTTCACGCCGTTGAGCACGTAGGCATCACCGTCGCGCACGGCCGTGGTGCGCAGGCCCCCGGCCTCGGAGCCCACGTGCGGCTCGGTCAGGCAGAAGGCGCCCAGCATGTCGCCGCGCGCCAGGGGCTTGAGGAAGCGCGCCTTCTGGTCTTCGTTGCCAAAGGCCATGAGGATGGAGCACACGGGGCAATTGTTGACGCTGACGATGGTGCTGGTTGCACCGTCGCCCGCGGCGATCTCTTCCAGGATGACGGACAGGGCCAGGTAGTCCAGGCCCGCGCCATCCCACTCGGTGGGCACGGCCACGCCGTAGCAGCCCAGGTCGGCCAGGCCGCGCAGGGCGGCTTTCGGAAACTGGTGGCTCTTGTCCCAGGCGGCGGCATGGGGCGCCACTTCGGCCTGCACAAAGCTGCGCACGGCCTCCTGCACAGCCAGATGGTCTTCAGACAGCAGCATGGGGGGTCATCTCCTGTTCGTTTGCTTCAGCAAAGCTCATCGCTCACCACGCCAGGGGTTGCCCGTCATAGTTGAAGAAGCTGCCGTTGTCGGACTCGCTCAAGCCGGCGAGGGTGCGGCGGATGCCGGCCACGCTCTCGGTCACGTCGATGTCGGCATTTGCGCCGCCCATGTCGGTGCGCACCCAGCCCGGGTGGAAGGCCACGCACACGGCCTGGCCGGCCAGCGCCAGGGACGCGTCCTTCAGCACCGAGTTGACCGCCGCCTTGGAGGCGCGGTATTGGCGTACGAGTTCAAGACCGTTGCCACGGGAGGCACCGATGACCAGGATGTTCATGAGAGGTACCCAATGGGCTCGAGGCCACGGCAGCGCGCAGAGAGCGCACTGCCTATGGTGTGCCCAACATTGTCATGGCTGAACACGGTTTGCACAGAGACCGACGCCCTTTGGCCAGCGCAGGGCGAGCGCGTCAACGCCAGCGTGAAGTGACGCCCTCACATCATCTCCACCGCCAGCGCCGTGGCCTCGCCGCCACCGATGCACAGCGCCGCCATGCCGCGCTTCAGGCCCCGCTTGCGCAGGGCGCCCAGCAGCGTGACGACGATGCGCGCACCGCTGGCGCCGATGGGATGGCCCAGCGCACAGGCGCCGCCGTGGACGTTGACGATGTCGTGCGGCAGCTTGAACTCCGCCATGGCCGCCATGGTCACCGCGGCGAAGGCCTCGTTCACCTCCCACAGGTTCACGTCCGCCGCCTGCCAACCCGCCTTGGCAAGCGCCTTGGCAATAGCGCCGGCCGGCGCGGTGGAGAACCACTGCGGCTCCTGCGCATGCACGGCATGGCCGACGATGCGCGCCACCGGCTGCAGGCCCCACTGGCGTGCCGTGCTCTCGCGCACCATCACCAGGGCAGCGGCGCCGTCGCTGATGCTGGAGGCGTTGGCGGCGGTGATGGTGCCGTCCTTCTTGAAGGCGGGCTTCAGCGAAGGGATCTTGTCCAGCTTGGCCTTGAAGGGTTGTTCATCGCGCGCAACGACGACGTCGCCGGCCTTGCCGGGCAGCGTCACGGTCGCCATCTCCCATTCAAAGCTGCCGTCTTCGTTGGCGGCCTTGGCGCGGGTGGTGGAGGCGATGGCGAAGGCGTCCTGCGCCTCGCGCGTGAAGGCGTACTTCGCCACGCACTGCTCGGCAAAGGCGCCCATGGCCTTGCCGCGCTCGTAGGCGTCTTCCAGCCCGTCCATGGCCATGTGGTCGAACATCGTGGTCGCGCCGTAGCGCACGCCCTTGCGCGCGAACACCAGGTGCGGGGCGTTGGTCATGCTCTCCATGCCGCCGGCCACCACGGCCTCCACGCTGCCGGCGGCCAGCATGTCGTGGCCGAACATCATGGCGCGCATGCCCGAGCCGCACATCTTGGACAGCGTGACCGCGCCTGCCGAATCGGGCAGGCCAGCACGGCGCATCGCCTGGCGCGCCGGGGCCTGGCCCTGCCCGGCCATCAGGCAGTTGCCCATCAGCACCTCGCCGATGCGTTCGGCCGGCACGCCCGAGCGTTCCACGGCCGCGCGAATGGCCACGCCGCCCAGTTCCCAGGCGGCCAGGTTTGCAAAGTCGCCCAGCAGGCCGCCGATGGGGGTGCGGGCGGCCGAGAGGATGACGACGGGGTCGGACATATGAGGGCTCCTTTTCAGCAAGCGGAATGGTGAGGGTCAGGAAGCGCGGTGAGTTGCTCAGCGGGACAGCGACAGGCCCGGCGCCTGGCGTTCCTCGTCGGCAACGCGCCGGATGTAGGCCTGGAACGCTGGGTCCTCGCCGCGCAGCAGCAGGGGCAAGGCGTTGTGGAAGTCCTCTCGCCGGCTCCACTCGCGCATGTAGTCGTCCCAGGAGTTCCAGCGCCGCTGCTCCGTGGGGTTCATGTCGTCCTTGTAGGCCACCAGAAAGGCCCGCTCGAAGAGTGCGATCAACATGTCGAAGATGACCAGCATGCGCTCGTTCTGCTCCGGCGTGGGGTTGGGCAGTGCCGAGCAGGTGCGCAGCTGCAGGTCGGCGTTGTTCAGCACCACCTGGAGGAAAGCGTTGTAGGCGTCTGAAAGGTACTGGAATCCCTCTTCCTCCTCGTTCTCGCGCTCCTTGCGTTGCTCGGTCACGAACACCCACACCGCAAAAGGCAGGGCCACCACGGTGACCGCGTAGCTTCCAAGCTCCAGGATGTCGCGCAAGGTCTCCAAGACCGCCCCCGTCCTTCGCTGCTCAGTCGGCGGCTGCCGCATGCCGGGTCTGCGGCTTGGCGTGGTGGGCAAAGCGCTTGACCGGCTCGTACGGGAACACGTCGTGCACGTGCCCTTGCAAGGTGCGCTCCTTGTGCCCTTGCCAGAAGGCGGCGTCCAGCAGATCGCCATGGTGCTTCATGAACACGTCGCGCACCGCGGCGTTGCCCAGCAGGAAGGGGCCGAAGGTCTCGGGAAACACGTCCTTGGGGCCCACGGCATACCAGATCTCGCCCGACATCTCGTCTTCCTCGTTGCGCGCGGCAGGCACGCGACGGAAGTTGCAGTCGGTGATGTACTCGATCTCGTCGTAGTCGTAGAACACCACCTTGCCGTGGCGCGTGACGCCGAAGTTCTTCCACAGCATGTCGCCCGGGAAGATGTTGGCCGCCACGAGGTCCTTGATGGCGTTGCCGTACTCCACCACCACGCGCCCGATCTGGTCCTGATCGCCCGCCTGGGAGGCATCCTGCAGATAGATGTTCAGCGGGATCATCCGGCGCTCGATGTAGAGGTGGCGGATGATGAGCATCTCGCCATCCTCCTCGATCAGGCTCGGGCAGAAGTGGCGCAACTCAGCGACGAGTTCCTCCTCAAAGCGCGCCCGGGGAAAGGCCACGTTGCTGTACTCCAGCGTGTCCGCCATCCGCCCCACGCGGTCGTGCTGCTTGACCAGCAGGTACTTGCCCTTGATCTGCTCACGCGTGGTGTCCTTCTGCGGCGGGTAGAAGTCCTTGATGACCTTGAACACATACGGGAACGAGGGCAGGTCGAACACCAGCATCACCATGCCCTTGATGCCGGGGGCGATGCGGAAGCGGTCGCTGGAGTGGCGCTGGTGCGCCATGAAGTCCCGGTAGAACAGGTTCTTGCCGTGCTTCTGCAGGCCCAGCGCGTTGTAGAGCTCGGCGCGCGGCTTGCGCGGCATCAGCCCGCGCAGGAACTGCACGTAGGCGCTGGGCACCTCCATGTCCACCATGAAGTAGGCGCGCGCAAAGCTGAAGACGATGAGCAGCTCGTCCTCGCGGAACAGCGCCGTGTCGATGACCAGTTTGCCGGCTTCGTTGTGCAGGATGGGCAGACACATCGGCAGCTCGTTGAAGCCGTTGATGATCTTGGCCACCAGGTAGGCGCCCTTGTTGCGAAAAAAAAGCGAACTCAGCACCTGGATCTGGAAATTGGCCCGCAGACGCCACTCGGACAGTGGCAGCTTCAGCTCCGACTGCATGGAGGCCAGCACGGCGTCGATGTCGCGTGGCAGGTCCTGGAAGGGGCGCTGCAGCTGGAAGTTGTGGACAACGCGGATGAGCGTCTCGCGCAGGTTCTCGCGCGTGGGGTAGTAGGCCCGGTAGGTGGGCTTGGATGCGGGCTCGTCGTTCTCGATGTACTCGGTGCTGACGGCCGGCCGCACGAACAGGAACTCGTTGCGGAAATAGCTGCGGTGCAGCAACTTGGAGGTCACCGAGTTGAAGAAGGTCTCGGCCAGTTCGGGCTGGGGGTGGTCGGTCAACAGCCCGATGTAGTGCAGCTTGGCCTGCTGCCAGGTGTCCTGCGACAGGGCGTCTGCGTTGAACTCGGCGCGCAGCCGCCCCACGGCCTCGTTGACCCGCAGGTCGTAGAACTCGATGCGCTCGCGCTGCGCGCGTTGCTGGCCATGCCAGTCGGCCTGCTCGAAACGCTTCTGGGCCTGCGCACTGGCCTGCCGGAACAGCCGGTAATGCCGATCGAAACCCTCCAGCATGACGCGGGCAATGTCGAAGGCGCTGCGGTCGGTGAGTTTGTGGGGAAACATGGCGGTCCGGGGCGCAAGCGCTCAATCCAGGGCTTCGTCATCCGCTTCATCGGCCGCTGGGGCCGTGGGCCCGCCTTGGCGCGGGTAGCGCTTGATGGCATCTGAAAACACCTGCACCACCCTGTCGGGGCGGTCCATCGTCACCTGCAGGTCCTTGAGCAACCCGTCGCGCAGGCCGTACACCCAACCGTGCACGGACAAGGTCTGACCACGCGCCCAGGCATCCTGCACCACGGTGGACAGGGCCACGTTGCCCACTTGCTCGATCACGTTCATCTCGCACAGGATGTCTTCCTGCTCCTGCGGCGGCAGGTGGTCCAGCCGCTTGCGATGGCGCAGACGCACGTCGTGCACGTGACGCAACCAGTTGTCGGCCAGGCCCACGCGAATGCCGCGCATGGCCGCACGCACCCCAGCGCAGCCGTAATGGCCCACGACCATGATGTGCTTGACCTTGATGTGCTCCACCGCAAACTGGATCGTCGACAACGCATTCAGGTCGGAGTGCACCACCACGTTGGCCACGTTGCGGTGCACGAACACCTCGCCCGGGTCCAGTCCGGTGATCTCGTTGGCCGGCACCCGGCTGTCGGCGCAGCCGATCCACATGTAACGCGGGCTCTGCTGCTGCGCCAGGCGGGTGAAGAAGCCTGGGTCGCGCTGCTTGGTCGCTGCCGCCCAGGCGCGGTTCTGGTCAAAGAGTTCTGACAGGGTGTTGCTCATGGGTGGGCTGCTGGTGGAAGACTGCGGAATGCAGATCCCGTCTCGAGAAACTCAATGAACTCAGCAGGCTTGAGTATGGGCACGCCGTGGAACGGGTGCAAGACGAGGAGGTCCGGATCGCCGGTCACGAGGGCGTGCGCCAGGCCGTGTACAGCCACTTCCAGGAACTTGTCGTCACGGGGATCTCGGCAAGCCTTGAGCGTGCGACTGACCCGCACGCGGCGACACACCGCCGCCGTGGCCTGCAGTGCCTGCAATCGCTCATCGGTGGTCAGGTAGGGGTCAAACTTGGGCCGCATCAACACATCAGCCAGCTCATCAAAGGTGTCATCGGACAGCAGCAGCAGGCCGCTGTCCAAGCCCGCGTCCACCGCCCGGGCCGGGGTTCCACCTGGGTTCAGCAGCCGACTGATCAGCACGTTGGTATCGAAGACCCACCGCCGCTCAGTCATCGGCCTGCAGCAACTCGTCCAGCTTGGCCGGCGTCAGCCCTCGCTCACGGGCCAGGGCGGCGGTTCGGTCAGCCACACGCCGGAACTCCGCCACCCCAAGGCCTGACAGCCGGCGGTACTCATCGACGGACATCACCACGGCCACATCCCGCTCATGCCGCTGAATGATCACCGGCTCACGCGCGGCAGCCTCGATGATCGAGGCAAACCCCTGCTTGGCTTCACTGGCGCTGACGACAGACATTGGATATTCCCAAAGTATTATTTGTCCAAATTGTACAAAATGAACTTTACTTGGCGTCATTCTTGTCGCACCAAGTCCTCATTGGTAAGACGCATACAGCACCCTGTCGATCACCTCCCCGCGCTTGAAGGCGCTGCGAGGCTGCACCGACTCCAGGCACATCCCCAGCTTCTCAGCCACACGAATGGAGCGCGCATTGCCTGCGTGGATGGGGGCAAACACCCGGGTCACGTCGGGCAGCGCCAGCGTCTGGGCCAGCACATGAGCAGCCGCCTGGGCGACCACGCCCTGGCCCCAATGGTCGGGATGCAGCCACCACCCCAGCTCGACGTTGCAGCGCAGAAAACCTTGAAGAGGATGCATGCCCACGCCACCGCGAGGTACCTCATGGAGGCACACAGCCCATGCCGTTCCGCTCTGGTGCTGGCCGGTCTCGATCCACCAGCGGGCGTCATCTTCGGTGTAAGGACTTGGCCAGGTGTCCGACATCCAACCCAGGATTCGCTCGTCATTGGCTGCGCGCGTCAGTGCCGCCACATCTTCGACACGCCAGGCCCTGATCGACCATCCGGGCACGCGCAGCGCATGGGTTGGAGCCCGGTTCACATCGTCTCCGCGAACAACTCACGGCCGATCAGCATCCTGCGGATCTCCGACGTGCCCGCGCCAATCTCATACAGCTTGGCATCCCGCCACAGGCGGCCCAGGGGGTACTCGTTGATGTAGCCGTTGCCGCCGAAAATCTGGATGCCCTCACCCGCCATCCAGGTGGCCTTCTCGGCACACCACAGGATGACGCTGGCGCAGTCCTTGCGCACCTGGCGCACATGCTCGACCCCGAGCGCGTCCAGGTTCTTGCCCACCGTGTAGCAGAAGGCGCGCGCGGCCTGCAGCACGGTGTACATGTCCGCCACCTTGCCCTGGATGAGCTGGAATTCGCCGATGCTATGGCCGAACTGCTTGCGGTCGTGGATGTAGGGCACCACGTTGTCCATCACCGCCTGCATGATGCCGATGGGCCCGGCAGCCAGCACGGCGCGCTCGTAATCCAGGCCGCTCATCAAGACCTTGGCGCCGCCATTGACCACGCCCAGCACGTTCTCGGCCGGCACCTCCACGTCCTTGAACACCAGCTCACCGGTGTGGGAGCCGCGCATGCCCAGCTTGTCGAGCTTCTGCGCGATGGAAAAGCCCCTCATCCCCTTCTCGATCAGAAAGGCCGTCACACCCCGGGCTCCGAGCTCGGGTTCGGTCTTGGCGTAGACCACCAGGGTGTCGGCGTCCGGGCCGTTGGTGATCCACATCTTGTTGCCGTTGAGGACGTAGAAGCCGCCTTTGTCCTGCGCACGCAGCTTCATGCTGATGACGTCCGAGCCGGCACCGGGCTCGCTCATCGCCAGCGCCCCGACATGCTCACCCGAGATCAGCTTGGGCAGGTACTTGGCGCGCTGCGCCTCGGTGCCGTTGCGCTTGATCTGGTTCACGCACAGGTTGCTGTGGGCGCCGTAGCTCAAGCCCACACTGGCGCTCGCCCGGCTGATCTCTTCCATCGCGATCATGTGGGCCAGGTAGCCCATGTTCGCGCCGCCGTAGGCTTCGGACACGGTGATGCCCAACACCCCCAGCTCACCCATCTTGCGCCACAGGTCCATGGGGAACTGGTCACTGCGGTCGATGTCGGCCGCGCGCGGCGCGATCTCGGCCTGGGCAAAGTCGCGCACCGAGTCGCGCAGCGCGTCGATGTCCTCACCGAGCTGGAAGTCGAGGCCGGGCAGGTTCATGGAAGGAGCTCCTCAAGGTTCGATCGGATTCAGGATGCTGCACGCGCTGCCTTGCGCCGGGCTGGCGCAGCAAGCAGTTGTCGGCAGCGTGCCTCGTGCTGGGCGATTTCCGCCAGGGTGACCTCGATGTCTTCGCGCTGCTGCTCCAGCAGGGTTCGGTGGACCGACAACACCCGCAGGAAGGCCTGCAACTGGGGCACGGTGTCCGACGGGCTGTCGTACATGTCCACCAATTGCTTGATCTCCTGCAGGCTCAGGCCCAGGCGCTTGCCACGCAAGGTCAGCTTCAAGCGGGTTCGGTCACGCTGGGCGTAGACGCGGTTGCGGCCGGCGCGCTGGGGGGTCAGCAGCCCCTTGTCCTCGTAGAAGCGGATCGCGCGCGGGGTGATGTCGAACTCCTGCGCCAGCTCAGTGATGGTCAGCATGGCCGAAGGGCCCACACCTGGGACCTTGGCTTCATTCATCTCGCCCGCGAGCGGGCGGACTTCAGGGGACGCAGTGCTGCGGGCAGCGGCCATCGTTAGACTGACGTTGACGTAAACGTCAATCAATGTAACCCGAAGCCGTTCATGCCCCCATCTCCCGACACCGCACCCACCCTTCGGCCGGATCCGCCGCCGCAGCCCACGGGCGAAGCCGCGCTGCACTTCCCCTTGGGTGAGGCCTTGCCGCAGACCGGCCACACGCTGGAAGTGGCACCCGGCCTGCACTGGGTGCGCATGGCCCTGCCCTTTGCGCTGGACCACATCAACCTGTGGCTCCTGCGTGACCGGCTCGACGGGCGAGAGGGCTGGAGCATCGTCGACTGCGGGATCGACAACGCGGCCACCCGCGCAGCCTGGGAGCACGTCTTTGAGCAGGCACTGCAAGGTCTGCCGGTGCTGCGCGTGCTGGTCACCCACATGCACCCGGATCACCTGGGGCTGGCGCACTGGATCGCCGAGCGATGGAGTACGCCGGACCACGCCTGCCGGCTGTGGATCAGCAGCACGGACTGGCATGCCGCGCAGGTGGCCCTGCGCGGCACCGGAGGGGCGGGTGGGGACATGGCTGCCGATTTCTTCCGCCTGCACGGCCTCACAGACGCAGGTGTGCTCGAGGGGGTGCGCGAACGTCGCGGGCACTATGCCAGCCTCGTGCCCCGGGTACCGGAGCGCTACCGACGCTTGATGGACGGGCAGGAGGTGGTCATCCATGGCCAGGCATGGACGTGCATGGCCGGGTACGGCCACGCGCCGGAGCACATCAGCCTGCACAGCCCCCCGCAGAACGTGCTGATCTCGGGCGACATGGTGCTGCCACGCATCTCCACCAACGTGAGCGTCTACCCCATGGAGCCGGAAGCCGGGGCCCTGACCCTGTTTCTGGACTCGCTGGACCGCCTGCGCACACTGCCCAGCGGCACACTGGTGCTGCCGAGTCACGGACGGCCCTTCACCGGACTGCACACCCGCATCGACCAGTTGCAGGCGCATCACGAAGCCCGCCTGGCCGACGCCTGGGCCGTCTGCACGGCCACCCCCTGCTCAGCCGCAGAGTTGCTGCCGGTACTGTTCAAGCGCACACTGGACCTGCACCAGACCACCTTTGCCATGGGGGAGGCCGTGGCCCATGCGCATGCCCTGTGGAGCCGCGGCCAGGTGACCCCAGTGGATGGCAGCGATGGCATCAGACGCTGGCAGGCCGTGCCACCCCGCACGGGTAACGGATCGCGCGGGGCTTGAAGCGCCTGGGCTCGACCCCGCGAAGGAGCGGCCTCCGATCACGGAGACCGCCCATCCTCGATCCACAACGTGGGGCGTCAAAGCGCCCTCTCCCTGATGGCCCTGAACCGCGGTGCCCGCCCAACAGCAGCAGCACCGAAAGCCCTGACAGCTGCAGCTGAGTGTGCCGAACAGCTCGGCCCGCGTCACTCCCCCAAAAGTTACAAGTCTTCGAAAATCTCCGGCAGGCAACCGCCACGTTGAATCCTGCCCGGCCCCGGTGGCCGGGCGTCTCAATCGAGCACCGGCAGCACCTCGGTCTTCAGCACCCCGCGGGCGTTTTCAAAGTCCGGCAGGACAGAGCGCACCACCTCCCAGAAGGCGCCAGAGTGGTTCATCTCGCGCAGATGCGCCAATTCATGCGCCACCACGTAATCGATCACCGGGACGGCAAAGTGCACCAGCCGCCAGTTCAGGCGGATGGAGCCGTCCGCGCGCGCACTGCCCCAGCGGGTGGAGGCCGAACTGAGCGACAGCCGCCGCACCTGCACGCCCAGGCGCTGCGCGAACTCGGCACAGCGCTCTTCGAAAACCCGCCGCGCCTGGCGCTGCAGCCAGCTCTGCACAGCGTCACGCAACTGGGCGGGAGCCACGGTTTGCGGCAGGCCCACGTGCAGGGTCAGTCGCGGGACACCGGGCAGTGCGGCCGCATCACTGTGCAGAACGGCACCTGTCACCCGTGGGTCCACGATCACGATGACGGTCTCGCCCAGGAAGGGAATGGTGGTGCCGTCCCTCCAGTCCACGCGGGCCTGGGCCAGCCGGCGGGCGCGCTCCTGCTGCTCCTGCAGCTTGCGCAGGATCCAGCGTGACTTCTCCCGCAGAGCCGCCTCCACCTCGCCCACGCCCACCCAGCGCGGCGCACTGACCGTCAGCCCCTCGGGCCCGATGACGAAACCGATGCTGCGCCGCCGCGCGCGCCGGAACTCGAACGCGACGCGGTGCCCCTCCAGCAGCATCTCGCGATCCGCCCGCGGGTGGGCGAAGGAGGCAGGTGTGAGGCGCTCCGGGGCCACGGCATGGGAGAGTGGCTGCGCAGGGCGCTCAAGGCCAGCCAAGCCCGCCGGGGCCTTGGCCGGTTCGGCCGTTCGGGGTGCGCCTGCGTCCTCAGGCTCACCGAACAGCGACAACTGTCGCGCTGGCTCTGGTGCTTGACGGTTCGGCACTTCGTCAGCCTCGATCGGGTAAGGACCGGGGTGTCCCATGCCCTTGGGCTGGCGCGTAGGCCTCGGGGTCCAGGCGGCGCATCTCGGCCTCGATCCAGGCCTCCACCTGCGCCATCAGTTCATCGGGCTGGCGCCCCACGCTCGAAATGGGCTCACCGATCGAGACAGGCACCACGCCAGGCCGCAACAGGAAACTCTTGCGCGGCCAGCACCGTGCCGAGGCCACGGCGATGGGCACGATGGGCACGCCCGCCGCAATGGCCAGGCGTGAGGCGCCTGACTTGTAGTTCTCCTGGCTCCCCCGCGCAGCGCGCGTCCCCTCCGGGAACATGATTACCCAGGTGCCTTCAGAGAAGAGCCTGCGGCCCTGCTCGGCCACCTTGTTCCAGGCCTCAGTGCGCCGGCTGCGGTCAATGTGCACCATGTCCAGCCGCCCCATGGCCCAACCGAAGAACGGCACCTGCAGCAGTTCCTTCTTGAACACGTAGGCCAACGGGTGCGGCATCAGCGTGGGGAAGAAGAAGGTCTCCCAGGTGGACTGGTGCTTGGGGGCCAGCAGCACGGCCGAAGTGGCTTGCGCGGCCGTGGGCACATGTTCCAGACCCGTCACCCGGGCCCGCACGCCGCAGATGACCCGCGCGCCCCAGATGGCCAAACGCAGCCAACCCACGGCCACCCAGTACAGGCGCGGGCCGCGCCAGATGATCGACAACAGCAGCACCACCACGGCCCACGGCATGACCGTGGCGATGAGAAACATCACGTAGAGGGCCGAACGCAAAGCCCAGACCGCGCGCATCAGGTGGCACCCCCCGCCACCGGGGAGGCAGCGCGTTGCTGCCGCGCGATCAAGTGCTCCGCAAAGGCTGCCAGGTCCGCATGCACGCGCACCCCTGGCACCACCTGCCGCCACTGCTCGATCTGTGATTCGTCCAGCGCGGCAGCGCGGCCAGTGCGCACCAGGTGCGGCTCGCACCCGGCAGCTTGGGCCGCCTGCAGGTCCCGCAAGGTATCGGCCGCGACCGGCACCTGGTGCAGGTCGATGCCGTAGCGCCGCCCGATCTCCAGCATCATGCCGGGCAACGGCTTGCGGCATTCGCAACGATCCTCGGGCGTGTGGGGGCAGAAGAACACGGCATCCAGCCGGGCGCCTTGCGCCTGCATGAGCTTGTTCATGTGGGCGTGGATCAGGTTGACCGAGGCCATGTCGATCATGCCGCGCCCGATGCCCGCCTGGTTGGTGGCCACTACGGCGTGCCAGCCCGCATGGTTCAGACGCGACACCGCCTCCAGAGCCCCAGGGATGGGCACCCACTCTGCTGCAGCCTTGACGTGGTCGTCCCGGTACTCGTTGAGGATGCCGTCGCGGCCGAGGATGATCAGCTTCACACGCTGATTATCACGGCCACCGCCGGCCCGTGGCGCCCGTGTCCCAGCCCGCGAACGTGCCGGAGATCAGGCCGCCAGGCGCGACAGGTCGGCCACCTGGTTCATGGCGGCATGCAAGGCGCGCAGCAAGGACAGGCGGTTGGCGCGCAGCACGGGGTCCTCGGCATTGACCATCACGGCGTCGAAGAAGGCGTCCACGGGGTCCTTCAGTGCGGCCAGCGCTTGCAGCGACGCCGTGAGGTCGCCCGCAGCCAATGCGGCCTGTGCTTGGGCATGCACCTGCGCCAGCGCCACCCACAGCTCGCGCTCGGCAGGCTCCTTCAGCAGGGTTTGCCTCACCTGCTCGATGAGCTCCAAAGGGCTCTGGTGGAAAACCCGCCCATCGTCCGACTTCTTCAGGATATTGCCCACGCGCTTGTTGGCCGCGGCCAGCGCAGGAGCTTCGGGCAAGGTGGCAAATGCGCGCACCGCCGCCAGGCGCTGGGGCAGGCCGGCCCACTGAGCCTGCCTCACGGCCAGCACGGCGTCCACCTCGTGCGCACTGGCGCCCTGCTCGCGCAGCCAGCCGGCAAGACGCTCATACAGGAAGTGCAGGACCTCGGCCTGCGCGGCTCCGTGGCCGTCCGGGAAGGCCTTGAACGCGGAATCGACCAGGTGCGGCACCGACAAGGGCAGCGCTCGCTCCACCAGCATGCGCACCACGCCCAGCGCGTGACGCCGCAGGGCGAAGGGGTCTTTGTCGCCGGTGGGCAGCTGGCCGATGCCGAACAGGCCGGCCAGCGTCTCCAGCTTGTCCGCCAGCGCGACGCACAAGCCCACATCGCCCCGGGGCAGCACATCGCCGGCAAAGCGGGGCTTGTAGTGGTCTTCGATGGCGTCGGCCACCGCCTCGCGCAGGCCGTCGTGGCGCGCGTAGTACGCGCCCATGATGCCCTGCAGCTCGGGGAACTCCCCCACCATGTCGGTCAGCAGGTCGGCCTTGGCCAGCGTGGCGGCCTCGTCGGCCAGATCGGCCAGACTCAAGCCTCCCAGCTGCTCGCCAATGCCGCGGGCGATGGCGCGCACGCGCTCCACACGCTCACCCTGCGTGCCCAGCTTGCCGTGATACACCACCTTGGCCAGGCCCGGCACGCGCGAGGCCAGCGTGCGCTTGCGGTCCTGGTCGAAGAAGAACTTGGCGTCGGCCAGGCGCGGACGGACCACACGCTCGTTGCCACTGATCACCCGGGACGGGTCGACCGGGCTGATGTTGCTGACGATGAGGAAGCGGTGGGTCAGGCGGCCGGCCGCATCCACCAGCGGAAAGTACTTCTGATTGGCCTTCATCGTCAGGATGAGGCACTCCTGCGGCACGGCGAGGAACTCCGGCTCGAAGCTGCACAGCAGCACGTTCGGGCGCTCCACCAGTGCCGTGACTTCGTCCAGCAAGGCCTCGTCCTCGATGGGCTGCAGGCCCTCGCGCGCGGCGGCTTGCGTCAACTGGCGCACGATCTCTGCACGCCGCGCAGCGAACGAGGGGATCACCGCGCCCTGCTCCTGGAGCGTGCTTTCGTAGGCGTCGGCATGCGGGATCTCCAGGGCCTCGGCGGCCGCCTCGAAGCGATGACCGCGGGTGGAGCGCCCAGCCTGCAGACCCAGGGCGGACACCGGCACCACCTCGGCCCCGTGCAAGGCCACCAGGCCATGCGCCGGACGCACAAAGTGCACGCTGGACCAGCCGTCGGCCAGTTGGTACTGCATCACCTTCGGAATCGGCAGGCGGGCCAGCGCCTCGTCCAGCGCCCTCTGCAGGCCGGCAGCCAGGGGCACGCCCGCTTGGACTGCGTCCAGGTACAGGGCTTCGGCCTTGCCATCGGGCGCGCGGCGCAGGGTGGGCACCACCGAGGCGTCGGCGCCCAGGGCAGCCAGCTTCTTGAGCAAGGCGGGCGTGGGCGCACCACTGGCGTCCAGCGCCACCGCCACCGGCATGAGCTTCTGCGACACGGGCTTGTCTGGCGCCACCGGGCTCACGGCGCTCAAGTGCGCAGCCATCCGCCGGGGAGAGGCAAACGGTGTGAGGACCGCATCGGCAGCGGCCAGGCCCTGGGCCTTGAGACTGTCGGCCAGGACTTGCGCAAAAGCCTCGCCAAGCTTCTTCAGGGCCTTGGGCGGCAGTTCTTCGACGAAGAGTTCGACCAGCAGGCTGCGGGTGGCCGCTGAAACAGCCTGGGCGGCCGGGCCATTCAGTAAAGAGGACGTCGCGCTCATGCTCAGGCCGCCTTCTTGTCTTGGGCTGCGAGTTGCGCCAGCACTTCATCAGCCCAGGCGCGCGGCGCCATGGGGAAGCCCAGGCGGGCGCGGCTGTCCAGGTAGCTCTGGGCCACGCCGCGGGCCAGGTTGCGGATGCGTCCGATGTAGGCCGCGCGCTCGGTCACGCTGATGGCGCCGCGAGCGTCCAGCAGGTTGAAGGAGTGGGCGGACTTCAGCACCTGCTCATAAGCCGGCAGGGCCAGTTGCTGCTCCATCAGGTGGCGGGCCATCTTCTCGTGGGCGCCAAAGGCCTGCAGCAGGAACTCCACGTCGCTGTGCTCGAAGTTGTAGGTGCTCTGCTCGACCTCGTTCTGGTGGTAGACGTCTCTGTACTTCAATCGACCCCCAGGCTCACCGCTGCGGGGCTCGCCCCCCCCCGAGGGGGCTGCGCCGGCTTGGGAGCGGCCCTGCGCCGGCGCGCCATCCGTCCACACCAGGTCGTAGACGTTGTCCACCCCCTGCAGGTACATGGCCAGGCGCTCCAGGCCGTAGGTGATCTCGCCCGTGATGGGCTTGCAGTCGATGCCGCCCACCTGCTGGAAGTAGGTGAACTGCGTGACCTCCATGCCGTTGAGCCAGACCTCCCAGCCCAGACCCCAGGCGCCGAGCGTCGGGTTCTCCCAGTCGTCCTCGACGAAGCGGATGTCGTTGCTCTTGAGGTCGAAACCCAGGGCCTCCAGCGAGCCCAGGTACAACTCCAGGATGTTGGCCGGGGCCGGCTTCAGCACCACCTGGTACTGGTAGTAGTGCTGCAGGCGGTTGGGGTTGTCGCCGTACCGCCCGTCCTTGGGGCGGCGGCTGGGCTGCACGTAGGCCGCCTTCCAGGGCTCAGGGCCCAGCGCACGCAGGAACGTGGCGGTGTGGCTGGTGCCGGCGCCGACTTCCATGTCGTAAGGCTGCAGCAATGCGCAGCCCTGCGCGTCCCAGTAGGACTGCAGTTGGAGGATGATTTGCTGGAAGGTCAGCATGGCAGCAGCCGGTGACAGGCTCTTGCAGGGCCTGGAGGTTGGCGAAAACCCTCAATTTTAGGGGGTCACCCCAGGCCTCTGGCCAGGGTAGCCTTGGGGGATCTGCCACGACAGCGGACTCAAGCGGGCCCAACGCACTTCCATGAGCACCCAGCAGCTCGTTCTCAGCCTCGTCCTGGCCACCATGGTCTTCTCCGTGGCCCTGGAACTGAAGGTGGACGACTTCCGCCGCGTGGGGCTGGCCCCGCGCGCGGTGGTGTGCGGGCTGGTGCCGCAATTCCTGCTGCTACCAGGCGCCACCTGGCTGGCCACACTGGTGCTGGACCTGCCGCCCAGCACCGAGGCGGCCATGATCCTGGTGGCGGCCTGCCCGGGCGGCTCGCTGTCCAACGTGGTCACGCACTTCGGGCGCGGCAACACGGCGCTGTCGGTCAGCATCTCGGCGGTGGCCAGCCTGTTGGCCTTGTTTCTCACTCCCTTGAACTTCACCTGGATGGTCTCCACCAACCCGGCCACCGCCGACTGGCTGCGAGAACTCTCCATCGACCCCTCGGGCATCTGGTGGAGTCTGCTGGCACTGCTGGCCGTGCCCATGACGCTGGGCCTGACCTTGGGTCACCGGAGCCCGGCGCTGGCGGCGAAGCTGCGCAAGCCGCTGGGCACCTTCAGCCTGCTGGCGCTGCTGGCCTTCATAGTGGCCGGCCTCGTGCGCGAGCGCCACCTGCTCAACGCGCAGATCCTGCCCACCTTCGGCCTCGTGGTGCTACACAACGCCGCTGGCCTGCTGCTGGGCTGGCTCAGCGCGCAGGCCTTCCGGGTGAGCACGCGCGACGCCCGCGCCGTGATGATCGAGGGCGGCATGCAGAACTCGGGCCTGGCCCTGGGCATCATTGCCGTGCAATTCAACGCCGACCTGGGGATGGTGATCGTGGCCAGCCTGTGGGGCATCTGGCACATCGTCTCGGGCATGACACTGGCCCTGATCTGGAGAACTCGCGATGCACGATCTGGTCATTGAGGGTGCCACCGTTGTGGACGGCACGGGCGCACCCGCCCGCGCTGCCGACGTGGCCGTGCGCGACGGCCTCATCGTGGAGGTGGGACGCATCACCGCGCAGGCTCGCGAGCGCATCAGCGCGCCAGGTGCCTGGCTCACGCCGGGCTTCGTCGACCTGCACACCCACTACGACGGCCAGGCCACCTGGGACGAGACCTTCAACCCCAGCATCCACCACGGCGTGACCACCCTGGTGATGGGCAATTGCGGCGTGGGCTTTGCCCCCTTGAAGCCCGGCCCCAAGGCCGCGGCGGTGGCCGACCTGATCGCCCTGATGGAGGGGGTGGAAGACATTCCGGGCGTGGCTCTGGCCGAAGGCGTGCGCTTCGACTGGCAGACCTTCCCGCAGTACATGGACGCGCTGGAGCGCATGCCGCACAGCCTGGATTTCCTGGTGCAGGTGCCGCACGACCCGGTGCGCATGGCGGTGATGGGCGAGCGGGCGCTGGCGCAGCAGGCCGCCACCGACGAGGACATCCGCGCCATGCGCGCCGTGGTGCGCGAGGCGCTGCAGGCCGGCGCCGTGGGCTTTTCCACCGGCCGCACCGACAACCACCGTACCGCGCGCGGCCAGGAGACACCGGCCTCGGAAGCATCGATGGACGAACT
Source organism: Rubrivivax sp. (assembly GCA_021300575.1). Classification (GTDB taxonomy): domain Bacteria; phylum Pseudomonadota; class Gammaproteobacteria; order Burkholderiales; family Burkholderiaceae_C; genus Rubrivivax. Next base: position 48,700 of record JAJTDM010000010.1, read on the forward strand.
GACCGGCATCGCGCGCGCCTTCGAGGGCCTGGGCCACGGGGTGCTGCAGGTGGTCAGCGACTTTGACCTGATGCGCGGACCGCAGCGTTTCGACGCGGAGTTCGATCTGGTGGAGGCCATGGCACGGGCCAGCGGGCGGCCCCTGTCCATGACCTGGCTGCAGCGCGACCCGGGCGGGGATCAATGGAAGGCCATACGCCACCGTGTGGACCGGGCAGCGGCCCAGGGTCTGGCGCTGGGCCTGCAGACCGCCGTGCGCGCCATAGGCGCCCTCATCGGCCCGGACGCGAGCTTTCACCCCTTCATGGGCTTTCCCGGCTACAAGGAGGTGGGCCATCTGCCCCTGGCCGAACGGGCGGCAGCGCTGCGCGAGCCGGCACGCAAGGCGCGCATCCTGGCTGAGAAAAGCGAGCGCCTGTCGGGTGACGGCACGCCCATCCCGCCCTTGGTGGACCTGCTGCTCGCACGCATCGAGTTGATTGCCGGGCGCATGTTTCCGCTGGCCGATCCGCCGGCCTACGAACAGCCCGTGACCACCAGTTTCGCGGCCCGGGCACGGATGCGCGGGACCACGGCGCTCGAAGCGCTTTACGACCACTTTTCTCAGGGCGACGGTTCGCAGCTCGTCTACTTTCCGCTCTTCAACTACAACGAGGGTTCCCTGGACACGGTGCGCGAGATGCTGGACCACCCGCAAGCGCTGGTGGGCCTGGGCGATGCCGGTGCGCACGTGGGCACCGTGTGCGATGCCAGCGCCACCACCTTCTTGCTCACGCACTGGGTGCGCGACCGTCCCCACGGCCGCCTACCGCTGGAACGCGCCATACATCTGCTCACCGCACGCAATGCCCGGCACCTGGGCCTGACAGACCGCGGCACCATTACACCGGGCCTGCGCGCGGACCTGAACTTGATCGACCTGGCGAGGCTGTCGGTGGGTACACCGCACATCGTGCGCGATCTGCCGGCCGGTGGCCGCCGCTTCCTGCAGAAGGCCAAGGGCTACCTGGGCACCTGGGTGGGCGGCGCGTGTGTGCAGCGCGCGGGCACCGTCACGTCAGCGCGCCCAGGGCGGCTCGTCAGGGCAGGTCAGGCCGCAAAGTCGGCGGTCTGAGCCAGCGCCTGGCCGCGGCCGCCAGCGCCAGCACCATCAGCGCCAGCCCGAACAGAGGCCACAAGCCCCAGCGGCCGGCCCACCAGGCAAACGGTGTGGTGCCGATTCGCCCCTCGTAGGCGCCTTCCAGCGCGCCGCGCACAAAGGGCTCGAGACGGTGCGTGACCCGGCCCTGGTGGTCGATGATGGCTGTCACGCCGGTGTTGGTGGCGCGCAGCATCGGCCGCTGCAACTCGAGCGAGCGCATGCGGGAGATGTTCAGATGCTGTGGCAGGGCGATGGTGTCACCAAACCAGCCGATGTTGCTGAGGTTGACCAGCACCGTGGGCGCGCGGGCCGGGTCGCGGAATCGCACCGCCAGCTCCTCGCCGAAGAGGTCTTCATAGCAGATGTTGGGGGCCACACGCTGACTGCCGGCCACAAGCGATGGCGCGTCCAAGGGCCCGCGCGAGAAGTCACCCAGCGGGATGTTCATCAGGTTGGTGAACCAGCGAAACCCGGTGGGAATGAACTCGCCAAAGGGCACCAGGTGCACCTTGTCGTAGCGGTAGTGCCCGGCGGTACCCGGGTTGACCTGAGGCGTCCCGGCAGCGACCCCTGACGCCACCCCGTACAAGCCCACGGCAGAGTTGGTGTAGCCGTCCTCGAAACTGCCCAGCGGCATGCCCAGGAGCCCCACCTGGGAAGAACTGGTGAACCGTTCCACCACCCCTTGCCACCACCCGGGCGCCAGCTCGGCCAGCTGGAAGGGCAGCAAAGGAATGGCCGTCTCGGGCGCCACGATCAGCTGACCCCGGGCCTGCGCCAGCGCCTCGGCCAGCCAGGCCAGGTTCTGGGGCAGACGCTCGCCTGAGAACTTCTCGTCCTGCGGCACCGAGGTCTGCAGCAGGGTCACCGTCTGCGTGCCCGCGGTCCGTGTGAAGTCGGGTGGGCCGATCAGGCCGGGCGCCACAAAGACGCCCATCGCTGCGGCCACCAAGGCGGCGCTGCGGCCCACGCGCCGCGGTGCGGGCGGCCACGCCAGCCCCAACCAGGCCCCTGCCAAGGCCACCAGCGCGCCCACACCGTACACCCCCACCCAGGGCGCGAGCGCGGCCAGGGGCCCGTCAATCTGTGTATAGCCGCTGGCCGCCCAGGGAAAGCCCGTGAAGATCACGGCACGAGCCCACTCGGCCAGCAGCCAGCAGGCGGCAAAGCTGACCGCGTCCACGCCCGCGAAGCCCGTGCGCAAGCGCGCCCATACGGCGCAGGCCAGTGCCAGGTAGAGCGACAGCGACAGCGCCAGCAAGACCACGGCGGCGGCGGCAAGGCCTGCAGGCAGGCCCCCGTAGCGATGCATGCTGATGAACAGCCACCACACGGCAGCCAGCAACCAGGCCGTGCCGAAGACCAGCCCCGACACCGCAGCGCTGCGGGGCGAGGCCTCGCGCAGCCGGACCACCAAGCCCGCCACGGCCAGGGGCGTCACCCACCAAAGCCCGGTATGCACGCACGCCAGGGTCTGCCCTGCGCCCAGGGCGGCCAAGGCCACCAGGCCGCCCAGGCGGCGCATGCGCGACATCAGGCCGGCGGCGCGGCGGGCGGACCGCCCGTGTCGGCAGCTCTCTCGTCCTCGGCAGAGGCGGCCACCCGCGACACCCTGAACCAGCGCACGGCCCCACCGCGGGTCAACATGACCGAGAAACTCAGACCCTGCACCTGCACGGCCTCGCCTCGTCGCGGTACGCGGCCCAGCTGGTCGGCTACCAGCCCGCCGATGGTGTCGAACTCTTCCTCGGGCAGCTGCACCCCAAAGGCCTCGTTGACGGCCGACACATCGGCATCGCCCGCCACACGGTGCGTGCCGTCGGCCAGGGTGACGATGCCGCTGTGGGCATCCTGTTCGTCGAACTCATCCTCGATCTCGCCGACGATCTCCTCCAACACGTCCTCGATGGTGATCAACCCGGCGGTGGTGCCGAACTCATCGATCACGATGGCCAGGTGGTTGCGGTTGGAACGGAAGTCGCGCAGCAACTCGTTCAGGCCCTTGCTCTCGGGCACGAAGACCGCCGGGCGCAGCAGGGTGCGCAGGCTGAGTTCCGGCGCCCGCTGCACCTTCAGCAGGTCCTTGGCCAGCAAGATGCCGATGATGTTGTCGCGCTCGCCGTCATGCACCGGAAAGCGGGAGTGGCCGGTCTCGATCACCAGGCCCAGCAACTCGTCATAGGGCGCGTTGATGTCCAGCAGATCCATGCGGGGCGCGGCCACCATCACGTCGCCGGCGGTCATGTCCGCCATGCGGATCACGCCTTCGAGCATGGCGCGGGACTCCGGGCCGATCAACTCGCGCTCCTCGGCGTCAGCCAGCGACTCGATCAACTCGTCGCGGGAGTCGGGGCCGGGGGAGATGAACTCCACCAGACGCTCGAGGATGCTGCGCTTGTCTGCGGGCCTGTCCGCCGGACGCGGGTTCGACGCGCGGGCGGCCCGTCCGGAATGGGGTTCTGACACGACGGTGCCGGAAGTGACGACAGGTTGGAGAATACCGCACCGCCAACCTTGACTGCACACAACGCCATGTCCCTGATTCCCGCCACCATCCTCACCGGCTTCCTGGGCGCCGGCAAGACCACGCTGCTCAAGCGCGTGCTGACCGAAGCCCACGGGCAGAAGATCGCCGTGATCGAAAACGAGTTCGGCGAGGAAAACATCGACAACGACATCCTGTCGGTCAATACCGAGGAGCAGATCATCCAGATGAGCAACGGCTGCGTGTGCTGCACCATCCGGGAAGACCTGCGCAACACCTTGGCCGAGCTGGCCGAAAAGCGCCGCAAGGGCGAGCTGAGCTTTGACCGCGTGGTCATCGAAACCACCGGCCTAGCCGACCCCGGGCCTGTAGCGCAGACCTTCTTCATGGACGACGAAGTGGCGGGCAGCTACCTGCTGGACTCCATCCTCACCCTGGTGGATGCCAAACACGCCGACACCCAGCTCGACACGCGCCAGGAAGCGCGGCGTCAAGTAGGCTTTGCCGACCAGATCTTCATCAGCAAGACCGACCTCGTGGCCAAGGAGGCGGTGGACGCGCTGATCCACCGCCTGAAGCACATGAACCCGCGTGCCCCGCAAAAGGCGGTTCACTTTGGTGAAGTCTCGATTGCCGAGGTCTTCGACCTGAAGGGCTTCAACCTCAACGCCAAGCTCGACATCGACCCGGACTTCCTCAAGGCCGACGACGGTCATGACCACCAGCACGGCCATGAACACGCGCACGACCACGAGCACGACCATGAGCACGGCGAACATTGCGACCACCCGCATCACCATGCCCATGACGATGACGTCAAGTCCTTCGTGTTCCGCAGCGACCGCGCCTTCAATCCGGCCAAGCTGGAAGACTTCCTGGGCGCCATCGTCCAGGTCTACGGCCCCAAGATGCTGCGCTACAAGGGCGTGCTCTACATGAAAGGCAGCGACCGTAAGGTGGTGTTCCAGGGCGTGCACCAGTTGATGGGCAGCGACCTGGGGCCGAAGTGGACACCGGGCGAAAAGAAGCAGAGCAAGATGGTGTTCATCGGCATCGACCTGCCGCGCGACGTGCTGCTGCAAGGGCTGGAGCAGTGCCTGGGCTGAAGGAAAAAGCACGCTCTCGCGGGCCGCGTGGGGGGGGTGATTCGCTGCAGCCTGGGTGGTGGCACAATCCGCGCGCCCGAAAACCCGAGCAAATGGCCCGGTTATCCGCCCCCCCGGGCACGTGATGCATAGCCCTATGGCGGGCTGCAACGCAGTCAGAGCGGCGGATGCGAGCACCAAGGTCAGGAGAGACCCGTGAGCAAGACTCCCGTCAAGACCGCCGGCAAAGCCGCCAGCACCCCAGCACCTGCTGCCGCCGCGAAGGTGTCGGCCACTGCGGGCTCCAAGCCGCAAGCCCGCACCCCCGCGCCCCAACCCGCTCCCAAGTCGGCCACAGCGACAGGCACTGCCCCCAAGAGCAACGCCAGAAAGACATCGACTCCATCCACGCCGGCCGCCGCACCAGCGCCCACCCATACCTTTGCTGACCGATTCGGGCCGGCGCGAGCAGCGGCCCGAACACTTCCTGAACCCATGAACATCGTGAAACCTGCCGTCAAGGCAGATCCCAAGCTCGCCAATGCCTGGAAGACCAAGTCCGGTCGGGACCTCACCGAGGCCGAACTACTGGCCATGCCTGAAGCCGAATACATGAACGAGCAGCAGATCGACTTCTTCCGCGTGCGCCTGCAGGCGCAGAAGGACGACCTGCTGTCCAACGCCGGAGAAACCACCGAACACCTGCGTGAAGACACCACCATCGTGCCGGACCCGGCAGACCGCGCCACCATCGAGGAAGAGCACGCCCTGGAATTGCGCACGCGCGACCGCGAGCGCAAGCTGCTGAAGAAGATCAGCCAGGCCTTGAACCTGCTGGAGACGGGCGAGTACGGCTTCTGCGACGAAACGGGCGAGCCTATCGGGCTACCCCGCCTGCTGGCGCGGCCCACGGCCACGCTGTCGCTGGAAGCCCAGCAGCGGCGCGAGCTGAAACAGAAGATGTTCGGCGACTGAGGCGCGGCGCTGTTCCCAGGGCTCGGAGTGCACACGCTGATGCCCCGCAAGACGCCGCACTGAACCTGAGCGGTTGACCATCCCATGTCGAGCACGCCAGCCAAGAATCCCGACCTCGTGAAGGAGGTGCTGGAATTCCTGTCGAACCCCAACACGGACTGGGCCGACCCGAACGACGCGATGCGCGGCGTGCCGCCAGGCGGCGCCGAGCGGAGCGAACTCCAGGCCATGATCGCGCGCAAGCGGCATAACGATGCCGTGCGCCTGGCCGAACTCAACCTGTTGCGCCGGATCAGGCAGGAGGGTCTGACGGGCGACCAGATCCGCGACATGGAGCGGACACGGGGGTTCGCCGCCTCCAGCCTGGGTTCGGACCTCAAGGATGGGTCGGCACCGCCGGGATCGAACGCTGACGCACCCGGGGCGATGCGTCGTTCGAAAGTGCACGGCGCCGATGCCATCACTCAGGTGTTGCCACCGCGGGACCAGGGGAGACAAGGTGACACGGGCCCTGTTGGGCCTGTGACTGGGAAGGCGCAAAGCCGTGGCACGAGCGCGGTCCGTCAGATGGGCTCAGGCGCTTCCGCGCACGAGGATGACCATGCAAGGGCCAGGCCGCACGTGCGCAAGCAGGATGGGCGGGAAGAACAGAAAGAGGTCACCCATGACGCCGAACTGGACCAGGCCGCCATCGCTTTCGCCAACGCCGACTTCGGGGGCTGCGAGAGCACTTTGCGAGAACTGGTCGGCCCTGGCGGCAGGCGCCAGCGTCACGTTCCGACCTGGAGAGCCCTGCTGGACCTGTACCGGGCCACTGGCCAGCAGTCGGACTTCGAGCGTCTGGCCGTCGCCTACACGCGCGACCTGGAGCAGGCGCCGCCGCAATGGGTGTCGATCCCCCGCCTGGCGATGAGCATCGCGCAGCGGCCTTCACGGGCGAAAACTGCGCCGGGCGGTAAGTCTCAAGCGGGAGGCCTTGATGCGCCGAGCTGGCAATGTCCGACGCTGCTGGACGACACGGCCATCAGTTCCATGCGGGCGTTCATCCAAAGTGAACAAGATGCGAAGGTCATCGACTGGACAACAGCCAAGGTCTTGACGCACGAAGGTGCGCAACGTCTGCTGGAGTGGCTGCAAGCCTGTGCCGACACTCCCCAACGTCTGGTCTGGAAGGGGACGACGTCGCTTCTGGAGCTGTTGCGAAACACGCCGCGGGCCGAAGGCCGACCGGAGGACGAGGTGCTCTGGCAGCTGCGCCTGGCCGTGGTTCGGCTGATGGGCGTGCAAGGGCCGTACGACCTGACGGCGCTGGACTTTGAGGCGGCCTACGGCAAGGCGGCCCCGCCGTGGTCCCCGGCGGCGGCCAAGATCGTCCCTGCAGAGCATTGGCAGCCGCCAGCCCTGGCCACTGGAGCGGACTCTTCAGTCTCCCCTTTGTACGACCGGCTGCGGGGCACCTCAGACATCACTGTGGAGCTGGTGGGGCAACTCACCGGGGACATCAACGACACCCTGGCCCGGACGCTGTCCGCCATTCAGGGGAGCAGGTCGGTGCAGGTTTCCTGCACCCGCCTGATCCGGGTGGACCTGATGGCTGCGGGCGAACTCTTGAACTGGGTGGGCGCACGCCGCGCGGAAGGGCGGATGGTGCGCTTCGTCGAGGTTCACCGCTTGCTGGCGCTTTTCTTCTGTGCCATGGGACTGGACGACCAGGCCACCATTGAATTGAGGTCCTTGTGAGCGAGCAATTTCACGGCACCACCATACTGAGCGTGCGGCGCGGCCGCAGCGTGGCCATGGGGGGTGACGGTCAGGTCACGCTGGGCAACATCGTGGTCAAGTCCACGGCGCGCAAAGTGCGTCGCCTGCACCGGGATCAGGTGCTGGCGGGCTTCGCGGGCGCCACTGCTGACGCCTTCACCCTGTTCGAGCGCTTCGAGGCAAAGCTGGAGAAGCACCAGGGCCACCTGATACGCGCTGCGGTGGAACTGACCAAGGACTGGCGCACCGACCGGGTGCTGCGCCGGCTGGAGGCGATGCTGGCCGTGGCCGACCGGGAAACTTCGCTGATCATCACCGGCAACGGGGACGTGCTGGAACCCGAGCGCGGCGTCGTGGCCATCGGTTCAGGAGGCGCCTACGCACAGGCCGCCGCACTGGCCCTGGTGGAGCACACGGCGCTGGAGCCAGCGGCTGTCGTGGCCAAGGCGCTCGGCATCGCGGGCGACCTGTGCATTTACACCAACCAGCAGCACACGATCGAGGTGCTGGAGTGACCCATCCGATGCCCACTACCGCCGCCATGACGCCCCGGGAGATCGTCTCCGAACTGGACCGCCACATCGTGGGACAGCACGCGGCCAAGCGTGCCGTGGCTATCGCCTTGCGTAACCGCTGGCGCCGCCAGCAAGTCGATGAGAAGCTGCGCAGCGAAATCACGCCCAAGAACATCCTCATGATCGGTCCCACGGGCGTGGGCAAGACCGAGATCGCCCGCCGCCTGGCCCGGCTGGCCGATGCTCCTTTCATCAAGGTGGAGGCCACGAAGTTCACGGAGGTCGGCTACGTCGGCAAGGACGTGGACACCATCGTGCGTGACCTGGTCGAGGTGGCCGTCAAGCAAGAGCGCGAGCGGCAGGTGCGTCTCAAGCGCAGCCAGGCCGAGGACGCTGCCGAAGACCGTGTGCTGGACGTGCTGGTGCCGCCGCCGCGCTCCGACCTGGGCAGCAGTGCACCCAAGGACAGCACGGCGCGTCAGATCATGCGAAAGCGCCTGAGAGAGGGCGCGTTGGACGACAAGGACATCGAGATCGAGGTGGCCGAGGCCAAGCCGGCCGTGGAGATCATGGGCCCGCAGGGCATGGAGGAGATGGCCGAGCAACTCAAGGGCCTGTTCTCCCAACTCGGTCAAGGGCGCCGAAGCACACGCACGCTGAAGGTGCGTGACGCCTTGAAGCTGCTGGTCGAGGAGGAAGCCGGCCGGCTCGTCAACGACGACGAGATCCGCGCCAGCGCACTGGCCCACGCCGAAGCCAACGGCATTGTGTTCATCGATGAAATCGACAAGGTCGCCTCAAGAGCTGAACATGGCGGCGCAGATGTCAGCCGCCAAGGCGTTCAACGCGACCTGTTGCCGCTGGTGGAAGGCACCTCGGTCAATACCAAGTACGGGATCGTCAAGACCGATCACATCCTCTTCATCGCTTCGGGCGCCTTCCATCTGGCCAAGCCCAGCGATCTGATCCCAGAGCTTCAGGGACGCTTCCCGATCCGCGTGGAGTTGTCGTCTCTGGCGGTGGAAGACTTCGAGGCCATCCTCACCGCCACGCACGCCAACCTCATCCGCCAGTACCAGGCCTTGCTGGCCACGGAAGGGGTGACGCTGGAAGTCACGCCCCAGGCGGTACGGCGCATTGCGCAGATCGCCTTCGAAGTCAACGAACGCACCGAGAACATCGGGGCTCGGCGCCTGGCCACGGTGCTGGAGCACCTGCTGGACGAGATCAGTTTTGACGCGCCGCAACGCCAGGGGCAGACCGTGTCCATCGATGAGGCGCAAGTCGAACAGCGCCTGGGGGCACTGGCGCGCAACGAGGACTTGTCACGCTACGTGCTGTGAGGCCTTGCAGGAGCGCGGCCTGCTGGAAAACGGCTGTGCTACTGGGCGGATCTCACCTCGGCGCCCTGCCGCTCGGCCTGAAGCACCAGCAAGCCATCGAATATCAGCGAGTCCAGCAACTCGTGCGGAGTGTCCAGGTGCGGTGAGACCTTCCAGCCTGCCCCGCCCGTCATCAAGATTCTGGGCGGAATGCCGCTGCGGTCTTTCAGGTGGCGCCACATGCGCTCGATGGTGCCGGTGATGGCGTAGGTGCCACCACTGGTGAGGGCATCACTGGTGTTGGTGGGAAAGGGCACCACCTCGCCTGTGGGCACACGCAATCCGGCTGTGCCACCTTCCAGGGCCCGCAGCATGATGCCGTGGCCGGGCACGATGAGGCCGCCCAGAAAGCGCCCGCGCTGGTCCAGGGCATCCACGGTGACCGCGGTACCGATCATGACCACGACCACCGGCCGGGGGTCAGCCTCCAGGGTGGCCCGGTGCCGTGCGCCCACCTGCGCGACGAAGCGATCCGCCCCCAGGCGGCTGGGGTAGTCGTAGCCGTTGGTAACCCCGCCCCCCACCGCACCAGGCACCACCCAGCGAGGCGCCACATCCCAGAGTTCAAGCTGTTCCTCGACGCGGCGGCGCACGGCGTCACCCGCCACGTTGCAGCCCAGCATCACCGCCGGCGCTGCCAGGCGCGCCCACTCCCGCTCAGCCAACTGGTCGATATGCTCCAGGAACACGGCCCCGTGGGTCAGCATGCGTGCGCCCGGACGCGCTGTCTCGAACACCGCCCACTTCAGGCGGGTGTTGCCGATGTCGATGGTCAAAAAAGTCACGTCGCGGCTCCAACGGGAGGGCTCATTCACGGAAGGTGTCTCATCCTAGAGCAGGACGCCGGGCCTTGCGGCTGCGAAGCCCTTCGGATAAACCATGCAGTTCCCTCCAGCGTCAGCGCGGACGCAGGCCCGCGGTGGCATGATTCACCAGGCTTTCACATGATGCTGCGGACACAGTGCTGTCCGAAGACTCCCCATTGCTTACGGCACCACGCACCATGACCGACCTCTCTGCTGAATTCAAGGCCTTGGCCGAGTACCGCCCCACCCACAAGGTTCGCTTCGTCACCGCCGCCAGCTTGTTCGACGGTCACGATGCGGCCATCAACATCATGCGGCGCATCCTGCAAGGCATGGGGGCCGAAGTCATCCATCTGGGTCACAACCGCTCGGTGGATGAGGTGGTCACGGCAGCGCTGCAGGAAGATGTCCAGGGCATCGCCATCAGCAGCTACCAAGGCGGGCACGTCGAGTACTTCAAGTACATGGTCGACCTGCTGCGTCAACGTGGCGGCGAACACATCCAGGTGTTCGGCGGCGGCGGCGGCGTGATCGTACCGGCGGAGATTCGCGAGCTGCAGGGCTATGGCGTCAGCCGCATCTACAGCCCTGAAGACGGTCAGCGCATGGGCCTGCAAGGCATGATCGGCGAAATGCTGCTGCGCTGTGACGTGGACCTGACGGCCCATGCGCCGACAGACATCACCGCACTTCAAGGCCATACCGACGGCGCCTGGCGGGCCCTGGCCCAGACCATCACCGCCCTCGAAAACGGCGGGGCATCCGACAGTTTGAAGACGCGGCTGGCAGCCACCGCCGCCAGCACCCGCATTCCGGTGCTGGGCATCACCGGCACGGGCGGCGCGGGCAAATCCAGCCTGACGGACGAGCTGATCCGCCGTCTGCGCCTGGACCAGCAGGACCAGCTTCGCATCGCCGTCATCTCCATCGATCCGTCACGCCGCAAGAGCGGCGGGGCCCTGTTGGGGGACCGTATTCGCATGAATGCCATCGGCCCCTGGCAGGCAGGGCCGCGGGTGTTCATGCGCAGCCTGGCGACCAGGGATTTCGGCAGCGAGATCAGCCAGGCCCTGCCCGACGTGATCGCGGCCTGCAAGGCCGCAGGCTTTGAGCTCATCATCGTCGAAACCTCCGGCATCGGGCAGGGCGATGCTGCCATCGTGCCTCTGGTGGATGTGCCGATGTACGTCATGACGCCGGAGTTCGGTGCCGCCAGCCAGCTCGAGAAGATCGACATGCTGGATTTCGCTGCGTTCGTGGCCATCAACAAGTTCGACCGCAAGGGCTCGGCCGACGCACTTCGCGATGTGGCCAAGCAGGTCCAGCGCAACCGTGAGGCTTGGTCGGCACGCACGGAAGACATGCCGGTGTTCGGCACCATGGCCAGCCGCTTCAACGATGACGGGGTGACGGCCTAGTACCAGGCCTTGCTGCCTCGCTTGGCTGAGCTGGGGCTGCAGGTGGCTGCGGGGCGTCTGCCGCAGGTGTCCACCCGTCACAGCACCCATCAGACGCCCATTGTCCCGGGCGCGCGCATCCGCTACCTGGCCGATATCGCGGAGGTCGTGCGCGGGTACAAGCGCCGTGCGCTGGCGCAGTCGCAGTTGGCGCGCGAAGTGCAGCAACTCAAGGCCACGGCCACCATGCTTCAGGTCGACAAGCCCGGGCGGCAGCGGGCCGTGGAAGCGGTGCTGGACCTGGCAAGCCAGCGCGAGGCGCAGCTGGAGCCCCAGGCGCGCAAGTTGCTGGCGCAGTGGCCTGATATGCAGAAGGCCTACGCCGGGGACGAGTACGTCGTCAAGATCCGGGACAAGGAGATCCGCACCAGTCTCACCCACATCACGCTGTCGGGCACCAAGATCCGCAAGGTCAGCCTGCCCAAGTACGGCTGCGACGGCGAAGTGCTGAAGTGGCTGATGCTGGAGAACGTGCCCGGGTCGTTCCCTTACGCCGCTGGCACCTTCGCCTTCAAGCGCGAAAACGAAGACCCCACGCGCATGTTCGCCGGTGAGGGCGATGCATTCCGTACCAACCGTCGCTTCAAGTTGCTGTCCGAGGGCATGCTGGCCAAGCGCCTGTCTACCGCCTTCGACTCGGTCACTTTGTACGGCAGTGACCCGGACCCTCGGCCCGACATCTACGGGAAGGTGGGCAATTCGGGAGTGTCCATCGCCACGCTGGACGACATGAAAGTGCTTTACTCAGGGTTTGACCTCACCAACCCGAGCACCTCGGTGAGCATGACCATCAACGGACCGGCACCTGCCATCCTGGCCATGTTCATGAACACCGCCATCGACCAGAACCTCGACAAGTTCAGGCTCGACAACGGGCGAGACCCGACGGACGACGAGGCCGCCAAGATCCGCGCCTGGACGCTTGCCAACGTGCGCGGCACGGTACAGGCGGACATCCTGAAGGAAGACCAGGGACAGAACACCTGCATCTTCTCCACGGAGTTCAGCCTGAAGGTGATGGGCGATATTGCGGAGTGGTTCGTGCAACACGATGTCCGCAACTTCTACTCGGTGTCCATTTCGGGTTATCACATCGCCGAAGCAGGCGCCAACCCCATCAGCCAATTGGCGTTCACCCTGTCCAATGGTTTCACGTTTGTAGAGGCCTACCTGGCGAGGGGCATGCACATCGACGATTTCGCCCCCAACCTGAGCTTCTTCTTCAGCAATGGCATGGATCCAGAGTACACCGTGCTGGGTCGGGTGGCGCGCCGCATCTGGGCCACAGCGATGCGTGACCGCTACGGCGCCAATGAGCGGTCACAGAAGCTGAAGTACCACGTACAAACCAGTGGACGCAGCCTCCACGCCCAGGAAATCGCCTTCAACGACATCCGCACCACCTTGCAGGCCTTGATCGCCATCTACGACAACTGCAACTCGCTGCACACCAACGCCTACGACGAAGCCATCACCACGCCCACCGAGGAAAGTGTGCGACGCGCCATGGCCATCCAGCTCATCATCAATCGCGAGTGGGGTCTGGCGCGCAACGAGAACCCGAACCAAGGCGCCTTCATCATCGACGAGCTCACGGAGCTGGTGGAAGAGGCCGTGTTGACGGAGTTCGAGCGCATGGCTGAGCGCGGCGGGGTGCTGGGTGCGATGGAAACCGGGTACCAGCGCGGGAAGATCCAGGAAGAGAGCATGCACTACGAGATGCGCAAGCACACAGGCGAGTTGCCCATCATTGGGGTGAACACGTTCCGCAACCCGCAAGGAGATGTGGTCCCGGAGAGCATTGAACTGGCTCGTTCGACCGAAGACGAAAAGCGCAGCCAACTCAACCGCTTGCAGGCATTCCATAAACGCCATATGGCGGCTTCAGCGGAGATGCTGCAGCGGCTGCAGTCCGCAGCCCTGGACAACCGGAATGTGTTCGATCTGCTGATGCAAGCCGTTCGTGTGTGCAGCCTGGGGCAGATCACGCGGGCCCTGTTCGAGGTGGGCGGCCAGTACCGCAGAAGCATGTAGCGCAGGGCTGCCCGCCTTTCGACGACCAAGGCTGTTTCAGCTGTTGATTCCACCGCCAATTCTCACGACCACCACCGCGGACCTGGATTAGAGTCGCGCGCATATGCCATCCAACGGTGAGTTCATTCGAGAGCCCCTTGCGAGTTTGTCGGCTTGGGTCGAAGCTTTCGACTGGGAGTACCTGCCCGTCATGGGACCGACGGCTGCGGAGATCGAACAGCTGCGCAAGGTCGAAGACGACATCGACGCGCATCGTCTCGCGGAGGTGATCTGCAAGGATCCCTTCTTGACAGTGAAGCTGTTCGCCTACCTGGCGAAACGTCGCCCTGGACGTGAAGATACCGTGCCGGAAACCGTTACGGGCTGCCTGCTGATGCTGGGCATTCCGCCTTTCTTTGCCAAGTTCAGGAACCTGCGGACGGTGGAATCCGTCCTGTCCCTAGAGCCTGTGGCCGTTGACGGACTGGGTGCAGTGTTGACCAGATCGCGCCGTGCTTCTGACTTTGCTCTTGCCTTCGCAGTTCACCGCATGGATCACGATGCACAGTTGATCCACAGTGCTGCCTTGCTGCACGAGTTCACGGAGATGCTGCTTTGGCTGCAGGCGCCGCGCTTGGCCGCTGAAATTGCCCGCCGGCAAAGAATACTTCCACAATTGCGGTCGCCAGACGCCCAACGAGCCGTCCTGCGGGTGACGCTTACGGAACTCCAACAAGCCTTGATGAAGCGCTGGCACCTGCCTGAAGCGCTGACCTCTCTGCTGAATCCCGAATCGACGGGTTCGTCAGCACAAGCTCTGACTGTAGAGTTGGCCACTCGTTTCGCCAGGCACAGCGCCAAAGGCTGGGACAACACCGCAATACCAGACGATCTACGAGATATCTCTGAACTGCTCCAAATCGGTTTGGAACCAACCGAACATCTTTTGGCTGAGATCGACGGTCGGGATTGAAAGCCTCGACCGAGAGCGTAAGGTGACCGGTGTCGTATCGATAAACGTATCGTAGATTTCGTGACACCAAAGACAAAGGGCCCGACTAGCGGGCCCTTTGCATGCATATTGACCTGACAATGTCCTACTTTCACACGGGAATCCGCACTATCATCGGCGCAGAGGCGTTTCACTTTCCTGTTCGGGATGGGAAGGAGTGGGACCACCTCGCTATGGTCATCAGGCTTAACCGGTTGCTCGGCGCTCGAAGAGCGCAGAGCCAATTCGAAGAGTCTTTTTGAATCAAAGGCAGCGTCACTGCGACATAACTATACGCTCTAGGCAGAGCGTCAAAATTATAGGGTCAAGCCTCACGAGCAATTAGTATCGGTTAGCTTAACGCATTACTGCGCTTCCACACCCGACCTATCAACGTCCTGGTCTCGAACGACTCTTCAGGGGGCTCAAGGCCCCGGCAAGACTCATCTTGAGACGAGTTTCCCGCTTAGATGCTTTCAGCGGTTATCTCTTCCGCACTTAGCTACTCGGCGATGCCACTGGCGTGACAACCGATACACCAGAGGTGCGTCCACTCCGGTCCTCTCGTACTAGGAGCAGGCTCTCTCAATCTTGCAGCGCCCACGGAAGATAGGGACCAAACTGTCTCACGACGTTTTAAACCCAGCTCACGTACCTCTTTAAATGGCGAACAGCCATACCCTTGGGACCGGCTACAGCCCCAGGA
>JAJTDM010000084.1 GCA_021300575.1 Rubrivivax sp.
ATTCGACCTGCGCGACCTGATCGCCAACCTCATCGTTGACGCGGCGCGTACCAAGCCGGTGCCGAAAAAAGTGATCAGGGACAGGCATGCTGAGGCACGTTTCTAATCAAGAAAGCGAAATACGCCCTTCGGGTCAGAGAATCCATCGACGGTCCGGTTTGCACCTGGCGCCGATGCCCCCGCAACGGCCCAGGAAAGGTGCCTTTCGAAGGTAGCGAGAAGTGCATCGGCGCGCTTCGTCAACTGATTCGCCGCCGTTACCCTTCACCGAAGCCGCCGTGCCGGTCTGGGCGCAGGGCCCGTGGAGGGCGGCGAGAAGCGCAGGCACGGGGTCGGCGCGCGCAGAGCGCGTCGTGGACATGCTCGCCGCCGCTGTCTGAGCGCAGCGAACCGCAGGTGAGCGCAGCGAGTTCGGCGGCGCGACCCTGTGGCGAGCATCGCAGCGGCGTCGGCCTGCAAGGCCGTCCGCCCGAGCGGGCCCCGCGCCCGGGCCGGCACGGCGGCGAAGCAACACACGACGCGTAACACGCGCGCAGCTCAGCCCTCGCCCAGGAAGGGGTTGACGATGCGCACGCCGCCCAGGGTGGCGCCGTGCTGCAGGTCCTCACTCAAGACACGCTGACAACCACCAGCGACAGCGGCCTGGACGACGAGCGCGTCGTAGAACGAGATGCTGCGCAGCAAGTGCAGGTCCAGTGCGGCCGCAATCAAGTCGGGTGAGGTAACCACCAGATCGAAGCGCCTGTAGAAGGCGAGCCGCTCGCGGATGAGGGCCGGCGGCAGGCGCAACTTGCGCAGAGCCACGTTCACGTATTCCTGCAACACCTGGGTGGACAACACCGCGTCCCCGGTGCGGCGCAGCTCGCTGATAAGGCCCACCGCCTGGCGCTGCTTGGCCGGCTCGTCCGCAGCGTCCGCATAGATCAGGACGTTGGTGTCCAGCAGGCTACGCACGGCGGTTGGCCTCGTCGCGGTCGAATCGCCAACCTTTCAGGCGTCCGGGGGTTTCCAGCGCAGACTTCTCGAACGCTTCGACTTCCGCTGCCACTTGCTGTCGGCCAGCCAGTTGCTCAAGGTAGTCCCGAACAGCCTGGTTGAGGCTCTTGCCCATGGTGGCGGCGGCAGCTCGCGCCTGCTCGGCAACGCGTTCGTCAACGGAAAGCGTGATGTTCATCATGACCTCCTGTGCGCACATATTATGTGTGAATCGCAGGGCATGGGGTCCATCCGTGTGGGTGCAGCCCCACGTCATCGGGGCAACCGGGCGCTGACCAGCAATCGCTTTGCTGCGGCTCAATCCCCCGCGACCCTCGCCCTCATCGCCTTCACCGCACCCCTTCGCGCCTTCCCCTCGATACGGCGCTGCACCGAGGCGCGGGTGGGACGCGTGGGCTTGCGCGGAATCGGCGGGTGAGCCACCTGATCTACCAAGGCCTGCAATCGGGCCAGCGCGGCGTCGCGGTTCATCGCCAGGCTGCGGTGTTCCTGCGCCTTGATGACCACCACGCCCTCGGCCGTCAGGCGGTGGTCCTGCAGCGCCAGCAGGCGCTGCTTCACGTCTTCAGGCAGCGATGACGCCCGCACATCGAAGCGCAGATGCGCTGCGCTGGAGACCTTGTTGACGTTCTGGCCACCGGCACCTTGCGACCGGACAGCCGCAAACTCCACCTCCAGCGGATCGACGCGGGGGTGACGCACCAGCGTCATGCCGCATCCACCACCCGCACCGGCACACGCTGCGCCAGCGCGCACATCAGCTCGTAGCCGATGGTGCCGGCTGCCTGCGCCACCTCGTCGATGGGCAGCCGGCTGCCGTTCGGGCCCTCGCCCCACAAGGTGAGCTCGCTGCCGTGGCCGGCGCCGGGCACGGGGGTCAGGTCCACCGCCAGCATGTCCATGGACACCCGTCCCACCGTGGTGCAGCGCACGCCGTCCACCAGCACCGGGGTGCCCGTGCCGGCGTGGCGTGGGTAGCCGTCAGCGTAGCCACAGGCGGCGATGCCGATGCGCATGGGGTGCTGCGCCCGGTAGGCGCTGCCGTAGCCCACGGTGTCACCTATGCGGAGCGACTGCAGGCCGATGAGCCGGGTGCGCAGCGTCATGGCCGGACGCAAGCCCCAGTCGTCGATGCTGCGCTCCGGGAAATCGGGCGCCGAGCCGTAGGACAGGATGCCCGCGCGCACCCAGTCGTTGCGCAGCGGGGGCTGCGGCTGCTGCCCGGGCTGCGCGCCGTAGCGCAAGGTGGCCGCGGAATTGGACAGGCTGCGCTCCCCCGGCAAGTCGCGCGTGGCGGCCTGGAACACCGCCACCTGGTGCGCAATGCCACGCGGGCCATCGGCATCGGAAAAGTGCGTCATCAGCGAGATCTCGTCCACCTGCGGCAGAGCGTTAAGCCGCACCCAGGCGCTGCGGAAGGCCTCGGGCGTGAACCCGAGGCGGTTCATGCCGCTGTTCATCTTCAGGAACACGCGGTGCGGCTGCTGCGTCTTGTGCGAAGCCAGCCAGTCGATCTGCTCGGCGCAGTGCACCGCGTGCCACAGTCCCAGGCGCGAGCACAACTCCAGGTCACGCGGCTCGAACACACCCTCCAGCAGCAGAATGGGCGCGCGCCAGCCCAGGGCGCGCACGCGCTCGGCTTCGGCCAGGTCCAGCAACGCGAAACCGTCGGCGCTGCGCAGGCCGTCAAAGACCCGCTCGATGCCATGGCCGTAGGCGTTGGCCTTGACCACCGCCCACACGCGGGCATCCGGAGCCGCCGCCTGGGCACGGGCCAGGTTGTGCCTCAAGGCGTCAACATGAATGAAGGCTTCAATAGGACGGGGCATGGTCAGGGCATCCTATCTTGGGGCAGTGCCAATGCTATAAACCCGCTCCGGTCGGCACGCCGTGCGGCCCTACACCGCTGCGGTTCCGCATGGAAGTCTTCAATTTTCTGATGCCCATCTTCACCGAATACGGCTACATCGCCGTGTTCGTGATGTTGTTGATCTGCGGCTTCGGTGTGCCCGTGCCCGAGGATGTGACCCTGGTGACGGGCGGTGTGATCGCAGGGCTGGGCTACGCCGACCCTCATCTGATGTTCGCAGTGGGCATGGCCGGGGTGATGATTGGCGACGGATTGATGTTCACCCTGGGGCGGGTCTACGGTCAGCGCATGCAGACCTTGCCGGGCTTTCGCAGGGTCTTGACGCCCGAACGCTTCGAAAAGGCGCAGCAGGCCTTCCAGAAGTACGGCAAGTGGGTGATGTTCGTGGCGCGTTTCCTGCCCGGTTTGCGCACGCCCGTCTTTTTCTCAGCCGGCATGTCGCGCCGGGTGTCCTTCACGACCTGGTTCGTGATGGACGGCCTGGCCGCGCTGGTGAGCGTGCCCATCTGGGTCTACCTGGGCTACTTCGGCGCGCTGAACCGCGACTGGATGTTCAAGGTGCTGCACCAGTTCCAGATCGGGATCTTCGTCTTGCTGGGTGTCGGAGCCCTGGCCCTGGGATGGGTATGGTGGCGCCGCAGGCGGGCCTCGCAGCGCTTGCCCTGACCTTCAACGCCTTCACCTGGGGCGTTTCCTGGTGGCCCTTCCGATGGCTGCAGGAGCGGGGTCTGCACGCGCTGTGGGCCACCGTGCTGGTGTACACCGTGGCGGTGGTGCTCATCAGCCTGTGGCGCCCTCAGGCCTGGGGCCAGTTGTGGCGCACACGCTCGTTGTGGTGGCTGGTGCTGGCGGCCGGTGCCACCAACGCCTCGTTCAACACCGCGGTCACCATCGGGGACGTTGTGCGCGTGGTGCTGCTGTTCTACCTGATGCCGCTGTGGGCTGTGTTGCTGGCGCGGGTGTTGCTGGGCGAACGCCTGACGGCGCTGGCTGCCGTGCGGGTGGCGCTGGCGCTGTGCGGAGCGGCCATCGTGCTGTGGCCATCCGACGGCTCGGCCTGGCCCATGTCCGCCTCCACCGCCGAGGCTTTGGCCCTGCTGGGCGGCTTCACCTTTGCCTTGAACAACGTGATGCTGCGCCGGGAAGCCCACCGACCCGAAGGTGCCCGGGCGCTGGCGATGTTTGCCGGCGGCGCGCTGGTGTCCTTGGTGGCCGCGCTGTGGCTGGCAGGGGCGGGGGCTGTGGCCTGGCCGCCTGCACCGGCACCGGGCTGGGTGGCCGGGGTCCTCGCGCTGGCTGGGGTGTTTCTGGTGGGCAACCTGGCCCTTCAATACGGTACCGCCCGTTTGCCGGCGAACGCCACCGCGGTGATCATGGTCAGCGAGGTGCTGTTCGCCTCGGGCTCGGCCGTGGCACTGGGCGCCGGTTACATGAGCTGGCCCTTGGCACTGGGAGGCACACTCATCATCGGTGCCTCGCTGCTCGCGGCCTGGCGGCGCTGAAGCGCCCAGATCACAGCACCGGACACCGTCCCTCCAGAGGCAGGACCTCGGCCGCGTTTCAAGACCTTCGGTCGGCGCGCCCCGGTCGTGGCACGGCACCCAAGGCGTCGCCCAGGCGGCGACCCAGGGCTTCGGAAGCCACGGGCAGGCCACCCGCGCACAGCACCCGCCTGGCGGGCAGCGGCCAGCCCGTGAGGGTCGTCATGCGGGTGAGTTCGTCAGCCTTCTCGGGCATGGTGCGCGCAGCCATCAGATCCAGCTCCTGCAGCACACGTGCCGCATCCAAGGGGCGCATCAGCCAGGAACGCGCCCCTGCTGGCGCCTGGGCACCCACAAAAACGGCCTCCTGAAGATTGCGGCCCTTGCTGACGGCGTCGAAGGCCTCAGGGCCATCCGCGTCCACGACCGCGAAGCGGCTGTCCTCCAGCCGGTCCACGAGGCGATAGCCCACCTCGCGCAGCGTCGACATCTGGAACGCCGAAGACAGCGCGCTGCGCTCAAAGGGGCCGAATCCCAGCAGGGCTACCGAATGTGAAACTGTCATGAATGACCGCGTGATCGCCTCAGACTGCCTGGACTGCCCTGACCCCAGGCCTCCAGACCGCGTGCATCGCCCCTCTTGTGCACAAGACACCTCCCGGGCCCAACATGTTCTGGAGGCCTGTACCGAGGAACGATCATCAGCTTAAACGTTTTCGGCCGAACTCACGGAAACTGAATGTGAACATTGCCACAGCTACGATGCCGGCTTGGCCGTTCCCGGCTTGGGGCCTGCCCCAAGCCGCCCGCACACCTCCCCCTCCCCCAACCCAGACCGACCATGTTCCAGCACCTTGAGCCCTACGCGGGCGACCCGATCCTGAGCCTGAACGAAGCCTTCCAGAAGGACCCCCGCAAGGACAAGATCAACCTGTCCATCGGCATCTACTTCGACGACGCCGGACGCATCCCGGTGCTGGACTGCGTGCGCCAGGCCGAGGCGCAGATGCTGGCCGACAGCGCACCGAAGTCGTACCTGCCCATCGAGGGCGCGGCGGCAGCACGCTCGGCCGTGCAGACGCTGCTGTTCGGCGCCGGCCACGAAGCCGTCACCAGCGGCCGCGTGGCCACGCTGCAGACCGTGGGCTCCAGCGGCGGCCTGAAGGTGGGCGCCGACTTCCTCAAGCGCTGGTTCCCCGACAGCGCCTTATGGGTGAGCGACCCCACCTGGGACAACCACCGCGCCATGTTCGAAGGTGCCGGCGTCACGGTGCACACCTACCCTTACTACGACGCCGCCACGGGCGGGCTGAGGTTCGAGGCCATGCTGCAGACGCTGCGGGGCCTGCCCGCACGCAGCATCGTCCTGCTGCACGCCTGCTGCCACAACCCCACGGGCGTGGACCTGACCCGGACGCAATGGGAGGCGCTGATCCCGGTGCTGCGTGAACGCGAGCTGCTGCCCTACCTGGACCTGGCCTACCAGGGCTATGGTGACGGCATCGAGGAAGACGCCTTCGCCGTACGGGCCCTGGCCTCGGCAGGCCTGAGCTTCTTCGTGGCGAACTCGTTTTCCAAGAGCATGAGCGTGTATGGCGAACGGGCCGGCGCCCTGAGCGTGGTCTGCGCCGATGCGGCCCAGGCCGAACTGGTGCTGGGGCAGATGAAGGCCACAGTGCGTCGCAACTACTCCAGCCCTGCCATCCACGCCGCCGGCATCATCAGCCGCGTGCTGACCGACCCGGCGCTGCGCGCCTCCTGGGAAGCGGATGTGGCCGCGATGCGCGAGCGCATCCTGGCGATGCGCCGATCTCTGCACGGGGTGCTGAGTGCACGCCTGCCCGGGCGCGATTTCAGCTACTTCCTCACCCAGCGCGGCATGTTCAGCTACACCGGCTTGAGCGCGGCGCAGGTGGACCGGCTGCGCGAGGAATTCGGCGTGTACCTGGTGCGCTCGGGCCGCATGTGCGTGGCCGGGCTGAACACCGGCAACGTGGAGCGCACGGCCCAGGCCATGGCCGCGGTGCTGGGCTGAAGCCCCGTCAACTGCGCAGGTGGGCGGCGAAGGCGTCGGCCGGCAACGGCCGGCCCAGCAGATAGCCCTGCGCTTCATCGCAGCTCAATTCCTTGAGGGCCTGCAGTTGCGCAGCTGACTCCACACCCTCGGCCACGGCCCGCATGCCCAGGCCGTGGGCCAGGGCAATGGCCCCGCGGGTCACGCTCAGCGCGTCGTCCTCGGGCAGGCGGCCAACGAAGGAACGGTCCACCTTCAGGGCCTGTGCGGGCAACCTGTGCAGCATCGACAGCGAGGAGGTGCCGGTGCCGAAGTCATCGATGGCCATGTGCACGCCCAGCGCCCGCAGACGCAGCAGCAGGGCATCGGCGCGGCCATGCTGGGCGGTGATCACGGCCTCGGTGAGCTCCAGTTCGATGGCAGAGCCTTCGAGTCCATGCCGCTCCAGCGCGTGGCACATGTCATCGAACAAGGCATCACTGACCAGTTGATGCGCCGACAGGTTGATGGCGCAGCGCGGCGGCCGCAGGCCGGCATCGCGCCAGCGCCTGATCTGCCGGCAGGCGGCGTCCAGCACCCAGCGGCCCAACTGCACGATCAGGCCGCGCTCCTCGGCCAGCAACACGAACTCCGCAGGGGGTACCGGTCCGCGCTCGGGGTGCTCCCAGCGCACCAGCGCCTCCACCCCTGACATGCGGCCGGAGGTGAGTTCGATACGGGGCTGGAAGTGAAGCTCCAGGCCCCCGGCCGAAAAACTCCGGCGCAGATCCAACTCCATGGCGAACTGGCGGGCCACGTTGCGGGCCAGCGCGCCGGTGTAGAAGCGCACCTGGTTCTTGCCTTCCTGCTTGGCCAAATACATGGCGGCATCGGCCTGCTCCACCAGGTGGCGGGCCTCGGTGCTGTCTTCGGGGTACAGCGCGATGCCAATGCTGCCCTGGACATGCAGTGGCTGCCCCTCAAAGTCGATGGGCTGAGCGATGGCACGCAACATCTTCTCCCCCGCGCGCGCCAACCCCGCCGGGGTGACCTTGCCCGGCAGCAGCACCACGAACTCGTCCCCGCCCAACCGTGCCACGAAATCGCTTTGCCGCAGTTCCTCGCGCAGGCGTGCGGCTGTCACCCTCAGCACTTCGTCACCTGCGGCGTGACCGTGCAGATCATTGACCTGCTTGAAACCATCCAGGTCAATGAAGCACAGGCCGAACTGGCCCTCGGCGCGGCGGGCGCGGGCGACGACGCGATCCAGCTCCTCGATGAACTGGGCCCGGTTGGGAAGGCCCGTGAGCACATCAAAACGCGCCATCAAGGTCAGCTGCCGCGAGGCCAGCGTGGCGGCCGTGACATCCGTGCCCACGCCGCGGTAGCCTACGAAGGCACCCTCGGCATCGAAGACCGGCTCGCCGCTGATGCTCACGAAACGCAAGCTGCCGTCTGCAATGCGCACCCCGTGAACGACGTCGCGGAAGGGCTGATGCTGTGCACAGGCCTGCATGTAGCGCTGAGCCGTCTGGTCATCGCACTCGAAACCGTCGAGCTCCTGCGCCCTGCGGCCCAGCAGGGTGGCGGCGGGCATGCCCGCGGTGAGCACGGCACCTTCGGACAGGTAGGTCAGGCGGCCTTGCGTGTCCTGTTCCCAGACCCAATCGGAAGACAGCGAGACGAGGCTCGCCAGCCGTCCTTCGCTGCGCCGCAGCGCCTCGGTGCGCTCGGCTACGCGGCTTTCCAGCAAGTCGCGCTCATGCCGCAAGGCCTGGTTGAGTGTGGCCATTTCTTCCGAGGCCAGGGCCTGCGACCGCTCCATGAGGTAGCGGTCCTGGTCGGCTTCGGCATAGGCGCGCGACACGCGGCTGACGAATGCCTGCCAGCCCTGCAAATCAGGGGAGGCCTGCAACTGCAGCCCCAGCCGTCGAAGTTGCCTGCGCAGCAGAGGATGCCCGGCCTCAGCGCCCTCAGACATTCATCGTTCTCCGCCCGAAGTGGCGCAAGGTGTTCAAGTGTCTTCTCCCTTCGGCCCTGCAGGCTGCTGCAGCCGGCTCGCTCAGTCCAGCCGTTCCCACAGCACGGACACGGTCATGGTTTGATTGTGCAGCCGGCTGCAGGCCCCGCCCGCCGGCGAAATCTCACCGTAAGAATAGAACCCCACCTGCGCGCTGCCCGGCGGCAGCAGCTGAGCGGCCGCCTCCAGTTCCTCTTCCGTTTGTTCGCCCAGTACCAGCCGGCGCCCCACACAGCTGACGGACAGGCACAGGGCGGGCCCTTCAGGGCTGGCCGCGCGGGCGGCTTCGGCCACCGCCAAGCTGCCGCTCTCGATGAGGCTCAGGTGATTGACACGCATCAGGCGAGCCGTACCGCCCTGTGGAATGTCACCTGCAAATATCAGAGCGCGGTTCGCCTCGTCCACGCCCAGGATGGTGCGCACCACCCTCCCTTCGGCGCCGCCACCCTGGCGGACCGACAACGGGAAACGCAGCGCCGACGCAGGAAGCTGGGCTGCCAGCTCGCCAAGGTAGTCCTTGTAGAGATCCAGGGCCGGTCGGCCATCCAGTTCGTGCAACACCTGGCCTTCCGCCCGCGTGATGTGCCGCTCGGGTCCAAAGTCGGCCCATCCGCCCTCACTGCCCAGGCCCACCCGGATGCCATCGCCGCACAGGCCCACGGCCACGATGCTGTGGCCCTGCGGCGCGACACCGTCCCACACCCAGGTGCTGCCGAAGCGGTCGCCGTCGCCCGCCAGCCCTCCGGCCAGGGCCACTTCCGCGGGCAGGTGCTGGGTCAGGGCGTCGACCAGCGCCGTCCCGTTGACCTGCACGCCTTCGCTGAACACCAGCACCGCGCGCAGCCCGGTCCGGTTCAGTTGCGTCGCCAGGCGCTGCCCTGCAGCGGCAGAGTCCTCGCGGCGGGCCACCGAGGTCACGGCCCGTACGAGCTGGGTGGCACCGAACTTCAGGACGGCCACGCTCAGGGTGTCGTCCCGCACTTCGCCCTCGAAGATCTCACCCGCGGTGGAGCATCCCAGTTGCACCGCCTGCGGGAAGGCCTCGCGCAGGGCCTGCCAGGCGGAGGGGGCTTGCGCGTACGAGGGGGCACCGAACACCAGCACCAGGGTCTGGGGCCCGTCCAACGCCGTGGGCATGGGTCGGCTCCAAGCGGCGAACAAGCTGTGGGAGAGGGTGACAAGTTCCAAGAGGCCGCCTCCGTTTGGTTTCAGCCGCTGTTCGGCGCTGGCTCAGTCGTGCTTGACGGCCACGGTCTTGAGCACCGAGAAGCCGTACAGCGCCTCGAAGCCCTTCTCGCGTCCGTGGCCGGAATGCTTCACGCCGCCAAAGGGCAGTTCGATCCCGCCGCCGGCGCCATAGTTGTTGACGAAGACCTGGCCGCACTGCAGCTTGCGCGCCATGCGCAGGGCGCGGCTGCCGTCGCGCGTCCAGACGCCGGCCACCAGGCCGAAGGGCGTGCCGTTGGCGATCGCCAGCGCTTCGCGCTCGCCTTCGAAGGGGATGACGGCCTGCACCGGGCCGAAGATCTCTTCCTGCGCGATGCGGTGAGCGGGGCTCACGTCGGCCACCAGGGTCGGGGCGACCCAGCAGCCCCCGGGGGGCAGCGTGGCCGGCAGCGGTGCCTGCGCGGCGATGCGCAGGCCACTGTCGCGCGCCACGTCCAGGTAACCCTGCACGATCTCGCGCTGGCGCGCGGAGATGACCGGGCCGATGTCCAGGTCGTCCAGGGCCGGGCCCACGCGCAGCGCGCGGTAGCGCGCGGCCATGCGGGCCACCACCTCGTCGAACACGGCGCGCTCCACCAGGATGCGGCTCGCGGCCGAGCAGGTCTGGCCGGCGTTCTGGATGCCGGCATTTACCAGGAACGGCAGCGCGGCGTCCAGGTCGGCATCGGCAAACACGACCTGCGGGCTCTTGCCGCCGAGTTCCAGCGTCACGGGGATGGCGTTCTGCGCCGCGGCGGTCTGGATCAAGGTGCCCACCGCCACCGAGCCGGTGAAGGAGATATGGCGTACATCGCGGTGCGCCGACAGCGCCGCGCCCGCCTCCTCGCCCAGGCCGGGCACCACGTTCAGCGCGCCCGCGGGCAGGCCGGCGGCGTCGGCAATGCAGGCAAAGGCCAGGGCGGTGAGGCAGGCTTCCTCCGCCGGCTTGAGCACGCAGGCGTTGCCCATGGCCAGGGCCGCGCCCACGCTGCGGCCGATGATCTGCATGGGGTAGTTCCAGGGCACGATGTGCGCCGTCACCCCATGCGGCTCGCGCAAGGTGAACGCGGTGTAGCCGTTGGCGAACGGAATCGTTTCGCCGTGGACCTTGTCGGCAGCACCCCCGTAGAACTCCAGGTAACGCGCCAGCGCCACGGCATCAGCCCGGCCCTGCTTGAGCGGCTTGCCCACGTCCAGCGCCTCCAGGCGGGCGAGCTCGTCGGCCTGCTCCAGCACCAGCGCGCTCATCTTCATCAGAAGGCGGCCGCGCTCGGTGGCGGTCAGCCGACCCCACACCCCTGCGCGGTCGCCTTCCACACCCCCCTCACCGTCCAGCGCCACCTGCGCGGCGCGCACGGCCGCGTCGATGTCGGCGGCGTTGCCGCGGGCGATGCGGGTGAGTTCGCTGCCGTCCGAGGGGTTGACCAGCGGCAGGGTCTGGCCGCTGTCACCGGCGCGCCAGCGGCCGGCGATGAAGACCAAGGAAGCGTCAAAGGGCACGGCATTCATGAGGAGCAGGGCATCGGGCGGCTGTAACAGGTTGAGGCATGATAGTTCGCGATGGGCGTCTTTCTCCTCAAGCGGTTTGCCACCTTCCTGGCCACCCTGGCCGTGGCCTCGGTACTGGTGTTCGCCGTGCTCGAACTCTTGCCGGGCAACGCGGCCGAGGTCATCCTGGGCGACACGGCCACGCCCGAATCCCTGGCCTCACTGCAGGCCAAGCTCGGCCTGGACCGCCCGCCGCTGCAGCGGTACACCGACTGGGTGGGCGGGCTGCTGCAGGGCCGCACGGCCCAGAGCATCAGCTACGACACGCCCACGGCCGAGCTGATCGCCGAGCGCATGCGCGTGACGCTGCCGCTGGCCGTGCTGTCGATGGCGCTCACGGTGGTGTTGGCGCTGGCCCTGGGCATCTACGCCGCCTCGCACCACAACCGGCTGGGCGACGTGGGCGTGATGGCGGCCAGCCAGGTGGGCATTGCCATCCCGAACTTCTGGTTCGCCATCCTCCTGATCCTGCTGTTCGCGGTGAAGCTGCAGTGGGTCAGCGCGGGCGGGTTTCCGGGTTGGACGGAAGACGATGGCGGGGGGGTGTGGGAAGGCCTGCAGGCGCTGATCCTGCCCTCGATCGCACTGGCCCTGGTGCAGGCGGCCATCCTGGCGCGGGTCACACGCTCGGCCGTGCTGGAGGTGATGCGCGAGGACTTCGTGCGCACCGCACGCGCCAAGGGCCTGACGCGGCGCCAGGCGCTGTGGCGTCACGTGCTGCGCAACGCCATGATCCCGGTGCTGACCGTGATGGGCCTGCAGTTCGCCAACCTCATCACCGGCACCATCGTGGTGGAGAACGTCTTCGTGCTGCCGGGCGTGGGGCGGCTGATCTTCCAGGCCATCAGCAACCGGGATCTGGTGGTGGTGCGTGACGTGGTGATGCTGCTGGCCTGCGTGGTGGTGGTCGTCAACTTCGTGGTCGACGTGCTGTACGCACTGATCGACCCGCGGCTGCGCGGCAGCTGAAGGCCATGCACGGGTTCTGGCACCGCGCCCTGCGCCACAAGAGCTTCGTCGCCGGCGGCGTACTCACCGCGCTGCTGGCCGCGATGGCGCTGCTGTCGCTGGTGTGGACGCCCTACCCGGTGGCCGAGATCGACATCCCCGGCAAGCTGCAGCCGCCTTCGGCCTCGCACTGGCTGGGCACCGACAGCCTGGGCCGCGACATCGCCTCGCAGCTCCTGGTGGGTGCGCAGAACTCCATCGTCGTGGGCGTGATCGCCGTGGGTATCGGCCTGGGCTTCGGCGTGCTGCTGGGCTGCATCGCCGCGGCCCGGCGCGGCTGGGTGGAGGAGCTGATCATGCGCGGCAGCGACTTCGCTTTCGCCTTCCCCGCACTGCTGCTGGCCATCATGCTCACCGCCATCTACGGCCCGGGCCTGGTGATGAGCATCGTGGCCATCGGCATCTTCAACATCCCGGTGTTCGCCCGCATCACGCGCGGCAGCGCTAACGCCGTGTGGGCGCGCGAGTTCGTGCTGGCCGCGCGCACGGCCGGCAAGGGCCCCGTGCGCATCACGCTGGACCACGTGCTGCCCAACATCGCCAGCGTGCTGATCGTGCAGGCCACCATCTCGTTTGCCACCGCCATCCTGGCCGAAGCGGCGCTGAGCTACCTGGGCCTGGGCACGCAGCCGCCGCAGCCGAGCTGGGGCCGCATGCTCAACGAGGCACAGACGCTGATGTTCCAGGCCCCGCTGCTGGCGGTGTACCCCGGCGTGGCCATCGTGCTGAGCGTGCTGGGGCTGAACCTGCTGGGAGACGGGCTGCGCGACCTGATGGACCCGAAGCTGGCGAGGAAGCGGTGAGGCCGGTGGTCAGACTCCTGCTGAGCAGCCCGGCCACAGCGTGAGCACCGGCGCACCTACCTCCCAAACGCTGGCGCTGACCGCCGTGGCGATGCTGGCCTTTGCCGGCAACTCGCTGCTATGCCGGCTGGCGTTGCAGCACTCAGGCATCGACCCCGCGAGCTTCACCTCCGTGCGGATGACATCGGGCGCCGTGGTGCTGTGGGCCCTGGTGCGGTGGCGGGGCCAGCGCCCCGCAGGAGACTGGGGCTCGGCCGCCGCCCTGTTCGTTTACGCCACGGCCTTCTCCTTTGCCTACCTCAGCCTGTCCGCCGGCACGGGTGCGCTGCTGCTGTTCGGTGCCGTCCAGGCCACGATGCTGGGCTGGGGCCTGTGGCGCGGCCAGCGCTTGGGTTGGGGCCAGACCGCTGGGCTGGTGCTGGCGATGGGCGGGCTGGTGGCCCTGCTGCTGCCAGGGGTGACGGCGCCGCCGGCTGACGGTGCGTTGCTGATGCTGGCCGCGGGCGTGGCCTGGGGCGTGTACTCGCTGCGCGGGAGGGGCGCAGGCGACCCCACCGCCGTGACCGCAGGCAACTTCGTGCGGGCCTCCGCCCTGGCCGTGCCCTTGGCCCTGGCGGCCCTGCCCTGGGCTCGAGTGGACGTGGCGGGCCTGCTTTGGGCGCTGTGCTCCGGCGCCGTGACCTCCGGTCTGGGCTATGCCATCTGGTACACCGCCCTGAAGGGCCTGCACCCTACCAGCAGCGCCAGCGTCCAGCTCAGCGTGCCCGTGCTCACCGCCCTGGGAGGCGTGGCCCTGCTCAGCGAACCCTTGACCCTGCGCCTGGCCTTGTGTTCGCTGGCCATCCTGGGGGGGATAGCGTGGGTCATCGCCGGGCAGCGCCGAAAGAGCTGAGGCACAAAGAGCTGAAGCAGCTCGCCCTTCGGCATCAACGCCCGGTGGTCACCGCGGAAGGGATTCGCAAGATTCTCCGGCTCAGGCAGATTCAGTCGCACAGCATCTTCAGCCGAGCCCACACCAGAGGCGCGCGCGCCGGTTCGGCCATCAGGCCTGGAAAGACGTTGACAAAGTCGGCATTCGACAGCAGGCGCCGAAAGATGCCCGCCACCGCTTCGCGCACCTCAATGGGCGCGTCAGCGATCTCACCCATCAGCTCCTCACGCCCATCGACGATGTTGAGCACGTCCTCCAGGTCGTGGCTGCTCAAGAAATCGCCATGGCCACGGCTGGCAAACGCCTCCAGCTTGGTCGCCACGAAGGCCACGGCGCTGACCAGCCGAATGCGGGCACCCTCACCCAGCTCCACGCGTTCGGCGGTTTCAACGGCATACGGATACCAGCGGTTGGTAAAGCCCAGCACCTCCGGCTGAACGGGCATCAGGTCGAAAGCCACCCCCGAGGCCGAGTGCAGCCACCGGCAGATGACATCGCTGCGAACATCTCGCTCAAAGCCGCGCTGGGCCACCTGGGCCTCGATCTCATGGAACCGGGCCCGGCTGGTGTTCACCACCGCGTCCACGTCGCGGGTGGCCCGCACGCTGTCCGCCAGCGGATCGGTCACCAGCAAGCCGGCCACGGCCCCGCCGACGAACACCACTTGCTCGCACAGGTCCCCCAGCGCCACGGCAATTCGGCGCAGATCGGGCAGGTTGGGGTCGTCGAGCCTCATGGCGTTGTGACGGCCGTGGTGGCAGCCAGGGTCTCGGTCAGGCGTTCAGCGGCGAGTTGCCGCTCCCGTGCCCGGCCGGCCCGCAAGGCGTCGAAGAGGGCCAGCAAGCGATACAGGGCGGGGTCGGCCAGGGCGGCTTGGGGAGCACTGCGGTACAACGGCGCGAGCGCAGGGCCTTTGACTGTTCCGGTGGGGTGGGCCCAGACGGGGGCCTCACCCGGCGCTGCCGTCACAAGTGACACCAGCGGCTCGGCACCAAAGGACGTGGGTACACCGCGCTTGACCGGCCCCAGCATGGCGGGCCACACAAAGCGGGCGCCATGCAGCACAAACTCCAGCAGGTGGGGCCGCACGGGCGACCATTCGCCCCGCGCTGGCGCAACGGCCAGGCCACAAGTCACGGCGCGCTTAACGCTGGCGTGAACCTCGGACGAACTCAGGCCCAGTGCCTCAGCTAAGGCGGCGTAGGTCCAGTGTTGACCAGGGTGGGCTGCGGCCTTCAGCAACACCAGCAGGTCTTGCGGCTTGAGTTCCATGAGAAGACATATTCGTAATTCGCGAATAGCGAATATGACTTATTGGGCGGGTTTGCGCAAGAGGCCCGGCTTCGGGCAGGCGTGGGCTGTTGCCTGGGTCAATTCTGAACGTCGCCTACCCCGCTACCCCCCAATCACCTGACTTCCCACCGCGCTTTTCCAGCAGGCGGATGCCGCCCATTACCATGCCGCGGTCCACGGCCTTGCACATGTCGTAGACGGTGAGCAGGCCCACCTGCACCGCTGTGAGGGCTTCCATTTCCACACCGGTGCGGCCCAGCGTTTCCACCTGGGCGGTGCAGCGTACCTGTGACTGCGCCTCGTCCAGCTCGAAGTCCACCGCCACGCGGGTGATGGGCAGCGGGTGGCACAGCGGCACCAGATCCGCCGTGCGCTTGGCGCCCTGGATGGCGGCGATGCGGGCGATGCCGATGACGTCGCCCTTCTTGGCGCGCCCCTCGGCCACCAGGGCAAAGGTCTCGGGCTTCATGCGGATGGTGCCGCTGGCGCGCGCCACGCGGTGGGTGACGTCCTTGGCCGCCACGTCCACCATGTGGGCCTGGCCCTGGGCGTCGAAGTGGGTCAATGGAGAAGTCGGCGATGAGGCCTGCGACGGTGCGGCCCGTGGTGCTGACTCCCGGGCGGGCTGGTGGTCGTTCATGGTGGCGGGGAACAAAGCAGTTGAGCGGTGGAGCGGTGAAGATGTGCACAGGACCAGGGCCTGGGACCGGAAGGGCACCTGCGCAACAAGCGGGCAACGTCTCGGTGTCATCATAGGGTGGTGAAGAAAGCCCTCGCCGCCCTGCTCAGCGCCAGCCTTGCGCTGTCCACGCCCTGGGCGCAGGCCCAGGTGCGCCTGCCCGCGCTGGGCGACTCGGCCTCGGAAGACCTGCCTGTAGGCACCGAGCGCCGCCTGGGCGAGCAGATCATGCGGGAAGTCAAGCGCGACCCGGCCTACCTGGACGATCCGGTGCTGCTGGACTACGTGCGTTCCCTGTGGGCACCCTTGCTCCAGGCGGCGCGGGCACGCGGCGACATCGGGCCAGAAGTCGATCAGGCCTTTGCCTGGAACCTCTTCCTGGTGCAGGACCGCAGCGTGAACGCCTTTGCCCTGCCCGGCGGCCATGTGGGTGTGCACCTGGGGCTGATCGCGGTGACCACCACGCGCGACGAGTTGGCCGCCGTGGTGGCGTTCGGCATGAACGATGAGGGACGAGATCAGCAGCGGCAGCTGCATCATTTGTCCGAGCATGGGTCGTCTACCCAGGTTGGGGCGCGCCGTGCAAGGCGCGCGGTATCGGGCAGTTGCCTTCGTCACTCCGCAGCCATCGGCAACCGCAGCGTGGCGCCGCCGAGGCGCACGGTGCCGGCCAGCGTCTGCAGATCCGACCGGTAGGCCGGCAGCGACGCCCCGGCCACCACCAGCCCCGGCGCGCTGCCGGCCTCGAACCTGTAGGCCAGCGGCGCGAAGCTCACGCGCAGGGTGCCCGACCCGGCCTGAGCGACCACCGTCTCGCGCAGCAGGCGCACCTCGCCGTCGGGCCGCCGATCGACCAGCTTGACCACGATGTCGCCCGTGCCGGCCTCCAACACCGCCAGCTCCACCTCGGCCGTGCCCAGGATCAGCGCAGCCGCGGACAGCGCGCCGCCCCGCAGCTCCACCACGTCGGCGCGCTCCAGCAGCGGCGACTGGTCCTCCATTCCCGAGCCGACCGTCAGGTGGCTGCCGCCCAGGGTGGGGACCGGAGCAGCCGGGTCGATCGCCAGCGCACGCTGCGGGGCACTCAGCGCCAATGCCATCGATGCGGTGCCCGCCGGCGGCCACATTGACGAGCTGCGCAGCGGCCCTTCGGGCTGCCCGGCCAGCACGTACTGCACCGTGGGCCAGGCGTTGGCGCCATTGGCTTCACCCTTGAGCCAGTGGTCGAACCACGCGAACATTGGCTTCGTCGGCCACAGCTCGGGATCATCGATGTCGTAGTGCGTGCCGTCCAGCACGATCAGCTTCTGGTCGCCGCGTGCAGCCTGCAGCCGCCCGAAAGCGTTGAACGCACTGGCCTGGAAGAAGTCGTGCCACATCGACACGTGCAGGACCGGCGCGCGGATGCGGTCGGTCACGTCCAGCGCAGCCCGCGCGGACGGGTTGCGCCCGGCAGCCAGCAGATCGGCCCAGCGCGGATACAGCTGGCTGGCGATCGGAAAGTCCGGCGTGATCGCACGGGTCCACCAGCTCGACTGCGACGGGTCACCGGCTTCGACCGCGCCGAACATCTCCTGCAGCGCCTCGCCGGCCTGGTCCTTCAGCGCCGCGACCTGCGCGGCCGGCAGGCCCAGCCTTGCGTCGTGGTCCTTGCCGTTGTCGGCAGCCTGGCTCAGCACGAAGGGCAGCAGCGCCTCCCACTTGATGCGGCCCTCGGGGAAGATCACCCCGCCCACGAAGTCCGGCGAGGTGGCCTGCGCGTACACCGCCTTGATCGACGAGCGCCCGGAGGCCGCCGCCTGCAGCGAGGCCACGCCGCTGGCCGAGTCGCCGAAGATGCCGATGCGCCCGTTCGACCAGGGCTGCCGCTCCACCCAGCGGATCAGCGCCTCGCCGTCGCCCACCTCGTCGCCCAGGAACAGGCTGAACACGCCGTCAGACTTCAGGCGACCGCGGACGACCTGCACCACCAGCGCGTAGCCGCGGTCGGTGGCCTCGGACCAGCCCACGTCCTCGGCCCGGGCCTCGATCTCCGCGTTGGCATGCTCCTCGGGGAAGCCGCTCACCGGCGTGATCGGCAGGTCGTAAGGCGTGCGCATGACCAGCGTCGGGAACGGTCCGTTGCCCTGGGCCGGAAGGTAGACGTAGGTTGCCAGCCGCGTGCCGTCGGCACCGGGCACGGCCACCTCCACCACGCGGTGGCCAGCCACCGCGCGGCGGAACTCGTTCACGCCGACGACGGGAATGTCAGGCGCGGCAGTGTCGCCGCCCCCGCCGCAGGCGGCCAGCATGGCCGTGAAAAGCAGCAGCAGCCAGTTCAGAACTCTCATAAGTTGACTCCTCGGAAGCAGCAAGGCATGGATGACTCGCGGTTTGGACGCTCGACGGATACGTTGCCTTCGAGCGTTGTGGACTACAGGCCGGAACGGCCACGCTCGGCGCCGCCATGACCGCGAGAAGCGGTGCGGCCCGACGCCTTGACAGGCATCGTCACTGCCCTGGTCTTACCCGCGACTTACTTGTCGGCCGCTCCAGGAGCCCGCACTGAAAGTGGTCCTGAGTGCCGCATTCCGAGGAACGCGCGCCAGGCAGGGTAGGCGCGCAGAGCGCACCCGCCATAAGTTCAAGGGCCTGGTGTCTCTCCCTCCACCTCGATAACTGGAACAACAGCGAGCATCAGCATTCGTTCGCTGTCCAGGTCTGCAGATGTGCGTCCCGCCATGAGCGCTACCGCGTCCTCAACCTATTGCAGGAGGTAAAGCTGGCGGACACGGTCGTCCAGAGGAGACACCGTTCGGGCACTGCGCAACACCTTATCGCGGTAGTGCCGCCTCGGGTCTTGGGGGCGCGCAAGTCAACGTTGTGGCCGAGCACCTGCCCACGCTCGGTTTCAAGGGCGCGGAGCCGGCGGCGATCGCGCTCCGGAAAGTTAACCCGCTACCCCCCAATCCCCCGACTTCCCCCCGCGCTTTTCCAACAGACGGATGTCGCCCATGACCATGCCGCGGTCCACGGCCTTGCACATGTCGTAGACGGTGAGCAGGCCCACCTGCACCGCTGTGAGGGCTTCCATTTCCA
>JAJTDM010000085.1 GCA_021300575.1 Rubrivivax sp.
GCCGCGTGATGTAGCGGCACAACTGCTCCAGCCGCTTGCGGTCGTGGGCTTGCACCCGCACCGCCGCGTGCAGGCTGAACCCGTCGATGTCGGCGCACAGCGGCTGGCGCGCCCAGTCCTGGCGCGGCATCGCGCCCCTGAGCGTCAGCACCTTCTGCCCGGCGCGGGGGCCGAAGGCGATGCGGTAGGTGATGGCCGCGGCCTGCAGCGGCCGCAGCGTGCGCGCCTCCTCGCCGTCGGCATCCGGCTCGGCCAGGTAGGTCTGGCCCATGTCCTCGATCAGCACGCCCCGGCGCGTGAGCAGCTTCATCAGCCGCTCGATCACGGACTGCAGCAGCGCGTGCAGCTCGTCGTCGGTGGGCGAAGCCGCCTCGATGAAGGCCGGCGAGCCATCGGCGGCGCGGCGGTACACCCCGTCCAGCACCAAACAGTGCAGGTGGATGTTGAGGTTGGCCGCTGAGCCAAAGCGCTGGATCAGCGTGACGGCGCCACCCTGGCCTTCATCGGCCTTGAGTCCGGCAGCGTCCAGCAGATGCCGCGTGACCAAACGCTGCACCACCTGCAGCACCGGCGTGACCAGCTCGGGCTGCGCGGCCAGCAGCACGCGCAGCGGGATCGGCAGCGACAGCACCCACTGGCGCACCGGCCGTCTGCGACATGCGCCGCGCGCCGCATGAGGGGCAAAAGCCGCGGCGCTTGCAGCTGAACGCCAGCAGCTTGTCGTGGCCGCACTCGCCGCAGCGCAGCCGCAGAAAACCATGCGCCAGGATGCCGCACTCCAGGAAGGCTTCGAACTCGTCCTTGATGAACGGGGGCAACTCGGCGCCCGTGCTGGCCTCGGTGTGGGCGATGAAGCTGGCCGCGTGCTGCTGTACCAGGCGGTACAGCGTGGTCTGCTCGGGGCGGTGGCGCTCGTAGTGGACCGGGGCGCCATCGGGCGCCCGCTGGGGCTGCTGCGCCGTGGCTCGCACGATGGGCTCCCGGTGGGGTGAGCCCGCACGGTCTCAAGCCGTGCTCCGTGCCTCAATCGCCTTGATGGCTGCCAGCTGACGTGTGCCCTCCGTCGCGGTTCCTCCTACGGGTGACTGAGAGGTTGCCCGACCGGCTGCTGCCCAGACTCCATCGCAGCTGCGGGCCGAGCGGGCCCAAACCCACAGCCCCGCTGTCGTGTTCGAAGCGACCCCAGCGGCCGGGGCGCCATTCGCCGCCCACCCAGATGGGTGTCCGCACCCTGGCCGTGCCGGCTCCGCTGTAGTCCGGTTGCCAGCTCAACCCGGTGCCCAGCTCCAGCCTCCAAGGGCGGGCTTCGGGCGCCGCGGCGAGGGCCGGCGCGCCAGCGAAGGCGAGCGCAGCCAGTCCGAGCGCCGCGAGGCGCTTCGACATCAACGTTCCCCCCTTGCTCATCGCGTGCCGACCCGTGGCCTCGGCGACGCACGCTGCCGCGCCGGTGGCCACCGCGACCCCATCGTTCGGACCGACCATGACAGCACCGGGTCAGGCGGTAGGGAGGCCGAACGAGGAAGTCATGACCGCATCCCAGTGCTCTGCGATCAGGCCGTCCTGGAAGCGGAAGCAGTCGGCGGTACGAACTGCAAACTCGGAACCGTCGCCGAGAGTGCACCTGAAGCTATGGAGAACCATGGCGCAATCATCCTGCTCGATCGCAAAGTGAGTCTCGATCCTGATCGCCGAGGACAACTCGAGCATCTGGCCGAAGTGTTCGCGCAGGCTGTCCCGGCTCCGCTCCGCCATCGAGGTGTGCGACACATAGCCTGCAGCGCAATACCGGTCGATCGAACTCAAGTCGCGAAGCTCGAAGACGGAGCGGTAGAGATCGAAGACGGCAAGTGCCTTCGATCCGCACTTCGCGATGGCGCTCCGCTCCAGGGGCGCAGACAGACAGACCAGGTTCATGGAAGCATCTCCTTTCGATGGCGGGACGGGGATCTGACCGCAAGGTCGCGGCGGTCGAGCGCGTGCGGGAAAGGGGTGGGCGAACCGGTGCCAGGGCCTGCAGCGCCGGCGCGCTCTGCCGCGGGGTACGCCTGCATGAGACCCAGGTGCGGAACGCACTGAGAGGCAGCGGGCTTGCCTCAGCCTCCCGCTCGGGTCGGGACGACGTTGGGTGCCTGGCAGCGGGCAGTCGGGGGCGACGGCGTAAGCACAGGTGTTGATGGACTCGAAACCCTGCAGCCGCGTCAGACGGATGGCGCACTTCCCGCGCATCAGGCGGAAGAGGAAGGCGGATCGCAGCATCGAGGAGATGAAGTGCGCCGAGCCGCACATCGGCGTTGCCGGGATCTCGATGTCCCGGATACCGCCCACGTCGCGATGGCGCTCGCAGCGGTCGCAGTCGACTCCGAAGACCATCGGGGCGCGCGACCGCCGCGCCCGCAGGACCGGCCCCCGCGCTGCAGGCCCTCATCCACTTCGAGGGCGGCCTCGTCCATCTCTCCATCTTCCGGCTACTCCGGCTGAAGGACCGACGGGGCGGAGGCCGACAGCGTCGCTGCCCTCGGTCCTGGCTCAATGGTCCGAAGCGGGATCTATCGGTGCACCACGCCAGGCAGCACACAGAGCATCTCGTAGAGCAGGTTCGCGCCCAGCAGTGCCGTGTTGCCGCCCGGGTCGTAGGCCGGGCACACCTCGACGAGGTCGGCACCGATCAGGTTGAGCCCCCGGCAGCCGCGCACGACCTCCAGGGCCTGCGGCACGCTGAGGCCCCCGATTTCCGGCGTGCCGGTGCCGCCTGCAAACGCCGGGTCGATGCCGTCGATGTCGAAACTCAGGTAGCAGGGCGTATCGCCGATCACGTCCCTGACGCGCTGCATCAGCGGCTCCAGGGAGCGGTACCAGATCTCGTGCGCCGGAATGATCGTGAAGCCCTGCGACCGGGGCCAGTCGAAGTCGTCGGCCGCGTAGCCGGTGCCACGCAGTCCGATCTGGAACACCTTCGTGCCCTGCAGCAGACCCTCCTCCACCGCACGACGAAAGGGCGTGCCATGGGCGAGCGTCTCCCCGAACATGGTGTCGTTGACGTCGGCGTGCGCGTCGACATGCACCAGGGCCAGCGGGCCGTGGTGCCGTGCCGCCGCTCGCAGGATCGGCAGCGCGATGGTGTGGTCGCCGCCAAGGGTGAGGGGCCTGCAGCCGGCGGTGAACACGTCGGCGTAGAACGAGCTCACGATATCCAT
Source organism: Rubrivivax sp. (assembly GCA_021300575.1). Lineage (GTDB taxonomy): Bacteria > Pseudomonadota > Gammaproteobacteria > Burkholderiales > Burkholderiaceae_C > Rubrivivax. The sequence goes on from JAJTDM010000085.1 coordinate 3,195, forward strand.
CGACCTGGCGATGGAGTAGGTGTTGATCGCGACGTCGCCGAGGTCGGCGACCTGCAGGCTGTCGAAGGGTGCTGCGCCGGTGGCCATGTTGTAGGGCCGGAGCAGGGCGGACTCGGCCCTGATCTGGCGTGGGCCGAAGCGCGTGCCGCTGCGATGCGAGGTTCCGGCATCGAACGGAATGCCGATGAAGGCCGCATCCAGTCCGCGGGGCGAGGTCGCCGCAGGCAGGCGCATCATGGTCGCGATGCCGCCGAAGCGAGGCATCTCGTTGCCGGACAGGGGCTGATTCTTCGTGGTCATGCAATTGCCTGGTCGATGGTGGCCGAGAAGAAGGGCGGGCTGGTCGGGTGCAGGCGGTGCTCGCGCGTCGACCCCCTAGGCCGGCTGCAGCCGCAGCGCGAGCGCCAGCAGCTGTCGGTCCTCGCCCCAGGGTCCGGCGAGGCTCAGGCTGATCGGCAGGCCGGCCGACGAAGGCCGCAGAGGCAGGGTGACCACCGGCATCGACAGGTGGCTGATGGCGTCCGCGTTGCGGTAGATCCGCCGAACGACTGGGTCAGCGGCGTCAGGCGCGGCGTCGAGCGCATCGATGCGGGGGGCGAAGCCCGCCGTCGTCGGGTAGGCCAGGGCCTGCAGCCCGCGCTCGGCCAGCAGCGCGCGCATGCGTTGCATGCAGCGCCGCCGTTGCCGCATGTGCTGCAGGTATGCCGCCTCGCCGGGCGCGCGCTCACCGCAACGCAGAATCGTGTCCGCGAAGGCCTGCCTGACGTCGGGAGAGGCGATCTGCTCCGCGAGCTGCTCGACACTGAGATCGATCGCGTAGCGATCGAGGTACTCCAGGAGGCAGAAGTAGTTCTCGTAGGCGCAGTGCGCGTAGGAGTGCCGCTCGGCGGCCTGCAGGGCGAAGTCGAGATCGACGCTGACGACCTCGACCCCTGTTGCCTCAGCGTGCTGCCGCCATTGCTGCAAGCGATGCCGGACCTCGGGTGCATCGCTGGCCGAGATGCCCTGCGGATCCACGCCCACCCGCGGTCGAGCGGGCCACGGAAGCGCGGTCTCGGCGGTGATGATGGCGTCCAGGCGGGCGACCATCGCGAGCGATCGGGCCATCGGCCCGATCGTGTCGCGGCTCGGCGCCATCGGCAGTTGCCCGTCCTGCGGGTAACGCCATTGTGTGGGCCGAAGGCTGCTGATGCCATTGAAGGCCGCGGGAATGGCGAGCGAGCCGCCGGCATCGGTGCCCAGCGCAGCGTCGCACAGGCCCAGCGCCACGGCGACCGCGCTGCCGCTGCTGCTGCCGCCCGGCACCAGGGCCGCATCCGCCGAGTTACGCGGAGTCCCCCAGGCGGGGTGGATGCCGGTCACGCCATAGGCTAGCTCGTGCATCTGGGTCTTGCCCAACACCACGGCACCGGCGGATCTCAGGCGGGCCACGACGCTGGCATCCCGCGGCGGGATGAACCGCCTCAGCGCCGGGGTGCCCGATGTACACGGCATGCCCGCGACGTGGATGTTGTCCTTGACGCCAAGCACGCACCCGGCCAACGGTGCCGCATCGTCGACGTGGACGGCCTGGGCGCGTGCAGCGGCGGGCTCCAGGTGGACGAAGGCCCGCCCAGCATCGCGCCCGATCCGATCGATCGCCGCCACGACGGCGCGCGTCGAATGCGATCGGGCGTCGTCGGACGAGCCTGCGGCGGCACTCACTCGGGCTGCTGCTGCGTTATGCAGTGGATCGAGCCGCCGCCCAGCAGGATCTCGCGCGCCGGCACGACCAGGACCGGCCGCTCGGGAAAGAGCCCCTGGAGCGTGGCGCGCGCAGACTCGTCGCGCGTGCCGTAGCCGGGCATCACGATGGCCCGGTTGGCAATGTAGAAGTTCACATACGAGGCGGCAATCGGATCGCCGACGCGCCGCCCGTCGAGCCAGGGGCCGGCGTCGAGCCCGTCCAGATCCTCCGCCTGCACGAACATCGGTTCGGGTTGATGCAAGCGGTGCACCTCCAGCGCGCGGCCCCGCGCGTCGGTGGCACGGGCCAGCACCTCGTGGACCTCGCGGCAGACATCGAACTGGGGGTCGGCTGGGTCGTCGACCCAGGTCTGGACGACCACCCCGGGCCGCACGAAGCAGGCCAGGTTGTCGCAGTGGCCGAGCGTGACGTCGTGTCGAAGACCGCGCTCAAGCCAGATGACCTTGCGCGCGCCCAGGTGGCTGCAAAGCACCGACTCGATCTCCTGTCGCGAACGACCCGCGGTGTTGCGCGCCGGATCCAGCAGGTTCTCGGCCGTCACGATGAGCGTGCCCTGACCGTCGCTGCAAAGGTTGCCGCCCTCGGCGACCAGATCGCAGACGTAGCGGTCCATCCCCTCCAACTGCGCGATCTTCCGCGGGACGAGGTCGTCCAGCTGGTAGGCGACCGGCAACCCATGGGCCAGACCGGCCCAGCCGTTGAACGCGCAGTCCACCACCCGCACCTCTCCGCGCGGGTGGCGCACGAAGCACGGACCGCAGTCGCGGATCCACATGTCGTCCGTGGAGAGCTCGATCACCTGGACCTGCGGGGGCAGCATCCGCACGGCGTTGTCGAACTGGCGCGCCGACACGCACACCGCGACCGGCTCGCCTTGCGCGATTGCGGTCGCGATCCGCACCAAGGCGCGCTGCGCCGGCTTCGCACCCTGACGGAAGTACTCCGTGCGCTCGGGCCAGACCAGCCAGCAGCGGCGGTGACGTTCGAACTCGCCGGGCATTGAAAAGCCGTCGTCGGCTGGTGCGGATTCGAGTGTCTTCGGCATCGTGGCGCTCGCGTGGCAGGGGCTTGGGTAACGCGTCAGAACTGCTGGGTGATGCCCAGATGGGCGCGGCGGATGCGTCGATCGGCCGGTCCCAGTGGCGCCTGCACGGCGCCGCCGAAGGCCGCGAAGAACGCGGCGCCGCCCGCGCTGGGCCTGGCGGTGGCAAGGCCTGCATAGACGATCGTGCCGCTGCGCGGCTGCCACTCGGCCAGGAGATTGGTCTCGGAAGCCAGGTCCCGCTCCGTACTCCCGAACTGCGCGGGCTGGTCCCACTGGAAGCGGTAGTGCAGGAGGTAGACCCTCAGCCCGCTGACGGGCTGCAGCTGCGCGCCGACGGAGCGCACGCGGAGATTGCTGTTGAAGGCAAAGCCCTGGCCGACGATCTCGCCGTGCACCGTCGCGCCGTAGCTCCGTGCGGCGTTGTTGCCGAGGAACATCGGATCCCACGACCGGTCGATGTCGTCGGTCGGGTCGGCGTCGCCCGAGTAGCGTGCCGCGCGCGCCAGCAACCGTGGCTTCCAGGGCCAATCGTCGAACGCCCAGCCGATCTCGGCGTTGTAGGCGCGTGCATCGACGCGACGCCCGGCCGTGCCGTTGCTCTGCCGGGCCAGTTCGGCGAACACGCTCAGCGACGGCAGGCCCGGGGCTTCGAACATGCCCGCGCGCAGCGAGGTGACGCGCAGCCCGGAGCGATGGGCGCCCAGGGTGTTGGGGTCGCCAGGGTACAGACCCGCCTCCTCGGCCTTGTGCACCTTCATGTGCAGAAGGCCGACGTACTGCATGCGCTCTTCGTACTTGAAGCGTGCGTTGTCGCCGCCGTCGAACCACTCGACGTTGATGCCGCGGAAGCGGGTCCGCGGCAGATCCAGGCCGGCGACGTCCTTCTGGCTCGAGCGGTTGCCGAGCGCGAAGACGTCGATCCGCACCGGTGCGGTGTTGATGCGCAGTGTCATTGGACCGGCGAAGGCGACGCGCGGGACCAGCCAGCTGGCCGCCTTGCGGCCCGCGTTCACCGTCCCCTGGCCGACCAGCAGGGAATCGCCGACGGTGAACTCCTGCGGACCCGCGGTGACCTCGAGGGCGTTGTTGCCCAGGCTCGCGAAGGTGCCGCCCGAGCGCCAGCGCAGGTACGCTTCCTCGACGGCGATCTTGGACGGTCGTCCTGCGGTGAACGAGTACACCTGGGCGTCGCCCGAGCCCCGGGTGGCTGCACCCACGGCCGTCAGTTTGGCCTCGACAACGCCTGCGCCCGACGCTGCGGAGAGCTGGAACCCCGGCCGGACCGCAAGCTCCGTCCACGAGGTGTGTGGGCCGATCACGCGGCTCGGGTCCCGGTAGTCGGGTGCGCCGGCACCGAAGTTCGCGTTGCGCACGTCCAGTGCTGCGGCGCCCCACCAGAACTCCGGCTTGAAGCCCATGGCCGACTGGGCGTACGCCCGGTCCGCCAGCAGGGCCAGGGGAGACAACGCGGCGACGAGCCATCGGCAAGTCGCCCGGTGCGCGGTTGTGGCGGGTTGTCCGTGGATCGCGGTCGTCATTGGGGGAGGCTCCTTGCCGGCGCGCGGCGCACTCAAAGTCCGAGCGGACGGACGGGGTTGTCGGCGGTGCCGCAACGCGTCACCTTGGCGGGGTCCAGGCGTGTCATGCGCTCGGTGTGGCGGATGAAGCCCACCCGCACCGTGAGCTCCAGCAGCTCACCCTTGGACTCGAGCGACACGTTCGTGTAGGAGCCGCCGTCGCGCGAGTCGTAGACCCAGCCGCTCACCCAGCGTGCATCGGACTCGCGCTTGAACCCTCCCATGTAGACCTGGTTGCACAGGGGCGCGCTCCGCAGTGTCGGATTCGGGTTCCTCGTGTCTCGATCGTCGGGCCTGAGTCCCTGCGCCTGCACGAGGCGCCCGCAGAGCGTGGTGCCGCAGGGAAGGATCTCGGTGACGTCCCTTCCGTCCTGGCTGAGCCACAGGCCCAGCAGTCCCGGCGCCGATTGAGCCACGGAGGACCCGCTGAGGACGGCCAGGGAGAGCAACGCGCGGGCGCTGAATTGGAGGTGGGGTTTCAAGGGCCGTCTCCTCGGATGTGGTCTGGTCGAGCGCGCGCGGCAGCGACGAAAGGCCCGCGGCGGAAGCGGGGCAGCACAAGGACGGCCGCGAGGCCCAGCAGTCCGGCAGCGAGGGATCCGCTGAACAGCGCCGCTGACTGAGTTGTCGTGGCCAGCAGTGCGGTCATCACGAGCGGGCCCGTGCCCTGGGCTGCGAGTAGCGTGGCGGTGGACAGGGCGACCGAGTCACCCGTGCTGTCGAGCCGCGCCAGCAGAGACTGCAGCTTTGGAACGATGGCGAAGAAGCACAGCCCCTGCACCACGAAGAGCGTGGCCAGGACCGTGCCGTTCGGTGCGAGCACATACGCCGCACAACCCGCCGCCTTGACCGCGATCAGCAGCCGGGCCGCTGTCAGCGTGGCCTCGGGTCGCCTGACCAGATAGCACGCCGCGGCGCCCAACGGAGTCACCAGAGCGGACAGCAGCAGCAACTGCAGAAGGCTCTGCCCCGTCACACCCAGCGGCTGTCCGTAGAGACTGAGGAAGGGGTAGAGCATCGAGTCGGCCAGGCCGACCGCGAACAGCGCCGCGATGATCCGCAGGTCGATGACCGGCGGCTTGCGCAGGCCCCAGCTCCTGGCCACGACCGCCGCCGGTTCGGGGACGGGCAAGAGCGCCAGGGCCGCTGTCATGCACGCCAGCGTGGCCGCATGCACCAAGGCGACTGCACCCGGGCCGAACTCACCCAGCACCCACTGCGACAGCAGGAACACTGGCATACCGATCAGCGTCACGCCGATGGTCAACGCGCCGGCCATTCGCTGCGGTTCCACCGCCAAGGGCAACAGGGTGGAGATTCGCCCGAGCACCAGCCCGGAGAGCAGTCCGGCCGTGGCACGCAGTGGAATGATCGCTTCAGGGGCGGCGGCGGAAGCGGCCAGTGCGTACAAGCCGGCCGATGTCGCGGCCAACGCGATCAGCAGTCGCTTCCCCAGCCTCAGGGGCTGGATCGAGAAGACGCCTACGCCCAGTGCCACGCAGAGTATCTCCAGGCTCGTCGTCAAGCCGGCATCGGCTTCGCTCATGCCTACGCCCCCCGCCGCCTTGGTCGCGCGCCATTCGTCGACGAGCGCCGGCGCCAGGATGCCGCCGAGCTGGCCCATCGCGATGCCGACCAGGAGCACGACGAACACGATGCCCGGTCCGCCGAGCACCCGCTGGCTGCCCGACACGGTCGTGGCGCCAACCTCCGAGGGGGCGGCTGGCAACTTCACGACGGCCTCCGAGGCGCGCGACCCTTGGCCGACGGTCGACGTGTCGCCGAGCTCCGGGATGCGGTGCCCGGGTCGGCGGCGTCGGCGCTCGTGAGGCCATATCGCTGCCGGAGGAGGTCTGCGCACGCTCGCTGTCTCGCCTGCGCGTTGCGCTCGGAGGACAGGCGCTGCAGGCCGCAACCGTCGCTCATGGCCAGCAGGATCGAGGCCTCTACGCGGGGACTCGCCAGCGGCTCGGACTGGGTCCTGGGTCTCGCGGCCAAGTGCTCGGCGATCAGCGGCGCGATCAGGTCGAGGCAGCGCTCGTACCACTGCGCGTGCAAGGCAGACAGATCAGCGCGCTCGTGGCTGTACGCCATGAAGTGAAGCAGCTGGAGCACCTGCTCGTTCTGTGCCTTGGAGCCGTCGCCCACCAGGTGGTGGATCAAGGCTGACATTCGCGCTGCCGCGTCCCGTCCGCCCTGAGTCACCAAGGCGTGCAGCGCGGCGACCTCTTCGTTCGCCCCGGTGGTGAACGCGAAGGCCACGATCTCCTCGACGCTGTCGAAGTAGTGCATCGGCAAGGCGGGGCTGACGCCGGCCTCCTTGGCCACGGCGCGCAAAGTGGCGCCATGCGCGCCGACCCGCGCGATGACTCTCTGGGTTGCAGCCGCCAGCTTGAGGCGGACCTCGTCGTGATCGACGATCTTGGGCATTCGGTCACCTCGGCTTCAGTGAGACGTTCCGCAGCACGGCGTCGGCCAGTGCCTGAGCGATGGCGGGTTCCAGGGCATGGCCGGCGTCAGGGATCGACTCGAGCCGCGCGCCTGGGATCCGGCGGGCCAGGTCTGCACCGTGCGCCGCAGAAAAGAAGGGATCCTCGCCGCCCTGCAGTACGAGAGTGGGACACCCGACGGCCCCCAGGCGTGGCGCAACGGGTTCCGACGTGAGAACGGCATGCAGGTGGCGCGCGACACCCTCTGGCCGGTAGGCGCGCCGGACCGATGCCCGAGCCGTCTGCTCGAGCTCGTTCTCGGGTTGGCCGAACACCGGGCTGCGTGTCAGTCGAAGCAGCTTCAAGAGATCGCCCACGGCCCTGGCCTCGTCCGCGGCCCGGCTGCAGCACCCGAGCAGCGCAGCAAAGAGACTGGGCGGCGGCAGCGGCAAGGACTCGACGCCGCTCGTGCTGAAGAGGAGCGTCATCGACAGGACGGCTTGCGGGTGGGCCAGCGCGAGGGCCTGCGCGACTTGTCCGCCCATCGAGTAGCCGATGACGTGGAAGCTCGGCACCTCCAAGCTGTGCGTGATGGCGCGAACGTCCTCGGCCATGTCACCGAGGGTGTACAGCGCCTTGTGCTTCGAGGGCAGGCCCAGCGCGATCAGGGCCAGTTCCTTGGCGCTGGGCAGGCTCAGATGATCGAGGTGGTCGCTGAGCCCGGTGTCGCGGGCGTCGAAGACCAGCAGCGGATGCCCCTGCGCCGCGAAGGCCGGGGCCCACGCCTCGGGCCAGTGGTCGAGCTGGTCGGTCAGCCCGCCGATGGCGACGATGGGGGGCCGGTCGCGCGGACCGTGCCAAGCGTAGCAGAACCGGCCTCGTTCAGTCTGTACGGTCGTTGTCATGGGAGTCAAGCGTCCTGGTGGCGAAGGGCACGTGCGTAAGCCTGCGCCACGCGTTGCGTGAAGTCGTGGTGCATGCGATCCCAGAAGGGGCAGTAGGGGCTCGGCTCGGCCAGCAGCGAGCGCCGGGCGGACTGGATCGCCTCGCAGATGCGCGCGTCCTCGCTTCCCGCGGCGACCATGGCTTGCGTGACGAGCAGGCGCGGCATCTCGTACTCGTCGCTGCAAGCGGCCTCGGCGAACAGCGTCCAGGTGCGGCTGCGGGTGGCGTGCGGCCCGAGCGGCAGTGCGATGGTGACCACGATGTGGTCGCGCATCACCGTGAAGTGCAGGCTCGGGTAGAGCGAGACGATCAGGCAGCCCTGGCGGCCCGATGCATTGCGCCACGGCAGCAAGGGCAGGCCCGAGTCACCGTAGGCCGCCAGGGCCGCCTCGGCCCCGAAGCCCAGTCCGTACAGGCCGTCGTCGCAGATCTCCTCGAAGGTCTTGCGTCCCTGGGCATCCACGCGGGGCACATCGGCCGCGGCCTTGTAAAGGCGGTGGACGAAGCCCTCGTGGTAGACGTTGATGCACGTGTTCTCGAACAGGGTCTTCCAGTTGGCGGCCGTGTCGACGGATTCCATCGGCCCCGTTGCAGCCGCCAGGGCGTCCTCTGCGAGATCCGGCACGCGCTGGCGGAGCGGCCGGATGTAGATGTCGAAGGGTGGTGCGTTGCCGCCGAGGTCGACGAAGACGACGCCGCACCAGACGGCGCTGCGGATCCGGACCAGGTTTTTGCGGCCCAGCGCGACATCGCGGGCAGTGGCATCGGGGCGGCCGTTCCAGAACGGTGCTGCAAGCAGACGGCCGCTCAGCTCGAAGCGCCAGCCGTGGTACGCCGACACGAGCTCAGCTGCGCCGCGGACGGGATCGATCAGAACCGGACAAGCGTCGTAAGGCGAGAGGTTGTGGAGCACCGCGATGCTTCCGTCGAGTTGCCGTACGACGAGTAAAGGCGTGCCCAGCGCGTCGATCGGCATCGCATCGCCGGGCTGTGGGGTGTCGGCGGCGAACGCGAGCGCCATCCACCCCGCTCCGAACACCCGACGGCGCTCCGCCTCGAAGAAGATCTCGTCGGTGAAGGCACGCGGGGGCAGCGTGCGCGCCACCTCGATCGGCTCGGCGATGCGATGCAGTTCCTCGCGTGTGAGCGGAGGCGTCACGCACTCCGACGGGTCTGGAACGGGCGAGAAGGGGGGATGGCGACTCGACACTGCGGAAGTCCGATGGCAACTTGCGAGGAGAAGGGGCTCGGTGGTACAGTTCGTTTATTATTGAGCATCTGCATAAAAAACAACCTAGGGTCTTCCCGCGGTCGTCGACCGGCAGTCCTCGTACGTGAAGCCTGGGCGACTTGGAATCGGAATCAAACTTCGAGAGGTGAGCGTGGTGAGCAGTAGGCTGGATGTCATCGTCATCGGATGCGGCTTCTCGGGCCTGGCCGCCGCACGTCGGGCCGTCGAAGAGGGCGCCCGGGTGCTTGCGCTCGAAGCGCGGGACCGCGTGGGAGGACGCGTCATGTCGCGTTCCGTGGGCGGCACCATCGTCGAGCTCGGGGCGCAGTGGGTCGGCCCCGGACAGATGCAGGTCAAGGAACTGGCGCGCACCTTTGGCGTGGCCACGCAGGATCGGCCCCGCGGCGGTGTCGACCTCCACTACGACCTTCCGAACGGGAGCGCGGAGCCGGCCAACATATCGGACCAGCCTCCGTTCGACCGCAGCGCCCTCGGGCTGGTCGTCTCGGAGCTTGATGAATTGGCCGAAACGATCGACGTGCATGCTCCGGGGGCCTCCGACGAGGCGCGACGGCTCGACACGATGACGGTGGCCTCGTACTGTGAAGCGCGAATGCCTGAAAAGGCCCGGCCACTGGTCCACGCCGTATGCGAGGGCTTCATTGGCGTCCCGGACCAGGTGTCGATGCTGCACGCCCTCTTCTACGCCAAGGCCAACGGCGGCTTCCTGTCCCTGATGGGTCTAGGCGCGGAGCAGCACGACAGCGAAGTCTTCCCGGAAGGCGCATCCCTGCTCGCGGAACGGATGGCGGACTCGCTGTCGCCCCACTTGCTGATGGGCCGTCCGGTCACCCGTGTCGCGCAGACAGCCGCTGGCGTCGAAGTCGCCGCCGCAGACGGAACGACCTGGTCGGCGGGCGCGGTCGTGGTGGCGCTGCCTCCCGCGGTCGCGGACCACATTCGTTTCGAACCCGACCTGTCTGCCGGACGCACGATCCTGCAACGTCGGTATCTCACGTCGAGCGACCTCAAGTTCCAGATCGTGTACGACGCGCCGTTCTGGCGCGACGCTGGCTACTCCGGAAGCGTGATCGGTCCAGGTCTCATCGCCTTCGACGGGTCGACCTCGAAGACGCGGGGCGTGATGACTGGATTCTTCAGCGCGTCCGAATCGGTGCGCCTGTCGTCGCAAGACTCCGCCACCCGCAAGGAGCTCATCTGCCGGCGGATGGCCAGGTTCTTCGGGCCGCGCGCGCTGCAGCCGCTGGCCTACGAAGATCACTACTGGCTCCTCGAGCCCTACAGCCGTGGTTGCGTCGCCGCCCCGCCGCCAGGCGTCTGGTCACAGGTTGGTGCATACCTGCGCGGCCACGAAAGCCGAATCTTCTGGGCCGGCGCGGAGACCTCAGTGCACATGCCCGGGCAGATCGAAGGCGCCCTGCTGGCGGGACAGGCCGCCGCCCGGGAAGCCCTGAGCCGGATCGGCTAGGGAACGTCTGCACAACGCGACGCACCGGGCCGATCGAGTGCACAGGACTGTGACGACGCGGCGAAGCGTACGAGCGGACCTGAGCGATGACCCTGGAACCAGCAGTTCGTAGCCCCTGATCCCCCGGATCGCCGGCACTGGCGCGGAGATGGGGCGGGTTGGCACACTCACCCGATGGGTGAGTCAAGATACAAGGCGCTGGCGGCGCGCCATGGCAGCGGCGATGAGCCGGCTGAGCCGCAGGTGGTGGACGGTCGACCACTCCGCGAAGTCCAGATTAGTCGTGATCACGACGCTGGTGTGCTCGTACAGCTTGGCACATAGGAAGTTCAAACGCCCCCTGAAGCCCGACGACCAGACCGAGGCCAGCCAAGAAGGGCCGACTGCGGCAGTGAGATCGTGGCGGATCGTGGCAGCGGCGCCCATTCGGACCGTCTCGCCGCTCCCCCTGGGTCTCGTCTGGCCTTGATCGGCCGCCTCAGCCCCAGGGTTGACCCTCATCCGGCTACGCCGCGCCCACCGGGCGCGCAGCATCGCCCGGCCGCAGGCGACGCTCAGGTCTGCGGAAGCGGTGTCGATCAAGGCCGGCACGGGCCAGACGGTGTTCAG
>JAJTDM010000086.1 GCA_021300575.1 Rubrivivax sp.
CGTAGCGATGAGCACACAAAATTGTCAACAGGATTGTTGACACCAAAGGGTTTGTCCTTAGGCTCGTCCCGCTAGCCCGCGATGAACGCTCTGGCCGCGGACGCTGGTCGGACTTGCGGTGGCCTCAACCCCCCAACCCCCGCCGGTACTGCACCGCTTCAGCCACGTGCGCCGTCTGGATGACCTCGGTCCCCGCCAGATCGGCGATGGTGCGGGCCACCTTGAGCACGCGGTGCACGGCGCGGCCGGACCAGCCCAGGCGCTCCGCGGCCTTCAGCAGGAAGCTGCGCGCGGCGGCGTCCAGCGGGCTTTGCTCGGCCATGCGGGCGGCGTCCTGCGTGCCGTTCGGGCCGCCCTGGCGTTCCTGCTGGCGCTGGCGTGCGGCGACGACGCGACGGCGCACTTGGGCCGAGGGTTCGCCGGGCGCGTGCGCCAGCAGCTGCTGGGCGGGCAGGGCGGCCACTTCCACGATGAGGTCGACGCGGTCCAGCAGCGGCCCGGAGATGCGTGACTGGTAGCGGGTGATGGCGTCGGGCGAGCAGCGGCAGGCCTTGCCGGTGGCAGCGCCGGCGCCCAGCCAGCCGCAGGGGCAGGGATTCATCGCGGCCACGAGCTGGAAGCCCGCCGGGAACGTGGCCTGGCGTGCCGCGCGCGAGATGGTGATGCGCCCGGTCTCCAGCGGCTCGCGCAGGGCCTCCAGCGCGCTGCGGGGGAACTCGGGCAGTTCGTCCAGGAACAGCACGCCGTGGTGGGCCAGAGAGATCTCGCCCGGCCGGGGTGGCGAGCCGCCGCCCACCAGGGCCACGGCGCTGGCCGAGTGGTGCGGGCTGCGGAAAGGGCGCTGGCCGAAGGCGACTGCATCGGCGCCCGCACGCGACAGGCCGCGCAGCGCAGCGCTTTGCAAGGCTTCCTCGTCGCCCATGGGGGGCAACAGTGACGGCAGGCGCTGCGCCAGCATGGACTTGCCGGTGCCCGGGGGGCCGATCAACAGCAGGCTGTGCTGTCCCGCCGCGGCGATTTCCAGCGCCCTGCGCGCTGCGGCCTGGCCGCGCACCTCCGCCAGGTCCGAGCCGTCCTCCCGGGCCTGGGCCGGGCGTTGCGGCACCGCCCGGGGCAGTTCGATGCCGACAGCGTCCTCCTGTCTGGGCATCAAGGTCTGCGCCACTTCCAGCAGGTGCGTCGCCTGCCGCACCTCCAGGCCCTGCACCAGGGCGGCCTCTGCGGCGCTTGCCGCGGGCAGCACCAGGGTGCGGGTGGTCTGCTCGCGCCGCGCCGCCAGCGCCAGGGCGAGGGCGCCCCGCACCGGTTGCAGCGCCCCGGCCAGCGACAGTTCCCCCGCCACTTCCAGCCCCTGCAGCCGGGCCGGGTCGATCACCCCACTGGCGGCCAGGATGCCCAGCGCGATGGGCAGGTCGAAGCGTCCGGATTCCTTGGGCAGATCGGCGGGCGCCAGGTTCACGGTCACGCGCTGGTTGTGCGGAAAGGCGAAGCCGCTCTCGGACAGGGCCGCCCGTACGCGCTCGCGCGCTTCTTTTACTTCCGTGTCGGCCAGGCCCACCAGGGTGAAGCTGGGCAGGCCGTTGGCCAGATGCACCTCCACGCGCACGGCGGGCGCCTCCAGGCCGTCCAGGGCACGGCTCATCACCACAGCTAGCGTCATCTTGGTGTCCTCGGCGTACAGGCGGACCTGCGGGAAAGGCCGCACGGCCAGAGCCCTGCGCGACGTCAGGGATTCTGTGAAGTCCTGCCGGGTTTGTATGCACCCCTTCGGAGCACCCCTTTGGTGCGCACCTTTATGGGGCACTCCGATGGGGGTGTCGGCGCTTCGAAGCGGGGGCGGGTGGGCTGTTCCGGCCTGTTCTCTCCTGTTCCGGGCTCTCGCGGTCCTCGGTCGTGCTCGGCATCGAGGTGGGGCTGAAGGCTGGCACGAAAGGTGCAGACAGGCGATCAACCTTTCATCACCCAGGAGTTGCCATGAAATCGCTGTCCCTCGCCTCCATCGCCGTTGCCGTTGCGGCGCTGTCCGCTGTGGCTGTGCCCTCCATCACCCTGGCGGCCGATTCCTCCGTCGCCTTCAATGCCGGCGTGGTGACCGACTACCGCTACCGCGGCATCTCTCAAAGCCGCCTGAAGCCGGCGCTGCAGGGTGGCTTGGACTTCACGGCTGGCGCCTTCTACCTCGGTGCCTGGGGCTCCACGATCAAGTGGATCAAGGACGGCGGCGGCGGCGCCAGTACCGAGTTCGACATCTACGGCGGCTTCAAGGGAGAGATCGCCAAGGGCGTGGCTTACGACATCGGCCTGCTGACCTACCAGTACCCCAGCAATGGTTTGAACCCGTCGGCCAACACCACCGAGGTCTACGCCGCTGTCACGACCGGCCCCGTCACCGCCAAGTATTCGCACAGCACGACCAACCTGTTCGGCTTTGCCAACAGCAAGGGCAGCGGCTACCTGGACATCAGCGCCACCTTTGACGTAGGCGGCTTCGCCGTCACGCCGCACATCGGCCGCCAAACCGTGAAGAACAACGGGGGCTTCTCCTACACCGATTACTCCCTGGCCATCAGCAAGGAAGTTTCGGGCATCACCTCGAGCGCCACCCTGTTGGACACCAGCACCTCGGCCTATACCGGTGCTGGCAAGGACCTGGGCAAGTCTGGCATCGTGCTCGGCGCCAAGATGGCCTTCTGACCCCTTTCAACCTCAGACCCACGGAGACGTTCATGAAGATGGTGACCGCAATCGTCAAGCCCTTCAAGCTCGACGAAGTGCGTGAAGCCCTCAGCACCATTGGTGTGCAGGGCATCACGGTGACCGAAGTCAAGGGCTTCGGCCGACAAAAAGGCCACACCGAGCTGTACCGCGGTGCGGAATACGTTGTGGACTTCCTGCCCAAGGTGAAGATCGAGGCGGCCATCGACGATGCGCTGGTCGAGCGCGTGATCGAAGCCATCGAAGGATCGGCCCGCACCGGCAAGATCGGTGACGGCAAGATCTTCGTCTCCGCCCTCGAGCAGGTGGTGCGCATCCGCACCGGCGAGACCGGCAAGGACGCCCTCTGACCCCCCGCGGCCCCAACACTCGAGAGATGACCATGTTCAAGAAATTCATTGCCACCTGCGCCCTGGGCCTTGCGGTCCTGGGCTTCTCGGGGGCTGTGCTGGCGCAAAGCGCGCCGGCCGCCGCCCCTGCTGCCACAGCTGCCGCACCCGCAGCGTCGGAGGCTGCGGCGCCCGCTGCGGCCGACGCCGCGTCTGCCGCGCCCGCTGCTGCTGCCGCGGCACCCGTGCCCAACAAGGGCGACACGGCCTTCATGACGATCGCCACGGCGCTCGTCATCCTGATGACCATCCCCGGCCTGGCGCTGTTCTACGGCGGCCTGGTGCGCAGCAAGAACATGCTGTCGGTGCTGATGCAGGTCTTCATGATCTTTGCGTTGATCTCGGTGCTGTGGGTGGTGTACGGCTATTCCATGGCCTTCACCGCCGGCAACCCGTTCTTCGGCACGCTGGACAAGCTGTTTCTGAAGGGGGTGACGCCAGATTCGATTGCAGCGACCTTCAGCAAGGGCGTCTACATCCCTGAACTGACCTTCATCGCCTTCCAGGGCACTTTCGCCGCCATCACCACCGCGCTGATCGTGGGCGCGTTTGCCGAGCGCATCAAGTTCTCGGCGGTGCTGCTGTTCTCGGTGCTGTGGTTCACCTTCAGCTACCTGCCGGTGGCGCACATGGTGTGGTACTGGGACGGCCCGGACGCCATCACCGACGCCAAGTCGCTGGAAGCGGTGACGGCCAACGCCGGCTTCATGTGGGCCAAGGGCGCGCTGGACTTCGCCGGCGGCACGGTGGTGCACATCAACGCCGCAGTGGCCGGCTTGGTGGGTGCGTACATGCTCGGCAAGCGCGTGGGCTATGGGCGTGAGTCCATGGCACCGCACAACCTGACGCTGACGATGGTGGGTGCCTCCATGCTGTGGGTGGGCTGGTTCGGCTTCAACGCCGGCTCCAACCTCGAAGCCAACGGCGTGGCTGCGCTGGCCTTCATCAACACCGTGGTGGCCACGGCGGCGGCGACGCTGGCCTGGGCCGGTGCGGAAGCGCTGCTGAAGGGCAAGGCCTCGATGCTGGGAGCCGCCTCGGGTGCGGTGTCCGGTCTGGTGGCCATCACGCCGGCCTGCGGCTTCGTGGGCGTGGGCGGTGCGCTGATCATCGGCGCCCTGGCGGGTGTGATCTGCCTGTGGGGCGTGTCCGGGTTGAAGAAGCTGCTGGGCGCTGACGATTCGCTGGACGTGTTCGGCGTGCACGGCGTGGGCGGCATCCTGGGTGCAGTGCTGACGGGCGTGTTCGCCAGCCCCAGCCTGGGCGGCACGGGCATCTGCAACTACGTCGACAACAAGTGCGGCGAGTGGGGCGGCATCGGCACCCAGGTCTGGATCCAGGTGCAGGGCGTGCTCTACACCGTGGTGATCTCCGCTGTGGTCGCCTTCATCGCCTTCAAGATCGTCGACATGGTGATCGGACTGCGCGTGAGCGAAGAGGAAGAGCGCGAAGGCCTGGACATCTCGTCGCACGGCGAGACGGCCTACAACAAGTAATCGCGCCGCGCGATCACGGTCTTGTGCAAAGGGCCGCCTTCGGGCGGCCCTTTTTCGTCCATGCCTCGCCCGCTTGACGAGCTTCAAGCGTCCGGCCCTGCCCGTCCCTAGAATCGGCCCATGGTCCCTCACCTCATCACCGCCCTGACCGGGCCCATCAACGAGCTCGAGCAGCGCATCCTGGAGTCGATGCCCGCCATCGAGCGCTGGTTCCGGCTCGAGTGGATGGAGCACACGCCGCCGTTCTACACCTCGGTGGACATCCGCAATGCCGGGTTCAAGCTCGCCCCGGTGGACACCAACCTGTTCCCGGGCGGCTTCAACAACCTCACGGCCGAGATGCTGCCGCTGGCGGTGCAGGCGGCCATGGCCGCGATCGAGAAGATCTGCCCCGAGGCCAAGAACCTGCTGCTGATCCCTGAGAAGCACACGCGCAACACGTTCTACCTGACCAACGTGAAGCGCCTGATGCAGATCTTCCACCAGGCCGGGCTGAACGTGCGCCTGGGCACGCTGGACGAGGAAATCAAGGCGCCCACGACCCTGGCCCTGCCCGACGGCAGCGAACTCGTGGTGGAGCCGCTGGTGCGCACGCGCGGGCGGCTGGGCCTGAAGAACTTCGATCCCTGCACCATCTTGTTGAACAACGACCTCTCGGCCGGGATTCCCAAGGTGCTGGAGAACCTGCACGAGCAGTACCTGCTGCCGCCCCTGCACGCCGGCTGGGCCGTGCGCCGCAAGACGCACCACTTCCAGAGCTACGAGGAAGTGGCCAAGAAGTTCGCCAAGCTGCTGGGCATGGACCCCTGGCTCATCAACCCCATGTACGGGCAGTGCGGCGAGGTCAACTTTGCCGAGAGCACCGGGCTGGACTGCGTGCAAAGCAACGTCGACACGCTGCTGGGGAAGGTGCGGCGCAAGTACAAGGAGTACGGCATCAACGAGAAGCCGTTCGTCGTGGTCAAGGCCGACAACGGCACCTACGGCATGGGCATCATGACCGTGCGCGACGCCAAGGAGCTGGCCGAGATCAACCGCCGCACGCGCAACAAGATGAGCGTCATCAAGGACGGCCAGGAGGTCTCCGAGGTCATCATCCAGGAGGGCGTGCCCACCTACGAGCGCATCAACGATGCCGTGGCCGAGCCGGTGGTCTACATGATCGATCGTTACGTGGTCGGTGGTTTCTACCGCGTGCACGCCGAGCGCGGCGTGGACGAGAACCTGAACGCCCCGGGCTCCAGCTTTGTGCCGCTGGCCTTCGACCACAGCCACCAACTGCCGCGCCCGGGCGAGAAGCCCGGTGCCAGCGCGCCCAACCGCTTCTACATGTACGGCGTGGTCGGCCGCCTGGCCATGCTGGCGGCCAGCTACGAGCTGGAAGCCACCGACCCCGAGGCTGAGGTCTACGAGTAAGGCGCACCGCCACGGCGTGGCGGCCACCCCACAGTCCGATGCCTTCGCTCTTGCTGCAATGCGGCATCGGCACTCCAATGACGGGCTGCTTCGTTCTTTCTTCCCATGACCGCTTCTGACGCCCACCGCCCTCACGCGGGTCAAGCGGCCCTAGCCTCCCTCACGCTGGCGGCCATCGGCGTGGTGTACGGCGACATCGGCACCAGCCCGCTGTACGCGCTCAAGGAAGTCTTCGCGCACGGCCGGGTGCCGCTGAACCCGGACAACATCCTGGGCATCCTGTCGCTGGCGTTCTGGACGCTGACGGTGGTGGTGTCGCTGAAGTACGTGGCGCTGATCCTGCGCGCGGACAACAACGGGGAGGGCGGGCTGATCGCCATGCTGGCGCTGGCCTCGCAGGCGGTGAAGGACCGCCCGGTGTTGCGCTCGCGCCTGCTGCTGCTGGGCATCTTCGGCACCGCCATCTTCTTTGGTGATGGGGTGATCACGCCGGCCATCTCGGTGCTGTCGGCGGTGGAGGGGCTGGAAGTGGTCGAGCCTGGGCTGCACCGTTTCGTGGTGCCGCTGACGCTGGTCATTCTGACGGTGCTGTTCGCCGCCCAGCGCTTCGGCACCGGGGTGGTCGGGCGCTTCTTCGGGCCGATCACGCTGCTGTGGTTCGGGGTGCTGGCGGTGCTGGGCCTGGTACACATTGCGCAGCATCCTGCCGTGCTGGTGGCCTTGTCGCCGCACTACGCGGTGGGCTTTCTGCTGGCCCAGCCGGGCGTGGCCTTCGTGGCGCTGGCCGCCCTGGTGCTGTGCGTCACGGGTGCTGAGGCGTTGTATGCCGACCTGGGCCACTTCGGCAAGAAGCCCATCCGCCTGGCCTGGTTTGCGGTGGTGATGCCTGCGCTGGTGCTGAACTATTTCGGCCAGGGTGCCATGCTGTTGCAGCACCCCGAGAACGTGGGCAACCCGTTCTACGAGATGGCGCCGTCCTGGGCGCTGTACCCGCTGATCCTGCTGGCCACCCTGGCAGCGGTGATCGCCTCGCAGGCCCTGATCACCGCGGCCTTTTCCGTCACCAAGCAGGCCATTCAGCTGGGCTATCTGCCGCGCCTGCGCCTGCTGCACACCTCCGTGCGCGAGACCGGGCAGATCTATGTGCCCTTCGTCAACTGGTCCCTCTACGTCTGTATCGTCATCGCGGTGGTGGTCTTCGGTTCCAGCAGCGCCCTGGCCTCGGCCTATGGCATCGCGGTGACGATCGACATGACCATCACCACCGTGATGACCTTCTTCGTCATCCGCTACGGCTGGAAGCTGCCGCTGTGGCTGTGTGTCGCTGCCACCGGCTCTTTCTTCGTCATCGACATCATCTTCTTTGCCGCCAATGCGGTGAAGATCCTGGACGGCGGCTGGTTCCCCATCCTCATCGGGGTGGTCATGTTCACCCTGATGACCACCTGGCAGCAGGGACGCCACCTGATGAGCGAGCGGCTGCGCGACGAGGCTATCGACCTGCCGGTGTTCATCGAGTCGCTGTTCATCCACCCGCCGCTGCGCGTGCCGGGCACGGCCGTGTTCCTGAGTGCGGAAAAGGGCGCCACGCCCTTTGCGCTGCTGCACAACCTCAAGCACAACAAGGTGCTGCACGCGCAGAACGTCTTCGCGACCGTGCGCCACCACGAGGTGCCCTGGATCGGCTTTGACCGGCGCGTGGAGGTGGAAGCGCTGGGCCACGACTGCTGGCAGGTGGTGCTGCACTTCGGCTTCAAGAACGACCCCGACGTGCCCGAGGCGCTGCAACTGCTGGCCGGCCGCGGCATCGTGCTGGACGACATGGAGACCAGCTATTTCCTCAGCCGCGACTCCGTGGTGCCCACCTTCGCCCGGGGCATGTGGTTGTGGCGCGAGAAGCTCTTTGCCAGCATGCACCGCAACGCGGCGGCGGCGGCCGACTTTCTCTACCTGCCGGCCAACCGCATCGTCGAGCTGGGTTCCAAGGTGGAGATTTGAGCGTTGGTGATTTGAGCGCTTGTGGCCAGGTCGTTACGGATCAGAGGCCGCCTTGCACCAGGGTTGCTGAACGCTGCACATGAGTCACATGAGTCCCATGAGTCACATGAGTCCCATGAGCCGCCTGCTGCGCGACTCTTCCTTGCCGGCCGTGGTGGCGGGATTCGTCGCTGTGCTGGTGGGCTTCACCAGCTCGGTGCCGCTGGTGTTTGCCGCCGCCCAGGCGGTGGGGGCTGATGTGGCCCAGACGGCCTCCTGGATCTGGGCGCTGGGCTTGGGGATGGCCCTGACCTCCATCGGCCTGTCCCTGCGCTACCGCCAGCCGGTGCTCACCGCCTGGTCCACGCCCGGCGCGGCGCTGGTGGCCGCCACCAGCGGCATCGACCTGCCTCACGCGGTGGGCGCCTTCATCGCCTGCAGCGCCCTCATCGCGCTGGCGGGCGCAACCGGCTTGTTCGAGCGCCTGATGAGCCGCATCCCGCAGGCCATTGCTGCGGCCTTGCTGGCCGGGGTGCTGGCGCGCTTCGGCCTGGACGCGGCGGGGGCGGTGGCCACGGCCCCGGTGCTGGTGGGCGTGATGGTCCTGACCTTCCTGGCCGGGCGCCGCTTCGTGCCCCGCTACGCCGTGCCGCTCACGTTGCTGGTTGGCACCGCGGTGGCGGCCGCACAAGGCGCCATGGACTGGCAGCGCCTGGGGGGTGCCTGGGCGGCGCCGGTGTGGACGGCACCCGCCTTCAGCCTGCAAGCCCTGATCGGCCTGGCCCTGCCCCTGTTCATCGTCACCATGGCCTCCCAGAACCTGCCGGGGGTGGCGGCCCAACGCGCGGCAGGCTACGACACGCCGGTGTCGCCGCCGCTCGTGGCCACAGGCCTGACGGGTGTGCTGCTGGCGCCTTTCGGCGGCTACGCCTTCAACCTGGCGGCCATCACCGCTGCCATCTGCATGGGCCGCGAGGCGGGCGACGACCCGGCTCGGCGCTACACCGCGGCCGTGGCCGCGGGCCTGTTCTACGGCCTGGCCGGGCTGGCGGGCGGGGCGGTGGTGGGCTTGCTGCAGGCCTTCCCGCGGGAGTTGGTGCTCGCGGTGGCGGGCCTGGCCTTGCTCGGTACCATCGCCTCCGGCCTGGCCACGGCACTGAAGGACGAGCCCCATCGCGACGCCGCAGCCCTGACCTTCCTCGTGACACTGTCGGGGGTGTCGCCTCTTCGTTGCCGACCCGCTGGAGTCCTTCCAGATCTACAAGGACTCCACCTTCACCATGATGCGCGAGGCGCAGCGCCGCGGTCACCGCCTGCTGGCCTGCGAGCCGCGCGATCTGCGTTGGGTGGCCGGCGGTCGGGTCACGGCCCGGGTCCGTGAGATCGCTCTGGCGGAGGGCGCCCAAGGCGGCGAACAGGCCGGCGACGGCGCCTGGTTCCGCACCGTGGTCGTCCACGCTGTCTTCGAGCTGCGCGAGGCTGACGCCGTGGTGATGCGCAAGGACCCGCCCTTCGACAGCGAGTACTTCTACGCCACCCACCTGCTGGGCCAGGCCGAGCGGGAGGGTGCGCAGGTCTTCAACAAGCCGGCGGCGCTGCGCGACCACCCGGAGAAGCTCGCCATCCTGGAGTTCCCGCAGTTCACCCCGCCCACGCTGGTGACCCGGCGCGAGGCCGACATCCGCGCTTTCCACGCCGAGCACGGTGACATCATCCTCAAGCCGCTGGACGGCATGGGCGGCATGGGCATCTTCCGGGTGGGCACGGATGGGCTGAACCTGGGGGCCATCTGCGAGACGCTCAACCGCGGCGGGGCCCAGACGGTGATGGTGCAACGCTACCTGCCGGCCATTGCGCAGGGTGACAAGCGCGTGCTGCTGATTGGCGGCCAGCACGTGCCCTACGCCCTGGCGCGCATCCCCCAAGGTGGCGAGGTGCGCGGCAACCTGGCGGCTGGGGGCAAGGGCGTGGCCCTGCCGCTGACCGAGGGCGAGCGTTCCATCGCCCAGGCTCTGGGGCCGTTGCTCGCGGCGCGCGGCTTGCTGCTGGTGGGCCTGGACGTCATCGGCGACCGTCTGACCGAGATCAATGTCACCAGCCCCACCTGTTTCCGCGAGATCATGGACCAGACCGGCTTCGACGTGGCGGCAATGTTCACCGATGCCCTGGAGCGGGCCGTGGCCGAAGGGGGCACCGCATGAAGAAGAGGGCAGCCCCTCGGACGCCTATGCCCATGCCCACGCCCAAGCACAAACCAGTGAGAGAACCGTCACCGCAATTGATCAACTTGCTGACGGCCGGCTCGGCCCACGCCCCGGAAGATGCCGACGGCCTGACCAACCACCTGCCCATGGCCTTGGCCGCCCTTCACCATCTGGGCGCCAGCCCCGAGCGCTTGGCGGCCTTTGCGCAGGGCTATGCGCCGCGTCTGCAACCCGCCCCGCCGCAGCAGCCCTGGTCCCCGGGCGACCCGTGGCCCGATCGCCTGGGCCGTCCTGAAGCCTGGTCCGGCTACCGTGCGCTGTTCACCGAGTGGATCGCGCAGGAGGGTGCCACCGACATGCTGGGCCAGGTGCTGCCGCAATTGATGCCTGGCGTGGGCGCGGCCGCCTTTCATGGCCTGATCCGCACCGCCAGCGCGGTGCGTTGCGGGCATCTGGGAGAATTGGCGGATGGCCTGGCCTGGTGGGCCAGCCGTCACTTGCGCCTGGGGGCCTTGCACAACCCGCTGGCGGGTACCGCCCGCGCCCCGGCCACCGAGAACCCGGAGGCCTTGTTGCGCGAGCTTCCTGCGGGGAGGTCGCGCCAGCGCCTGATCAGCGACCAACTGCGCGACGTGGCGCGCGATGGCCGCATCAACCGGGTGGCGGCCCGCCTGATGGTGGATGGCCACACCCTGGAGCGCCTGGCCCGCACCGCCGCGTTCGCCTACGCGCATACGGGCAACTTCACTGCCCTGCACCTGGTGACGGGCACCCACGCCCTGCGGGTGTTGACGCGCTTGCTGGATGAACCGCTGGTGGCCTGGGCCTGGCACTGGCAGGCCTTCGCCCACGCGGTGGTGGCCGCACGCCTGCAGCCCGCGGGGCCGGTGGCGCTGCGCCCGTGGAAGACCCTCATCGCGCGCGCCCTGGACCAAGACGACGAGCACGTGATCAAGCTCGTTGAGTCCTGCCTGGAAGAAGAGCGGGCCTACGCCCGCCGCGGCGAGACGCTGTGGCGCCTGGCGGCCTCGCGGGCGGTCAGTCCACCCTGATGGTGTGATCTATTGTTGTAAATCTTCCATATGATGGTAGATTTGCAACAATGTTTGATCGAATCACGGACGCCAGGCTGAGCTGGCTGCTGGCGCGCTTTCCCGCCATCGCCCTGGTGGGCCCGCGCCAGGTGGGCAAGAAGACGATGGCGCTGGCGCACCGGCAGGGCACGGTCGAGCCGCTGTATCTCGACCTGGAACTTCCCTCCGCCCGCCGCCGACTCGACGACCCCGAGGCGTTCCTGCTGGCACAGCGCCACCGCCTTTTGATCCTGGACGAGGTGCAGCGCATGCCGGGGTTGTTCGAGGTCCTGCGGGGGGTGATCGATCTGCGCCGGCGCGAAGGCGAATCGGCAGGCCAGTTCCTGCTGCTCGGGTCGGCCAGCGGTGCGCTCCTGCAGCAGGGCAGCGAGAGTCTCGCGGGCCGCATGGCGACCTTGGAGCTGACGCCGTTCCTGGCCGCCGAGCTGCTTGCCCAGGCCGCGCCAGCGGGGCCGGCTGACCCGGTGCGCGCCCTGCAGGACCTCTGGGTGCGGGGCGGCTTTCCGCTGTGATGGCTGGCCCCGGACGATGCGAGCAGCATGGCCTGGCGCGAGGCCTTCATCACCACTTACCTGGAGCGTGACATTCCACAGCTGGGCCCCCGCATCCCGGCGGTCACCTTGCGCCGCCTGTGGACCATGCTGGCTCATCAGCAAGGAGGTCTGCTGAACCAGGCGCAGTTGGCGGGCTCGCTGGCGGTCAGCGGCCAGACCGTCGGGCGCTACATCGACCTGCTGGCCGACCTCATGCTGGTGCGGCGATTGCCCCCTTGGCATGGCAACGTCGGAAAGCGGCTGGTGCGGACCCCCAAGGTCTACGTGCGGGACTCGGGGCTGGTACACGCCCTTCTGGGCTTGACCACGCTGGATCAGGTGCTCGGTCATCCGGTGGCAGGCGCCAGCTGGGAGGGTTGGGTGATCGAGCAACTGCTCGCGGCGGCGCCCTCGGCCCAAGCCAGTTTCTACCGCACAGCCCGCGGGGCGGAGGCCGATCTGGTGCTGCACTTTCCCGATGGGGCGGCCTGGGTCATCGAGGTCAAGCGCTCCAGCGCCCCCACGGTCTCGCGTGGATTTCAACAGGCCGCCCTGGATGTGGGGGCTGAACGCAAGTTGCTGGTGGCGCCGGTGCCGGCTGCCTACCCGGGGCGCGACGGCCTGGAGGTGATGGGAGTTCCGGACGCTGTGAACGCGGTCGCCCAGGCGTCACCGCAGCCCTGGGCGCAGTAGCCCGCGTCAGACCTCCTCGTCGCACAGCGTCGGCGGGGACTGAGCACCGACAATCCCCCCATGGCCCTTCTCTCGCTCACCGATGCCCACCTCGCCTACGGCCATGTGCCCCTGCTGGACGGCGCCGCCTTTGCGCTGGAGCCCGGCGAGCGCGTGGCGCTGATCGGGCGCAACGGCACGGGCAAGTCCTCGCTGCTGAAGGTGTTCGCGGGGGTGGAGCGCCTGGACGACGGACTGCTTCAGCAGCAGGGCGGCTTGCGGCGCGTGTACGTGCCGCAGGAGCCGCAGTTCGCCCCGGCGGCCTCGGTGTTTGACGCCGTGGCCGAGGGCGTGGCCCAGGCGCGAGCCCTGCGCGAGCGGTATGAAGCCTTGGCCAGCGGTGACCATCCCTCGGCGGAAGGCCGGCAGGCTGATGCGCCCGTGCCCAGCTTGGGCCGCGATGACGCCGGGAGCCTCGACGACCTGGACACCTTGCAGACCCGCATCGAGGCCCTGGACGGCTGGACCTGGGAGCAACGGGTGCATGAGGCGCTGCAGCGGCTGCACCTGGACCCGCAGGCCCGGGTGGACGCCCTGTCCGGCGGCACCAAGAAGCGCGTGGCCCTGGCCCAGGCCCTGGTGGCACGGCCGGACGTGCTGCTGCTGGACGAGCCCACCAACCACCTGGACATCGACGCCATCGAGTGGCTGCAGGACCTGCTGGTGCAGTGGCGCGGCACCGGGGCCGGTTCGGGGTCTTCAGGCGGCCTCGTGCTGGTGTCGCACGACCGCGCCTTCATCGATGCCGTGGCCACCCGCATCATCGAACTGGACCGCGGCGTGCTGCGCAGCTACCCCGGCAACTTCGCCGCCTTCGAAGCCGCCAAGGCCCGTGAACTGGAGAACGAGGCCCTGGCCCATGCGCGCGCCGACAAGCTGCTGGCGCAGGAGGAGGTGTGGGTGCGCAAGGGCGTGGAGGCGCGGCGCACCCGCAGCGTGGGCCGGGTGGCCCGGCTGCAGGCCCTGCGCGCCCAGCGCTCGGCCCGGCGCGACCAGCTCGGCCAGGTTCGGCTGGAGCTGGACGCGGGCTTGCCCCCCGGCAAGATCGTGGCCGAACTGAAGGACGTGAGCATGCGCTTTGGGCAGCAGGTGGTGATCGACCACTTCAGTGCCACGCTGCTGCGCGGCGACAAGGTGGGCCTGATCGGCCCCAACGGCGCCGGCAAGACCACACTGCTCAAGCTCATCCTGGGCGAGCTGAAACCCACCTCGGGCAGCGTGCGTCAGGGCACCCGGCTGCAGGTGGCCTACTTCGACCAGATGCGCGCCGGCCTGGACCTGGAGGCGACGCTGGTCGACACCATCAGCCCGGGCAGCGAGTGGGTGGAGTTCGGCGGGCAGCGCAAGCACGTCATGAGCTACCTCACCGACTTCTTGTTCTCGCCCGAGCGTGCCAACTCGCCCGTGCGCACCTTGTCGGGTGGCGAGCGCAATCGCCTGCTGCTGGCGCGCCTGTTCGCGCTGCCGGCGAACGTGCTGGTGCTGGACGAGCCCACCAACGACCTGGACATCGACACGCTGGACCTGCTGGAAGAACTGCTGCAGGGCTACGGCGGCACGGTCTTCCTCGTCAGCCACGACCGCCGCTTCCTGGACAACGTGGTCACCAGCACCATTGCCTGGGAGGGCGACCCGGCCTACGGCGGCCGCCCCGGCCTGTGGCGCGAGTACGAGGGCGGCTACGAGGACTGGAAGCGCCAGCGCGAGCGCGCTCGCCTGCTGGCTGCGTCTGCGCAGCCCGCCAGGCCTGTGGCGCCAGGCGCTGCTACGGGAACCGCTGCCGTGGCCCAGCCCGCCGTGGAGCCCCGGCTTGAGGCTGTCGCTCACGCGCCCAGCCCCGCATCGCCCCCGCGCAAGCTCAGCTACAAGGAGCAGCGCGAACTCGAGGCCCTGCCGGCGCGCATCGAGGCGCTTGAAGCCGAGCAGAGGACGATAGACGCCGAGCTGGCCGACGGCCTGCTGTTTGCGCGTCATCCGCAGCGGGGGGCCGAGCTGTCCGCACGTCATGCCCGGATCGAGGACGAGTTGATGCACGCGCTGGAACGTTGGGAGGCGCTCGCCGCCCGCTGAAAAGCCAGCGGCTGAGCCTGCAGGTGGCGGCGCTACAGGCCTGCCGAGGCAAGCGAGAGGTGCGCTACAGGCCGTTCAGCGCCAGCAGCGCCCGCATGCGGTGGGTCGCGTGGTCCGGGTCGGCCAGAGCGCCCGCGGCGTCGGCCAGGCGAAACAGCTCACACAGATGGGGCAGCGAGCGGGCACTGTGCTGTCCACCCACCAGGGTGAAGTGGTCCTGGTGGCCGTTGAGCCAGGCCATGAAGACCACGCCCGTCTTGTAGAAGCGCGTGGGGGCCTGGAAGATGTGCCGCGACAGCGGCACCGTGGGCGCCAGCAGCGCGCGGTAGCGCTGCGCCTTGCCTCGGGCCAGCGCGTCCAAGGCGGCGCTCGCCACGGGCGCGATGGCGTCGAAGATGCCCAGCAGCGCGTCGCTGTGCTGCTGCGTGGCGTGCTCGCCCACGCCGTCGCCCTCGATGAGTTCGGGGTAGTGGAAGTCGTCGCCCGTGTACATGCGCACGCCCGGGGGCAGGCGGCGGCGCATGCGCACCTCATGGGCCTGGTCCAGCAGCGAGATCTTGATGCCGTCGACCTTGGACGGGTGCGCTTTGATCACGCCCAGCGCGGTGTCCATGGCCGCCTCGACGTCCGTGCTGCCCCAGTAGCCGGCCAGAGCCGGGTCGAACATGTCGCCCAGCCAGTGCAGGATGACGGGCTCGCGCGCCTGGCGCAGCAGCCGGTCGTAAACACGTTCGTAGTCCGCGGGGCCGCGCGCCACCCGCGCCAGGGCGCGGCTGCACATCAGGATGAGGCGGCCACCCAGGGCCTCGATGGCGGCCATCTGCTCCTCGTAGGCGCGGATCACGTCGTCGAGGCTGCGGGCCTGGGCCGGGTCGAGTTGGTCGGTGCCGCGGCCGCTGGCCACGCGCGCCCCCGGCACGGTGCGTGCGGCCTGCAGCGTGCGCTGGATCAATTGCAGCGAGGTGGGCCAGTCCAGGCCCATGCCGCGCTGCGCGGTGTCCATGGCTTCGGCCACGCCCAGCCCCAGCGACCACAGGTGCTGCCGGTAGGCCAGCGTGGCGTCCCAATCCACTGCGCACTGCAGCCACGGGTCGTTGGCAGCTCGGGGATCGGCCACCACATGGGCAGCAGAGTAGGCGATGCGGTTGAATACCTTGGGGCCGGACGGTGGCGCGACCGGGGTGCCGCGCAGCGCGTAGGCGGCAAGGCGGCCGTCTTCTGTGAGCAGGTTCAGGGTGGCCATGGCAGTGGTGGCGTGTCGGGCAGGTCAGCGGGAGGGGCCAGCGTCTGCATCGCACTGAAGTCGGGCAGCACGGCGCTGGCAAACCCAGGGCAGGCAAGCGACGCAATGGCCATTCGACCGCCTTGAATGCATACGCGGGTGAGCGTCTGGCCATCCGGTGCGACGACCTGTTCGTACAGGTCCGGGTGCGCCTGTGCGAACGCCTGCTGCTCCGCTGCGGGGCGCCCGCGCATGCCGTCCACGTAATGGTGGCCGTTGCGCTCAACGTGCGTGATGCCCAGCAGGCTGACCAGAGCCAGGTCTTGCTGCAGCCCAAGCCCGGGTTGAAGCGTCAGGTCTTCACCCGACAAGAAGAATTGCCCGGGCTTGTGGCACTGTGTGTTCCAGGCCTCGCAGCGCGCGGCATTCAGGACCGACTTGTACAGGCCCTTGCAGGTCTTGCTGGAGACACCGCGCCAGCCGAGGGCGCGGGCCTGCTCGAAGGCCTCCAGCGTGCCATCGGACTCGTCGATGAGCAGAGGCCAGCCGACGTCGGGCGCGGGCCTGTCGGGCTGCAGTGCGATGGCGCGGTGGAAGGGCTGCTCGACAAAGAGCACGCTGTCGGCCAGTTGTTTGAGGGCCGGTGCGGCGCGCAGGCCCTGTGCCAAGGCCGTCAGTGTGGCGGCGTCGACAAACTGCTCGTTGCCGTCCAGCGTGACCTGGTAATCCAGTCCGGTGCGGTCCAGCACTCGCGCAATGGCGTGCAGCCGCTGCAGATCGGCATCGACCTGACCGCTCAGCTTGAGTTTGAAGTGCCGATGGCCGTAGCGCGCGATCACCTGCTCCAGGGTCTGCGGCAGGCCGTCCTGCAAGGGCTCGGTGACGTCGTCAGCGGTGATCGGGTCGGCCAGCCCCACTGTGTGGCGGGCGGCGATCGTGGTCGCCGGTGTCAGACCCGCCAGAAAGGTGTTGAAGTCGAAAGCGCCGAAGGCGGGATGCGTACCGCCTATGCCTGCGAGGTTGCGCCGCATCACCGTGTAGAAGCTCAGGCCCGTGGCCCGGCACAGGGCGTCCAGCACCGCACGGTCGATCAGCGCCGGGCCGTAGGACGCCAGCAGGGGGTTGTGCCCACGTGCGGCGGCGGTCCGTTGGTGCGCGTCATGGTGGCGGGCGAAGTGGCCGAAGGCCGTGTCGTCGCGGGCCGTGGCCTGGTCCGCGGTGTAGGCCTGTGCGGCCAGGTGCAGCACGTCGCGCAGCTGGTCCAGGTTCTGCTCGTTGCTCAGCGCCGGGTTCTTGTCGAACCACTTGGGTGACAGCAGTTCGGCCGCTGCGCCCGTGCTCTGCAACCCGCCAGCGCCCTCGATGTTCACCCGCACCCAGGCCTGCTGGCAGTGCGTGAGCGTGACCACCCCGAAGCGAAACGGCATGCGCAGCCGCACCGGGGCCTCGAACAGCTCGATCTGGGTGATGCGAAAGCGTGGCGCTTCACTGGTCATGGCGTGCCGCCGCGGTGCATGGGCCCAGTGACAAGCCCGCCCGTCACACCGGGGCTTCCAGCGATTCCATCAGGCCCTTGAGGTACCCCGCCGACCAGGCGGCGCAGCCCGGGCCGTCGGGCACATAGTCGAAGGGCTCCACGGCCACCCAGCCATCCCACCCGCCCTGGCGCAGCGCGGTCAGCACGGGGGCGAAGGCCATCTCGCCCTGACCTGGCGCGCGCCGGTTGGGGTCGTTGAGCTGGATGTGCGCCACCAGCCCGGAGGGCAACCAGCGTTCGATCAGCGCCGGTACGGGCAGGTCCTCCGCGAGGCCGGCGGAACTGGTGTCGATCATCGTGCGAAGTGCCGGCTGGCCCGCGGCCTGCACCACGGCCACGGCCTCGGCTACGGTGTTCACCACATCGGTCTGGTCGCGCGACAGCGGCTCGATGCAATAAGTGACACCGCAGCTTGCCGCGGCTTCTCCGGCCAGCGCCCAAGCCGCCGTGGCGCGGGCCAGCGCCTGCGCGTGCGTATCGCCTTGCGGCACGCGCCGCTGCCCGGGCGAGCCGTGCACCAGGTAGCGGCCGCCCATGGCCGCGCACAGCTCGCACAAGTGGCGCATGAAGGCCACCGTGCGGGCGCGCACCGCGGGGTCGGGGTCGGTGATCGAGAGCCCATCGGGCTTGACCAGCAGCCAGTGCAGGCCGCTGATCTCCAGGCCGTGATCGGCCGCCACCTGGCGCAGTTCACGGGCCTGGGTGATGGTCATGGCGGCGGGATCGGCGCAGACCGTGTAGGGCGCGACCTCCAGCCCGGCATAGCCCAGCGCCCGGGCGGTGCGGCACTGCGCCTCGAACGGCATCGGCGCGAGCACCTCGTTGCACAGGGCAAGCTTCATGGCGGGTTCGCGCGCGGGTTCAGGTGCACGGGCGAGGGGCCATCGCGCTCAGCGAGAAGCCCAGGGCAGGCGCCGCTGCACCGCCGGGATGCGCAGCAGCAGGATCAGCGCGATGATGCCGAAGAGGGCGGCCGAGATCGGCCGCGTGAAAAACGGCGTCAGGTCCCCGTCCGACAGCACCAGCCCGCGCCGCAGGTTCTTCTCCATCAGGTCGCCCAGCACGATGCCCAGCACCAGCGGTGCGACCGGGAATTTGTACTGGCGCAGCAGGAACCCCAGCAGCCCGAAGCCCAGCATCGTCCACACATCGAACATGCGTTGCGCCAGCGCGTAGGTGCCCACGACGCACAGCACGAAGATCATCGGCACGATGATGGTGGTGGGCACCTTGAGCACCTGCACCAGCAGCTTGGTCAACACCAGCCCGTAGATCAGGATGCCGATGGTGGCCAGCAGCATCATGGCGACCACGTCGTACACGAACTGCGGCGACTCCGTCATGATCATCGGCCCGGGCTTGACGCCGTGGATCAACATGGCCGCCATCAGCACCGCCGCCGGGGCCGAGCCGGGGATCTGCAGCGTCAGCACCGGGATGATGGCGCCGGGCACGCAGGCGTTGTCCCCCGTTTCCGCCGCCATCAGGCCCTCGACCGAGCCCTTGCCGAACTTCGCCTTCTCCTTGCTGGCGCGCTTGGCCGCGGCGTAGGACGACCAGGCGGCCACATCCTCGCCCACGCCCGGCACGATGCCCACGAAGGTGCCGATGACGCCCGAGCGGATGATGGTGCGCCAGTACTGCAGCACGTCGCGGATCTTCGGGATCACCGTGTCGAAGGGGTTGATCTTCGGCACCGGTCGCTTTTCCTGCATGGCCACCAGGATTTCGGCAAAGCCGAAGGCGCCCACCAGCGCGGGCACCAGCGAGAACCCGCCAGCCAGGTCGCGGTTGTCGAAACTGAAGCGCTCGAACGCGTGGATGCCGTCCATGCCGATGGTGGCGATGAACAGGCCAGCGATGCCCGTGATCCAGCCCTTGAGCGCGTCACCGCCGGTCAGCGTGGCGGAGATGATCACGCCGAAGATCGCCAGCCAGAAGAACTCGTAGGCGCCGAACTTCAGCGCCAGATCGCCCAGCAGCGGTGTGAACAGGGCCAGGAAGAACATGCCGATCAGCGTGCCCATCACCGAGCCGGTGGTGGCGATGCCCATCGCCCGGCCGGCCTGGCCCTGGCGGGCCAAGGCGTAGCCGTCCAGGCAACTGGCCGCCGACGCTGGCGTGCCTGGAATGTTCAGCAGGATGGCACTGCGGCTGCCGCCGTAGATGGCGCCTACGTAGGTGCAGATCAGGATCAGCAGCGCCTGCGACGACGGCAGCTTGATGGTCAGCGTGGTCATCAACGCCACGCCCATCGTGGCGGTTAGACCGGGCAGGGCGCCGATGATCACACCCACCAGCGACGAAGCCAGGGCGAAGAAGATGGACTGCGGCGTCATGAACGACGCCAGCGAATGCCCGAAGGCGAAGAGGCCGTCGAACATCAGGGCAGCCGCACCAGGAAGATGTGCTGGAAGGACAGTGTGACGATGGCGCTCCAGGCCGCGCCGTAGACGCCTGCGCGCAGCCACTGTCCTGCGACCGATCGCCCGAGGGTCACCTGCCGCTCACGGTCGAGCAGGCCGACGAAGACCGTCACGAAGGCGAAGGTGGCCAGCCAGAAAGGCAGGCCGGTGCCGATGAGCAGCAGGGCGTAGAC
Organism: Rubrivivax sp.; assembly: GCA_021300575.1. Lineage (GTDB taxonomy): Bacteria > Pseudomonadota > Gammaproteobacteria > Burkholderiales > Burkholderiaceae_C > Rubrivivax. Next base: position 19,985 of record JAJTDM010000086.1, read on the forward strand.
GAGCGTGAGTGCGAACACCGCAGCCATGTGCCGCCACGCGCCGCGCCTGCCGCGCGCAGACGCTGCCGCGCCCAGATCTGCAGCGGCACTGGAGGCGAGCGCGCCTTGCCGCCACGCGCGCACTGCCAGCGCCAGGCCCAGCAACACGATGAGAACCCCCAGCAGCCCGGGCACGAGGCCCGGTGCTTCATAGGGGTTGATGTTCAGGCGCTCCAGCCGGTCCATGCGCCAGGCGCCTGTGGCCACCGCCGCGCCGAAGCTGATCCACAGCGCGGCGGCCACCAGGTCGGCGCGGGCCGAGGGCTCGTCGCCCCCGGGCACTGATGAGGGCGAGGTGTCCATCCGGTGAGGTCAGCGCGTCGTTCGCTCAGGGCTTGGCGATGCCCACGGTGTCGGGCGCCACCTTGGTCTTGCCGCCGGCGTGCAGCAGCCAGGCGTTGGCCTGCACGGCCGGGAAGGCGGCGGTCTGTGCCGCCTCGCCCGCGGCCGGTGCGAACAGCGCGCCGCGGTTGGCGGCGTACTTCTTCAACGCCTCGTTGTTGACGATGTGTTCTGCCCAGGCCTTTTCCAGGGTGGCGATCACTTCCGCCGGCACGCCCTTGGGGATGAAGATGCCGAAGTAGTTGGGCGGCGCCTTGAAGCCGGCGATGGTCTTGCTGATGGGCTCGATGACGCCGAAGCCCTCGATCTCCAGCGGCCGGTCGCTCACCGTGGCCAGCGGGCGCAGGCGCTTGCCGCGGATCATCTCGGCCTGCTCCACCGCCAGCTGCGTGGTGACTTCGGTTTCGCCCGACACGGTGGCCACCACGGCGGGGTTGCCGCCGTCGTAGGTGACGTGACGGTACTTGGCGCCCGTGGCGCGGGAGATGGCTTCCATTGCGTTGTGGCCGCCGGAGGTCACGCCCGCGGTGGCCACCTTGATGTCGGGCCGGGCCTTCATCGCTTCGATCAACTGGCCCACGTTCTGCCAGGGCGTGGACGGGTTGACGCCCACCACCGCGATGTTGGCCACGTTCAGGAACAGGTGCCAGTCCTTGATGCCGGCGTTGAGCATGCCCAGCGACTGGTAGGTGCCCAGGTCCTGCGCGGCGCCTGCCGTCCAGGTGTAGCCGTCACGTGGCGCTTCCCAGGCGTTCTTGCTGCCGATGGAGCCTGCGGCGCCCGGCTGGTTGACGACCACGATCTTCTGGCCCAGCACCTTCTCCAGTTCGGCCGCGGTCACGCGGGTGACCTGGTCGGTGGAGCCGCCCGCGGCCCAGGGCACGATCAGGTTGATGGGCTTGTTGGGCTTCCACTGCGCCTGGGCCGTGGCGCTGAACGCCAGCACGGCAGCGCCTGCAAGGGTGGTGGTGAAGAATCTGCGCTTGTTCATGGGATGTCTCCTGTTCGTGTGGTGGGGTTGAGAAAGCCGAACTTCAGCGTGTGGGTGGATGGAAGCTGTGGTGCGGTGGGCTGCATCAGGCGCCGAGCCAGCGCAAGCGATGTTCGCGTACGAAGTCGTCGTCGTTCAAGTCGGGGTGGCCCCGGTAGACGCGGTCGATCTCCTGTGCCTGGCCAGGGCTTAAGCCTTCGGTCGGGTCCAGGCACCAAGTGCCTTCGAGCAGGCCCTGGCGGCGCAGCACCTCGTGGCAGCCGGCAATGCAGCCCGCAAAACCGTTGGCGACGTCGAAAAAGGCTGCGTTGCAATCGGTCACCCGCGCATCCAGGGCCAGCAGGTCTGCGTCCACGGCATCGCGCTCGGCTGCGGCATGGCAACGGGCCAGTAACTCGACCGCGCGCCGCGTCCACACGCTCCAATGCCCCAGCAGGCCGCCCGCAAAGCGCAGGCGCACCATGCCATCTTCACGCGGCACGTCAAAGGGTGTCAGCAGATCCAGCACGATGTGGTCGTCGTTGCCGGTGTAGAGCGCGATGCGCTTCTCCGCACGGGCGGCCGCCACGCCACGCAGCACTTCCAGCGTGTGGTAACGGTGGAAGGGCGCGATCTTGATCGCCACCACCTGGGGCAACCGGGCGAAGGCTTCCCAGAAGCCGGCCGGCAGCTCGATGCCGCCCACCGCCGGCTGCAGGTAGAAGCCCACCAGCGCGATCTCGCGTGCCACCGCCTCGCAGTGCGCGAGGATCTCATCGACACCGCACCCGCGCAGGGCTGCCAGGCTCAGCAGGCCGGCGTGGTAGCCGAGTTCGCGCGCCGTGGCGGCTTCGCGCCGGGCCTGCTCGGTGCCGCCGGCCAGGCCGGCAATCATCACCAGCGGACGCGGGCCGCCCAGGGGCTCCCAGCTTCGCGCCGTGTCCATCGCCAGCTTCAGCACAGGCGCGTACAGACCATGCTCGCGGATGGCGAACTGCGTGGTGTGGACGCCCACGGCGAGGCCACCGGCGCCGGCGTCCATGTAGTAGCGGGTCAGTGCCCGCTGGCGGCGCTCATCGAGCCGGCGCTGCGCATCCAGCGCGAGGGGGTGCGCGGGAATGACGGCGCCGCGCCGCAGCGCTTCTCGCACCGCGGCCGGGATGCGCGCCACCACCGGGTCGGTGGCAGCTTCAATAGTGTCCATCTCGCACCTCGAAGTGCGTGGGCTTGCCCAGCGAGCGGCCCCCGCGTTGCGCCCAGGCGGCCGTCCAGTCCAGAAGCGTTTCCAGGCGATGGAGACCTTCGGCCCGCTCAGGTTCAGCGGCCTGGACGGTGCTTCGCACGCCAGCAGCGAGCGCAGCGCGCGTTCGTTGGCGTCGCCCTGCCAGATCAGGTTGGCATGCCCCATGGTCAGTGGCACTGCCTCGCCCGCCACGATGTGCGCGGCCAGATCGTGCAGCACGCCGTAACGCATGTCGATGGCATAGGACAGCCGCAGGCGCACGCCCGGTGTGCCGTGAACGTGCGAGAAGTGCTCGAACATCCGTTCGCGCGCGACGCAGGAATTCGCGTACTCGCCGGGTGGTGTCAGTGCAGCGTCTTCTCGCGCGCCGGGGCCGTCCACCGGCACGAAGGGGTAGACGCAGGCGGTGGAGAACACCACGAGGCGCGAGCGCGCGAAGCGCTGCGCCACCAGCGCCGGCACATGCGCGTTCATGGCCCAGGTCAACCACTCGCTGCCCTGGCTGCCGAACTTGCGCCCGGCCATGAAGACGACGTTGGGCACCTCGGGCAGGGCGTCCAGGGCTTGTGCCGACAGCAGGTCGGCCTCCAGGCACTCGATGCCCTGGGCCTCCAGCCGGGCCTTGAGCCCCGGCTCGGAAAAGCGCGCCACGCCGATCACACGCTTGTGCGGCGCGGCGCGTTTGGCCATGCGCGCCAGCGTGGGGCCCATCTTGCCGCCCACGCCCAGCACGAGGATGTCACCGTCCAGCGCGGCCAGGTCGCCTACCAGCGCGGCCGAGGGCCGCGTCATCACCTCTTCCAGGTGGGCCTCGTCCTCGAATGCGCCCGGCAGGCCTTGGGTTGCCGCTGCTTTGCTCATGCCAGCCTCGCTGCTTTCTTCACCAGTGTCAGCCGTGCCATCTCGGGGGATTTCTTGTAATGCGCGTCCATCGGGTAGCACCCCGAGACCATGCCGTTGCGCGGTGCGGTGGTGCAGTCGCTGAAGGTGCGGCACAGGCGCTTGCGCTGCAGCGGCCGGCCGGCCAGCAGGTCGGCGGGCAGCTCGGGGTAAGACAGCATCAGCCGGCCCAGACCGACGAAGTCCGTCCAGCCCTCTCGCACCACGGCCTGCGCCACCTGCGGCAGGAACTCCTGCAGGTAGGTGTAGCCGCTGCCGGCGAACACCAGGTCCGGAAAGCGCTGCTTCAGGTCGCGCACGGCCGCCAGGTGGCGCATCACGCCCACCAAGGGGTCTTCCGGTGGCTGGTAGCCGTCCGATGGCGGGTACAGCGCGGGACGGGTGAGGTGCGGGTTGTAGTACGGGCTGCCCAGCGTGATGTTGAACAACCTGATGCCCAGGTTGCGCGCAATCTCGATGAAGCCGGCGGCCTCGTCCAGACCCGACTGGGTGGGGTCCTGCTCGTCCGGGCCGAAGCCGTAGCGGTAGGGCAGGGCGCTGCCGTGGTCCACAGGCACGCCCGGGCCCAGCAGGTCGGGCGTGGAACGCGTGGGGTCGGCGCGGTAGGGCAGGAAGTCGAAGGCCGACAACCGCACGCCCATCTCCAGGCCTGGGGCCTCGGCGCGGATACCCGCCACCAGTTCGCGCAGGAAGCGCGTGCGGTTCTCCAGCGAGCCGCCAAAGTCACCCGGCCGGGTCTTGGCGGCCAGAAACTCGTGGCCCAGGTAGCCGTGGCAATGCTTCAGGTCGACAAAGTCAAAGCCGATGTCGCGCGCCCGCCTGGCGGCGGCGACGAAGTCGTCGATCAGGGCGCGGATGTCGCCGTCCTGCATCACGCGGATGCGCTCGGCCGGGCCGAACCGTCCGTCCAGCAGCGGGTGGTGGAACAGCACCTGCGGCTCCATGCGCGCGGGGTCGTTGGGTTTGCAAAAGCGCCCGGAGTGCGTGAGCTGCAGTCCGATCACCAGGCCTGCGTCGCTGCCCATGGCGCGGCGGTGTTCGGCCACGAGTTCGTCGCGCAGCCGGGCGATGTCGCCTTGCGTGTGTTCGTTCAGAATTAGCTGCTGCGGGTTGGCGCGGCCGGCGTGCCGCACCGCCACCGCTTCGCCGCCCCACACCAGCTTGGCGCCCGAGGCGCCGAAGTGCCGCCAGCGCCGAAGCGTGTTCTCCGATGGGCGGCCGTCGGCTAGCCCATCCCAGCCTTCCATGGGTTGCACGCACCAGCGGTTGCCGATGGTCCAGTCGTGTACCTGCAGCGGCTGCGCCAGGGGCGAGGCGGCGCCCAGCGCCATCTCGTCGTCACACGGCATGCCCAGCCCCAGGCGCTGCAGGTTGTCGCGAAAGCCTGCCGCGCTCTCCAGCCCCTTGACCTTGACGAAATCGCCGAACTTCATGCGCGTGCCTGTGGCTGGGGTGGCTGCGGCAGCCGTGTTGGCGCCGGCGGGCCGGCCTGGGGCAGGCTCGGGCTCATCCGAAGAAGCGGTTGGGCTTGTGGAAGATGCCCAGCACCAGTGCGCCCTGCGGGGCGTGGGCCGCGTGCCGGCTGCCTGCCGGGCGCCAGACGAAGTTGCCTGCCGTGACCTCGCCCTCTTGGTCCACCAGGCTGCCCTCGAGGACCCAGCTCTGCTCGAGTGCGACGTGCTCATGGTCGGGCAGCACCGCGCCGGGGTCCATGCGGGTGAGCACGGTCTGCAGTCCGGTGTCGGGGTCATGAACCAGGACCTTCACGCTGACGCCGGGGTAGGGCGTGGGCGTCCAGGGCAGTTCGTCGCAATTCACGTAACGCGAAGACAGTGCTTCAAGCCCGGCATGCCGGTGCTCGAGGCCAGGGGTGTGCAGGCTCAAGGGTTTCCTCCGGATCCGTCGGGCCTGGCGCGCCGGCCTTCACGGGGTTCCACTTCATGATAGCGGCGTGCCAGACCCGCACAAACCCTGATGCCGGGCTTCGCTACAGGGCCCGGGTCCGGCGGGCGGCTGGTGTAAGGTCGGCCTCCCGCGCAGTCTTGCGCTCAGCCTCACGCCCGAGTGCTCGCACGGTCGTCCGCCGCGCCGCTTGAACGATCCCGGTCCTTGCCCCCGCCCCCGCCTCCGCCCCCGCCTCTGCTGCCCATGACCACCTTCGCTGCCATCGGCCTGGACCACCGGCACATCTACCACCTGATCGGTGAACTGCTTGCTGCCGGCGCACAGTGCGCCGGCTACTGGACGGGCACCAGCGACCCCAAGGTGCTGGAAGGGGTGCGCGAGCGCTTTCCCACGCTGCGCGCCGTGGACGACCGCGACGCCCTGCTCGACGACCCCGCCGTGGACTTGGTCGTCAGTGCCGCCGTGCCGGCCGAGCGCGCTGCGCTGGCTGTGCAGGCGATGCGCCGCGGCAAGGACGTGCTGGTGGACAAGCCCGGCGTCACCTCGTTCGAGCAACTGGCGCAGGTGCAGGCCGCAGTGGCCGAGACCGGGCGCATCTTCTCCATCTGCTTTTCCGAGCGCCACGTCGTGCCCGCGGTGGAGGCGGCCCGGCGCCTGGTGGCCGACGGCGCGATTGGCGAGGTGATTCAGACGCTGGGTCTGGGTCCGCACCGCCTGAACCGCGCCATCCGCCCGGGCTGGTTCTTCGACCGTCAGCAGTTCGGCGGCATCCTGGTGGACATCGCCTCGCACCAGATCGACCAGTTTCTGGTCTTCACCGGGGCGCAGGATGCCCAGGTGGTGCACGCCGCCGTGGGCCACCACGGCACGCAGACGGATGGCGACTTCCAGGACTTTGGCGAAATCGTGCTGTGCAGCCGGCCCGGGCAGCCGGGCCAGCAGCCCGGCCAGCAGCGCGGCTACGTGCGCGTGGATTGGTTCACGCCCGAAGGTTTGCCGACCTGGGGCGACGGGCGGCTGTTTATCCTGGGCACCACGGGTTCGATCGAGATCCGCAAGTACCTGGACATCGAGGGGCGGTCCGGCACCAACCACCTGTTCCTGGCCGACCGCCACGGCACGCGCCACATCGACTGCAGCGCCGAGCCCCTGACCTTCTTCCGGGCGTTCCTGCACGACGTGCGGGAGCGCACACAGACGGCCATGACGCAGGCGCATGTGTTCACGGTGTGCCGCCTGGCGCTGGAGGCTGATGCCTGGGCCACCTCGGGGGCCCGCGCATGACGCGCACTGGCGTGGCCCTGGTGGGCCTGGGCCCGGGCTCGCAACCGCATCTGAAGAGCCTGGCGGACCTGCAGCACCGCGTCGAGCTGCGTCATGCCGTGTGCCGGCGCCCGGCCCAGGCCGACCTGGGCCCGTTCAACGGCCAGCTCGCCGCCACGGCCGACCTGGACGCCGCGCTGGCCGACCCCGCCGTGCAGGCCGTCATCGTGGCCACGCCCGCGGGCACGCACCTGGACATCGCTTCCCGCTGCCTGGCCGCAGGCAAGCACACGCTGGTGGAAAAGCCGCTGGAGACTTCCCTGCCGCGCGCGCAGGCCCTGGTGGAGCAGGCACGCCGCTCCGGCTTGCGCTTCGGCGTCGTGCTGCAGCACCGTTTCCGCCCGGGCTCGCAGCGCCTGAGCGCCCTCTTGCAGGAAGAAGCCCTGGGCTCGGTGCAGTTCGCCACCGTGCGCGTGCCCTGGTGGCGGCCCCAGGCGGGCTACTACGACCAGCCCGGCCGCGGCACGCGCGAGCGCGATGGCGGTGGCGTGCTGCTGACGCAGGCCATCCATGCGCTGGACCTGTTCCGCAGCCTGGTGGGTGTGCGCGAGGTGCAGGCCGCGCAGGCCAGCACCACGGCTGTGCACCGCATGGAGACCGAGGACTACGCCGCCGCGCTGCTGCGCCTGGGCCACGGCGCCCCGGGCCTGCTGATGGCCACCACGGCGCTGTACCCCGGCTCGCCCGAAGTGCTGGAGATCGCCGGCACCCGCGGCGCGGCCACGCTGGCGGCTGGCCGTCTGCAGGTGCGCTGGCACTACGGCCGCGAGGAAACGGTGGAGGCTGAAGGTCCGGGGGGCAGCGGCGCGGCCATTATGGACTTTCCGCACGACGCCCACCGCGCCCTGATCAGCGACTTTCTCGACGCCGTGGCCGAGGGCCGGGATCCGCTCGTCACCGGCGAGGAGGCCCTGGCCACGCACCGCCTGATCGAGCAGGTGCTGGCCGCTGCGGCGCAGGCCGGGTGACTCGGCAACACTCCTCTGGCCCAAGAGGCCGAACCAAGCCTTCATGACCTCTTCTGAATTTGCTGCCCTGCTGGTGTTCTCCACGGCCATGGCCTTCACGCCCGGGCCCAACACCACCTTGTCGGCGGCGCTGGCCGCCAACGGGGGCTTGAAGCGCGCCATGACCTTCATCCTGGCCGTGCCCTTTGGCTGGGGCTTGTTGCTGCTGGCCTGCGCAGGAGGCCTGGGCGCCCTCATCCAGGCCGCGCCGGTGTTGCGCGGGGGCATCAAGGTGCTGGGCCTGGCCTACATGCTGTGGCTGGCCTGGAAGCTGGCCACCACCGCGCGCATGGCCGAGGCTGACGGCGGCTTGCGTGTGGGGTTCTGGCAGGGCGTGATGCTGCAGTTCGTCAACATCAAGGCCTGGATGAACGCGTTGACCATCAGCGCCGGCTGGATCACCGTGGCCGAGCCCATCGCCCCGCGCCTGGCGATCGTGCTGCCGCTGATGATGGCCTACGGCCTGGCCAGCAACTTCACCTACGCCCTGATCGGCTCCACGCTGCGCTCCTGGCTGGCGGTGGGCCGGCGCCTGGTCTGGTTCAACCGTGCGCTCGCGGCGGTGCTGGTGGCCACGGCCGGGTGGATGGCCGTGTTGTGAGCGCGCAGGCACCCGGCTCTCCATCGCCTGCCCAGGTGCGCCGCGGCCTGCTGCTGGGCTTCGTGGGGGTGGTCATCTTCGCCATGACCTTTCCGATGACGCGCCTGGCCGTGGGCGATGCCTCGGCACCGCAGATGTCCCCCGCTTTCGTGACGGCCGCGCGCGCGGCGCTGGCGGGGCTGCTGAGCATCGTCTACCTGAGCTGGGTGGGCGCATCGGTACCGGAGCGGCGGCACTGGGTGCCCCTGGCGGTGTGCGCGGCGGGCACGGTGGTGGGCTTTCCGCTGTGTATCGCTCTGGCGTTGCGCGAGGTGGAGTCCATGCATGCGGCCGTGGTCACCGGCATCATCCCTCTGGGTACGGCGGTGGTGGGGGCGCTGTGGCTGCGCCAGCGCCCGTCGGCGGGCTTCTGGGCCTGCGCGCTGGCGGGCTGTGGGCTGGTGCTGGCCTTCGCGCTGTGGCAAGGCGGTGGGCGTCTGGTGCCGGCTGACGGCTGGCTGCTGCTGGCGGTGCTGTCCACCTCCATCGCCTACGTGGCCGGAGCCCGCGTCTCGAGCGTGATCCCGGCCCAGCAGGTGATCTGCTGGGTGGTGGTGGGCTCGCTGCCGCTGACGCTGCCGGCCACCGCATGGTGGTGGCCGGTGGACACCACGCCCAGCCTGGCCGCCTGGGGCGGCCTGCTTTATGTCAGCCTGTTCTCCATGTGGCTGGGCTTCTTCGCCTGGTATGGCGGCCTGGCCCTGGGGGGCATCGTGCGCGTGAGCCAGGTGCAGCTGATCCAGCCTTTTCTCGCGCTGCTGTTCGCCGTGCCGGTGCTGGGCGAGCGGCTGGACCCCGTGACCGTGGGTTTTGCGCTGGCGGTGATCGCCGTGGTGTTCGTCAGCCGGCGCATGGGAGTGGGGCAGCCCAAGGCGCGCTGACGCAGCGCCGTCCTGACGGGCAGCCGCGCCGCAGACAGGGCTGCGCATCGCGCAGGGCCCCGCTGAAGGCGCCAGTGGGCCCGATGCGGTCCAGCTCGCCCGGCCCGTGAACCTCGTCCCAGCCTGCACGGCGAACGAAGTTGCCCCATCCTCAAGCATGGCGCACCCTGCTGGCGTTCAGCTGCAAGCGGCGCGGCTTCTGCCCCTCGTGCGGCGCGCGGCGGATGTCGCAGACGGCAGCGCACCTGGTGGACCACGTCGTCCCGCACGTGCCGGTGCGCCAGTGGGTGCGAGTTTGTCAACTTCGGCTGCCGATTCCGCTGCGTGTGCTGCTGGCCGCGCAGCCCGAGCTGGTCACGCCGGTGCTGCAGGTGGTGCAGCGGGTGGTCGAGCGGCATCTGCTGGACCACACGGGGCTCAAGAGCGACGAAGGCCCGGGCGGCGCGGTCACGCTGATCCAGCGCTTCGGCTCGGCAGCCGACCTCAATATTCACCTGCACTGCCTAGGGCTGGACGGCGTGGCTGGTCTAGGAGATGGGGCCGGCCTGGCTGGCCGAGCCGGATGCCGACGGCGAGGAGGCGCGCACGCTGCGGCCGCTGCAGGCGGCGGCCATCAGCTTGCAGGCCGATACCACGCGAGGCCACCGCCCGCCAGCGCCTGTGCGCCGACATCGACGGTTTCTGAGGCGGCGGTTTTGTCCGTCGTCAAAGGCGCACGGCGCCCTGTTGCCAGGCGTTGTGCAGGGCCGTCGCCGTCAGGCTCTGGCCGTCGGCTGCCAGTCGTTCCAGCAGCCGCTCGGGCTCGGGTGCCGAGCGCAGCGTAGCGCGAAGGGCGGCGAAGGCCGAAGCGACGGCTGCGGGGTCTTGCCGGAACTGATTCAGCAGGAAGGCATCGGGCTGCTGGACTTCGATGCCCAGGGCGGCCAGCTTGCGGACGCCGAAGTCGAGGATGTTCTTGGTGACGAGGCTGACGACCTGGGTACTGGAATAGAAGTCACCGGCCAGGATAGCTGCTGCGCAGGCAGCGACGTGGGTGTCTTTGGCGGAACGCATCGCTGCCGCCACTCCGTCGAACTGGGCCTGGACTTGCTGTGTCGCAATCTCTGCTTGCGGCAATGCAGCCCGCATGAGTTGCTCGTGGCGACGCGCCGATTCGGCGTCCGGCTTGCGGCCGGTATCGACGAGCGCCCGGCTAATCTCGTCAAGGATCAGCGGGCTCCAGTGCAGGCGGATCACCCCCTGGTAGTCGAGATGGATCAATAGGCCGCGGGTGGTGGCGCCGAACAGGGTGTCGGCGTCGGCAACGACAGGGACCACGGATCTCAGCCCGCGAAGATCTCGCTGTCGAGGTCGGCACCGAGCTGGCCCAGGGCCTTGCGGCGTCGGGTCTGCTCCTGGCGGTGCCATGCCAGGACGGCGGATTGGAGGACACGTCGCTGGTTACCCACTTGCTGGTGCAGTGGGATGTCACCGGCTTCGATGCGCGCCACGATGTAAGGGCGGGAGACGCCGACCAGATCAGCCGCTTCCTGGGTGGTGAATACCGGGTCCGTTGCAGGTTCTGACTTGATGGTCGTGGGCTTTCGGGTGCTGCCGCTGATGGTCGGGTTCTGGAAGAGCTGCGCGAATTCGCTCTTGATCAGCCGCGTGGCCTGAGGTGTCAGCTTGACGTGGCGCCGCACGACCTCGACCAATGGGTCGATGTTCACCGACATGGCTGGTGGGGCGATGCGTTGCGAGGACTCGGTGGGCTTGCGGGCGGTCTTCATGCGGTTGAGTTTATCAGGTTCACTCGAAATACTCGAATCTCGCGAAAAGGCGAGCAGGGTCGACGCTGGGCGTGAACGATATGGTGGCGGAAGGTGTGGCGTTGAGCCTTGTTGCGCAGCTGGTGCAGGTGGTGGCGCCAGGTCCCGATGGGCCTGGGCGTGGCCCCGCTGCGCGGGGCCGGGCTGTTGCGCTGCGCGTCGAGCCGCTGTCAAAGGCCCAGCGTATCGCCCCTGTCGGGCTGCCATCCGTAGATGGCGTTCAGGACTTCGACCGATGCGCGCTGGACGATCTTGTCCTCCAGCGCGGGCACGCCCAAGGGGCGCTTGCTCCCGTCGGCCTTGTCGATACACGCCCTTCTCACGAGCTGGGGGCGGTAGCCGTCTCTGCCCAGCCGGCCCGGCAGGTTTCGGAGGTTGACCCCCAGGTTCTCGGCCCGCGGGCAGCGGGCGTGGAAGTCGCAGCCCGGCGGTGGGCCGCGGGTTCTCTGGCCCGAGGCCGCCTTGGTCGCGCCGCCGGAGATGAGCGCGTCCAGGTAGTGCCGACGCCACGGCCGTGGTTCATGCGGGCACTCCGGTGACCGCCGACCCTCCATCGGCATCCCCCATCGGAGTGATCCACGCGGGGGTGGGCAGGCCCGGCGATCCGAGCGACGCTGTGCGCTCCCGGACTGCGCCGCACCCCGACCATGTCGAACGCCCGCCGGCTGCCTGCCCGCGCGGGATCTTGCGCGGCCCGCCCACCCTCGCCCGCTCCACTACGAGCGCCACCGCCCCGAGCAGACCACGCTGTACCGTCTGGTGCAGCAGCACGCGGCCCACTTCATCGCCCACACCGCGGCCGGCACCGGCGCCGAGTTGCCCCGGTTCATCAAAGCTGAGCCCGGACACAAACAGTCCGGGGGACTGTTTGTGCCTGGCGAAGAGCCGGGCCGCTGGCCCATGGCTTCCTGCGCCTGCGCTGCGGCGACTGCGGGCACGACAAGCTGCTGGCGTTCAGCTGCAAGCGGTGCGGTTTCTGCCCGTCGTGCGGCGCCCGGCGCATGTCACAGACGGCAGCGCACCTGGTGGACCACGTCGTCCCGCACGTGCCGGTGCGCCAGTGGGTGCGAGTTTGTCAACTTCGGCTGTCGATCCCGCTGCGCGTGCTGCTGGCCGCGCAGCCCGAGCTGGTCACGCCGGTGCTGCAGGTGGTGCAGCGGGTGGTCGAGCGGCATCTGCTGGGCCACACGGGGCTCAAGAGCGACGAAGGTCAGGGCGGCGCCGTCACCCTGATCCAGCGCTTCGGCTCGGCAGCCAACCTGAACATCCATCTGCATTGCCTGGTGCTGGACGGCGTGTACCGCTGCGACGGCGACGGCGCGCCCAGCTTCGTCGAGGCGGGTGCGCCCACCGACGACGAGCTGCGTGCGCTGCTGCAGACCGTCATCGCCCGGCTGATGAGGATGCTCACGCGCCGGGGCGTGCTGGTCGAGGACATGGGCCAGACCTGGTTGGCCGAACCGGATAGCGACAGCGACGAGGCGCGCACACTGCGGCCGCTGCAGGCCGCGGCTGCCCCTTACCGCATCGCATTTGGCCCTCGCGCCGGCCAGAAGGTGCTGACCCTGCGCGGAGCTGAGCGTGGACACGGGACCGTCCCTGCGGACGGTCCCGTGCCTCGCGAAGGGCTCGCGCATGCAAAGCGCGAGCGCGGCCTGCAAGGCACGCCCCGCGAGGACCGGACGCGCCAGCCGCTGTGCGCCGACATCGACGGCTTCAGCCTGCATGCCGCCGTGCGTGTCGAGGCGCACGACCGCAAGCGGCTGGAGCAGCTGTGCCGCTACATCACGAGGCCCGCGCTGTCGGACGAGCGGGTGCAGCTCAACGGCGCGGGGCAGGTCGAGCTCAAGCTCAAGACGCCGTGGCGCGACGGGACCACGCATCTGGTGATGAGCCCGCTGGAGTTCATGCAGCGGCTGGCGGCGTTAGTGCCGCGGCCACGGCTGCACCTGATCAGTTTGGTGTCCGCGTAACTTCGCTGCGCGAAGTGAGCGGACCCCCGCTGCGCGAACCACGGAGTTCTGGCCCCGAACGCGAAGCTGAGGCCACTGGTGGTGCCGCAGGGGCCGCCCGCGCAAGCACAGGCGACAACCGAAGCGGCAGCCGCCGCTGGGTGTGAAGTCGAGACGGTTCAGGCCAGGCCGCACCGCATCAGCTGGGCGCGGCTGCTCAAGCGCGTGTTCGACATCGACATGGAGCGGTGTCCGAACTGTGGCGCCGGGGAGCTGAAGATCATCGCGGCCATCCTCGAGCGGCCGGCGATCGAGAAGATCTTGACCCACCTGGGTCTGGATCCACAGCCGCCGCCCCGGGGCAGGGCGCGCGAGGCGGGGCAAGACTTCGCTACCTGAGCCGCGCTGACCGTCAAAGACACCTCGCCCCAGGCTGCCCTGACCACGACAGCCAGGATGGTGCTGCGCCGCATGTCGGCTCGATGCCGATGTACTCAGGGTCAACCCTGGTGTTCAGACGCAGCGAGCCGCAATCGAACCGAATGGGCAATGGGCCGGCCGAATCACGGCAAGACAACGGTGCAGATGCCAGTTCCAAGCCGTCCAGGACGGCGACTATCGGCCACCCATGCGTCAGTCGGGCTTCCCACAGGCTTCCAGAGACCGTTTGAAATCCCTATGTGCGCATCATCCCCGGCAGCATGGGCGCGCGCAGCTACATCGTGCGCGGCAAGGGCCACCCCGACAGCTTCGAGAGCTGCAGCCACGGTGCCAGCCGCGTGATGAGCCGCACCGAGGCCAAGCGCCGCTTCACGCTGGCCGACCACCGCGCCGCCACCGAAGGCGTCGAGTGCCGCAAGGAGGCTGCGCGGCGCATCGCGGTGCGCGCGCAGATGCTGACCCGCGAGCGCCCGGCGGGGCTGCTGGACCTGGTGCGCCGACTGACGCTGTTGCAGGTCGACCCGACGGCTGCGGTCGCGCCCAACGCCGAGCTGGTGGCCTGGAGCCGCCTCGGCTCAGCCTTTGCGTCACAGGATCTGACAGCGGCGCTGGCGCAGCGGAAGTTGATCGAACTGATGGCCACCATTCGGCCTGCCGAAGACCTGGCGCTGTACCGCGCAGAGATGCTGGCGCTGCGCGAGCGGCCGCCGGTGGCCGAGTGGCAGAAACGCCACCGGGCCTGGTTGCGAGCCAATGACGCCTGCCGACGCGACATCCTGGCGCGCTTGCGCGACCAGGGCCCGCTGCCGTCACGCCAGCTGCCGGACAGCTGCGTCGTGCCCTGGCAGTCGACGGGCTGGACGCACGACCAGAACGTCATCAGGCTGCTGGACCTGATGGCGGCTCGGGGCGAGGTGGCCGTGGCGGGCCGGCTGGCGCGCGAACGGCTGTGGGACTTGGCCGAGCGCGTCTATCCCGACGACCCCATCGTCCCCGAGCACGAGGCGCTGCGTCTGCAAGGCGCACGCCGGCTGCAGGCCCTGGGCATCGCGCGCGCCAAGACGACCAAGGTGCCCATCGAACCGTATGACGTGGGCCAGGCAGGCGAACCCGCCGTGGTTGAAGGCGTGAAAGGTGAGTGGCGTGTCGACCCGGCGCAACTGGACCAGCCCTGGGCCGCGCGCACGGCCTTGCTGTCGCCCTTCGACCGGCTGATCCACGACCGCAAACGGACCCTTGAGCTCTTCGTCTTCGACTACAGCCTGGAGATGTACAAGCCGGCTGCGCAGCGCCGCTGGGGCTACTACGCGCTGCCTCGCCTTGAAGCTCAACTGCCCTTCTGCGCATGTCAGTCGAGTTTGACGTTGGCTGTCTTTACGATCTTCGCCATCCGTTCAATCTCACTCTTGAAGAAGCGGGCCGATGCGTCCGGCGCCAGCAGCTTGAGCTGGTAGCCCTGGGCGATGAGCGCGTCGCGGCCTTCGCCTGATTCGAGGGTGCGGCGCCACACGCCGTGCAAGCGGCTCACCTCGGCGGCGGGCAGGCCGGCCGGGCCCGCCACGGCGATCCAGCCGCCCAGGTCGTAGTTAGGGTAGCCCTGCTCCGCGACGGTGGGCACGTCGGGCAGCACCGGCGTGCGCTGGGCCGAGCCCACCGCCAGGGCCTTCAGTGCGCCACTCTTGATGTGCGGCTGCACGATGCTGGCCGCGGCAAACACCATGGGGACCTGGTTGCCGATCACATCGGTCACCGCCTGGCCCATCGAGCGGTAGGGGATGTGGGTGACGAAGATGCCGGCCTCCATCTTCAGTGCCTCAAAGGCCAGCTGGATGATGGTGCCGTTGCCCGACGAGGCGTAGTTCAGTTGCCCCGGGCGGCTTTTAGCCAGGGCCACCATCTCTTTCAGGTTGCGCGGCGCAAACGAGGGGTGGGCCACCAGCACCAGCGGGGCCGAACCGATCACCATCACCGGGGTGATGTCTGCCAGCGAGTCGTAGGGCATGGTCTTGTAGACGCTGGGGTTGACGACGTGGTTGTTGCTCAGCACCCCGAGCACCGTGCCGTCTTTCGGCGCGCGCACCAAGGCCTGGGTGCCGGGAACGCCGCCCGCCCCGGGCATGTTTTCAATGACCACCGGCGCGCCCAGGTTGCGGGCCAGCGCGGTGCTGACCGCGCGGGTGGCGGCGTCCACCCCAGAGCCGGCACCCACCGGCAAGATGAGCCGCAGCGGCTTGGTGTCAGTGGACTGCGCGAACGCCAGGGTTTGTAGCAGCCCTGCGCCCAGGCCCAGGCTGACGTGTTGCAGGGCTTGGCGGCGGCGGATGGTGGGGGTCATGCGGAACTCCTCTCTCAGAAGCTTGGGGTTTGGGTGGGTGGCGCGGCCTGACGTCAACGGGCTTGGCCTTGGGCCAGCAAGGCCTGCGCGGCGGCCTCGCTGTACCCCAGCTCGGCCAGCAGGGCCGTGGTGTGCTCGCCCAGCGTGGGTGGGCTGGTGCGCACCGGCAGGCGCTGGCCATCCAGTGACAGGGGCAGCAGCACGGTCTGCACCGCGTCGCCCTGACGGGCCCCGTCCGGCACGTCATTGGGCACCCGAATGGACGCCAACCCGCCCGAGGCCAGCAGGTGCGGGTCGTCCAGCAGATCCTCGGGCCTGCGGATGGGCGCAAAGGGCAGGCTCACCCGCTCGAATAGCGCGGCCAGGTCGGCTGCGCGATGGTGCTTGAGCCGCTGGCGCAGTGCCGGGATGAGCCAGGGCCGTTCGCGCACGCGTTCGTTGTTGGTCTTCAGGCGGGGGTCGGCCTTCAGGTCGGCGGCCAGGCCGAGACCCGGTTGGGCATGGGCTCGGCATGCTTGCCCGTCAGGCCGTACTGCAGCATGTGCTGCGCCACGAGCAGCACGTTGTTCTCGTACAGCGCGGCCTGCACCTCCTGCCCCTGGCCGGTGTGCGCCCGCTGCATCAGCGCGGCCATGGCGGCAATGGCGCCGAACATGCCGCCCATGATGTCGTTCACGCTACTGCCCGCACGCAAGGGGTCGCCCGGCCGCCCGGTCATGTAGGCCAGGCCGCCCATCATCTGCACCACCTCGTCGAGCGCGGTGCGGTGTTCGTAGGGCCCCGGCAGAAAGCCCTTGAGCGCCACGTAGATGAGGCGCGGGTTCAGGGCCTTGAGCGTGGTGTAGCCGAGGCCCAGCTTGTCCATGGCGCCGGGCTTGAAGTTCTCGATCAGCACGTCGGCGGTGGCCAGCAGCTTGAGCGCCACCTCGCGGCCTTGCGCCGACTTGAGGTCGAGCGCGATGCTCTTTTTGTTGCGGTTGAACAGCGGGAAGAAGCCCGCCCCCGAGCCCAGCAGCGTGCGGGTGTGCTCGCCATCGATGGGTTCGACCTTGATGGTCTCGGCCCCCAGGTCGGCCAGCACCAGGCCACAGGTCGGGCCCATCACCATGTGGGTGAACTCGACCACGCGCACCCCGGCCAGCGGCAGGGCCTTGGGTGCGGCGGTGGAGGTGGCGGTGTCGTTGGCGGGGCTCATGTGCTGGGGCCTTGCATGGCGGTGGTCGGCATGAAGCCCTTGGGCACGCCCGCCTCGGGCGTCATGCCGTACAGCGGCTCACCGGGCAGGCCGGCGGCCAGCGGGGCGCGCGCGGCCATCAGGCGGTCGAGGTTGATCCCGGTGTGCAAGCCCATGGCCTCGAACATGAATACCAGGTCTTCGGTCACCACGTTGCCGCTGGCCCCCGGGGCATAGGGGCAGCCGCCCAGCCCGGCCATCGATGCATCAAAGCTGCGCACCCCCACGTCATAGGCGGCCAGGCAGTTGGCCAGGCCCAGGCCACGGGTGTTGTGCACATGCGCGCCACCGGTCTTGCCGGGCCGGCCTTCGTCGTCTGCGTTGCCCAGCTCGGCAAACAGGCTGCGGTACATGCGCCGCACCTGCGCCGGGTTGGCCATGCCGGTGGTGTCGGCCACGCCCACCACGTCGGCGCCGGCCTGGGCCAGGGTGTGGGCAAGACGGATCACGTCGTCCTCGGGCACCGCGCCTTGCATGCTGCAGCCAAAGGCCACCGAGATGCCCGCCTCGAGCTGCAAGGCGGGGGCCATCTCGTTGCGCCACGCGACGATGTGGCGGAACTCCTCCACCGCTTGCGCGATGGTCTTGCGCAGGTTGGCGTTGGCATGCGCCTCGCTGGCCGACAGCGGCACGCTCACCACCTGGGCCCCGGCGGCCGCCGCAGCCTGCACGCCTTTCAGGTTGGGGGCCAGGGCCTGCACCTTCAGGCCGGGCAGTGTCAGTGCGTGGGCCACGACCTCGGCCGCATCGGCCATCTGCGGCAGCAGCCGGGCGGGCACGAAGGAGGCCACCTCCATGTGGCGAAGGCCGGCGGCATGCAGCGCCTTGAGCCAGGCTGTCTTGTCGGCCGTGGGCATGGTGCGTGACACGGCTTGCAGCCCGTCACGCGGACCGACTTCGCACAGGTGGACCGCTGCTTGCATAATTCTATCTATTGGAATGCAGTTCCAAAAGTTAGAATTCTAGATCACCAAAGCCGCACGTCAAGCCTGGGCGCGCCCACTCACCTCTTGCCATGCCACGCCTGCCCCAGACCCCGGCCCATCTGGACACCGCCCCCGGCGGGGTGGCTGCCGTGGACAAGGCGGCGGCGGTGCTGGCCGCGTTCACCGAAGGGGCGCCAGAGCACAGCCTGGCAGAGCTGGCACGCCGCACCGGCCTGTACAAGAGCGCGGTGTTGCGCCTGGCTGCTTCGCTGGAGCAGGCGCAGCTGCTGGAGCGCATGGACGCCGGTGGGCGCGAGACGGTCTGGCGCATCGGCCTGGCGGCGGTGCGCCTGCACCGGGCCTATGCGCAAGCCCGGCCCGAGGCGGCGCGCATCCAGGACCTGCTGCGCCAGCTGGTGGCGCAGACGGCTGAGAGTGCCGCCCTGCACGTGGTGCGTGGCAGCGGTGCCAATGCCCAGCGCCTGTGCCTGTACTTCGAGGACTCGACCCAGCCGGTGCGGCGCATGCTGCGGGTGGGTGACGTGCTGCCGCTCGACAAAGGCGCCAGCGGCCTGGTGCTGTGCGCCTTCACGCCGGCCCTGGCCGAAGCCGCCGCCCCGGGGCGGCGGGCTGCGTTGGCCCGCACCCGGCGCGAGGGCTTTGCAGCCGGCGCCGGCCTGTATGTGCCCGATGCGGCGGGTATCTCCGCCCCCGTGTTCCGCGGGTCAGACGGGGCGCTGTTCGGCGCGCTGACGCTGACCATGCCCAGCGTGCGCTACGACACGCGCTGGATCCCCGCGGTGCGGCGCGTTGCAGAGCAGATGTCCTTGGCGCTCGCGCCGTGAGGTGCGGTGGAGCTCAGGCGACGAAGGCCTAGCTCTCACTGCCTCTCACGGCCTCTCACGGCGTTCGCGCCGGGGCCCGCAGCGCTTCCTCAGGTGCGGGCCAGGTCAAACCGATCCAGGTTCATGACCTATGTTCCACGCCTGCACGAAGTCGCGCACGAAGGCCGGCTGTGCATCGGCGCTGGCATACACCTCGGCAAGGGCCCGCAGCTGCGAGTTGGACCCCAAAACCAGGTCGACGCGCGACGCGGTCCACCTCAGCGCGCCCGTGCTGCGGTCGCGCCCCTCGTAGCGGCCCGGGTCCTGCTGTGAAGGCTGCCATCGGGTGGCCATGTCCAGCAGGTGGACGAAGAAATCGTTGCTCAGCGTGGCGGCGCGGTGCGTGAACACGCCCGCCTGCTCGCCCGCTGCATGAACACCCAGCACGCGCAGGCCGCCCAGCAGCACCGTCATCTCGGGCGCCACCAGGGTCAGCAGCTGGGCCTTGTCGATCAGCAGCTCTTCGGCCGTCACGTCGAGGCCGGGCTTCAGGTGGTTGCGGAAGCCGTCAGCCACCGGTTCGAGCACGGCGAACGATTCGACGGCGGTCTGCTCCTGGGTGGCGTCGGTGCGGCCGGGTGTGAAGGGCACGGTGACGGCCTGGCCTGCAGCACGTGCGGCGGCTTCGACGCCGGCACAACCGCCCAGCACGATGAGGTCGGCCATCGACACCCGCTTGCCGCCGGACTGGGCCTGGTTGAACCGCTGCTGGACGCCCTCCAGCACCTGGGCCAGACGGGCGGGCTGGTTGACCGCCCAGTCCTTCTGCGGCGCCAGCCGGATGCGCGCACCGTTGGCACCGCCGCGCTTGTCCGAGCCGCGGAAGGTGGACGCCGAGGCGAATCACGGCAAGACAACGGTGCAGATGCCAGTTCCAAGCCGTCCAGGACGACGACTATCGGCCACCCATGCGTCAGTCGGGCTTCCCACAGGCTTCCAGAGACCGTTTGAAATCCCTATGCGCCGGCGTCGATGTGATGCAGCGCCAGCCGCACGTCGTTGATCCGCGGCCGGCCGGCGAGCCCGGTCACGCCCTTGTGGATGTTGTAGGTCGCCACGCGCAGCTTCATCGTTGTCCAACCATAGCAGCGGCCGGCCGCTCGAAGTAGCGATCGAAGAGAAGCGGGTCGTCGAAGTGGCGGCGGCCGACGAACGCGGTCGCGTGCCGGCCCCACTGCCGCATCTGGCCCGCGCTCGCGATGCCCATCGGCCAGAACAGCCAGCGCTCGCCGCGCGTCGAGCCGGGCACGAGGCCATCTCCATCGAACGCGCTGCGCGTGCCGCCACCGGGCAGCGGCAGGGTGCGCAGATCGTCGTCGTCCACCAGCACGTAGCGGCGCGCGACGTTGCCCGCGGTCACCACCTGCACGCGCTGCAGATAATGCGTCCGTGCGGCCACGCGCAGCTCGATCCGCTCGTCGGCACGCGGATCGGGCAGCGGCGCGGGCTGCGGCATGAAGCGGCCTTCATCGAGCCAGCCTTGCGTGGCTGCCGGTTCTGCGCGCGGCGCGAGATGCGTGGTGGCGAAGAACTGGTGGTAGCAGCCGCAGGCGTGGATCGAGTCGTACGCCCAGGCGCGCCAGCCGCCGGCGCCATCCGGCCCGAGGGTTACGCGCCAGACCAGCGCATCGAGGTGCCCGGCCAGCAGATCGAGCGCACCGCTGGCCGGTCGGGCCGGAAACCAGAACGTGTAGACGAGCTGCGGCAGCAGCTGCGGCCCGAGCCGCGTCCAGTGCAGGCGCACGGTCGCCTGCGGCTCGCTCAGGTCGACCGCCAGCGCGGGCGACGCGGCCGGCGCGGCGGCGGCCCAGTGCAGGCGGCCGATCTCGTCGTCCGGGGTGACCGTGTCGACCACGACCAGCGGCGCGTGGCGCAGCGCCAGCGCCATCCATTCGCCACGCAGCAGCGGCGCCGCAGCCGCGCTGCCGGCGGCCAACGGCTGCGGAAACGACTGCACCGCGCCCGGCCCGTAACGCACGAGCCGCCCCGCGACCGGCAGCGCAGCCAGCGGCTGCGCGAACACCGCCTCGGTCTCGCGCTGCCAGCCGCGCACGCCGGCCGCAAACGGGATCTTCACCAGCGGATAAAGCCCCGCCACGCGCAGCGCCAACGTGTAGTCATCGGCGACCTGCGCGGCGGCCTTGAGCGCGACCGGCTGCGCGAGCACGGCCGGATCGGCCGTGTCGGCCGCCAGCAGCACGCTGCGGCAGGCATCGAGCACGTCGGCCGCAGGCAGGGCGGGCTCGGGCGCATTCGTCGCTGCGCGCTGCCGTGCCGGCTGGCGCGCATTGGCCAGTTCGACCCGGCGCGCCTGCGCGTCCAGCTGCGCGAGCCGCGCCATCACGCGCTCGGTCTGCACGCGATCTGCCGCCTGCTGCGCCAGCGCGGCGCCCAGCCGGTCGACGCGCAGATACGGAAAGCCGGCGACCCGCGCCGCCATCGCATCGCGCACGCCCAGCGCCTGCACCCGCTCATCGACCGCGCGCAGCAGACGTGCGCAGGCACCGGCATCGGTCGCGGCGGTCAGATGCGCGGCAACCGGAGGCGCGCGATACGGGTCCGGCACGCTGGCGCAGCCCGCCAGGATCAACCCGAGCGCCGCACCCGCCACGCTCCAGCGCGTGCCCCGCACGTCACCCTCCGGCACGCTCGATCGCCGGCCGCGCGCGCGCGCGCCGCTCGATCTCGGTGGTCATCGCCTCGAACTGCGCGCCCATCGTCCGGCGCACGGCGGCGGTACCGAACAGCGCACCGAGCACCGGCGGCAGCGGCTCGGCGAGTTCGAACTGCGCGTGGTAGTCGAGCCGTACCGCGCTCCTCGCGCCGGCGCCGCTGCCGGCACGCACGACCGCCAGCTCGTAGCGGCCGCGGAAGTTCTTCATCGACGGCGGCGGCGCTTCGGGCGTGGCCGGCGCGCTCTCCGCCAGAACGCGCACGATGGGCTCGTGCGTGGCGGCCAGCCGCAGCCGCACCGGCACGCGGAAGAAGTAGACGCGGAACTCGCCTTCGTACTCGATCACCGGCCGCTGGGGCTGCGCCTGCACGATGCGCGTGCGGGTGATCCCCGGCACGAACTGCGGCAGCCGCTCGTAGTCGGTCAGCGTGTCCCACGCGGTCTTGGCGTCGGCATCGAGCAGCGCGGTCGCGCTGACGGTAAAGCGGTCGCCGTCGCGATCGACGTGGATCTCGGGCGCGGCCTGCGCGGCAGTGGCCAGCACCCAGAGTGCCACCGCCACGCCGCAGCGAAGGGCTCGGCCCGCCATCGCGCGCGATGCCGGCCGCGTCCGCGCGCGCGGCATCAATCGGCCTCCAGGCGGCGCCGCTCGATCTCGGCGGCCACCGCGTTCAGCTGCTGCGCCAGGTTCAGCCGCACCGCGGCCGAGCCGATGCCCGGCGGCGGCGGCAGGCGCGAGACGATGGTGGCGCGGTAGCGCACTTCGACCCCACCGCGCACCGGCACCAGCTCGTAGGTGCCCTCGAAGGTTTCGAGCGCACGGCCCTTCAGCAGGCCGAGGTCGAAACGCGTGGCGCGCGCGTGCGCGCGGCTCTGTGGCTCGTGCAGGACGTCCAGATGCACGGTCAGCGTCTGCGCGAACAGCAGGAAGCGGAACACGCCGCGCTGCTCGACCTGCAGTTCCTCCGCCCCGCCGGCCACGCGCCGGCGCGCGACCACGGTGCAGGCGCGGATGCCCGGCATGAAGCGCGGCAGCTGCTCGTAGTCGATCAGCGTCTCCCAGGCCAGCGCGCGCGAGGCGCGGCTGACGAAGCTCGCCTGCGCATCGAAGCGCCGTCCGCTGCGCGTGACCTGCACGTCGGCCGGCGTCACGCGCCGCCTTCCGCGCGCGCCGCAGGTTTGCCCGGCATCCGCGGTCGCGCACCACGGCGGCCGGCAGCGGCGCCGGTGCTCGCG
>JAJTDM010000149.1 GCA_021300575.1 Rubrivivax sp.
CAGTGCCATAGTTGCGTTGGTCATCGTGGTTCTCACTTCAAGGATCAAGGTTGGTATTCGCACCTCAACCCTATCCGAGATCACGATGACCACCCCAGCTGGGGGAGTCGCCGCCGCGCGGCAAGCCGCTACGGGTTACGCCCTACGGGCTTCACCCTTCGCGCCTTGCCGCGGTTGAAGACTTACACCACTTCCTGGGACGCAGCCCCTCCATGCATTGGCATTCCAGACTCGTCCAGCCTCAAAGCCTGGCCCCGACGGGCTTCAAGAGCCTGACGACACCGGTCCATCGTGCCTCAACCGTGGTGTTCGACCGGCAGGTCGATGTCAACGATGGCTGGCGGCAGGCGCAGACGGGCTACAGCTATGGCCTGTACGGCACGCCGACTGCGCTGGAACTTGGCGCGCGCATCGCTCAGATCGAAGGTGCGCTGCACAGCTTCGTGGTGCCGGGCGGGCAGGCGGCCTTCGCACTCATCTACCTGTCGCACTGCCAGACGGGCAGCCACACGCTGCTGCCGCACACGGCCTATGGGCCCAACAAGGCCATGGCGCAGGGCCTGCTGAAGGGCCTGGGCATTGAAGTCGAAGGCTACGACCCCTTGATCGGCGCCGGCATTGCCGCACTCATCCGCCCGAACACGTCGCTGGTCTGGGTCGAGAGCCCAGGGTCGGTGACGATGGAGGTTCAGGACGTGCCTGCCATCTGCGCCGCCACGCATGCGCGTGGCGTACCGGTGGCGCTCGACAACACTTACGCGGCGGGCGTGCTGTTTGACGCTTTTGCGCACGGTGTCGACATCAGTATGCAGGCGCTGACCAAGTACGTTGGCGGCCACAGTGATCTGTTGTTGGGCACGGTGTCGGTGAACTCGGAAGCCGGCTGCGAGCGGGTCGGCGCGATCTACAAGCAATTGGGGCTGGCGGTCTCGCCCGACGACTGCAGCCTGGCGCTGCGCGGCTTGCAAACGCTGGGGGTGCGGCTCGCCCACCTGGAGACCGCCACGCTGGACGTGGCGCGCTGGCTGACTGAGCAGCCCGAAATAGCCACCGTCCTGCACCCGGCGCTGTCCTCATGCCCGGGCCATGCGCTGTGGCAGCGTGACTTCACAGGCTCGGCCAGCGTCTTCTCGGTGCTGTTCAATGACACCTACAGCGCGCAGCAAGTCGAGGCGTTCGTCGACGGCCTGCAGCTGTTCAAGATCGGCATGAGCTGGGGCGGCGTGACGAGCCTGGCCCTGGTCTACCCTGAACTCGTCCGCCCGGGAGCTGACCACGCCGGCCGCCTGGTGCGCATCAATGTCGGCCTGGAGGACGTGGGCGACCTGAAGGCCGATCTCGCGCAGTCCTTGCAGGCGCTGGGGCACCCGCGCGCCGAGGGGCGGCCTCATGGCTGAGCAGGCACGGCTCGCCGCGATCCACCGCTATCCCGTCAAGGGCTTCGGCGCGCAGGCGATGCGCAAAGCCGAACTGGTCGTGGGGCGGGGGCTGCCGCATGACCGCTTCCTTGCCATCGACAACGGCCACAGCGTTGTGCCCAGCCAGGGCTGGGCCCCCTGCCAAAGTTTCGTTCGCTTGACACAGAACGGCAACCTGCCGCTGTACGACCTGCGCTTCGACGAAGACCACATGACCCTGGCCTTGGGTGCGCCCGGCGGCGAAACGATTGAAATCGACTGGGCAGAGGACGGCAGTCTCGATGCCGCGAACGAACTGGTGGCCTCGATGTTCCCGGCGGGCCGTGTGCACGCGCCGCGCCTTGTACGCCGTGATGCGGACCTGGGCTGGTGGGACTGTGACGACGCGCCGCTGTCGATCATCAACCTGGCGACTGTGCATGCGCTGGCGCAGAGGGCCGACCAACCGATCGACGTGCGGCAGTTCCGCGGCAACCTCGTCATCGACAGCCTGCCCGCCTGGGGCGAAGCCGCGTGGCTCGGCAGGCGCATTCGCATTGGCGAGGCCGAGATCGAAGTGCTGCGGCCCATCGAACGCTGCAAGGCCACCTCGGTGGACGTGGACACGGCCGAAGTCCGCCTCAACGTGCCGGCGCTGCTGGCCGGTGGCGAAGGGCACTTGTTCTGCGGTGTCTATGCGCGTGTGGTGTGCGCCGGCTGCGTACGCCCTGGCGACGCCATGACGGTACTGCGCGCCTCACCGCAGGCCCTTCGCGACGGCGCAGCGAATCCAGGCGCACCCGAGCCCGCCCGTTGGCCGCGTCAGGCGACGCTGGTGCGCAAAGACGCCGACTGCGCGCAGGTGACGAGCTACTGGCTGCGCGACCCGCTCGCGGGCCTGCGTGCACCCGTGCGCCCGGGCCAGCACCTGAGGGTGCACCTGCCGGGCTACAGCGCAGCCCCGCAGTGGCGCTCCTACACGGTCTCCGCAGTCGACGGCGACTTGCTCCGCCTGAGCGTGAAGAACGAAGGCGGGCCCGCCAGTACCTCAAGGTTGATGCACGAAGGCCTGACAGTCGGCGATGCGCTGCTGATCTCCGGCCCCTTCGGCAGCTTTCACCTGGGCGATCCGAGCCCGCGCCCGCTGATCCTTGTCAGTGCCGGCATCGGCATCACGCCCACCGCTGCGATGCTGCGCGCGCTGGCCGAGCGCAGCGACCGCGGCCGCCCCGTGCATGTGCTGCACGGGGCGCGGCAAGGTGGCTCGCTCGCGCTCTGGCCCGAGGTGCTGACGCAGGTCGGGCGCTTGCCATCGGCCCGCGCGACGCTGTTCCTGAGCCATGCCAGGGCAGCGGGCTCGATGGCAGGTGCCGCCGGCATACCCACCGGGCGCATCGACGCCCGCGCGCTGCGAAGCCTGCCGCTGGCCGACGCCGAGGTCTTTGTCTGTGGCCCGGGCACCTTTGCGAGCGAGATTCGCCGTGGCCTTGTCGCCGCCGGTGCGGCACCCAGTGCCATCCACAGCGAGGTCTTTGCATCGCCCTCGGCCGCGCGTGCGCCGGCCCAGCCGGCACCGCTGCCGGGCCCGTTCAAGGTGCGCCTGGCCGCCAGCGAAGTGAGCTTGCACTGGGACCGTGCCAAAGGCAGCTTGCTCGACGCAGCCGAAGCCGCAGGTGCCCTGTTGGCTGCCAATTGCCGCGCCGGCGTGTGCGGAGCATGCCGGCAGCAGGTGGCTTCCGGCACGGTGTTTCATCTGGCCGAAGCGCCGTTTCCGCTCGGCCCGCACGAGGTGTTGACCTGTTGTGCGGTGCCTACCAGCGATGTGACCCTGTTGGCCTGAACATGGCCGGCGACCCGCAACAGCTTGGAGACTGCATGGACCCCGACTTCGCCTTCAACCCCGACGGACTGGCGCGCGCGGTCGAACTGCTGGGCCAGCACTGGAACGACACTGGTGTGCCGCCTCTACCGCTCGACTGGCCGGCCGCAGGCCTCGGGTCCGGCGCGGTGTTGGAGCAGATGGCACCGCTGGTGCTCGGTGGTGCCGGCCGCTTGGGCCAAGCCAGCGCGTTTGCCCACATGGACCCGCCCACGCCCTGGCTCAGCTGGGCAGCGACCCTGTGGAACGCGGCGCTGAACCAGAACCTGCTGCACCCGGCTACCGCGCCGGTGGCGCGGGACATCGAGGCGCGTGTGGTCGCCTGGCTGGCGCCGTTTTTCGGCATGGATGGCGGCCATCTCACGCCGGGCTCGACCGTGGCCAATCTGACGGCGCTGTGGGCAGCGCGCGAGTGCGCCGGCATTCAGGAAGTGCTGGCCTCGCAGAGCGCGCACCTGTCGGTGCAGAAGGCGGCACACCTGCTGGGCCTGCGCTTTCGCGGCCTGCCGGTCGACCCCAGCGGCGCCCTGCACGCCGATGCACTCGATGGCGACCTGTCGCGCTCGGCGCTGGTGCTGACGGCCGGCACCACCAGCACCGGTGCCGTCGATCCCCTGTGTCTGGCCGGCCGTGCCGCCTGGACCCATGTGGACGCCGCCTGGGCCGGGCCCTTGCGCCTGAGCCCCACGCACGCGCTTCGGCTGGCCGGTATCGAAGCCGCCGATTCGGTCGCGGTGTCGGCCCACAATCGACCATTGCATGGCACTGGCGCAGCAGTGGGCCGATGTGATCGAGCGGGATGCCCGCCTGGTGCTGCGCGCGCGGCCGGAGACTGGCGTGGTGGTGTGGCGGCCGGCCGATTCGGCGTGCTTCGATCTCCTGTTGGCGCACATGCCGCCGGGCGCGGTGTCGGTCACGGTACTGGACGACATACGCTGGTTCCGCAACGTGGCCGCCAACCCGAACGCCGATGTTGCCCTGCTGGCCGGGGCGCTGGCCCGCGCGCTCGACGCGCTTGCAAACACGTCCGAACGACGGTGAGACCGGCCAGGCTGGATCGTCGCCGGCCCCAAGGGTGCTGGCAAGACGACTTTCGCGCTGGATTGATGGTCCGACCGTTGGGCGCAACTCACCAGACGGAAGTCCTGGCGGTTCATCGCGTACGGATGCCACAGCCCAGCGAGGCCGGCCCGTAGAGCGGGGGGGCGGCACGCAGCGGCCACCGCAGCGAGCATGGGCGGCGCCTCCAGGGCGGACGCAGGGCTCAGTGCGCGCGGCCCGGTGCGGGCAGACAGGGCGAGGCGCTGTGACCGGCCTCGCCCTCCCAGGCCGGCGTATGGCTGCCCGGCGGCATCGCCGGCAGGTCCAGCCCCGCCGGCGTGGCGCTGAAGCGCGGCGCATGGCGCAGCGCGCGCAGCGTGGCCAGTTGGCCCACCGGCGCGCCAGCATGCACCAGGTGGCCGAAGCCGCAGCGGCTGTCCTCCAGGTACGGCGTCAGATCCGGCGCCACTGCGGCCAGTCCGGCGCTGTCCTGCCCCATCGCACGCAGCCAGCCGGCCACCCCGGCCAGCGTCACCTGCACCTGCCAGCTGCCGCCTTCGGTGGCCTGGTGCCACAGCGCGGCCTGGGTGCCGAAGGCCAGCAGGTGGCCGGCGGCATAGTCGAGGATCTGCACCGGCATGGCCATCGGCGCAGCCTTGCCGGCGGCCTGGGCCTCGGCGAGGTTGAAGCCGGTGGCCGTCTGCACCAGGGAATCGAAACCGCGCCGGCTGGCCCAGGGCCCGGTCTCGCCCCAGGCCGACAGGCTGGCCACGACCAGGCCCGGGTACGCCGCGGCCAGCGCCGCGGCGCCAAAGCCGTGGCGGGCCAGAGCACCGGGCCGGTAGCCCTGCAGGAACACCTGGGCATCGGCGGCCAGACGGTGCAGAGCGGCGCGGCCGGCGTCCGTGTCCAGATCGAGCAGGGCCGAGCGTTTGCCGCGGCTCATGTCGGCGATGGCGGCGATGTTGGGCTGGCGCGGGCCGTTGACCATCAGCACGTCAGCGCCGTAGGCGGCCAGGCACCGCGCCGCAGCCGGGCCGGCCAGGATCCGGGTGAGGTCCAGCACGCGCAGGCCCGCCAGCGGGCGCTGCCC
>JAJTDM010000150.1 GCA_021300575.1 Rubrivivax sp.
GTGCGGCTTTCCAGGCACGGGGTGGCCAACACATGACCCGCCAGGCGGGCCGCAGCAGCCTGCACATCCTGCAGGGTGAGGGCAAGTTGATTCATCGGATGATGGTACCGGCGGCTGCGGAGGGTGACTGCGCTGGCGCATCCCACATGGGGGGATCAGCGGACTTGCACCCGCCCTGCCCCCAGCGCCAGCAACGCAGCGGCCAGCACCACCACGCCCAGGGCCCAGGTGAGCGAGCTGGCCGTGGCCAGGGCGCCGATGAGCGGCGGCCCGAGCATGAAGCCGCTGTAGCCCACCGACGTGACGGAGGCGATGGCCGCCGCCGGGCTCACCCCGGGCACGCGCGTGGCCGCGCTGAAGAGGATGGGGGCCACAGGCGCCAGCCCAGCCCCGACCAGCGCAAAGCCCACCCACGCCACCACGGGGTGCGCGCTGAGCAGCACCACCGCCATGGCCCCTGCGGCCAAGCCTGCGCCGCAACGCAGCAAGGTCCGTTCGTCGTAGCGTGCCCGCAGGGCATCGCCCGCAAAGCGCGAGGCCGCCATGGACGCGGAAAACACGGCGTAGCCCAGCGCCGCCTGCGCCTGCGGCTGCGCCAGCTCCTGGTGCAGGTACAGCACGCACCAGTCGTACATCGCGCCTTCGGCCGTCATGCCGGCCAGGATCAGCAGGCCGATGACGAGCAACTGCCCGCGCGGCCAGACAAAGTGGGCTTGGGCCGCGGACTGCGGCATCCCGACCGTGGCGCGGCCTTCTTCCTGCAGCATGCCGCGGGCGGCCCATACGGCCACCAGCCCCACCCCCAGGCCCAGCGACCACAGTTGCACCCCGGGTGCGATGCCCACCCCCAGCAAGGCGGCCACCGCACCGGCACCCAGCATGCCGCCCACGCTGAACATGCCGTGCAGATGGCTCATCACCGGCCGCCCACCCAGCCGCTCCAGCGTGGTGCCTTCAGTGTTGAGGGCCACGTCGAACAGGCACATGCAGGCTCCCAGGGCCACCACTTGCAGCAAGAGCAGGGTCATGGGCAGGCCCTGGAACGCCAGCACGCTGCCCAGCAGTCCCCCGCCCAGGACGGCCGCCCCCGCAGCGGTGCGCCGCGCGCCCAGGGCGGCCATGACGCGGCCGGCGGTGAACAGCGAAGACACGGCCCCCACGGCCGCGGCCAGCAGCACCGCGGACAGGCTGCCCTCGGACAGCCCGTGGTGCGCCTTGATCGAAGGGATGTGCGCCCCCCAGGCGCCGATCAGCACGCCCAGCACCAGGAACTGCACCCGCGTGGCGGCGCGTGAGCGGCGCAGCGCTGCGGGATCGGGCAGGGTCATCGGGGTGGGCGGGGTAGGCGGGGTGGCCAGGGCCTCAGGCCCGGCGCAGCGCGTCAGCGGCCATCTTCACGAACGTGCCGGTATGCGCCGGGTCCAGCCAGCGCGTCACCACCACGGCCTGCAGACCGGGGTCCACCCAGACCAGGTGCCCCCCGGCACCCTGCATGAACACCGCGTCCGTGGACGCGCCCGGGAAGGCCAGGCCATCCCGGTTCAGCCAGACCAGCCAGCCGTAGAAGGGCGCGATGGCGCAGGGCGTGCCCATGCGCTGCACCCAGCCGGGCGGCAGCAGTTCCCGGCCCTGGTGGCGCCCGCCGTCCAGCAGCAACTGGCCCACGCGGGCCTGGTCGCGCGCGCTGATGGACACCCCCCCGCCCCAGTGCGTGCCCCCCGGCACGCTGGGCAGGCGCTGGCCGTCGATCGTCACGTGGGCATCGTCGTAGGCCTGCCAGCGGAAGGCGTCCTGCGCGCCCAGGGGCTGCAGGATCACCTCGCGGAACACGGTTTCCAGCGGACGGCGGAACAGGTGCAACAGCGCCAGCGAAAGCTGGTTGATGCGCACATCGTTGTATTCCCAGTAGCTGCCGGGCGCCTGCAGCGGCCGCGCGCCGCCCTTGGGGCCGGCGGCGGGGCGCGGGTCTTGCCCCACCTTGCGCCAGCGGTCCACCTGGTCGGGCAGGCCCAGGCAGGTGCCTTCCCACTCGCTGGTCTGCTCCAGCAGGTGGCGCCAGGTGATGGGCGCGTTGTGCGGCGAATCAAAGCCGATGCCCGGCAGCTGTGACACCACCGGCGCGTCCACGTCCGGCAGCAGGCCCCGCGCGTGCGCCACCCCGGCCAGCAGGCACAGGTAGGTCTTGGCCACGCTGAAGGTCTGGTCGGAGCGTGCAGGCTCGCCCCAGGCGGCCCGTTCCTGCCCGTGCTGCCACACCACCCCGCCCACCGGCCCGCGCGGGTGCACCGGCCCCAGCAGCCGGTTCCACGGCGGCGGGTCTTCATGGTGGACGCCAAAGCGCAGCGGCTCGGCCGCCGGGTCCCGCGTCCAGGGGGTTTCGTGGGCGCAGGCGAAATCCAGCGCGTCTTGAAGCAGGGGAGAGGAAGGCAGCGTCATCGCGACAGTCTAGGGGCCGGCGAGGGGGCCGGTGCGGATCGCGCAGCGGCCCACCTGCAGAGGCTGCCGCAGATCGTCCCTCAGACGCGGCGGCGGCTAACAAGCCCGCTGCGCTGCCTTGATCTGCCGTTCACCCGCCGTCAATAGAACCAAGGGGGGATTGACAGCCCAGCACCTGCCGGGCACAAGCACGGACTTGCAGATGAGCTTCCACTTGGTACCCCTTCAGCGCGCTCGACGAATCTGTGCGCCATCAGTCCCATGGACGGCGCTGCACGGGCTGCTGCTGTTGCCGCGAATTCGGAACTGGGCGAATGTGCAGTCAACAGGCGCCAGAGCCAAGACCGGTGCGAGCCGTGGGCTTGTCAGGGCGCCGATGTTTGGGAGACAGGTGCCGATGTTCGCCAGCAGATCTGGATCCCGTTAAACAAGTTGGGCTTCTCAGCTCAGCGCTTGGCAGACCGGGCCGCCATGCGCTGAGATCAAAACACCCGGGGGAGAACTGAACGTGCATATCGGCTACTTCTCACTCATACAGGCATCCATGGCTCGGAATCTGGCCGCAGTGTTGGCTGCCCTGGCCCTTGCCGGCTGCTCGACAGTCACGCTGATTTCCGACTACGACGCGGAGACCGATAAGCAGCTAACCGCGCTACAACAGTCACTTGACGGCTTCATCTCCAAGATGACCGCAGAAACACCTAAGTGGGACAAGCAAAAGCGCTCGGCGAAGAATGCCTACGCAGCACAGAAGAAGTTCTATACGGAGTTCGACGAGAAACTGCGCCTCTTGGAGTTTCGCGTACAGAGTATTCCAAAGAACTCAAAGACAGAGAAGCTGGTGTCTGACATTCGGACATCCGTCTTGCTGGGTGAGGCAGATGAGAAACGGTGTGAAGAGGAGAATGCTGGGAAGGGCATAGTCTTGAAGGACGGGGAAGAAACCAGGCTCAGTAGCTTGCAGGCGCTCCACTGCCTCGAAGTCAATAAGACAGAAGGTCCGCGTAGAGCTGCCCTTGAAATCGCTCAAGCGAACATCAATCAAGTTATCAGATCTGCACTTGCGCTAGAACTGGCGAAGAAGCAAGGTGGCGAGTCAAACAAGTAACCGGAGTGAACCATGGCAACAAACACTGCTGTAACCGAAACTAATCTTGGCGAGAAAATGCTTGAGGCGGCGAAGACATCCCTTGGGACAAAGTTTGCGTCAGTAAAGCAGTTCGCAAAGGCTGAGACGGAAAAGCTCGCGATCACCCTTCGAATGATCATCGAGGCTTCAGCGACAAATGACATAAGCAAGTCCGAGGCAAAGATCTTGTTGAATCAGCAAAAGGTCGCCGCATCAGCGGTGCTGACCGCAGTCGAGGGAATGGGTATTGCCGCAGTACAGGCGGCGATAAACGCTGCGCTAAAGGTAGTTAAGGACTTTGTGAATGGGAAGGTTGGCTTTGCGCTGCTCTAGCGTGAGAGAAGCCTCTTAAGAAACACCCCTCAAGTGACTGATGCGCAAGGCGTTTTTCATGCGGCCCGCGGTGCGGCGACGAGTTGCATGCCGAGCTTGTTGGCGCGCTGTGACAGCTGGCGC
>JAJTDM010000039.1 GCA_021300575.1 Rubrivivax sp.
CAGCAGCCCACCACGGGCCGCAACAAACCACCCCCCTCTGCACTCCTCCAGGCTCATTCCTCGCTGGAATCACGGGCCCGCCTCCAGGCTCAAACCTCGTTGGACAAGACTATGCATTGACAGCGCGCTCGCCCGTGCCCGAACATCGGTGTTTTGGACAGCGCTCAAGCCGCGCAGGGAGCAGACGATGGACGTGAAAGCAGCGGTGTCGTACGAGGCGGGCAAGCCCTTGGTCATCGAGACCGTGCAGCTTGAGGGGCCCAGGGCCCTGGAGGTGCTGGTCGAGATCAAGGCCAGCGGGGTGTGCCACACCGACGAGTTCACGCGATCGGGTGCCGATCCGGAAGGGCTGTTTCCCGCGATCTTCGGCCACGAAGGCGCCGGCGTGGTCGTCGATGTCGGGGTGGGCGTGACCACGCTGAAGAAGGGTGACCACGTCATCCCGCTTTACACGCCGGAGTGCCGGCAGTGCAAGTCCTGCCTGTCGCGCAAGACCAACCTGTGCACGGCCATCCGCGCCACGCAAGGCCAGGGGGTGATGCCCGACGGCACCAGCCGCTTCTCGATGGGCGGACGCAAGATCCACCACTACATGGGCTGCTCGACGTTCTCCAACTTCACGGTGCTGCCCGAGATTGCGCTGGCGAAGGTCCGCGAAGATGCGCCGTTCGACAAGATCTGCTACATCGGCTGCGGCGTGACCACCGGCATCGGTGCGGTCATCAACACCGCCAAGGTCGAGCCGGGCGCCAACGTGGTCGTGTTCGGCCTGGGCGGCATCGGTCTGAACGTGATCCAGGGCGCCCGGATGGTGGGCGCCAACATGATCATCGGGGTGGACATCAACCCGTCTCGCAAGGCGATTGCCGAGAAGTTCGGCATGACGCACTTCGTCAATCCGAAGGAGGTCGGCGGTGACCTGGTGGCCCACCTCGTCGCGCTCACCGGCGGCGGAGCGGACTATTCCTTCGAGTGCATCGGCAACGTCGAGGTCATGCGCCAGGCGCTCGAGTGCTGCCACCGCGGCTGGGGTGTCAGCGTCATCATCGGGGTGGCAGGCGCTGGCCAGGAGATCAAGACCCGGCCCTTTCAACTCGTCACCGGCAGGGTTTGGAAAGGCTCGGCCTTCGGCGGCGCACGCGGTCGCAGCGACGTGCCGAAGATCGTCGACTGGTACATGGACGGCAAGATCGACATCGACAGCCTGATCACCCATGTGATGCCGATCGAGCGCATCAACGACGCCTTTGACCTGATGCATGAAGGCAGCTCCATCCGCTCGGTGGTCACCTTCTGATGACGCTGAAGAAGGTCTCCGACAGCCGCTGCTTTGGCGGCGCCCAGCAGGTGTGGTCGCACGCGTCCGATGCGACCGGCTGCACGATGCGCTTTGGCTTGTTCCTGCCACCGCAGGCGAATGCGGGCCGTGTGCCGGCGCTGTGGTGGCTCTCCGGGCTGACCTGCACCGAGGAAAACTTCATCGCCAAGGCGGGCGCCCAGCGGGTTGCGGCCGAGCTCGGCTTGGCGTTGGTGGTTCCCGACACCAGCCCCCGCGGCATCACGCTGCCGGGAGATCGAGACACCTGGGACTTCGGAGTCGGGGCAGGCTTCTACGTTGATGCCACTTGCGAGCCTTGGTCGCAGCATTACCGGATGCGCCGATACATTTCTGAGGAGTTGCGCAGCCTCGTCGAGGCTGAATTCCCTGTGGATGGAGCACGTACCGCGATGTCGGGCCACTCCATGGGCGGGCATGGTGCGCTGACGATGGCGCTGTCCATGCCGGGATGGATCCGCAGTGTGTCAGCGTTCGCGCCCATTGCAGCGCCCATGCGCTGTCCGTGGGGTGAAAAGGCGCTTGCGGGCTATCTTGGGCAGGACCGCGCTGCCTGGGCAGCGTACGACAGCACGGCGCTGGTGCAGTCGCGTGGCTGGTCAGGCCCGCCCATCCTGGTGGACCAGGGCGAGGCCGACCCCTTCCTCGCCACCCAGCTGCGCCCCGAGCTGCTCGAGCAGGCTTTCGCGGCCGCCAAGGTCCCGCTGCACCTGCGTCTTCAGCCGGGCTACGACCATGGCTACCATTTCGTGTCGACTTTCATCGAAGACCACCTGCGGCATCACCGCGCACATCTCTGAGGCGCCGCGCCCGCCACGTCACTTCAACATCCGCGGCAGCCACAGCGACAGGTCGGGCCAGTAGGTGATCATCAGCAGCGCGATGGCCAGCGGTACGTAGAACGGCAGGATGGCGCGCACCAAGGCACCAAAACTGACCTTGGCGATGTCCTGCGCGATGAACAGCAGCACACCAAAGGGTGGGGTGGTCGCGCCGATCAGCAGGTTCAGGATGATGATGAGGCCGAAGTGGATCGGATCGATGCCCAGCTGCATGACCAGCGGCAGGAAGGTCGGCACCGCAATCAGCAGGATGGCGGTGGTCTCCATGAGGCAGCCGATGACCAGCAGCAGCACGTTGATCATGGCGAGGATCAGCCACTTATTGGTGGTGATTTCCAGCAACCAGGCGGCCAGCTGTGCCGGCACGTTGTTGACCGCAATCGCCCAGCCGAAGGGCACCGCGGCGGCCATGATGAACACCAACACGCCGCTGGTCACTGCGGTCTCGCTGATGCAGGCGAACAGGCGCTTGAGCGTCAGCTCGCGGTAGGCAAAGCCCAGCGCTATCGCATACACCACGGTGATGGCGCCCAGTTCGGTGGGTGTGGCCACCCCGGACAGCAGGCCGACGACCAGGATCACCGGTGCCATCAGCGGCGGGATGGCGCGCAAGAAACTGCGGCCCAGCGCCTGACGATTTGCTTTCGGCTGGACCGGCGCATGGACGCGCCCGGTGGCCACCAGGAACCACACCGTCAGCATCAGCAGGCCGCCGATCATGAATCCGGGCACCAGGCCGGCGAGAAACAGGTCGCTGATCGAGACCTGCGCGAGCACGCCGTACACCACCATGATCACCGACGGCGGGATGATCGGACCCACGATGGCCGACGCCGCGCTGCACGCGGCGGCGAAGGCGGCATCGAAGCCCTCCTTCTTCATCGCCTTGATCTCCACCGTGCCCAGACCTGCGGCGTCGGCCTGCGCCACGCCTGACATCCCGGCAAAGATCAGGCTGGCGAAGATGTTGACCTGTGCGAGGCCGCCGCGCAGATGGCCCACCAGCGCCACCGCGAACTCAAAGATCCGTGCGGCAATGCCGCCGATGTTCATCAGGTTGCCTGCGAGCACGAACAGCGGAATCGCCAGCAGCGGAAAACTGTCGATGCCCGAAGACATGCGTTGCACGACCAGCGAAATCGGCACCGGCGAACTGAACTGCAGCCAGGCGAGCGCGGCGGCGACGAGCGCGAATGCCACCGGCAGCTCGATGGCGATCAGGCCGAACATGACCAGGAACATGGGCAGTACGCTCACAGCACGCCCTCCCCGTGACGTGTTGTTCCCGGTGCGGGCGGCGCAGGCGCGCCGGCCACCATGCGCTCAGCGATTGCATCGGCCTGAGCGTCATCCTCCGCCGCCGCCCGTTCGCGCTCCAGGCGTGCCAACTGCGCGTCCACCGGACGCCCGGCCAGGCCGAGCGCAAGTTCGGCGCACACCAGGTACAAGCCCGTGAGCGCGATCGATACCGTGCAGACGAACAGCGGCGTGGAGTAGAAGAGGTGACGTGGCAGGTCGATCGGCAGCGACATGGTGCGGCTGCGCGACTCCACGTCCATGATGTCCCAGGCTTGCACTGCGATGATCACGCAGCACGCCGTGGCGATCGCCCACGTGAGAGCGCGCCACATCGCCTGTGGCCGCGGTGACAGTCTTGAGACGAAGGTCTCGATGCGGATGTGCCGCAGTTCCTTCATGCCCACGGCAGCGCCGAGGAACACGCCCCACAGGAAACAGTAGCCCGCAAGTTCCTCCACCCAGACCAGCGGTTGGCCGAACAGATAGCGGGTGATCACCTGAATGGTGATCGACACGACGATGGTTGACAGCAGCACGACGCAAATCACCCGCTCAAGGCGGCCGATCAGCTCGAGCAACCGCCACCAGCGGGTGAGCAGCATGTCCATGGGGGGTGTCCGGCGGAAAGATCATGACCGCGTACGTCCCGGGAGGAGCCCGGGATGTACGCGGCAGGGCGCGTCACCTGATGTCGCGGATGCGCTGGTACAGGCCGGACGACCAGGCGCCGTCCTGCTCCATGCCCTTGACGGCGGACAACGCGCGCTCGGCGAACGGCGCCCGGTTGACGCTGATCACCCGGGCACCTTCGGCAGCCATCTTCTTCGCCAGTTCCGCGGTCTCGGCTTCAGCCTCCTTGCGACCCCAGGCGATGGCTTCACGGGCGGTGTCGACCATGATCTTCTGCACGTCCGGCGGCAGCGACTGGTAGACCTTCTCGTTGATCGTGATGTGCTGTGAAGATACCAGGTGATCGGTCAGCATCACGTTGGTTGCGGCCTGGTGAAACTTCTGCGCGTAGGCCGAGCCGATCGGGCCTTCGGCGGCGTCGATGACACCCGTCTTGAGTCCGAGGAACACCTCCGCCCAAGCCACGCGCGCAGGCTTGGTGCCCATCGCCTGCCAGAGGTTCAGGTAGGTCTTGATCTCGGGCACGCGCATCTTGACGTCCTTCAGGTCTTCCGGCGTGTTCACGGCCTTCTTCGAGAACAGGATCCGGGGCTGGGTGGGGGCCGAGGCCAGGATGCGCAACCCCTGCTTGGTTCGCAGTTCTTCGGCCATCGCGGCGAACGTCGGCGAATCCAGGAACTTCTGGAAGTGATCGTTGTCCCGGAACGTGAAGCCCCAGGCGAGCACCGAGAAGTCCTTCACCCAGTTGGCGTACCAGTCGAGCACGTCGCCATACAGCGCCACGGAGCCCTTCATCATCTGCTCGATCACCTGGACGTCACTGCCCAACTGCTCGCCCTGGATGAAGTTGACTCTGACCTTGCCAGCGGCCCGCTCGTTGACGAGCCTCGTGAACATCGCGTTGGTGCGGTCGATCACGGTGCCGATGGCGTCCGAGCCGCCGAAGGTCAGCGCGGGTTGCGCGTACACCGCCGGTGTCGCGAGCATCACCGCGC
Source organism: Rubrivivax sp. (assembly GCA_021300575.1). Taxonomy (GTDB): domain Bacteria; phylum Pseudomonadota; class Gammaproteobacteria; order Burkholderiales; family Burkholderiaceae_C; genus Rubrivivax. The sequence continues at coordinate 5,103 of JAJTDM010000039.1, forward strand.
TCAGTGCGAGGGCCTTGATCCAATGTCTCCTCATCATCTTCTCCTTGCGGGACATGCCCGACTTGCTGGTGGACCGTATCCGGGCCCGTGCGAGCCCGGCGCGGGGCGAGCCGCCACTAGCGGGCGACTTCGAAGAAACGATTGGCCATGTACTTCTGCGACTGGTACAGCGATGCCGACTCAGGCGCCTTGGGAAACGGCATCCGGATGGGTACGGCCGTCATGCGCGGCTGCAACGTGGGTTCGCCGCAGAGCATTCGCGCATCGAACTCCTCCAGGCTGCCGAAGAGCCCACCTGCCAGCGGCCAGGCATCGGCAGCCATCGCCTCGTACAGCAGGAAGGTGCGCGCACGCCTGGAGGTGTTCAGCGCCGAGCCGTGGATCAGGCGGGCGTGATGCAGCGTGATCGAGCCTGCCCTCGCGATCAGCGGTACTGCCCGGTCGATCTCGTCCGCGATGCCGGCAGGATCGATCGCGCCAGCGAACACCCCGCCGTGGTGATGGTCGTGGATCGGCCCGAAGTGCGTACGAGGCACGACCATCATCGGCCCGTTGTCGGGTACGAAGTCATCGAGCAGGACGCCCATGGCCAGCACATCGTCGTTGGTGTGGGGGTAGAAGGCCCAGTCCTGATGCCACTCGACCGGTGCGCCGTACGCGGCAGACTTCAGGTTGAGTTTGGAGGTGTGCATCCGCACCGAAGGACCCAGCAGTGGCGTGAGCAAGGCCAGCACCTTGGGGCTGCGGATCAGGTCGGCGAAGGCCGGGTGGTGCTTGTGCGGCAACTTCAGACGGCGCACCCTGGGCTCGTCGGGTGTGTGGGTGTCTTCCAGGTCGTAGAGGGCGGTGTTCTCAGCCAGGCCCTGAGCCCCGGCCAAGAGTTCGTCCGTGGCGGCGCGCAGGCGGTCAAGCTCCGGTGCAGCCAGCACGTCGTGCACGACGAGATAGCCCTCCTGTCGATAGAAATCAACCTGCTGCGGTGAAAGGGTCTTGGCGTCCATGTCTGATATGCGTGCAACTGTTAGCGCTAACAATTTCGAGCCAGTCTGCGTTAGTCTTGGAACCATGTCAAGACGCACTGCAGCATTGGGCACCTCGGGTGAACCCGCCCCTTTGGGCACCGCCGACGATGTGCGCAGCACGCCCGCGAGGCTGGTGGAGGTTGCGCGCCTGGCGCGCGTGTCGACCATGACGGTATCGCGGGCACTGCGCCGCCCCGAGCAGGTCGCCCCGCTCACCCTGCAGGCGGTACAGCGCGCGGTGGCACAACTCGGCTACCTGCCCGACAGCGCGGCCAGCGCGATGGCCACCCGTCGCAGTCACATCATTGCGGCCATCGTGCCCACCCTGATGAACTCGGTCTATGCGAGTACCGTTCACGGTCTCGCCTCGGTGTTGCGCGGGGCCGGGTACGAGTTGATGATCGGCGACAGCGGCTACGACCTGCGGACCGAGGCCTCGCTGGTGCGCAGCTTTCTGGGCCGACGCGTTGACGCGCTGGTGCTGACCGGTGTGGAGCACGACGACGCGACGCGCGAACTGCTCGCTCGTCATGATCTGCCCGTGGTGGAGGTCTGGGACCTCACGGCGCAGCCGATCGGCAGCGTGGTGGGCTTCTCCAACGTGGCCGCTGGTCGCGAAGCTGGCCGGTACTTTGCGCAGCGCGGACGGCGTCACTGGGCCTTTCTGGGATCGCGGCCCGGGCGCGAGGGCCGCTCGGGCAAGCGGTTGCGCGGTCTGCGCGAAACGGCGCGAGCCGCTGGCGTTGCCGCGCCAGTCACTGCCTTTGTTGAAGACGGCATGAGCGCATCCGCCGGTCACGCTGCGGTCCTCGCGCTGCTGGATGCCCATCCGCACACCGACGCCCTGTTCTGCGCCAATGACGCGCTCGCGACTGCTGCCTTGCGGGCGGCGGCCGACCGTGGGCTCGCAGTGCCCGCGGCGCTGTCCATCCTCGGCTTTGGTGACTTCGACGTCGCCGCGCACACGTCACCCGCGCTCACGACCGTGCGGATTCCCGGTCGCGAGATCGGGGCCAGCGCAGCCCAGGTCCTGCTTGACCAACTCGATGGAAACGGGCTTGGCCCCACCCACATGGACCTCGGTTTCGAGATCGTCCAACGGGAATCCGCCTGATCGAGCCCGGGCGCGCCGCTGATTTCATGTTCCTGGACCGCGCCCTGCACACCGCCAGCCGCACCCTGCTGGAAGGCGTCAAGCTCGGCGACCTGCCCGGCGTGGGTTTGGTCATGAGCGACGGCGCGCTGCGCTCCGGCCGCAGCCGCAATTCCCTTCCGGCCATGGAGGTGCCGGTGGTGGTGCAGTGAGGGTGGGCAGATGTGATGCAGCTGCAACCTTTTGATGCAGCGAGGTCTATACTGTCTATACTGAATACGACTTTATGAATTGTCGCGGAGCCGCTAGTGCGAACCACCTTCACCCTGGATGACGACGCTGCTGCGTTGGCTCAGAACTATGCTCAAGCGCGCTCCTTGCGCCTGGGCAAAGCAGTGTCGGAGTTGATCCGGCGTGCAAGCGTACCCCCCGTTGGCTTGAAGAAGAAGGGCGATCTCTGGGTGATTGCTGCACCGCCCGACAAGCCCAAGGTCGGTTCAGCAAAGGTCAAGCAAATGATCGAGGATCTGTCCTGACGGCTGACTTGTGAGTGCACGGCTGCTGGACGTCAACGCGCTGATCGCTCTCGGGTGGGAAGGCCATGAGCGTCATCGCGAGATGGCGACCTGGTTCAGGCGCAACGGCCGGGCCGGCTGGGCTACCTGCGCACTGACCCAGGCAGGCTTCATTCGTGTGCTCAGCCAGCCCTCCTTGGCCACAGGCGCGACCGTTGCTGAACTTGCGCTTGCGCTTGAGCGCAACCTGGCACACCCCGGCCACCGTTTGGTGGCTCTGGACTTTGACTTCACTGATGTGCTGGCATGCTGCACGGGCGGAGTCGTTGGCCATCGACAGGTGACTGATGCCTATCTGCTGACGACTGCCATTCGCGAAGGCATGAAGCTGTTGACCTTGGACCGGGGCCTGAGCACGCTATTGGCAACAGATGCGGAGCGGAGCCTCCACGTTGAATACCTGGGCTGACCGGACTTGAAACGCCCGGCTTGACCCGCCTCACGTTCACACAGGCTGAGAAAGCCATGCAAATTGCTGTCAAGCCCGTGTCGCCGGATCTTCATGAGTCGTTTGTCACGCTGCTGATTGAGCTGCATGCCTTCTACAACCAGCCGCCAACCGCCTCGCCGGAAGAGATTCGAGCCCACCTGCGCGAGAACCTGCTGGAACAGGTCGGTCTGTGTTTGCCTGTGGCCGTTGACGAGAACGATCAGGTGTTGGGCTTCGCAGCACTGGTGCTGATGCACTCGCTGGTCGACGCAAGCCCAGCGCATCGCAGGCAGTGCCTTCTGAAGGAGCTCTACGTCCGCTCCACTTACCGGGGTGCAGGCGTCGGCAAGCTCCTGATGCAGTGGTCTGCGGAATACGCCATTCGCTCAGGTTGCGGGCGGATGGACTGGAATGTCAGGGCGTCCAATCCGAAAGGTATCAGCTTCTACAACTCGCTTGGCGGCCAACAGGTGGAAGATCGCCTGTCGTTCCGGCTTTCAAGTCAGGCGCTTGAGCAATTGGCCAAAGGCTAAGGCCTGAGTTGACGCAGAACGGCGGGTGGCAACGCAAGTCGCCGTCGGTCCCGGCCTATCCGCCCCTTGATCAGACCGAGGCTTCGCGAGATCTTGCCCGGATCGTTGGGTCGGCAAGCATCGCTGCGATCGATAGACAGCAAGGACAACGCCGCACAGGAGGGGTGCAGGTCGTTGCTCAGGTTGCGCCCTGCTTGCCGAGGTGCTCCACGATGGCGCGAGCAAAGGCGGCGAAGTCACCCAGGTGATCCCGTGCCAAGGCATGCACCACCTGCCAATCGATGGCTTCGTAGTTGTGGATGACGATGTTGCGGAAGCCCACTGCGCGCTGCAGGCGAGTCGCCAACGCCTCAGGGAGGATGCCCTTCTGGCTCAGCAATTCAAACGTCTGGCCCATGGTCGCCGGGGCAGGCGTCTCGGTCGACGCGATCATGTGCGCACCCACATCCACGCACATCTGTACCGCTCGGCTGAGGTTCAGTGTGACGATGTCCTGGAGGTCCACTTCACGCGCCAAGGTCTCGGCGTCGTCGGGGCATTTGTCGGCCACACGCTGCACGCATCGGCGCAAGGACTCCAACTTCTGCTCGACTACTTCGCTGTCCACGCTATCCGCCTTTCCTCCAGGATTCGACGGCGCAGCGGTCCGAAGTCCGCCTGATCGACGAGCTGGGTGTAGATGAGGCGGCCGTGCGCCGCGCTGCTGCCCAGGACGCGCCGGCCGTGGCGCACCACCTGGCCCTTGGTGGGTTCACCCGCGGTGCGCAGATCGACCAGATCCACAGGCCGCTGCAGGGTTCGTGACACGGCGTCGATCAAGGCCATCCGTTCCTGCGCGGAAAGGGGGTGGTCGGCTTGCACGGCGATGTCGACATCGCTGTCCGGCGGGGCGTGCCCGCGCGCCAGAGATCCAAACAGAAGTACCAGCTCCAGACCCGGAAAGCCTGTCAAGGCAGACCGCAGTTGGTCGGTCACATGGGCGTCTGGAGCCGTCTTCTCATCGGGCGTGTTGACGATGGTTTTCACAGCGCTCTCAGTGTCACTCATCTCGGGGCAGCACTCTTGCGCGCCACTGCGCACCGCGCCGCCATGTTCAATACTGACTCTTCGGCAACTCCACCATCATCCCGTCCAGCGCTGGACTCAGCACGATCTGGCAGCTCAGGCGGCTGCCTTCGCAGCGCGTGGTGGCGGTGAAGTCCAGCATGGTGTTTTCCTCAGCGGCCACAGGGGGCAGGGCGGAGCGCCAGGGTTCCGCCACCACCACGTGGCAGGTCGCGCAGGTGAGCAGGCCGCCGCAGTCGGCGGCGATGCCGTCCACGCCCGCGGCCACGGCCGCCTGCATGAGGCTCTCGCCGGGTTTGCCGGTGATCTCGTAGCCGGTCACGCGACCGCCCGGGCCGGTGTGTTGCAGGTGGAGGGTGATCATGTCGTGGTCAAGGTGGGATGGCCCGCAGCCTGCGGAATGGAGGGGGAGGTGGGCTGCGCCGACCACGGCGAGCCCTGCCTGCGTGCTTCAGCCTGCGCCTTCCACCAGGCGCTCCAGGTTCCCGCCGGGGCAATGCCGTCCACCGCGTCCGGCCCGCCCACCTGCTGGGCGGCGGTGGCGGGGTCGGCGCTGAAGGGCGCGGTGCCGCCGGCCTTCACTTCGTCCATGGCCTTGAGCAGCAGGCGACGGTGGGTCATGATGATCTTGTCGCTGGTGCCCAGGTGCTCGCGCGTGCGGTCCTGTATGGCGCCCATGCTCTCCACGGCCCACTGGTCGTGCACGTTGATGTCCTCCTCGCCCATGCCCAGGAAGGTGCGCGTGCGCTGTTCCTCGGGGTTGAAGCCCCAGTCGTTGTGGCGTCCGGCCTTGGGTACGTACAGCGGCGGGGGGATGAAGGGCGCGCGCTGGTCGCGCATGGCCTGCTTGTCCACGGGCTTGTCGTAACTCGTGAAGAAGGCGAACCAGTAGGTGTGCGTGTCGTCCACCGGCACATGCCATTGCGTGATGGTCATGGTGGGTGACAGCGGGATGCAGAAGGTCTGCGGGAAGATCTCGTGCGTCACGCGCACATGCGTCAATTCTTCCGTCATGCGCCGCAGCGTGGTGATGCGCAGGCCCCAGGGCGTGGGCTCGCTGGAGAGTTCGGGGCGGTGGAACTCCCGCATGATGCGCGACATGGGCCAGGCCTCGCCGTTGACCTCGCCCAGGCTGGCGCTGCGGAACTGCCTCGCGCCGGCGTTGTCGCCCACCGATGCCAGCGAGGCGTCGTTCAGGAAGCGGTGCAGGAACGAGGTGTGGCAGGGGTCGATGCCCACCTCGAAGCCCTGCAGCCAGTTGCAGTGCCACAGGCCCTTGTAGGCGAAGGTGTGGGAGCCCGGGGCCTCGAAGCAGTCGTAGCGGGGGAAGGGCGGCTGCGTGCCCGGCTCGCCCAGCCAGGCGAACAGCACACCGCTGCGCTCCACCACGGGGTATTGGCGCTGGCTTACGCGCTCGTGCAAGCGGCTGCCCAGTGGCTCGGCCGGGGTGTCCAGGCAGCGGCCCGTGGCGTCGAACTTCCAGCCGTGGAAGGGGCAGCGCAGGCCGTCGCCCTCGTGGCGGGCGTAGGCCAGGTCGGCACCGCGGTGGGGGCAGTCCCGGTCCAGCAGGCCCCAGTTCCCGGCTTCGTCACGGAACAGCACCAGGTCCTGGCCCATTACGCGCACGGCCTTCAGCGGACGCTGCGCCATGCGCGGGTCGGTGGCGGGGTCGAACTCGTCGACCAGGGCCACGGGTTGCCAGCAGCGGCGCAGCAGGGCGTCGCCGGCGGTGCCGGGGCCTGTACGGGTCAGGCGTTCGTTTTGTTGAGCGTTCATCGAGGCCTTCTTCGGTGGATGCTGATCAGTCAGGTTCAACGATACCGAACTTCTCTGACGGTGGCCACGTGGCAGCCCTGCAAAGAAAAAGGGCCGTCGGTGACGGCCCTTGCCTGCGGCAGCGAACTCAGACCGCCACTTCCTTGGCCACGTCGGCGTACTCCTCGATCTGGTCGAAGTTCATGTAGCGATAGACCTTGGAGGCGTCCTTGTTGATCACGCCCATGTCGGCGTGGTATTCCGCCACCGAGGGCAGGCGGCCCAGGCGCGAGGAGATGGCCGCGAGTTCGGCCGAGGCCAGGTACACGTTGGTGTTCTTGCCCAGACGGTTGGGGAAGTTGCGCGTGCTGGTGGACACCACGGTGGCGCCTTCCTTCACCTGGGCCTGGTTGCCCATGCACAGGCTGCAGCCGGGCATCTCGGTGCGCGCACCGGCACTGCCGAAATTGGCATAGTGGCCTTCCTTGATGAGCTCGGACTGGTCCATCTTGGTGGGCGGGGCCACCCACAGCTTGACCGGGATCTCGCCCCTGCCGGCCAGCAGCGTGCTGGCGGCGCGGAAGTGGCCGATGTTGGTCATGCAAGAACCGATGAAGACTTCGTCGATCTTGGCGCCGGCCACCTCGGACAGGAACTTGGCGTCGTCGGGGTCGTTCGGGCAGCACAGGATCGGCTCCTTGATGTCTGCCAGATCGATCTCCAGCACGTGGGCGTACTCGGCATTCGCGTCGGCTTCCAGCAGCTGGGGAGCGGCCAGCCACTCCTGCATCTTGTGGATGCGGCGCTCCAGGCTGCGCTTGTCCTCATAGCCCTGGGCGATCATGTTCTTCAGCAGCACGATGTTGCTGTTGAGGTACTCGATCACCGGCTCCTTGTTGAGCTTGATGGTGCAGCCCGCCGCGCTGCGCTCGGCGCTGGCATCGGACAGCTCGAAAGCCTGCTCGACCTTCAGGTCTGGCAGGCCCTCAATCTCCAGGATGCGGCCGGAGAACTCGTTCTTCTTGCCCTGCTTGGCCACCGTCAGCAGACCTTGCTTGATGGCGAACAGCGGGATGGCGTGCACCAGGTCGCGCAGCGTGATGCCGGGCTGCATCTGGCCCTTGAAGCGCACCAGCACGCTCTCGGGCATGTCCAGCGGCATGACGCCGGTGGCGGCACCGAAGGCCACCAGGCCCGAGCCGGCCGGGAAGCTGATGCCAATGGGAAAGCGCGTGTGGCTGTCGCCACCCGTGCCCACGGTGTCGGGCAGCAGCATGCGGTTGAGCCAAGAGTGGATGACGCCGTCACCCGGGCGCAGCGAGATCCCGCCGCGGTTGCTGATGAAGGCGGGCAGTTCGCGGTGCGTCTTCACGTCCACCGGTTTGGGGTAGGCGGCGGTGTGGCAGAAGCTCTGCATCACCAGGTCGGCCGAGAAACCCAGGCAGGCCAGGTCTTTCAGCTCGTCGCGCGTCATCGGACCGGTGGTGTCCTGGCTGCCCACGCTGGTCATGCGGGGCTCGCAATAGGTGCCCGGGCGCACGCCCTGGCCTTCGGGCAGACCGCAGGCACGGCCCACCATCTTCTGCGCTACCGTGAAGCCTGCGGTGGTGGCGGCGGGCGGTTGCGGCAGCCGGAACGCGGTGGAAGCGCTCAGGCCCAGGAACTCGCGTGCCTTGGCCGTGAGCGAGCGGCCGATGATCAGGTTGATGCGCCCGCCGGCGCGCACCTCGTCGAACAGCACGTCGCTCTTGATCTGGAACTGCGCCACGGTGGCACCGTTCTTCACGAGCTTGCCGTCGTAGGGCAGGATGTCGATGACGTCGCCCATCTCCAGGGCGCTGACATCCACCTCGATGGGCAGCGCGCCGGAATCTTCCTGCGTGTTGAAGAAGATGGGGGCGATCTTGCCGCCCAGCGTGACGCCGCCGAAGCGCTTGTTGGGCACGAAGGGGATGTCCTGGCCGGTGTGCCAGATCACGCTGTTGGTGGCGCTCTTGCGGCTGGAGCCGGTGCCCACCACGTCGCCGACGTAGGCCACCAGGTGGCCGCGTTGCTTCAGTTCCTCGATGAAGGCAATCGGCCCGCGCTTGCCGTCTTCCTCTGGCGTGATGCCGGGGCGCGTGTTCTTCAGCATCGCCAGGGCGTGCAGCGGGATGTCGGGACGGCTCCAGGCGTCAGGGGCGGGGGACAGGTCGTCGGTGTTGGTCTCGCCGCCCACCTTGAAGACCGATACGGTGATGGACCTGGGCACTTCGGGGCGGCTGGTGAACCACTCGGCGTCGGCCCAGCTGTGCATCACGGCCTGGGCCAGCGCGTTGCCGGCGCGCGCCTTCTCGGCCACGTCGTTGAAAAAGTCGAACATCAGCAGCGTCTTCTTCAGCGCCTGCGCGGCCACGGGGCCGGTGCTGGGGTCGTCCAGCAGTTCGATCAGCGGGTGCACGTTGTAGCCGCCCACCATGGTGCCCAGCAGCTCGGTGGCCTTTTCGCGCGGGAGCAGGGCCACGGTGAGGTCGCCATGCGCCACGGCGGCCAGGAAGCTGGCCTTGACCTTGGCGGCGTCGTCCACGCCCGGAGGCACGCGGTGGGTGAGCAGGTCCAGCAGGAAAGCGCCCTCGCCCGCAGGCGGATTCTTGATGAGCTCGATCAGCTCGGCGGTCTGCTGGGCGCTCAGCGGCAGCGCGGGAATGCCGAGCGCGGCGCGTTCGGCGGCGTGTTGACGGTAGGCAGCGAGCATGGTGTTCTCCTCGGGTTTACCAGTATTTTATGTCTTATATAAGACTTGCCAAGCGATTTTTCATGACCCCTGTCAGGGCTGGGGCGTGCCGAAGAAGGCCTGTCGCACCTCGGCTGGCAGGGTGGTGCCGCCACCTGAGGCCGTGCGGTGGGCCCGCTCCAGCACGTGCCAGAAGTAGCGGTAGCTGGCGCGGTCGTGAAGGGTGTCCTGGTGGCGGATGGGGGCCCATTGGGCGGCCTGGGCCGCCAGCAGGATCTCCCCGGCCTGCTCGGTCTCGGCCGCGGTCGGCGCGAAGGCCTCGACGATGGTGCGCACCTGGCCGGGGTGGATGCTCCACATGCGGGTGTAGCCCAGCAGGTCCTTGGCGGTCTCGGCTGCTGTTCGCAGGGCCTCCTGGTCCTTGAACTCCGTGACCACGCCGTGCGAGGGGGTCTTGCCGTGCGCGTGGCAAGCTGCGGCGATCTCGAGCTTGGCGCGCACCACCAGCGGGTGGTCGAACTGACCGGTGGCACTCATGGCCGACAGGGGTATGGCGCCTCGGTGCGCGCTGACGAAGTCCATCAGGCCGAAGGACAGCGACTCGACGCGCGGGTGCGCCGCCAGGGCCTGCACCTCGCGCAGCGCGCCGTGGGTTTCCACCAGTGCGTGCAGCGGGATGAGGGGTTGCAAGCCGTGCCGGGCACTGGCGGCGTCGATGCAGGCGGCTGCGCGCGCGATGTCGGCCGCGCCGCGGGGCTTGGGGATCATCAGGTAGGGCAGTCGGCTGCCCACGCGGCGCACCAGCAGGTCCACCACCTCCTCGAACCGCGGGTGGTCCACGGGCTGCAGGCGGGCGCCCACGCGCCCGAAACGGTTGGCCGGCGAGGCCACCAGCTCGGCGATGAGGTGGGCGTGCTCGATCTCGCCGCCCACCGGAGCCCCATCCTCGCCGTCCAGCGTGACATCGAACACCGGCCCAAGTTCAGCTTGCAACGCCAGGCTCTTGCGCATGCGCACCTCCACGCCGGCGTAGTGGTCGCACACGGGCAGCGGCACGGGCACGGGTTCGCCCGGGTCGAACAGGGCTTGACGGGGGTCAAGTGGGCGGGGCTTGGCAGACGGCACAGAAGACATCATGAGGCGCTGATGGTTTTCACGGATTGTCACGCTTCGGGGGCGATGGAACGATGAATCCACCGGTCTGCACTGGCCGGGATACCTGAGGAATCTCCATGCCGCTTGCCCCCGCCTCTGTAAGCAACCGCCGCTGCGGTTCAGCTTGAGCGGTTGGCGGCATCACGGTCCATGCGTTTGCACGACACCCTGCTCGGCGCCCTGTTGGTGGCGGTGGCTGCCGCCTTCTTTGGCTACACCTTCACCTTCCCCGACATGCCGGGCCAGAAGTACGGCCCTTCGCTGTTCCCGCGTCTCATCGCGCTGGGCATTGCCGCCTGCGGATTGATCATCGCCTTGCGGGGCTGGCGCTCTGGGCTGCCCTGGATCTCGATCAGTCCGCCCCTGCGCCGCGTGCAAGGCTGGCTGGCCCTGCTGGCCATGCCCCTGGCGGTGGTGTTCTACCTGCTGTTCGCGCATCAGCTGGGGTTCCTGCCCACTGCGGCCCTGATCGTGGGCGGGTTGTGCTTGTGGAACGGCGTCCGCTGGTGGTGGGCCGCGCTGACCGGCGTGATGGTGGCGGGACTGGTGCAGTGGTTCTTCGGCACGCTGATGCGCGTGCCCTTGCCGCGGGGTTGGTTCATGCAGCTGATCGCCGGCGGTTGATGGAGATCGTGTGAGCGCCATCGCGGCAGCGGCCGGTCTGGTCTTCGACCCGTATGTCATCACCGTGGTGGTGGGTTCCGCCGTCTTCGGCCTCTTCGTCGGGGCCATCCCCGGACTCACGGCGACCATGGCCACCGCGCTGCTGGTGCCCATCACCTTCTTCATGCCGCCTGTGCCCGCCCTGGGCGCCATCGTCACGGCCAGCACCATGGCCATCTTTGCCGGCGACATCCCTGGCGCGATGCTTCGAATGCCAGGTACCCCGGCCTCGGCCGCCTACACCGACGAGAGCTACGCCATGGCGCGCAAGGGCCAGCTCGAGCTCAACCTCGGGGTGAATCTCGTCTTTTCGGTGGCGGGCGGCCTGGTGGGCGTGATCGTTCTGATCGGTGCGGCCCCCATCCTGGCCGAGGCGGCGTTAAATTTCTCCTCGTTCGAGTACTTCTGGCTGGCATGTCTGGGCTTGAGCTGCGCCACCCTCATCACCGCGAGCGGCCGCACCCGCGCGGTGCTGTCCATGCTGATCGGTCTGGGCATCGGCTGCGTAGGCATGGACCCGGTGGCGGGCCACCCGCGCTTCACCTTCGGCAGCGTGGATCTGATGTCGGGCATCAGTTTCATTCCGACCATGATCGGGGCCTTCGCGGTGAGCGAGTTGCTGCGCGGCGCTCTGGCCAGCACCGACACGCGCGCCCTGGTGCAGGAGAAGGTGGGGGCCCTGTTCCGAGGCATAGGCGAGGTCGCCCGGCGCTACTGGCGTAACTTCCTGCGCGGCTCGGTGGTCGGCACGGCCATCGGGGCGTTGCCCGGTGCCGGCGCCGACATCGCGGCCTGGGTCTCCTATGCCATGGCCAAGCGCTTCTCGAAAGAGCCCGAGAAGTTCGGCACAGGACATGTCGAGGGCGTGGTGGAGTCCACCTCGTCCAACAACTCGGCGCTGGGCGGTGCCTGGATCCCAGCCCTGGTCTTTGGCATCCCTGGCGATTCCATCACCGCCATCGTGATCGGCGTGCTCTATATGAAGGGCATGAACCCCGGCCCCACGGTGTTCCTGCAGAACCCGCAGTTCATCTATGCGGTGTTCATGATCTTCATCCTGGCCAACCTGCTGATGCTGCCGCTGGGCTGGGCGGCCATCAAGGGCGCGGGCAAGCTGCTGCGCGCGCCGCGCAACATCCTGCTGCCGGTGATCCTGCTGTTCTGCATCGTGGGTTCGTTTGCCATCACCAACAGCCCCTACGGCATCCTCGTGATGCTCATCTTCGGCATCGTCGGCTGGCTGATGGAGGAGAACGGTATTCCGGTGGCGCCGCTGGTGCTGGGCATCGTGCTGGGCGAACTGCTGGAGCAGAGCTTCCTGACCTCGATGATGAAGGCCGACGGTGACCCCACCGTGTTCTTCACCCGCCCGATCGCCGGCACCTTGGGAGCGCTCACGCTGCTGGTGTGGTTGGTCATGGCCTGGCGCGCGCTGGCCGGGATGCGCAAGGCCCGCGCATGAACGGCGCCATGGTCCAGGTCCCGGCAAGTCAACTCAAGGATCTGCACCGCAGTGCACAGGGCATGCTGGATCTGCTGGCGCGTACGCCCGTCATGCCCATCATCTGGATCCACGAGGCCGACACCGCCGTGGGCGTGGCGCGGGCGCTGGTGGAGGGCGGGGTGACGGTCTTCGAGGTGTTGCTGCGCACGCCTGCGGCCTTGCAGGCGGTGGAGGCCGTGCGCCGGCATGTCCCGGAAGCCACCGTCGGCGCGGGCACGCTGCTGTGCGCCGCCGACGTGCAGCGAGCGCTGGACGCTGGCGCGCAGTTCGGCGTCACCCCCGGCCTGGTGCCGGATCTTGCGCAGGCCGCGGTGCGGCTGCAACTGCCGCTCTTGCCCGGCGTGTGGACGGCCAGCGAGGTGATGTCTGCCATGGCCTGGGGTTTCGAGGCGCTCAAGCTTTTCCCAGCCAATGGCTTGCAGGGCGTGCAGCAGATCGAGCACCTGCAGGGCGTCTTCCCGCGTGCCCGCTTTTGCCCCACGGGTGGCATCAAGCCCGAGCATATTCCGCAGTACCTGGCCTTGCGCAGCTGCCCGACGGTGGGGGGCAGCTGGGTCACTCCTCGGGCGCTGGTGGCAGCCCGAGACTATCCCGCCATCACCGCGCTGGCCCGGCAGGCTGCGGCTTTCATGTCCGCGCGCTCTGCATGAGCGACATGAACAACGGACCTCGGCCCGCCCTCTCGGTTCTGCGGGGCTGCTCGCCGGGCCGATGAGCGTCTCCTCTACTCCCCCACGGGCTATCGCCGTGGGCGCCCTCTGCGCCACGCGCATCTTCCAGGTCGAGGCCGTGCCGTCGCTGCCGGCCAAGGTGATGGCCCGCCGCCTGGTGGAGGTGGTGGACGGCATGGCCCTGTCGGCCGCCTGCGCCTTCGCCAGGCTGGGCGGTCGCGCCGGCGTCTGGGCGCGCTGCGGCGACGACGAGCCCGGCAGGGCGGCACGCGCCGTGCTGCAGGCCGAGGGCTTGGACGTGAGCGGACTGCGCGCCGTGCCCGGCAGCGCCACCTCGCAGGCCACCGTGATCGTCGACGCGCGCGGAGAGCGCCTGGTCGTGCCCTTTCACGATCCCGCTGTGGACGCGTCGGCTGACTGGCTGCCGCTGCAGCACCTCACAGGTGCCGACATGGTGCTGTGCGATGTCCGCTGGCCCGAGGGTGCGGAGGCCGCCATGCGTGCCGCGCGTGCTGTGGGCGTGCCTTGCATGCTGGATGGGGAGATCGCTGGGTCAGGGGTTCTCGGCCGTCTGGTGCCACTGGCCACCCACGCCGTGTTTTCCGACGCCGGCCTGCTGGCCTTCACGGGCGCGCCGACTGTGGAGACCGCGCTGCACGAGGTGGCACAGGGCCACACCGGGCATGTCGGCGCCACCTGTGGTGCGGACGGCTATGCCTGGTGGGAGGGCGGCGCCGTCCATCGCGTGCCGGCTCCCGCCGTGCCGGTGCTGGACACGCTGGCTGCGGGCGACGTGTTCCACGGGGCCTTCGCGCTGGCCCTGGCAGAGGGCCAGTGCGTGGCCGAGGCGGCGCGCTTCGCTTGCCACGCCGCCTCTCTGAAGTGCACCCGATTCGGCGGGCGGCTGGGGTGTCCTCAACGCCACGAGGTCGAGGTCTCCATGGCGGCGGTGCCATGGCGGGGGGGGATCCGCAGCGGGCGCTGAGCCGAGGCCCAGACAGGCCGTGAAACCACCGTTGACGCTGCTTCTGGCGGGGTGGTACAAGCATCCCAGCGTCGATGAACGGGCATCCGCCCCAACCACGAGGAGACGAAGACCATGAACAGAACCACCGATCGCCGGACCGTCCTGGGAGGGCTGGCCGCAGCAGGGCTGGGCTCGCTGTTGCCGGCCGCCGCCCACGCGCAAGGCGCCTGGCCCAACCGTCCGGTGACGGTGGTGTGCCCCTGGGGCGCTGGCGGCGGCACGGACGCCACCGCACGCATCGTGGCGGCCATCCTGGAGAAGAACCTGGGCCAGCCCTTCAACGTGGTCAACCGCACAGGGGGTTCGGGAGTGGTGGGCCACTCGGCCATCGCCACGGCGCCGCCCGATGGCTACACCATTGGCATGATCACCGTGGAAATCACGATGATGCACCACCAGGGCCTGACCGATCTCAAGCCCACCAGCTACACGCCGCTGGCCCTGATGAACGTGGACCCGCCCGGCGTGCAGGTGAATGCAGGCTCGCCCTACAAGAACATCAAGGCCCTGGCAGATGCGATCAAGGCGGCACCGGCGGGCAAGTTCAAGGCCTCGGGCACCGGGCAGGGCGGCATCTGGCACCTGGCGCTCATCGGCTGGCTTCAGGCCATGGGTCTGCAGCCCAACCACGTGCAGTGGGTGCCTTCCAACGGCGCGGCGCCGGCCATGCAGGATCTGGCCGCGGGGGGCGTGGACATCGTCACCTGCTCGGTGCCCGAGGCCAAGGCCATGCTGGACGCCGGCAAGGCCATCAGCCTCGCGGTGATGGCGCCGCAGCGCAACCCGGCCTTCAAGGATGTGCCCACGCTCAACGAGACGCTGGGCATCAACTACTCGGTGGGCGCCTGGCGCGGCATCGCAGGGCCCAATGGCCTGCCCCCCGCCGTCGCGAACCGCCTCACCGCCGAGTTGAAGAAGGCCTACGACTCGGCCGAGTTCCAGGACTTCATGCGCAACCGCGGCTTCGGCACGACTTGGTCCGACCCGGCAGGCTTTACCCGCTTCATGGCTGATGGCGACCGCGCCATGGGCGCGGCAATGACCGCTGCCGGCCTGGCCAAGAAGGCCTGAGCGGCCACATCGGCGCCACCCCGGCGCCCGACCTCCGGCTTTCTCCCGGGTCGGGCGTTTGGGCGGCTGGCGCCTGATTAGAATCCTATTGCTGGGTGTCGGCCACTATGGCCTGCTGCGCCCACCCGTGCCTCACCCTCTTGGACTCTGACACGATGAGCGCTGAATGCGACATCGGCCTGATCGGCCTGGCGGTGATGGGCCAGAACCTGGTGTTGAACATCGAGAGCCGCGGCTTTCGGGTGGCGGTCTACAACCGCACCTTGAGCGTGACGCAAGGCTTTGTCGCCCAGCATGCCGGCAAGGCCTTGACGGGGGCCGACACGCTGGCGGACTTCGTGAGCGCCCTCTCGTGCCTCCGCAAGGTGCTGATCATGGTGCAGGCCGGCGCACCGGTGGACGCGGTGATCGAACAGCTGATCCCCTTGCTGGAACCCGGGGACATCGTCGTGGACTGCGGCAACAGTCTCTACACCGACACCGAACGCCGGGACGCCTGGCTCACACCCCTGGGCCTGCGCTTCGTGGGCGCCGGCGTGTCCGGGGGCGAGGAGGGCGCGCGCAAGGGGCCCAGCATCATGCCCGGCGGCCCGGCTTCCACCTGGCAGGAACTGCGCCCGGTGTTCGAGGCCATCGCCGCGCGCGCCGAGGGTGAGCCCTGCGTGGCGCACATCGGCCCCGGAGGCGCCGGGCATTTCGTCAAGATGGTGCACAACGGCATCGAGTACGGCGACATGCAACTCATCTGCGAGGCCTGGCACCTGATGCGTGCGGCCGGGTTGCCGGTGGCGCAGACGGCACGCGTCTTCGACCGCTGGAACCAGGGCGACTTGCAGAGCTACCTGATCGAGATCACCGCCCGTGCGCTGGAGCAGACCGACCCCGACACCGGCGCGCCCGTGGTGGACGTCATCCTCGACAAGGCCGGCCAGAAGGGCACGGGCCGGTGGACGCTGATCAATGCGGCGGAGAACGCAGTGCCCGTGGGCACCATCCACGCGGCGGTGGACGCGCGCATCCTGTCGTCGATGAAGGCCTTGCGCGTGCAGGCCAGCCCCTTGCTGGCCGGGCCTTCGGGCCTGCTGGCCTCTGGGGCCCCAGGCTCGGCGGCGCAGGAGGCCCTGATCGACAAGATCCACGACGCGCTCTATGCGTCCAAGATCATCAGCTACGCGCAGGGCCTGGATCTCATGCGCACCATGAGCCACAAGAAGGACTGGGGCCTGGACCTGGGCGCCATCGCCGCCTTGTGGCGCGGGGGCTGCATCATCCGGGCCCGCTTCCTGAACCACATCACCGCGGCCTACCGCGCTGACCCGGCGCTGCCGCATCTGGCGCTGGCGCCGTTCTTCCAGCAAGTGCTCAACCGCACCCAGGCCTCGTGGCGCGAGGTGGTGGGCCTGGCGGTGACTGCGGGCGTGCCGGTGCCGGCGTTCTCGGCGTCACTGGCCTACTACGACAGCCTGCGCAGCGCGCGCCTGCCCGCCAACCTGCTGCAAGCCCAGCGCGACTTCTTCGGCGCCCACACCTACGAGCGCGTGGACCGGCCCGAAGGCCAGTTCTTCCACACGCAATGGCCGGAAGTGATTGGCTGAGAGAGGTAGGCTGTTCCCGTTCGACAACTGCGCTGTTGGAAGGGCGGCGAGGGCAGGTTCCCCCCGCAGCGAAGTCAAGGGGGAGGCCGGGCGCAGCCCGGCCGGAGGACATGAGCGAAGGGGGGTGCCTGCACTCGCCGACCTCGCGACAACTGGGGCCAGCATCCCTCTGGTTTACAGCAGGTGCTTCACCCCGTCCTGCTCGCCCGTCAGCTCGGCCAGCGTCTTGTCGATGCAGCCCTGGCTGAACTCGTCGATGGGCAGGCCCTTCACGATTTCGTACTTGCCGCCTGAGCAGGTGACCGGGTAGCCGAACATCACATCTTGCGGGATGCCGTAGTCGCCGTTGCTGGGCACGCC
Organism: Rubrivivax sp.; assembly: GCA_021300575.1. Taxonomy (GTDB): domain Bacteria; phylum Pseudomonadota; class Gammaproteobacteria; order Burkholderiales; family Burkholderiaceae_C; genus Rubrivivax. The sequence goes on from JAJTDM010000039.1 coordinate 22,335, forward strand.
CATGGTGACCCACTCGCCGTTCGTGCCCAGGGCCCAGTCGCGCATGTGGTCGATGGCGGCATTGGCGGCTGAAGCCGCCGAGGACAGGCCGCGCGCCTCGATGATGGCTGCGCCGCGCTTGCCCACCGTGGGCAGGAAGACGTCCTTGTTCCAGACGTGGTCGTTGATCATGTCCTTGACGCTCGCGCCATCGATGGTGGCGAAGCGGTAGTCGGCGTACATGGTGGGCGAGTGGTTGCCCCAAACGGCCAGTTTGCGGATGGCCGACACCGGCTTGCCGGTCTTGGCAGCGATCTGGCTGAGCGCACGGTTGTGGTCCAGGCGCAGCATGGCGGTGAAGTTCTCACGCGGCAGGCTGGGGGCGCTCTTCATGGCGATCCAGGCGTTGGTGTTGGCCGGGTTGCCCACCACCAGCACCTTCACGTTGCGGCTGGCTGCTTTGTCCAGGGCCTTGCCCTGCGCGGTGAAGATCTGCGCATTGGCAGCCAGCAGGTCTGCGCGTTCCATGCCGGGGCCGCGGGGGCGCGCACCCACCAGCAGGGCGTAGTCGGTGTCCTTGAAGGCGGTCTCTGCGCTGCCGTGGGCTTCCATACCAGCCAGCAGCGGGAAGGCGCAGTCTTCCAGTTCCATCATCACGCCCTTGAGCGCCTTCTGGGCCTTCTCATCGGGAATCTCCAGCAACTGCAGGATCACGGGCTGGTCCTTGCCCAGCATTTCGCCGGAGGCGATGCGGAACAGCAGCGCATAGCCGATCTGGCCTGCGGCACCGGTGACGGCGACTCGTACGGGTTTCTTGCTCATCAGAAGGCTCCGGGAAGTTGTGAAGGGCGGCAGCACGGTGGCGGCAGCGGGGTCTGGGATGGAGTGGCCAGGGAGTTTAAAGGCGCCGACCCTGCTTCAGACTGACGTCTCTCTGAAGTCTTATATCTTGTACAAGAGTTCTTGCTCCGGGGGGCGGCCTGTGCTGCAATGTGGGTCATGCCGGCTTTGCCCGTACCCACCGCCTCGGCCTCGGCGCCAGAAGCCGCCCACGACAACGCGCCCGCCTTCAGCCCGCTGTACCAGCAGATCAAGGAGCTGATCACCCGCAGCCTGCAGGGCGGCGAGTGGCTGCCGGGTCAGTCCATCCCCAGCGAGATGGAACTGGCCGCGCGCTTTCGGGTCAGCCAGGGTACGGTGCGCAAGGCAGTGGACGAGCTGGCCACCGAGAACCTGCTGGTACGCCGTCAGGGCAAGGGCACGTTCGTCGCCACCCACGCTGAGGAACGCACGCAGTACCGCTTCTTGCGTCTCATGTCCGATGCCGGGGGAAGCCCGGGCCTGCAGCGGCGGCTGATCGGTTGTCGCCGCCAGCGCGTGGCGGCTGACGCGGCCCGTGTCCTGGGCCTGAAGAGCGGGGACCCCGTGGTCGAGATCCGCCGCGTGCTGCTGGCGGCCGATGCGCCCGTCGTGCTCGACGACATCCTGCTGCCCGGTGCGCTGTTCAAGGGGCTGACGGCCGAGCGTCTGTCAGCGTGGAAAGGCCCGATGTACCGTCTCTTCGAGGCTGAGTTCGGCGTTCGCATGATCCGAGCCGAAGAGAAGATCCGCGCAGTCGCCGCCGATGCGTCGCAGGCCCGTGAAATGGGCGTGGACGCTGGCGCGCCGCTGCTGTCTGTCGAGCGCTTGTCATTCACCTACGGCGACAAGCCAGTGGAATTGCGCCGGGGCCTGTACCGAACCGAACACCACCATTACCGCAATGAGCTGAACTGATCATCAAGTGGTCCCGTGAGGCTGCGCCGTGTAGCCCTCGAGTCAGGTTGCTGCGATGCAATAAACTCGACGCGCCGGCTGTACAGAGAACACAAAGAACACCACCACGACACCAGAACCGCGGCTGTCACGATGGCCGCGATACACAGCACCGGCCCGCCCACCTTGCGCAGGCCCACCGAGGAGAAGGAAGAGGACACCCATGTCGACGACCCGCAGACCGAGGCCGGTCCACCGCAACATCCACGTCTCGCAGATCATCTCGTACCGCTTGCCCCCTGCGGGCATCGTGTCCATCCTGCACCGCGTCAGTGGCGCGATGATGTTCCTGCTGCTGCCCTTCGTGATCTGGCTGTTCGATGCCAGCGTCACTTCCGAGATCTCTTATGAGCGGTTCACCAGCGCCTTCATCGCCGGCATCGGGTTCGCGCCCGCCTGGTTCGTGAAGCTGGTGGTGCTGGCGCTGATCTGGGGCTACCTGCACCACTTCATTGCAGGCGTGCGCCACCTGTGGATGGACGCCACCCACAGCGTGACCAGGGAGCAGGGCCACAACTCGGCCATCGTCACCCTGGCCTTGAGCGTGCTGCTGACCCTGGCGCTGGGCGCCAAGCTGTTCGGCCTGTACTGAGGAGCCTGTCCATCATGAGCGCACAACCCAATTTCGGTGCCAAGCGCATCGTCGTCGGCGCCCACTACGGCATGCGCGACTGGCTCAGCCAGCGCGTCACGGCTGTGCTGATGGCCCTGTTCACCGTGGTGCTGCTGGTGCAGGTGCTGCTGCCCGGCCCGCTGGGCTATGACCGCTGGGCCGGCATCTTTGCCGCGCAGTGGATGAAAGTGCTGACCTTCGTGGTCATCTTGTCGCTGTCCTGGCACGCCTGGGTAGGCGTGCGCGACATCTGGATGGACTACGTCAAGCCGGTGGGCGTGCGCTTGGCGCTTCAGGTGTTCTCGATCGTGTGGCTCGTCGGCTGCGCCGGCTGGGCCGTCCAGGTGCTTTGGAGGCTCTGAGTCCCATGTCTTTCGCAAACCTTCCCCGCCGCAAGTTCGACGTCGTCATCGTCGGTGCCGGCGGCTCCGGCATGCAAGCTGCGCTGCGCCTGTCCCGGGCCGGCCTGAACGTGGCCGTGTTGTCCAAGGTGTTTCCCACCCGCTCGCACACGGTGGCGGCGCAGGGCGGCATCGGCGCCTCGCTGGGCAACATGAGCGAGGACAACTGGCACTACCACTTCTTCGACACCGTCAAGGGGTCGGACTGGCTGGGTGACCAGGACGCCATCGAGTTCATGTGCCGCGAGGCGCCCAAGGTCGTGTACGAACTCGAGCACGCCGGCATGCCCTTCGACCGCAACCCGGACGGCACGATCTACCAGCGCCCCTTCGGCGGCCACACCGCCAACTACGGCGAGAAGCCCGTGCAGCGCGCCTGCGCCGCGGCCGACCGCACCGGCCACGCCATGCTGCACACGCTGTACCAGCAGAACGTCAAGGCCCGCACCAACTTCTTCGTCGAGTGGATGGCACTGGACCTGATCCGCGATGCCGATGGCGACGTCCTGGGCGTTACCGCGCTCGAGATGGAGACGGGCGAGGTCCACATCCTCGAAGGCAAGGTCACTTTGTTCGCCACCGGTGGCGCCGGGCGCATCTATGCGGCCAGCACCAACGCCTTCATCAACACCGGTGACGGCCTGGGCATGGCCGCACGGGCGGGCGTGCCGCTGGAGGACATGGAGTTCTGGCAGTTCCACCCCACCGGCGTGGCCGGCGCGGGCGTGCTGCTGACCGAGGGTTGCCGCGGCGAGGGCGCGATCCTGCGCAACGGCAACGGCGAGCGTTTCATGGAGCGCTACGCCCCCACGCTGAAGGATTTGGCCCCGAGAGATTTCGTCTCTCGCTGCATGGACCAGGAGATCAAGGAAGGCCGCGGCTGCGGGCCCAACAAGGACTACGTGGTGCTCGACATGACGCACCTGGGTGCCGAGACCATCATGAAGCGCCTGCCCAGCGTGTTTGAGATCGGCCACAACTTCGCCAACGTCGACATCACGAAGGAACCGATTCCCGTGGTGCCCACCATCCACTACCAGATGGGTGGCATCCCCACCAACATCCATGGCCAGGTGGTGGCGCCGAAGAACGGCAACCCCAATGACATCGTCAACGGCTTCTACGCGGTGGGCGAGTGCGCGTGTGTGAGCGTGCACGGGGCCAACCGCCTGGGCACCAACTCCCTGCTGGACCTGCTGGTCTTCGGCCGCGCCGCCGGTCTGCACATCGTGGACGCGGTGAAGAACGCGCCCAAGGCCCACAAGGACCTGCCGGCTGACGCCGCCGACCGCGCCTTGTCCCGGCTGGCGCGCCTGGACAACACCACTGACGGCGAGTACGCGCAGGATGTGGCCAATGACATCCGCCGGGCCATGCAGGAGCATGCCGGCGTGTTCCGCACCCAGGCCAGCATGGACGAGGGTGTGGCCAAGATGGCCGCCCTGGCCGAGCGCGTCAGGCACATCGGCCTGAAGGACAAGAGCCAGGTCTTCAACACCGCGCGCATCGAGGCGCTGGAGGTGGAGAACCTGATCGAATCCGCGCAGGCCACCATTGTCTCGGCTGCAGCCCGGCGCGAGAGCCGTGGTGCCCACACGGTCAACGACTACGCCGACACGCCGGAGTTCCCGAACGGCCGTAACGACGCCGTGTGGATGAAGCACACGCTGTGGTACTCCGAAGGCAATCGCCTGGACTACAAGCCGGTGAATCTCAAGCCGCTGACGGCCGAGAGCATTCCCCCCAAGGTTCGCTCCTTCTGACATCCGCAAGGCGACCGATCATGACCAAGAGAACCTTCCAGATCTACCGCTTCGACCCCGACACCGACGCCAAGCCGCGCATGCAGACCCTCGAGGTGGAACTCGACGGCTCCGAGCGCATGCTGCTGGATGCGCTGATGAAGTTAAAGGCCGTGGACCCGACGCTGTCGTTCCGCCGCTCCTGCCGCGAGGGTGTGTGCGGCTCGGACGCCATGAACATCAACGGCAAGAACGGCCTGGCCTGCCTGACCAACATGCGCTCGCTGCCGGGCACCGTGGTGCTCAAGCCGCTGCCGGGGCTGCCGGTGATCCGCGACCTGATCGTGGACATGACGCAGTTCTTCAAGCAGTACCACTCGATCAAGCCCTACCTCGTCAACGACACGCTGCCGCCTGACAAGGAGCGTCTGCAGTCGCCCGAAGAGCGCGACGAGCTCAACGGCCTGTACGAGTGCATCCTGTGCGCCAGCTGCTCCACCAGCTGCCCCAGCTTCTGGTGGAACCCCGACAAGTTCGTCGGCCCGGCCGGGCTGCTGCAGGCCTACCGCTTCATTGCCGACAGCCGCGATCAGGCCACGGGCGAGCGCCTGGACAACCTGGAAGACCCTTACCGTCTGTTCCGCTGCCACACGATCATGAACTGCGTCGACGTCTGCCCCAAGGGGCTGAACCCGACCAAGGCGATCGGCAAGATCAAGGAACTGATGGTGCGCCGGGCGGTCTGAATCCCTGGCTGCGCTTCATGACCGCCTCTTCCGCCCGCCACGCCGCAACCCAATGAGCCTCGACACCGTTTCAGCCTCCACTGCCCCAGGTGGAGCAGAGGCGCTGCTGGACGAGCGCGCCTTCAGCAAGCTGCGCTGGCGCTGCCGACGCGGACTGCTGGAGAACGACCTTTTCGTCGAGCGGTACTTTCGCGCCACCGCAGCGGCACTCACGGTGCGCCAGGCTCAGGCCCTGCAGGCGTTGATGGACCTCTCTGACCCTGACCTGCTGGACCTGCTGCTGGCCCGGCGTGAGCCTGAAGGCGAACTGGACCTGCCGGATGTGCGGGCCGTGTTGAATCAGATGCGCGCAGCGCGTGCCCTGCCCTTGAATTCATGATCTTGAAGCGAAGGACCTTGCCATGATGACCCCCTCCGATGTCAAAGCTACGCTATCGTTCTCCGACGGCAGCCCGAGCATGGAACTGCCCCTGTACAAGGGCTCGGTCGGCCCGGATGTGATCGACATCCGCAAGCTTTACGGGCAAACGGGCAAATTCACCTACGACCCGGGCTTCCTGTCCACGGCGTCCTGCAACTCCACCATCACCTACATCGATGGTGACAAGGGCGAACTGCTGTACCGTGGCTACCCCATCGAGCAACTGGCGCAGAACTGCGACTTCCTCGAGGTCTGCCACCTCCTGATCTACGGTGACCTGCCCAACCAGGAGGAGCGTGTCAAGTTCGTCAAGAACATCACGTACCACACCATGGTCAACGAGCAGATGCAGTTCTTCCTGCGGGGCTTCCGCCGCGATGCCCATCCGATGGCGGTGATGACCGGGCTGGTGGGCGCGCTATCGGCCTTCTATCACGACAGTACCGACGTGCATAACCCGCAGCACCGCGAGATTGCCGCGCACCGGCTGATCGCCAAGATGCCCACGCTGGTGGCCATGTCCTACAAGTACGGCGTCGGCCAACCTTTCATCTACCCCAAGAACTCGCTGAGCTACACCGGCAACTTCATGCGCATGATGTTTGCCACGCCGTGCGAGGACTACGAGCCCAACGAGGTGCTGGTGCGGGCCATGGACCGCATCTTCATCCTGCACGCGGACCACGAGCAGAACGCCTCCACTTCCACGGTGCGCCTGTGCGGCAGCTCCGGCACCAACCCGTTTGCCGCCATCGCGGCTGGCGTGGCCTGCCTGTGGGGCCCGGCGCACGGCGGCGCCAACGAGGCGGCGCTGCAGATGCTGGAGGACATCCAGCGCAACGGCGGCGTGGAGAAGATCGGCGAGTTCATCAAGCAGGTCAAGGACAAGAACTCCAGCGTCAAGCTGATGGGCTTTGGTCACCGCGTCTACAAGAACTACGACCCGCGCGCCAAGCTGATGCGCGAAACCTGCCACGAGGTGCTCAATGCGCTGGGCCTGCACGATGACCCGCTGTTCAAGCTGGCCATGGCGCTGGAGAAGATCGCACTGGAGGACGACTACTTCGTCTCGCGCAAGCTGTACCCGAACGTGGACTTCTACTCCGGCATCGTGCAGCGCGCCATCGGCATCCCGGTGAGCCTGTTCACCGCCATCTTCGCGCTGGCCCGCACTGTGGGCTGGATCGCCCAGCTCAACGAGATGATCGGCGACCCCGAGTACAAGATCGGCCGTCCGCGCCAGCTCTACGTGGGCGCCGCGCCGCGCCAGGTGCGCCCGATCGGCGAGCGTTGATCGCTGATTGCTGAGCCGGAACGGACGGCTGCCCCGTCCGTTTCCGCGTGCACGCGGCCGCCTTCGGGCGGCCGCTGTGTTTCCTGACGCCTTCGGGCGGCCGTTGGGTTTCAGGTTGGAAGAAGGGTATCGCGCAAGGAGGGAATCCAGAGGCTTCGACGACGCCCACGGCTGCTTCTATAGTGTGGCGATGTGCGAAGTGCCGGAGCGATCGGTTTCGTGGGCCCTGCCCGTGCCCCTTGGTGCGTCCCTTGGTGTCCCCGACGCCGCGCCTGTATGTCCACGGCGCAGGCGAGTGCTGCGCTTGGCCGGGGTTGTGGGGGGGGCTGTCCTGGCTGGGGGGGCTTGCCGGATGCGCCGCGCCACAGCAGCCCTTGAAGGTGGGCACGGTGCTTCACCCCGCCTGCGAGTTCCTGTTCCTGGGTCGGGAAACCGGTTTGCTGCAAGCCCGGGAGACTCGCCTGGTGGAACTGCTGTCCCGAGCCGACAACATGCGTTTGGTGGAAGAGGGCGCGCTGGATGCCGCAGTGCTCAGCCTTGACGAGTTTTTCATCTGCCGCACCCAGCGGCTGGACTTGCGCATCGTGGCGGTGCTGGGTGTGTCGGACGGTGCGGACGCCCTGATGACCCGGCCCGGGTTGAGCAGGCCTGAGCAACTCCGGGGCAGGCGCATCGCCGTGGTGGACCCGTCGACAGGCATGGTGGTGCTGGAGGCTGCGCTCGCCGCGGCGTCTCTTCGCCAGGATGAGGTGATGCGTGTTTCCGTGACCGCCGAGCAGGCGCTCGCGCAGCTTCGTGCCGGGGGCGTGGACGCGGTGGTGGCGGCCGAGCCCTGGGTTTCGCAGTTCGAAGCGCTGGGCGCTGAGCGCGTCTTCGACAGCACCCGCCTGCCAGACCGCTTGTTGAGCGTGCTGGCCGTCAGGTCGCAATCGCTTCAGGCGCAGCCCGAGACGGTGCGCCGGCTGGTGACCGCGCATTGGAACGCCGTGGACCAGTTCCAACGCGACCCGCAAGGCGCGTGCCGCCGGATGGCGCCGCGCCTGCGCCTGCACCATGAGCCCTTTCTGCTGCAGGAGCCCTCCATCGAACAGCTGGCACTGAGCTTTCGGGGCCAGCGCTTGCCTTTGGCCGCGGCACACCGAGCGTTGCTGCGCCCCGGCGGGCCGTTCGATGTGGCGCAGCAAGCGCTGCAACAGGGGTTGGTGGCCAGGAGGCAGCTTCAGCGGGTTGCGCCGCTGCAGGACCTGCTCGATACCCGGTTCCTTCCGCAAGCCTGATGCGCACCGGCCGAGTCTTCACCCTGCAGGTGGCGCTGCCCCTGGCTCTGATGGCGGTGCTGGCCCTGGCGCTCGTCATGGCCACCCTGGACTCGTTCTACCGCTTTCAGGCCGATCTGCTGCGGGAGGCCCGTCGGGACGGCATGGCCTCGGCCTCGGAGATTGCACGCAGCGCCGAACGGGCATCGCTGGGCACGCAGTCCACACTGGCGTCGGATCTGACGCTGGAAGCCGCTGGGGACAACGTAGGCCTCATTGCCGTGATCGACCCTGACGGGTCGGTGGTGCTGGCCAGCCGCCTGGCCTGGCGCGGTGAGCCTGCAGCCAAGGTCATCCCGGACTTCGACGACGCCCTGCTGCAGCGCGTGGTGGCCAGGTATGCCCGCGAGGTGCAGGAATCGGCCGATAGCAGGCGTGTGCGGATCGTCGTGCCCTACGACTACCACTCCCCCGAAGACCGTGTCCACAATCTGGCCCAGGGTGCCGTGCTGGTCGATCTGGACCTGACGCACCAGATCGAGGCCTCGCGTCACGAATCGCTGCTGCACCTGGCGCGCCAGATCGCCATGTCTGCCGTCGTGATGCTGGTGCTGGCCTGGCTGATGAGGTCGCGCGTGACCCGGCCGTTGGCGCGCCTGGAGCAGGCCAGCCTGGATTTCGCGGCCCACGGAGAGGTGCTCGAGCCCGTGCCCGTGAACGGTCCGCGCGAGGTGGCCGAACTGGCCCGCAACTTCAACGAGATGACGACGCGCATCCAGCAGGCGCGACAGGAACTGCAGGCCAGCGCCGCCCGCCACACGGCCGTGGTCGAGGCTGCCACGGACGGCATCATCACCGTGGATGACGCCTTCCGCATCCGCATGATCAACCCTGCGGGAGCCAAGATGTTCGGCTACACCCCGTCTGATCTGGCGGCGCGGCCCTTGTCGGAACTGCTGCCCGAGAACCACTGGCCCCTCCACCTGCGCCATCCGGAGCACGCGGGCGGACTGGAGCCCGGCCCCGCCGTCGTGGGGGTGCCGAGCCTCGTGCGGGGCGTGCGCAGTGACGGTGAGGTGTTTGCGGCAGACGCCTCCTTTTCGCGCATGCGCACGCAGGGCGAAGACCTGGTGACGGTCATCCTGCGCGATGTCACGCAGCGACAGCGTGCCGAGCAGGCCTACCGGGAGTTGAACGACTCCCTGGAACTCAGGGTGCTGCAGCGCACGGCCGATCTGGCACAGGCGAACGAGCGGCTGAAGGCCCAGGAAGGCGAACTGCGCGAAGCCAAGGAACGGGCCGAGGACGCATCGCGCATGAAGGGTGACTTCCTGGCCAACATGAGCCACGAGATCCGCACGCCCATGAACGCCATCGTGGGCATGACCCACCTGGCTCTGCGCGGCACCCAGGATGCGCGCCTGCTGGACTATCTGCAGAAGATTCAGCAGTCCTCGCGCCACCTGCTGGGCATCATCGACGACATCACGCACCAGGGCCAGATCCAGGTGTCGGTGTCGGTGCAGCATTTGGAACCCGATCACGTGACCCTGCGCTTTGCCGTGCGCGACACCGGCATTGGCCTCACCCCGGAGCAGGCCGCAGAACTGTTCCAGAGTTTTCATCAGGCCGACTCTTCCACCAGCCGGCGCTACGGTGGCACGGGGCTGGGATTGGCGATTTCACGCAAGCTCGCGGAACGCATGGGAGGCGAGGTCGGTGTCTGCAGCCAGCTGGGAGAGGGCTCCACTTTTTGGTTCACAGTCCGCCTGGGGCGAACCCAGCAGCCGCAGCCTGCGCTGAAGCCGGTGCCCCACACGGCCGAAGGGGTGGCGCCTCGCGCCGCCGCTGCCCATGACGCCCGCGCTACCGGGGCCGCCACCGGAACCGCCCTCGGCCGCATCCTGGCGGTGGACGACAACGAGGTGAACCTGCAGATCGCCCGTGAGTTGCTGCGCAACCAGGGGTTCGAGGTGGATGTGGCGCTGGATGGGCAGCAGGCCCTGGATTTGGTGCGTGTGCAGGCCTACGACCTGGTGCTGATGGACATGCAGATGCCCGTGATGGATGGCCTTAGCGCCACCCGCGCCATCCGGCAATTGCCCGAGGGTCTGCGCCTTCCCATCGTGGCGATGACGGCCAATGCGATGGAAAAGGACCGTCAGGACTGCCTGGAGGCCGGGATGAATGACTTCATCACCAAGCCCATGGACCCGGCACTCCTGGCGGCGGTGGTGCAGTCCTGGGTGGTGTCGACGTCGGATCAGGCCGCGGACCTAGGGTCCTGGCCCGTTGTGGCGGCCCGCCTGCGTCAGTTGCTGCAGGAAGGGGACCCGGAGGTGATCGAGTGGGTGGCTGCGCAGGAGCCCCTGGTGCGGCAGGCGCTCGGGCCCGCCGCCACCAATGCGCTCAAGGGCAGTCTCCAGCGCTTCGACTTTGACGAGGCCTTGCGACTGTTACAAGATGCGGTGCGGCAGCCGCGCCGCGACGCATCATCCTGACCATGTCCGCTCAACCTTTCTTCGTCGTGCACGACAAGCCGTCCATCCTGGTGGTGGACGACACGCCGGGTAACCTGACGGTGATGACGGCCTTGCTGAAGGATGACTACCGTGTCAAAGTGGCGAACAGCGGCGAGCGGGCGCTGCGACTGGTGCACAGCGGTGAGCCGCCGGCGCTGATCCTGCTGGACGTGATGATGCCGGGCCTGGACGGCTACGAGGTCTGCCGCCGCCTGAAGGCCGACCCGGCCACCGAGCCCATTCCCGTGATCTTTCTGACGGCCCGCACCGACGCAGAGGACGAGACCCATGGCTTGTCGTTGGGGGCGGTGGACTACATTGGCAAGCCGATCAATCCGATGGTGGTGAAGGCGCGCATCCAGGCGCACCTGATGTCCAAGTCCATGACGGACTTCCTGCGCGGCAAGTCCGATGTGCTGGAGGCCGAGGTGGCGCGCCGCACCGCGGAGATCCAGGACCTGCAGGATGCACTGGTGCTGTCCATGGCGTCGCTGGCCGAGACGCGCGACAACGAGACCGGCAACCATCTGCGGCGTATTCAGCACTATGTCAGGCGCCTGGCCGAGCAGTTGCGCCACCACCCGTCCTTCGAGTCCCTGCTGGACGATCGCAACATCGACCTGCTGTTCAAGTCTGCGCCCTTGCACGACATCGGCAAGGTGGGCATCCCGGACCACATCCTGCTCAAGCCCGGCCCGCTGGACGCGCAGGAGTTCGAGATCATGAAGACGCACACCACGCTGGGACGCGAAGCCATTGAGAGCGCCGAGCAGTCCATCGGCCGGCCGGTGCCGTTTCTGCGCTTTGCCAAGGAAATCGCGCTGTCGCACCAGGAGAAGTGGGACGGCAGCGGTTATCCCGAGGGCTTGAAGGGCGACGCCATCCCGTTGTCGGCGCGCCTGATGGCCCTGGCGGATGTGTACGACGCGCTGATCAGCCGCCGGGTCTACAAGCCGGCCTTCAGCCACGAGGCCTCGGTGAAGATCATCCTGGAGTCAGGAGGCCGGCACTTCGACCCGGAGGTGGTGGCGGCCTTCGAAGCGGTGCGGGAGGATTTCCGGCGTATCGCGGCGCGTTATGCCGACGAGGAGACCGCGGCGCCCGCGTGAAGCCGCCGCAGGTTCAGGGTCTGGCACCTCCCGCACCGTAAGGGTTGCCCGGCACCGCAGGCATGTGGTCCGCGCCCACCTCGTCGCCCGTGTCGAAGTACAGCACCATCTGGTGATGGTCGCCCGGATGGATGGTGGTCAGGCCTCGACGCACCTGGGTCGGGCGGTCGGGCGAGGGCTGGAAGTTTGCTTCGACCTGGTAGCGGCCCGGCGGCAGGGCGGCAAACAGCCACGGCCCGCCCGTGGTGTGGTCCAGCACGGGCGCCGTGTCACGCAATGGCGTGATGCGAACGGCCACGCCGGCCAGGTGCGCGCCGCTCTTCATGGCGGCGGTGGTGAGCCAGAAGCTGTAGTCCAGGCGCTGTGCGTGCAATTCCTGCAATTCCGAGTGACTGACGCCGCCACTGGCGTAAGAGACGCCTGCGGCTGAGGTGCCGCGCTCAATGGCCATGGCGGCTGGAAACCAAGCCGCCAGCGTCAGGGCGA
>JAJTDM010000040.1:0-69327 GCA_021300575.1 Rubrivivax sp.
CCGTACTGGTCATAAGCGGCCCGCTTCTGCGCATCGGACAGCATCTCGTAGGCTTCCTTGACCTCCTTGAAGCTCTCCTCGGCCTTCTTGGCGCCTTCACCCTGGTTGCGGTCAGGGTGGTACTTCATGGCCAGCTTGCGGTAGGCCTTCTTGATGTCCTCATCGGAGGCGTTCTTGGTAACGCCCAGGACCTCGTAGTAATCGCGCTTGGCCATTGGTGAATCTCAGTCGCTCGAAAAACACTCGCCGCGGCGATGGAAACCCCTGTCAGGGCCCTTCGGCGCGGCGCTTCAAACAGGCGGCTCAGCAGAGCCGCCGCCACATCACTTCTTGACTTCCTTGAATTCGGCGTCCACGATGTTGTCGTCCGCCGGTTTGGCACCGCCGGCTTGCGGCTGAGCCCCAGCCTCTGGGCCTGCGGCTGCACCCGCTGCCGCCGCCGCTGCGGCCTGGTCCGCGTAGAGCTTCTCCCCCAGCTTCTGGCTGGCGGCCATCAAGGCCTCGGTCTTGGCATCGATCACCGCCTTGTCGTCACTCTTGAGCGACTCCTCGGCGTCCTTGATCGCGGCTTCGATCTTCTCCTTCTCGCCCGCCTCGAGCTTGTCACCATGCTCGGACAGGCTCTTCTTGACAGAGTGGATCATGCCATCGGCCTGATTGCGGGCCTGCACGAGTTCGAGCTTCTTCTGGTCCTCGGCGGCGTTGAGCTCCGCGTCCTTGACCATCTTCTGGATCTCTGCCTCGTTCAGACCGGAATTCGCCTTGATGGTGATCTTGTTCTCCTTGCCCGTGCCCTTGTCCTTGGCGCTGACGTGCAGGATGCCGTTGGCGTCGATGTCGAAGGTGACCTCGATCTGGGGCAGGCCGCGCGGCGCAGGCGGGATGCCTTCCAGGTTGAACTCGCCCAGGCTCTTGTTGCCCGTGGCCATCTCACGCTCACCCTGGTAGACCTTGATGGTCACGGCCGGCTGGCTGTCGTCGGCGGTGGAGAACACCTGGCTGAACTTGGTCGGGATGGTGGTGTTCTTCTTGATCATCTTGGTCATCACCCCACCCAGGGTCTCGATGCCCAGGCTCAGCGGGGTGACGTCCAGCAGCAGCACGTCCTTGCGCTCACCGCCCAGCACCTGCCCCTGGATGGCCGCGCCCACGGCCACGGCTTCGTCAGGGTTGACGTCCTTGCGCGGCTCCTTGCCGAAGAACTCCTTGACCTTGTCCTGCACCTTGGGCATGCGCGACATGCCACCCACCAGGATGATGTCATCGATCTCGCTGACCTTGACACCCGCGTCCTTGATGGCGATACGGCAGGGCTCCATGGTGCGGTCGATCAGCTCCTCCACCAGCGCTTCGAGCTTGGCGCGCGTGAGCTTGATGTTCAGGTGCCGCGGGCCGGTGGCGTCTGCCGTGATGTAAGGCAGGTTGACGTCGGTCTGCGTGCTGTTGGACAGCTCGATCTTGGCCTTCTCCGCGGCTTCCTTCAGGCGCTGCAGCGCCAGCACGTCCTTGGTCAGGTCCACGCCCTGGTCCTTGCGGAACTCGGTGACGATGTAGTCGATGATGCGCTGGTCGAAGTCTTCGCCGCCCAGGAAGGTGTCGCCGTTGGTGGACAACACCTCGAACTGCTTTTCGCCGTCCACATCGGCAATCTCGATGATGGAGATGTCGAACGTGCCGCCGCCCAGATCGAACACCGCGATCTTGCGGTCACCCTTGCCGTGCTTGTCCAGGCCGAAGGCCAGGGCCGCCGCGGTGGGTTCGTTGATGATGCGCTTGACCTCCAGGCCGGCGATACGGCCCGCGTCCTTGGTGGCCTGGCGCTGGCTGTCGTTGAAGTAGGCCGGCACCGTGATGACGGCCTCGGTCACTTCTTCGCCGAGGTAGTCTTCGGCGGTCTTCTTCATCTTGCGGAGCACTTCGGCACTCACCTGCGGCGGCGCCAGTTTCTTGCCGCGCACCTCCACCCAGGCGTCGCCGTTGTCGGCCGCGGCAATCTTGTAGGGCATCAGGTCGATGTCCTTCTGAACTTCCTTTTCGGTGAACTTGCGACCGATCAGGCGCTTGACGGCGTAGAGCGTGTTTCGGGGGTTGGTCACCGCCTGGCGCTTGGCCGAGGCGCCGACCAGGATCTCGCCGTCCTCCTGGTACGCGATGATGGACGGCGTGGTGCGCGCGCCCTCGCTGTTCTCGATGACCTTGGTGGTGTTGCCTTCCATGATGGCCACGCACGAGTTGGTGGTGCCGAGGTCAATGCCGATGATCTTGCCCATGATGTTCTTGCTCCGATTTAAGAGTGTGATGGTCTGGAGTTGTGGCTGCTTTGGCGTGTTTCAAGGCGGCATCAGGGCCGCATCACGGCAAGGTCACTTGGGAGCGGCCACGGTCACAAGGGCGGGCCTCAGCACACGCTCGGCGATCAGATAGCCCTTTTGCAGGACGGCCACCACCGTGTTGGCCTCCTGCTCAGCCGGCACCACACTGATGGCCTGGTGCTGATGCGGGTCAAACCGGGTGCCGGCTGGGGGTGCGATGGGCAGCACCTTGTTGCGCTCCAGCGCCTGCGTGAGTTGCCGCAGCGTGGCAGTCACACCTTCCAGCAGTTGTTCGTTGCTGGCGTTGGGCAAGGCCAGTGCCGCCTCCAGACTGTCCCTCACGGGCAGCAGGCTTTCAGCGAAACCCTCGATGGCGAATTTGCGGGCCTTGCCCGCTTCCTCTTCCGACCGCCGGCGGATGTTCTCGGCCTCGGCCTTGGCCCGCAGGTAGGCGTCGGACATGCTGGCCAGTCGGGCCTCGAGGTCGGCAAGCCGTTGGTCAGGCGTCAGAGTGGACTCTGCGGTGGCGTCAGCCGTTGCAGAGCCTGCCGGCTGCTCTGGTGGCGTAGAGCCGTTTTCCGGGGGCGTGGTGTCGGTAGGGGCCATGTCGCAAAAGAAGGAAAACAAATGGAATGGTGGGAGGATGGGGCTGGACATCACGATTTCAAGACCCCGAATGCACAACGGTCATTCTTCAGGACCGAGCACCGCACTCCAGCGCTGCCAATCCACCAGCGAGCGGCGGTCTCGCTTGGTTGGTCGGCCCTGTTCCTGGCTCAGTGCCGGCTCGACGCCAAACCGGCGTGCCTGCAGAGCCTCTTGTCGGGCGTGCTGGCTCTGCGTCGTCTCGGCGTAGAGCAACTGGGCCTGTGGTGCAGGGCCCCGCACCTGGCTGAGCGCCAGCACCTCCACGGTGCGGTGGCTGGGCGGCTGGCGCAGCATCACCAAGTCTCCCGGCTTGAGGTTGCGCGACGCCTTCGCGGCCGCCCCGTTGACGTGCACCCGACCCGCCTCGATGGCATGGGCTGCGAGTGAGCGCGTCTTGTAGAACCGGGCCGCCCACAGCCACTTGTCCAGCCGCACACCGTCGTTGCTGCGCTCGTTCACGATGCCCGCCTCACCCCGGTGAACGCAGCCGCCTCCAAAGGGCGGGCGCCACCGCCAGCACCACGGCGATGGCCAGCAGCGTGGCCGACAGGGGCCGCGTGACGAAAGTCGACCACTCGCCTTGGCTGATGGTCAGGGCCTGACGCATCGACTGCTCGGCCAACGGCGCCAGGATCAAGCCCACCAGCACCGGTGCAGCAGGAAAGTCGAAGCGTCGCATCAGATAGCCGACGGCGCCGAAAACGAAGAGCAGGCCCACGTTGAACACCGAATTGCCAGCACCGTACACGCCAATCACCGAGACCACGATGATGCCGGCGTACAGCCAGGGCGGAGGGATTCTGAGCAGCTTGACCCACAAGCCCACCATCGGCAGGTTCAAGACCAGCAGGATCACGTTGCCGATGTACAGGCTGGCGATCAGCGTCCACACCAGCCCGCCCTGCGTGGAGAACAGTTGCGGCCCGGTCTGGATGCCGTAGCCTTCGAAGGCCGACAGCATGATGGCGGCCGTGGCCGAGGTCGGGATGCCCAAGGTGAGCAGGGGCATCAGCACGCCGGCAGCGGCCGCGTTGTTGGCCGCTTCGGGGCCGGCTACGCCCTCGATGGCTCCGTGGCCGAACTCTTCAGGGTGGCGGGTGAGCTTCTTCTCGGTGTAGTACGAGAGCAAGGTCGGTAGCTCGGCCCCGCCTGCCGGCATGGCGCCGATGGGAAATCCGAAGCAGGCGCCACGCAGCCAGGCCTTCCAGGAGCGCGCCCAATCCTGCGCGCTCAGCCACAGACGGCCGCTGAGCTTCATCACCGAGCCGGGCTCGCTGCTGCGACCTTGCCAGGCCAGGTACATCGCCTCACCCACGGCGAAGAGCCCCACGGCCGCCACCGTCACCTCGATCCCGTCCAGCAACTCGGGCCGTCCGAAAGTGAAGCGCGGCTGCCCAGTCTGCAGATCCACGCCCACCATGCCCAGCAGCAGACCCAAAGCCAGCGCCAGCATGCCGCGCAGCAGCGAGTTGCCCAGCACCGCCGACACGGCCACCAGCGACAGCACCATGAGGCTGAAGTATTCGGCCGGGCCAAACTTCAGCGCGGCTTCCACCACCCAGGGGGCAAAGAAAGTCAGGGCCAGGGTGCCGATGGTGCCAGCCACGAAGCTGCCGATCGCCGCCGTGGTCAAGGCCTGGCCAGCCCGGCCCTTTCGAGCCATCTTGTTGCCTTCCAGCGCGGTCACCATGCTGGAAGTCTCGCCTGGCGTGTTCAACAGGATGGAAGTGGTGGAGCCGCCGTAGGCCGCGCCGTAATAGATGCCCGCGAACATGACGAACATGCTCGTGGCCGGCACGTGATACGTCAGCGGCAGCAGCAGGGCGATGGTCAGCGCCGGCCCCAGACCGGGCAGCACTCCGACCACGGTGCCCACGAAGCAGCCGATGAAGCCCCACAGGAGGGTTGCGGGCTGCAGCGCGTTGGAAAAGCCGCCCATCAGGGCGTTGAAGGCGTCCAACTCAGCAGTTCCGGGTCAGGCGGCAGGGCCCAGGCCGCGCAGGGCAGGGCCCAGTGAAACCCCGAGTACCAGAGAGAACAGACTCCAGAACACAAGTGCGATGGCACTGCAGATCATGGCCGACTTCCAGCCCAGCGGGGCGTCGAAGGCCCGCGCGATGCACATACCGCACAGGGCCGCCGGCACTACGAAGCCGGCCAGCGACACCCCGGCCATGAACACCAACCCGCCAGCGACCAGAAAGGCCAACCGGGCCAAGCCACCCGGCAGCGGCTGCGCGCCCTCGGCCAGACTTTCGTCGACCTGCCGGCCTCGCCAGGCACTGATGGCGTAGAGCGCACAGGTCAGGCTCAGCATTCCGACGATGGCCGCCGGCACCAGGGAGGGGCCAACGGCCATCTGGATAGCCGACTCCGGAATCACGAATGCCTGCCAGATGGCCACACCGCACAGCAGGGCCAGCAACAGCGCGACGCGCAGCGGTGTCAAGGCAGTTCCGGTTGCAGCATCAGGCCAGTCCGAGATCCTTCATCACCGCCTCGGTACGCTCGATATCCCAGAGGATTTCGCGCTCGAACGGAATCTCTGTCAGGAAGGCGTCGGACCACTTGCGCGTGACGAGTTCCTGCTGCCAGGCGGCGCTGTTCTTGACCTGGGAGACGAAATTGATCAGCGCGTCTCGCTGAGCGTTGGTGACGCCGGGGGGCGCAAACACGCCCCGCCAGTTGGCCATGACCAGGTTCATGCCGAGTTCGGTCATCGTCGGCACGTTGACACCGGGAATGCGCGTGCGTCCGGTGGTGGCCAGCGGGATCATCCGGCCCGCCTTGATCTGCTCCTCGAACTCGGAATAGCCCGAGATGCCGGCCACCACCTGGCCCCCGATGATCGCGGCGTTGGCCGGACCACCTCCGGCGAAGGCCACGTAGGCCGCCTCCCTGGGATTGCGGCCCAGTGCCTTGACCATGAGACCGAGGATCAGGTGGTCGGTGCCGCCCGCGCTGCCGCCTGCCACCGACACCGCCTTGGGGTTGCCCTTCAGCGCGGCCACCAGTTCGTTCCAGGTCTTGATCTTCCCGCTGGCCGGCACCACCACCACGCCGGCCTCTTCGGTCAGGCGCGCGATCGGGGTCACGTTGCGCATCGTCACCGGGCTCTTGTTGGCGATCGCCGCGCCCACCATCACCGAGCCGCCCACCAGGAGCGAGTTGCCCTGGCCCTTGCGCTGGTTCACGAAGCGTGGAAGTCCCACCATCCCGCCAGCACCACCGACGTTTTCAAACTGCATCGTGCCCACGAGGCCAGCGGCCTTGGCTGAACGCTCTATGGCCCGCGCCGTGCCGTCCCAGCCTCCTCCTGGCGCTGCCGGAACGAACATGTTGATCGTCTCGAAAAGGGCCTTGGGCTGTGCCCAGGCGGGCAGCGCTGCGGCGGCTGCTCCGGCAACGCCGAAGGTAAGGAATTTGCGCTTGGAAAGGGACATGGGTTCTCCTCCTCAGAGATACAAGACGGTTCGCTCAAACGACCGATCTGGATTGTCGGCCAAGCCGGCTCGACCGCCCGGCAGTCGAGGTGCTTCCTGGCCTAGTGAAAACCCGCAACTTGTCAGCAGATGGCCTGCCACTCAGTGCGTCCAATGCTTCAAGACGCCTCAGTCCTTGGCGCCCATCTCCAGCGCGAGCTGGCGCTGATGGACGCACTCTGCAGCAGTCTCAGAGCTCACCATGGTCGGCCAGCCTTGAAGGTGCTGCAGCGCGATCCGGGTCATGGCCTGCACGGCGAGCTCGTCGTCGTTCAGGCAAGGGATGTATCGAAAACTCTGGCCCCCGGCTTCCAGGAAGGCCTCACGCGCCTCCTGCGCGATCTCTTCCAGTGTCTCCAGGCAATCCACGGCAAAACCCGGACAGATGACATCTACCGATTTTACCCCTGAGGCGGCCAATTCCTTGAGCGTGGGTTCGGTGTACGGGCGCAACCATTGGGCTTTGCCAAAGCGGCTCTGGAACGTGACCTGCCACGCATCCTTGGGCAAGCCCAGTGCCTCGGCCAGCAGCCGAGCCGCCTTGTGGCACTCGCAGTGGTAGGGGTCACCGAGGTGCAACGACCGCTCCGGGAGGCCATGAAAGCTCAACACCAGCTTTTCGGCGCGCCCGTGGACGGCCCAGTGGCGCTGGACGCTGTCGGCCAAGGCGTGCACGAGCGACGGGTCATCTCCGTAGCGGTTGACGAACCGGAACTCGGGCAGCTGACGGGCCTTGGATGACCAGTGGGCCACGCCGTCCCAGACGCTGGCGGTGGTGGCTGCGGCGTACTGGGGATATAGCGGCAGCACCAGCACCCGGGTGGCACCTTCAGCGCGCAACTCGTCCAGCGCTCGTCCGATGGCCGGGTTGCCATAGCGCATGGCCATCTTGACCATCACGGCGTGTCCCTGTGCGTTCAGAGCTTCCTGCAGGCGCTGTGCAAGACGCTGCGTCCCGGTGACCAGGGGCGAGCCCTCAGGCGTCCACACCGTGGCGTACTTGGCGGCGGACTTGGCGGGTCTTGTATTCAGGACGATGCCGTGCAGCACCAACCACCATACGACCTTGGGAATCTCCACCACGCGGGAATCACTGAGGAACTCCGCCAGGTATCGGCGCGTGGCCGCTGCCGTCGGCTCGTCCGGACTTCCCAGATTCACCAACAGCACGGCCGTCCTGGACACACTGCCGTGGGAGTAGGAGGGCTCGGGTCGGAACGGCATGGTCGGGTGCGTTGTCCAGTGAAAGATTATGGGCGCGAGAGATGAGGCAGGGTGGTTTGTGGCGGAGCCGCTCGTCTTGCGGTCGTCTCCTGGCGTTTCCCCACGCGTGAGGGCGGCTGGAGGATCACCAGGAGGAACAGCAGGAAGAGAAGCAGAAGGGTAGGGCGCTTCAGGGGACAGGGCGCGTCTGGGCAAACCGGATCAGTTCGAAATCGACAGTGGCGCTACCCCCAGGCTCAGGCAGGCGGCCCAGCCCGATTTGGCCGCGGCCATGCAGCACACAAGAGGACCGCCGCAGGGTCACCAGCTCACCATCGCTGAAGCGCACGTGCGTACCGTTGGAGCTGAGGTCTGTGATCAGGAGCGACTGTCCGCGCCACTCCAACTGCGCGTGTGAACGTGAGGTGCTGGCATCGTCCACGAGGAACTGCGCCTGAGCGCCCCGGCCCAGCAAAGCGGGCAGGGTACGCAGGCCCAGCACCAGCTCGCCTGTGTGGTTCCACAACCGGATGCCGTCTGGCTCCGAGGAGTCTTCCCAGCTCTCGAAACAGGTCTCGGGGCCATCACGTCGCGGTGTGCCAGCGCAGGCGTAGACGTTCACCGGTTGCTCGCGGCCCCTCAGGACGATGGCGTCCAGGCTGCGGAACATGCGGCGGGAGGTTTCATCCAGATGCTCCAATACGTGATGGGTGACCAGGATCTCCTGGTCGCCAGAGTGATCCAGCAGACGGGCCGCGACGTTGACAGCATCACCGTAGATGTCATCACCCAGTTCGACCACCTCGCCGTGCTCCAGCGCCACGTGCAGGCGAAGGCCCGAAGAGCGGTTGGTCATGCTCGGACCAGTCCCACCGCTGTCCAGCCCCCTTGAGATCACGGCCTGCATCCGCAACGCAGCGTCCACGCCAGCCTGAGACGAAGGGAAAAGGGCCATCAGCCCGTCACCCAAGGTCTTGACCACACGTCCTTGCGTGCCGACCCCAGCGCTGGCAAGCGACTGGACGGTCTTCGTGACCAGTAAAGCGGCAGCGGCGTTGCCCAGGCGCTCATAGAGGCCGGTGCTGCCGCGCAGGTCTGCGAACAGTACCGTGCAGCGCGCTCTCAACCCGGGCGTCATGGCCAGCAATCAAAGATTGTCCAGGTAAGTCCGCAACTTGTCGGAGCGGCTCGGGTGCTTGAGCTTTCGGATCGCCTTGGCCTCGATCTGGCGGATGCGTTCGCGCGTGACGTCGAACTGCTTGCCGACCTCCTCCAGTGTGTGGTCCGTGCTCATCTCGATGCCGAAGCGCATGCGCAGCACCTTGGCTTCGCGCGGGGTCAGGCTGTCCAGGATGTCCTTGACCACGTCACGCAGGCCGGCCTGCATGGCCGCGTCCACCGGGGCCACGTTGTTGGTGTCCTCGATGAAGTCACCGAGGTGGGAGTCGTCGTCGTCGCCAATCGGCGTTTCCATGGAGATCGGTTCTTTCGCGATCTTCATGATTTTGCGGATCTTGTCCTCGGGGATCTCCATCTTCTCGGCCAGCGTGGGGGCGTCGGGCTCGTAGCCGAACTCCTGCAGGTGCTGCCGGCTGATGCGGTTCATCTTGTTGATGGTCTCGATCATGTGCACCGGGATGCGGATGGTGCGGGCCTGATCGGCGATGGAGCGCGTGATGGCCTGCCGAATCCACCACGTGGCGTAGGTCGAGAACTTGTAGCCGCGGCGGTACTCGAACTTGTCCACGGCCTTCATCAGGCCGATGTTGCCCTCCTGAATCAGGTCAAGGAACTGCAGGCCGCGGTTCGTGTACTTCTTCGCGATGGAGATCACGAGACGCAGGTTGGCCTCGATCATCTCCTTCTTCGCATCGCGCGAGGACTTTTCGCCCTCGTTCATCTTCTTGTTGATCTCCTTCAGGTCCTCCAGCGGCACCACGGCCCTGGATTGCAGGTCGATCAACTTCTGCTGCAGTTCCTGCACCGCTGGCAGGTTGCGGCCCAGCACGGCGCCGTAGGGCCTGCCCGAAGAAGCCTCCTTGACGGCCCAAGCCAGGTTCAACGCATTGGGCGGAAAGGTCTTGACGAACTGCTCCTGGGGCATGCCGCACTTGTCCACGATGATCTTGCGGATCTCGCGTTCATAGCGCCTGACGTCGTCCACCTGGCCCCGCAGGATGCCGCACAGACGCTCGATGGTCTTCACCGTGAAGCGGATGGACATCAACTCGCCGCTGATGGCGCCCTGCGCCTTCAGATAGGCCGTGGACTTGTAGCCTTCCTTCTCGTAGGCCTTGCGCATGCGGTCGAATTCAGTGCGCAGCACATCGAACTTCACCAACGCCGCAGACTTCAGTTCCTCCAGCTTCTTGGTCAGCGCTTTGCTGCCGCCGTTGCCGTCGTCGTCGTCTTCCTCGTCGAATTCGTCGAAATCCTCTTCGGCCACGTAGTCGTCGGCCTCATCCGTGGACACGAAACCGTCCACCGCGTCGGAAATCGCCATGTCGCCGGAAGCGATGCGGTCCGCCATGGACAGGATTTCGGCGATGGTGGTCGGCGACGCGCTGATGGCCAGCATCATGGCCTGCAGCCCACCCTCGATGCGCTTGGCGATCTCGATCTCACCCTCGCGGGTCAGCAACTCCACCGTGCCCATCTCGCGCATGTACATGCGCACCGGATCCGTGGTGCGGCCGAACTCCGAGTCCACCGTGGACAGGGCGGCTTCCGCAGCCTCTTCAGCCTCTTCGTCCGTGGCGGTGCCCGTGTTGCTGCCGCTGATCAGCATCGTGGCCGCGTCGGGCGCCTGCTCGTAGACGGCGATGCCCATGTCGTTGAGCATGGAGATGATGGCCTCGAGGATTTCCTCGTTGACCAGTTTCTCGGGCAGGTGGTCGTTGATCTCCTGGTGCGTCAGGAAGCCGCGCGTCTTGCCCATCTTGATGAGCGTCTTCAATTCCTGCCGGCGCTTGGCGACCTCTTCCTCGGTGAGCGTGGTTTCCTCCAGGCCGAACTCACGCATCAGGGCGCGCTCCTTGGCGCGCGACACCTTCATGCGCAGCGGCTTGGCCTTGGCCTTCTCTGCCTCGGCCTCACCTGTCTCGACGGCCTCGGCTTCTTCTCCACCCTCGAAGTCGGCTTCGACGTCGACAGCATCCTCTTCCAGCAAGGCGGACTTGGCATGGGCTGAGGACTGCTCGCCCTTCTCGCCCTTGTCAGCCTTGTCTGACTTCACGGCCACGCCTTTCTTGCCCGCCTTTTCAGGCTTGGCCATTGCCGAAGCCGTTGCGGTCTTGCCCGCCTTTTCAGCAGCCGCCTTGCCTGACGGGGCGCCCTGCGCAGTGGGAGAAGTCTTGCCACCCTTGGCTTGTGCCGGCGCGATCTTCTCCGCTTGCACGGCCGCGGGCTTGGCTGCCGCCTTTGTGGCTGGCTTGCTCGTTGGTTGGGCCACACTCTTGGCGGCGGACTTCTCAGACTTTGCCCCACTGGGAGCGGAGACCACTGCCTTTCGGGCCACCGTTTCCGTGGTGGTGGCCGCCTTAACATCCTTGGACGACTTGGCAGAGGTTGCCGCCTTGGCAGCTTGGGCGGTCTTCCCAGACGTTTGGGCTGCTTTGGTGCTGGCTGGAGGGGCGGTCTTCTTGGCAGTCATCGTTCACCTGTGAGGGTTGGGTGGCTCAGCCCGACGGCTTGGCACCGTCAGTACCGGGGCCAAGCGGGAGGCATACGTCGGCACCGGGCTGATGAGGGCACCCCGCGACCACACGCTTCATGGCTTGATGGGCGGGAGCCGTCTCCTCTCGTCCCGAAGGACAGGTGGGAGAGGCTGGCCGCCGGAAAAGGCCCCGCAGACCGGGCTTCATGGTGTCCAGATACGCTGGAAACAGTTGCAGTGGAAGCTCTCAGGTGTGAATGCTTGACCACCACCGTACACCGCTTAACGCGTTGGTTGGATTATACCCATGACCTTCGAAGTACCGGTACAACCCCGTGAGTCAGCTTCGGGCTGCCCCAGGGCTGACCTCGGAACACCCCGCCGCCAGCGAATGGCGGTCAAAGCTCAAACCAGTCGACCGAGCAATCGCATCGGGTCGCGCAGGGCCAGTGCACGCGAGGTCTGGGCCACCGCGCTGCGCAGGTCTTCCTTGTCCGCCGCCAGGGGCAGTTCCGCACCGTCCACCAGCAGGCAGGCGGCAGGGCCGAAGCCTTCGTCCTGCAAGGACTCGCGCAGGCTGGGCCATTCACGGGGCCCGTGCTCGGTCAGGTCACGTTCCAGCCAGCGGAAGAGCTCGCCGTGCCAGGTCTCCAGTGACGTCAGCAACTCATGGTCGGCCCCGCCCAGGTCGTTCCACAGGGCCGGGTAGCTGAGCAGCATGCGCGCCACATGGTCTGGCGGCTGACGCACCGCGGACGGCGGTCGCAAGGGCGCGGTTCGTTTCAACTGGCGGCTTGTTGATGGCCTTTGCCCTCCTGTTTGAACCCCTGCGGCTGCCCCTGAGCGTTCACCCCACAGGGCCGACAACTCCTCCACCGAGGTCTTGCCGGCCTGGGCCAGTTCCGCCAGCAACTGCAGCCGCAGGCCCCCTGCGGGCAGTTGCGACCACAGCGGGCGCGCCTGCGCCAGCATGCGGGCGCGCCCTTCGGGTGTGGACAGATCCGCAGCTTCACTGGCACGGTCCAGAAGTTGACGCGACAGCGAGGTAGCGGAATTCACGAACGCCTCGAAGGCCTCGGCGCCGTGGGCACGCACGTAGGAATCCGGGTCGTGTTCGGTGGGAAGGAACAGGAACCGGAACGTGCGCAGGTCGGTCACCTGGGGCAAGGCGGCCTCGAGCGCACGAGACGCGGCTCTTCGGCCCGCCGCGTCGCCGTCGAAACTGAAGACGATGTGATCGGTGAACCGCAGCAGCTTCTTCACATGGTCGGGCGTACAAGCCGTGCCCAGGGTTGCCACGGCGTTGGCAAACCCGGCCTCGTGCAGACCGTAGAGTTCCCGGCCCTTGACGAAGACCGGCGTCTCCGGAGAGTTGAGGTACTTGGGTTCGCCGCTGTCGAGCACCCGGCCGCCAAAGCCGATGACTTCGCCCTTGACCGAGCGGATGGGGAACATGATGCGGTCGCGGAAGCGGTCGTACCGCCGCTGCTCAGACCCCTCCTCGCCCTGGACGATGACCAGCCCGGCCTCGACCAGATCGGCCGCCTCGTAGTCCGGGAATGCACTGGCCAGGCTGCGCCAGCCCGCCGGCGCATAGCCCAGCCCGAAATGCTGCGCCACCCGCCCGGTCAGGCCGCGCTTCTTGAGGTATTCGACTGCGCGGGCATCGTCCTTGAGCCGAACGCGATAGTGCTCGGCCGCGCGTTGCAGCACCTCTGTCAGGGTGTGCTGATGTGCACGGGCTTGGGCCGCCCGGGCTTGCTCGGACGGATCAACCTGCGCTTCGGGTATCTGCAGCCCGGCTTGTTGAGCGAGGTCCTTGACGGCGTCAAGGAACCCGAGCCCGGCGTGCTCCATCAGGAACCTGATGGCGTCTCCGTGAGCCCCACAGCCAAAGCAGTGATAGAACTGCTTGGCCGGGCTGACTGTGAAGCTGGGCGACTTCTCGCCATGGAAAGGGCACAGCCCCAGCAAGTTTGCCCCCCCCTTGCGCAGCGCGACATGCCGACCAACGATGTCGACGATGTCGGTTCGGGCAATGACTTCCTGAATGAAGGAATCGGGGATCTGGCCGCGGGCGCTCACGGCATGGAGTCTAGCGGGGGCGCCTGCGTAATAGCCCCTGCGGGTTGACGCCGCAGCCTCCCGGCCCGGACTGCAGCGTTAGGAGGGCATCAGACTGCGAAATCTGCCAGGGTCTTTCCGCCGTCCAGAGCGGCCTTCAACCAGTTGGGCTTGAGACCGCGGCCGCTCCAGGTGTTGCCGGTGACGGCGTCACGGTACTTGGCAGCCACCTTGGAAACGGCCTTGCCCGTGGCCGCACGGGGGGCCGAAGCAGAGCGCGAGGCCAGATCGGCCACGGTCAAGCCATGCTGGGCCATCAGCGAACGCACCTGCGCGATGGCGGATGCGCGTTCCTCCCGCTGTGCGTCGGCAATCTTCTTCTCGATCTCGGCTTTCTGGGCCATCAGCTCAGCAACGGTCGACATGCAAACTCCTCAATGATGCAGTTGAAAACCAAGCGAGTATAGGTCCTGCATCATCAATTCGCGCTGCGCCATACTTTGGCGAATTCGTAGGTAGGCAAAGCCGAATCCAAGACAGCCGAGGGTATTCAAAAAATGGCAGCGCCGAGAATCCTGCCCGCCCTCAGGCCCGTTCAGGTTGGGGGGACATAACCTTGCGGTTGCTCTGCGCCTTGGCCGAAGAAGAATTGTTCCATCTGACGCGCGAGGTACTGACGTGCCCGGGCATCGGCAAGGTTGAGCCGGTTTTCGTTCACCAGCATGGTCTGGTGACGCTTCCACGCCTCGAAGGCTTCCTTGGAGATGGTGTCGTAGATGCGCTTTCCCAACTCACCAGGGTACGGCGGGAAGGCCAGGCCCTCGCCCTCTTTCTTCAAGTAGACACACTGAACGATTCGGGTCATGCAGATCTCCGGCGGTATGTGAGGGGGAATCGGGTTGCAGAAGCTTCGATGTCGCTTCCGGATCAACGCAAAGGCTTGACCAGGACCTGCGATTTACGGTCCCAGTTGTACTTGCGCTTGCGGGCTTCAGGCAGCCAATCAGGGTCTGCAGGGGCGAAGCCTCGCTTGATGAACCAGTGCATGGTGCGAGTGGTCAGCACGAAAATGCTGTCCAGACCCATGGCGCGTGCACGTTGTTCAATTCTCTTCAGTATTCTCTCGCCATCGCCTTGGCCCTGCACCGCGGGAGAAATGGTCAGGGCAGCCATTTCGGCGGTGCGGGATTCCGCGTAGGGGTAGAGCGCGGCACAGCCAAATATTACACCGTCATGTTCAATGACGGTGTAGTTGGCCACATCCCGCTCGATCTCGGTGCGCTCGCGGCGCACCAGGGTCCCGTCACGCTCAAACGGTTCGATGAGCTGGAGAATACCCCCCACGTCGTCCGAAGTGGCTTCTCTCAAACTCTCGAGTTTCTCGTCCACCACCATGGTGCCGATCCCGTCATGGGTGTAGACCTCCATGAGCAGGGCACCATCGGAGGCAAAGGGCAGGATGTGGGAGCGTTCCACCCCCGCCCTGCAAGCCTTGACGCAGTGCTGCAGATAGAACGCTGCGTCGCTGGGGTGGTTCGGGCGGGGCAGTGACCCCAGCAGGCGCTCGGCGTCGGCCAAGGTCAATTCGGTGTCAATCGGACTGTCAGGATCGTCGGGTTTCTCGCGAACGCCTGCAATCTCGGTCAAGAAAAGGAGTTTGTCAGCCTGCAGGGCGATGGCGGCGGAGGTGGCCACCTCTTCCATCGTCAGGTTGAAGGCTTCGCCCGTAGGGGAGAAGCCGAAGGGGCTCAGCAGCACCACTGCCCCGGCGTCCATGGAACTGCGGATGGCGGCAGCGTCCACCTTGCGCACCAGGCCGCTGTGACCGAAGTCCACGCCGTCGACGATGCCCACGGGGCGGGCTGTGAGGAAGTTGCCGGACACGACGCGCACCGTGGCGTTGGCCATTGGGGTGTTGGGCAGGCCCTGGGAGAAGGCCGCCTCGATTTCGAAGCGCAACTGTCCGGCGGCTTCCTGCGCTGCATCCAGCGCCGTGGGGTCGGTGATGCGCATGCCCTGGCTGAAGCGCTCCGGGTGTCCCTTGGCCTTGAGTTGTTCGCTCACCTGTGGCCGAAAGCCGTGCACCAGCACGATGCGGATGCCCATGGCGTGCAGGATGGCCAGATCCTGCACAAAGGCGCTGAGCTTGCCGGCGGCGATGGCTTCACCGCACAGGCCCACCACGAAGGTCTCGCCGCGGTAGGCGTGGATGTAGGGTGCGACCGCGCGAAACCAGGGGACGAAGGTGTGGGGGAAAACGAGGCTCATGGACAGCGGTGAGATAAGCCCGCAAAGGCGATTCGATTGTGCCGCAGGGGCTCGCGCCTCGGGCTGCGGACCGCGAGGTGCCAGAGATAATCCGCCCTCCGTGTCATCCCCCCCCGTCGCCCCCCGCCTGCCGAAGCAACGCGCCCCGGCCACGCCCATCCCGCCCCTGCGTTATCCGGAGTCGCTGCCGGTATCGGGCCGGCGGCAGGAGATCGCGCAAGCCCTGCGCGAGCATCAGGTGGTCATCGTCTGCGGCGAAACGGGGTCGGGCAAGACCACCCAGTTGCCCAAGATCGCGCTGGAACTCGGACGCGGCTTGGGTGCGGGCGGCGCAGGGTTGATCGGTCACACCCAGCCCCGTCGGATCGCGGCCTCCAGCGTGGCCAAGCGCATCGCCCAGGAGCTGGACTCCCCTCTGGGCGATGTGGTCGGCTACAAGGTGCGCTTTCAGGACCGGCTGCAGCCTGGCGCGTCGGTCAAGCTGATGACCGACGGCATCCTGCTGGCCGAGACGCAGACCGACCCGCTGCTGCGCACCTACGACACGCTCATCATCGACGAGGCCCATGAGCGCAGCCTGAACATCGACTTCCTGCTGGGCTACCTGCGGCAGTTGCTGCCGCGCCGGCCTGACCTGAAGGTGGTGGTCACCTCGGCCACCATCGACGCCGAGCGCTTTTCGAGGCACTTCGCCTCGGCCCGGGGCGAGGCGCCTGTCATCCAGGTCTCGGGCCGCTTGTTCCCGGTGGAACTGCGCTGGCGGCCTTTCGAGGAAAGCCGCGACCACGATCTCAACACCGCCATGGCCGATGCGGTGGACGAGCTCTGGCGAGGGGGCGCAGCTGGCGATATCCTGGTCTTCCTGCCGGGTGAGCGCGAGATTCGGGAAGCTACGGACCATCTGCGCAAGCACCTGGCCAGCACCTTGCGTGGTGGACCGCCGCCCGACATCCTGCCGCTGTTTGCCCGGCTCTCCCAAGCCGAGCAGGACCGCGTGTTCACGCCCGGCAATGGCCGGCGCATCGTGCTGGCCACCAACGTGGCCGAGACGTCGCTCACGGTGCCGGGCATCCGTTTCGTCATCGACTCCGGGCTGGCGCGCGTCAAGCGCTACAGCTACCGCAGCAAGGTGGAGCAGTTGCAGGTGGAGCCCATCAGCCAGGCGGCGGCGCAGCAACGCTCGGGCCGCTGCGGGCGGGTGGCCGATGGCGTGTGCATCCGCCTGTACGACGAAAAGGACTTCGCCGGACGCCCCCGCTTCACCGACCCCGAGATCCTGCGTTCGTCTCTGGCCGGGGTGATCTTGCGCATGAAGGCGCTGCGCCTGGGTTCGGTGGAAGAGTTTCCCTTTCTGGAAGCACCGCCGCGCAAGGCCATTGCCGATGGCTACGCCTTGCTGGGGGAGCTCAATGCCGTGGACGAGGCCAACGAGCTGACCACCATCGGCCGTGAACTGGGGCGGCTGCCGCTGGACCCGCGCGTGGGCCGCATGATCCTGGAGGCCCGTGACCGTCAGGCGCTGGCGGAGGTGCTGGTGATCGCCTCGGCGTTGAGCGTGCAGGACGTGCGTGACCGCCCGCTGGAGGCGGCGCAGGCCGCCGACGAGAAGCACCGCAAATTCGACGACGAGAAGTCGGAGTTCACGGGCTACCTCAAGTTGTGGAACTGGATCGAGGAGGGCAGGGGCCATACCGGCCCCGCCGCCTTGGCGGGGTCGCTGGGAAATGCACCGGCTGGTGCGCCGACTGGCGGGCCTGCGCCTGTCCACAAGCTGAGTCAACGGCAGCAGGAGCAGCGGCTGCGCGAGAGCTTCGTCAACCCGCGGCGCGTACGCGAGTGGCGCGACATCCACACGCAGTTGCACACCGTGGTGGCCGAGCATGGCTGGCGGCTGAATGGCGCGCCCGCCACCTACGAGCAGATTCATCTGTCGATGCTGGCAGGCCTGCTGGGCAACGTGGGCTGCAAGTCTGACGACGAAGACTGGTACCTGGGCGCGCGCGGCATCAAGTTCTGGCGCCATCCGGGCGCTCATCTGTCCAAGAAGCCCGGGCGTTGGCTGGTCGCCGCGGAACTGGTGGAAACGACGCGCTTGTTCGGCCGCGGCCTGGCCGCCATCGAGCCGCAGTGGATCCCCGGTGTGGCAGGGCACCTGCTGAAGAAGCAGCTGCTGGAACCGCACTGGGAGAAGAAGGCCGCCGAGGTGGTGGCGCTGGAGCGCGCCACCTTGTACGGCATCGTGGTCTACAGCAACCGCCGGGTGAACTTTGGCTTGTTGGACCCTGCGGCAGCGCGCGAGATCTTCATCCGCGAGGCGCTGGTGCAAGGCGACTGGGAGACCAGGCTGCCCTTCCTCGCGCACAACCAGCGCCTGATCCGTCAAGTGCAGGAACTGGAGCACAAGTCTCGACGGCAGGACGTGCTCGTGGACGACGAGCTCATCCACGCCTTCTACGACCAGCAGTTGCCCAAGGACGTGTGCTCCGGCGCCAGCCTGGAGCGGTGGT
This sequence comes from Rubrivivax sp., assembly GCA_021300575.1. GTDB lineage: Bacteria > Pseudomonadota > Gammaproteobacteria > Burkholderiales > Burkholderiaceae_C > Rubrivivax. Next base: position 18,140 of record JAJTDM010000040.1, read on the forward strand.
ATCGCAGCGAGGTGCGCCGCCAGCCCGAACTGCTGAAGCTGGCGCGTGAGGAATTGATGCGTCACGAGGCCGCGGGCATCACCACAGCCGCCTTCCCTCGCACGGTGCGGCTGGGCGGCATCGACTGCGCCGCCACCTACCTGCACGAGCCCGGAGACCCGCGTGATGGCCTGAACGTCACCGTGCCGATCTACGCCTTGAACCAGGTGTCCGAAGAGCGCTGTGACTGGCTGGTGCCGGGCATGCTCAAGGACAAGGTGCTGGCGCTGATGAAGAGCCTGCACCAGCGCCCGAGGTCTCGCCTGGTGCCGCTGCCGGAGTCTGCCGCTGCGTTTTGCGAGGAAGTGCCATTTGCCCAGGGCGGGCTTGTGGACGCCCTCTTGAAGTGGGCGCGGGACAAGACCCAACTCCCATTGCTGAGAAACGACTTCAAGCTTGACACCTTGCCGGCCCACCTGTTCATGAGCCTGCGGGTGGTGGACGAACATGGTCGGCAGCTGGGGGTGGGCCGCCACTTGCCCACGCTCAAGAACGAATGGGGCGCGCAGGCCCGCAGCTCGTTCCAGGCGCTGGCCTCGCTCAAGCTGGCAAGTGCAGCGGGCACGGCAGCTGCGCAGGAACCGCCAGTGGAGGCACCCTCATCGCGCGGTGTGCGTGCCGAACTGACGCAGCCGCCGTCCCAGCGCGCTTCAAGTGTGGCCCCGGCTGCCGGCGCAGCCGGGGCCACACCGTACACGGCCTGGACGTTTGGTGAGCTGCCTGAACTGATGGAGCTGCGCAAGGGCGGGCAGGTGCTGGTGGGCTTTCCGGCGCTGATAGACCGCAGCACCCATGTCGAGATCGAGGTTTTTGACGAGCCCGAGGTGGCCGCCACACGCCACCGGGGAGGGCTCAGAAGGCTGGTCGCACTTCAGATCCGCGAGCCGCTGAAGTACCTGGAAAAGAACATCCCGGATCTGCAGAAGATGGCCGCCTTCTACATGCCGCTGGGCACGCTGGAGGAGCTTCGTGGGCAGATCATCGATGTGGCGCTGGACCGCGCCTTTCTGGCAGAGCCTTGGCCCACGGACGCAGCCGGGTTTGTCCAGCGCGTCGAAGAGGGCCGCACCCGGTTGACGCTCATCGCCCAGGAAGTGGCCCGCCTGGCTTTGATCGTGCTGACGGAGTTCGCGGCCGCGACCCGCAAGCTCAAGGACAGCCGGCCTCCCAAAGAGGTGGCCGATGACGTGGCGGCGCAGCTTCAGCGCCTGTGCGGCAAGCGCTTCCTGGCGTGCACCCACTGGGCGGCGCTTCAGCACTTTCCGCGTTACCTGAAGGCCGTGACCCTGCGCCTGGACAAGTTCCGCGCAGACCCGGGCCGGGATGTCCAGCGCCTGGGCGAACTGCGCCCGCTGGAGCAACGCTACCTTCGCAGGCTGGCCGAGCTGAAGGGCGCCAATGACGCGCGGCTCGAAGAGTACCGCTGGTTGCTGGAGGAACTGCGCGTGAGCCTCTTCGCGCAGGAGTTGCGCACGCCGCAGCCGGTCAGCGTCAAGCGTCTGGACAAGGCCTGGGCACAGCTGTCGGGCTGATGCAACTTGCCAAACAAGGCGCTGCCGGCAACTCAGTGACCTGGATGGAGTTGGTCACCACGCCAGCCATGCGCCTTCACACAGAGCCGGGGTCCGCAGTCCCGGGCGAGCACGCTTCATCCCGCTGAGATGACCTCGAGCGCCCGGTCCAACCCGCCCTGCATGATCGACAGCATGGCCACCTCGGCCACGGCGGGCTTGGGGTGGTAGGCGATGGACAGCCCGGCGGCTTGCATCATGGGCAGGTCGTTGGCGCCATCGCCCACGGCAATGGCCTGGGCGGTGGAGATACCCATCAACTCGCACACTTCGAGCACCACGCGTTTCTTTTCTGCGCCGTCGACGATGTCGCCCCAGGGCCGGTCAAACAGCGTGCCGGTCAGCCTGCCGTGCGCCACGCCCAGGGTGTTGGCGCGCGCGAAGTCCAGCTTGAGCCTGCGACGGATGCGCTCGCTGAAGTGGGTGAATCCACCTGAAATCAGCAGCGTCTTGAGCCCCGCCGCCTGGCAGGCCGCCACAAAGGTTTCGACGCCTGGATTCAGGCGCAGGCGTTCTTCGTAAACGCGATCCAGCGGCGCCGCAGGCTGTCCTTGTAGTCGGCAATCTCTCCGCGCATCGCGGCCTCGGTGATCTCCGCCACCTCGGTCTTGCGGCCCGCCAGGTCGGCAATCTCGTCGATGCACTCGATGTTGATCAGCGTCGAGTCCATGTCGAAGGCGATGAGCTTGAAGTCCGACAGCTTCAGCCCAGGGCGCAGGCCCCTCACGATCAGGCCGGTGGGCGAAGGGGGGTGGGATGCCGGGATCATGTGGGCCGGCAGTGTAGCCATGCACCGCCCTGCGGCACCGGCCACCCGGGTTCAGACGGCTGGCCCTTGCCTACGGCAGCGGTTCCCTGCGATGCTCGCCGCCAGGGTCGCGCCGCGGAACTCGCTTCGCGCACCGATCCCGACGACTGCGCTTCTCGGCTGCGCCGATTCACCCTGGTGGCCACTGCCGCAGGGCTGTATCTCGTCTGAAGTCTGGAAATTCCTGCCCTGCCCGCAACCCATTTCGGCGGCCTTGCGCATGGCACACTGTCCCAGGAGATGCGGCTCCCGACTTCGTCAGGCCGCTACCGTCGTTGACACCCGGAGTACGCGCGATGCCGCAACTGCAAGCTCGGCCCGCTCGGCGTGCCCCTCTTCAGGCCTACTTTCTCTGGATCCTGGCTGGCCTGATGCTGGCTCTCATGATCAACCCTGAAGGTGCGGCCGCCCAGTCCACACGCAGCGCGCGCTTCCTGTCGGCGGGAGCGCTTCATGAGCGGTTGGCCTCCCCCGACCGTGCAGCCGTAGAGGCGGGGAGGCACTATGTCATGGGTGTCCTGGACACCTTGATCCTGACCAAGGATGCCCAGATTTGCATCGGGGCCGATGTGCGGCTTGATCTGGTCGTGGATCTGGTGAAGGAAGAACTCTCCAAGAATCCTCAAATGCATCGCTTCAATGCTGCCAGTTTCGTGCGCGAGGTGATGTACAGCCACCTCAAGTGCATCTGAGTGGCGGTTGGCGGGGCCCCTGAGGCTCACGCATCAGGCTCAAGCCGACGCGGTCGTGGGTGTGCCCAGGCTCTTGAGCACATCCCGGATGTACTGCGCCCGGTCTTTCGGGTCTTCGAACTCGCGTTCGATGCGCAGCTTGTCGTTGCCGGCCAGGCGCACGTTCCGGTTCTTCTGCACCAGGGCGATGATGCGCGCCGCGTCCACGGGCGGGTTGGGGCGGAAGGTGATGCTCATCAGCTTCGGGCCGGCATCGATCTTCTGAACGCCGTAGGGCCGGGCCATCACACGCAGACGGTGGGTGTCGAACAGGGTCTGCCCTTGCGCCGGCAGGCGGCCGAAGCGGTCGGTCAGTTCCTCCAGCAGGGTGTCCAGTTGCTCGGGCTTCTCCGCCGAGGCCAGGCGCTTGTAGAGGTTCAGCCGGATGTGCACGTCACCACAGTAACTGTCGGGCAGCAGGGCCGGGGCGTGCAGGTTGATCTCGGTGCCCCCGCCAAACACCCCCGTGGGTGACAACAGATCAGGCTCGCGGCCCGACCGAAGGGCCCGCACCGCTTCGGACAGCATCTCGTTGTAGAGCTGGAAGCCCACTTCCATCATGTTGCCGCTCTGGTGATCGCCCAGCACCTCGCCAGCGCCGCGGATCTCCAGGTCGTGCATGGCCAGGTAGAAGCCCGAGCCCAGCTCCTCCATCGACTGGATCGCCTCCAGGCGCTGGGCGGCCTGCTTGGTCAGGCCCTCGACATCGGGCACCAGCAAGTAGGCGTAGGCCTGGTGGTGGCTGCGCCCCACGCGGCCACGCAACTGGTGCAGCTGCGCCAGGCCGAACTTGTCGGCGCGGCTGATGACGATGGTGTTGGCGCTGGGCACGTCGATGCCGGTCTCGATGATGGTGGAGCACAGCAGCACGTTGTGGCGCTGTGCCACGAAGTCACGCATCACGCGCTCGAGCTCACGCTCGGGCATCTGGCCGTGGGCCACCGCGATGCGGGCCTCAGGCAGCAACTCGGTCAGCTTCTCGGCGCGGTGCTGGATGGTCTCCACCTCGTTGTGCAGGAAGTAGACCTGGCCGCCGCGCTTCAACTCCCGCAGCACCGCCTCGCGGATGATGCTGCTGCCCTCGTTGCGCACGAAGGTCTTGATGGCCAGACGACGCTGAGGCGCGGTGGCAATCACGCTCAGGTCGCGCAGGCCTTCCAGCGCCATGCCCAGCGTGCGCGGGATGGGCGTGGCAGTGAGCGTCAGCACGTCCACCTCGGAACGCAGCGCCTTCATGGCCTCTTTGTGGCGCACGCCGAAGCGGTGCTCCTCGTCGATGATGAGCAGGCCCAGTCGCTTGAACTTCACGTCGGCGCTGAGCAGCTTGTGGGTGCCCACCACGATGTCGATGGTGCCGGCCTCCAGGCCTTCCAGCGCGACCTTCACCTCCTTGGGTGAGCGAAAGCGCGACAGCTCGGCCACGCGCACGGGCCACTTGCCGAAGCGGTCCACCAGGGTCTGGTAATGCTGCTCGGCCAGCAGCGTGGTGGGCGCCAGGATCGCCACCTGCTTGCCCCCGTGCACGGCCACGAACGCAGCGCGCAGCGCCACTTCGGTCTTGCCAAAACCCACGTCGCCACAGATCAGGCGGTCCATGGGCTTGGGGCTGACGAGGTCCTGGATCACGGCGTGGATGGCGGCGCGCTGGTCGGCCGTCTCCTCGAAGCCGAAACTGGCAGCGAAAGCCTCGTAGTCATTGGGCGTGAACCGGTGGGCATAGCCCTCGCGCGCGGCGCGGCGGGCGTACAGGTTCAGCAGCTCGGCTGCGATATCGCGCACCTGTTCGGCGGCTTTGCGCCGCGCCTTTTCCCACTGGCCCGAGCCCAGGCGGTGCAGCGGCGCCTCATCGGCGCTGACGCCGGTGTAGCGGCCGATCAGGTGCAACTGCGACACCGGTACGTACAGCGTGGCCTTGTCGGCGTACTCCAGGTGCAGGAACTCGCTCGATCCTTCCCCCGTGTCGATGTGCACCAGGCCCTTGTAGCGGCCGATGCCGTGGTTGACGTGCACCACCGGGTCGCCCACCTTCAGTTCCGAAAGGTCCTTGATCAGCGCTTCGACGCTGCTGGTCTGCTCTTGCTTGCGCCTGCGCCGGGCCTGCGGCGTGGTGGCGAACAGCTCGGTCTCGGTGATGAACTGCAGGCTGAGCGCGGGCGCCGCGTCATCCGGCGAGACGCGGTCCAGCCAGTGGAAACCCGCCGCCAGGGGCGACGCTGCAATGGCCACGCGCTCGTCACCGTCGATGAATTCCTGGAGTGAATCCACACTGGGCACGTCGATGCGGTGGTCGCGCAGCATCTCCAGCAGGCTCTCGCGCCGGCCGTCGCTCTCGGCCACCAGCAGCACGCGGGCTGGCGTCTGGCGCAGGTGGGCTTCCAGCGCATGCAGCGGCTCGGTCGCGCCGCGGTCCACGCTCACGTCCGGCAGGGGCCGTGCCCACTCCACCGGTTCGCTTCCACGCAGGGACAGCGTGGCGTGTGGCTGCATGAGCGTGAAGAAGTCCTCAGGCCGCAGGAACAAGGCCTCGGGCGGCAGGAGGGGCCGCTCGGGGTCGTGCTGCAAGAAGCGGTGGCGGTCGCGCGTGTCAGACCAGTAGCGCTCCAGTGCCGCATCCACCTCGCCGTGCAGCACCAGCGCGGCCTCCTGGCGTAGATACGAGAAGAAGGTAGCCGTCTCGTCGAAGAACAGCGGCAGGTAGTACTCGATGCCGGCGGTTGCGATGCCCTGGCCCACGTCCTTGTAGACGCGTGCCTTGGTCGGGTCACCCTCGATGCGCTCGCGCCAGCGGGCGCGAAAGGCGGTGCGCGCCACCTCGTCCATCGGGAACTCGCGCCCCGGCAGCAGGCGCACCTCCGGCACGGGGTACAGGCTGCGCTGGGAGTCAGGGTCGAAAGTACGGATCGAATCCACCTCGTCACCGAACAGGTCCACGCGGTAAGGCACCAGCGAGCCCATGGGAAACAGGTCGATCAAGCCGCCGCGCACGGCATATTCGCCTGGCGAAACCACCTGCGTTACGTGTTGGTAGCCGGCCAGGGTCAGCTGCGACTTGAGCCCGGCTTCGTCCAGCCGCGCCTTCTGCTTGAAGTGAAAGGTGGTGCCGGCCAGGAAGGAGGGGGGTGCCAGCCGCGTGAGCGCCGTGGTGGCGGGCAGCAGCACCACGTCCAACTCGCGCTGCAGCACCTTCCACAGCGTGGCCAGGCGCTCGGAGATCAGGTCCTGGTGCGGGCTGAAGGTGTCCCAAGGCAGGGTTTCCCAGTCCGGGAAGACGGCTACACGCAGGCCAGGCGCAAAAAAAGGTAGCTCGTCGGCCAGCCGCTGCGCATCGCCCGGGTCGGCCGTCACCACAGCGACCAGTCGCTTCTCGGCCGCACGGGCCTGGGCCAGGCGGCCAATCAGCAGGGCGTCGGCAGACCCGGTCGGACGGGGGAGGGTGAAGCGCTTGCCGGGGACGATGGAAGGGAGTTGCATGGTGCGAAAAACAACAGGCCCGCCCCGGCAGCAGGCTGCGGGGGCGGGCGACGGCTAGATTGTAGGGAGCAGGTGGGGCGAGTGGCTCTCTCTAGAATCCGTTGCATGTCCTCTCTTGCCGCCCCGGACGCAGGTCTGTCGGCTCTCAGCACCCCCGCCACGCAGCGGCTTTTCGCCCTGGTGCCCTGTGCGGGCGTGGGTGCGCGATCGGGCGCTGACCAGCCCAAGCAGTACGTCGCGGTGGCCGGCAGGCCGCTGGTGGCGCACACGCTGAACGCGCTGGCCGAGGCGCACCGACTGACCGCCACCTTGGTGGTGCTGTCACCCGCAGACGAGATGTTCCGCGCCCTGGTGCCTGATTTCGAAGGGCCCAGAGGCTGGCTGGCCCACTGCGGGGGCGAGACGCGTGCGCAGTCCGTCGCTTCTGGGCTCGAGGCGCTATTGCGGCACGGCGCGCTGGAGGACGACTGGGTGCTGGTGCACGACGCTGCGCGTTGCCTGTTGCAGCCTGCCTGGGTTGACCGGCTGATCGAGGCCTGCCTGGGCGACGACGTGGGCGGGCTGTTGGCGCTGCCGCTGGCGGACACGCTGAAGGCGGAGCAGGCGGGCAGGGTACAGAGCACCGTCTCCCGCAGCGGTAAATGGGCCGCGCAAACACCACAGATGTTCAGGCTCGGGCTGCTGCGGCAGGCCCTGGCGGCAGCGTCACGTCAGCAAGAGTTCGTGGTCACCGACGAATCCAGCGCCGTCGAAGCCCTGGGCCTGCAGCCGCTGCTGGTGCCGGGATCGGTGGAAAACTTCAAGGTCACCTTTCCCGAAGACTTCGCGCTGGCCGAGCGCCTGCTGTCTGCGCAAGCCCGGTGAAGCATCGATACGACACTGGCGGAACCTGACACCCGCACACGCAACCACATCCATGACTGCCCCTCTCGCATCAGGACCGGGCCCGGCGCCCGCGTCGACGGCTGACACTTCCGCGACGCCCCAACCCTCGGGGCCGCCGTGGCGGATCGGCGAAGGTTGGGACATCCACGCGCTGGTCGTGGATCGGCCGCTGGTGCTGGGTGGCATCACCATTGCGCACAGCCACGGCCTGCTCGGGCACTCCGACGCCGATGCGCTGCTGCACGCCATCACGGACGCCCTGCTGGGCGCTGCCGCCCTGGGCGACATCGGGCGTCACTTTCCGGACACCGATCCCAGTTTCCGCGGAGCCGACTCAGCGCTGCTCCTGGCCGAGGCGGTGCACCGCGTGCGGGTGCGCGGCTGGTCCGTCGCCAATGTGGACGCCACCATCGTGGCCCAGGCGCCCAAGATGGCGCCCCACATTCCGGATATGTGTGCCCGCATCGCCCAGTTGCTGGCCCTGTCGCTGGACCAGGTGAACATCAAGGCCAAGACGGCCGAGAAAATGGGGCCGGTGGGTGAGGGGCGCGCCATCGAGGCCCGGGCGGTCTGCCTGTTGTGGCGGCCCCATCAAGGCGCCTGGTGACACTTCGGGCGCGCGGGTCTGGCCGAAGCTTCAGGTGTCTGCGTTGGCACGTGGCAGTCGGATGCAGGCCTCCAGGCCCTGGTCCGGCAGGTTGCGCAAAGTCAGCGTGCCGCGCATGCGCTTGACTGCTCGCTCCACGATGGCCAGCCCGAGGCCGGCGCCAGACGGTTCGGAGCGCGCAGCGTTCCCCCGGAAGAAGGGTTGGGTCAGCAGGCCCAGTTGTGCATCAGGTACGCCCGGCCCCTTGTCCCGCAGAAGCAGGGCCACCTCCCGGGGCTCCGGGTGCGCTGAAACGGTCAGCTCAGCCGGCCCGCCATCGCGGGCCCGGGCGTAGCGTGCTGTGTTCTCCAGCAGGTTCACCAGCACGCGGTCCAGGTCAATGGGGTCGGCCCGCACCACGAGATGGTTCGGCAACGCTAGGACGATGTGCAGCCGGCTGTCACCGTCGAAACGTAGTCGGTGAACTTGCCGATGATGGCGTCAAGCTGACCGATGTCGGCGGCCATGTGCGCCAGGGCCTGCGGCTCATTCACGCTCAACTCGGCCTCCAGCCGCAGCCGAGCCAAGGGTGTGCGCAGGTCGTGGCTCAGTCCCGCCAGCATGACAGCCCGGTCCTGTTCGGCTCGGGCCAGTTCGGCCGCCATGCGGTTGAAGCCTGCATTGACTTCTCGGATCTCCTGCACCAGGGCCTGCTCGTCCAGTGCGGGCGCCGCTTCGCCCTCGCGCAGGCGTTGTGTCGCCTGAGACAAAGCCCGATAGGGCCGGCTCATCCACCAGGCGACCAGAGCTGCCGTGGCCAGCGTGACCGTTCCTGCGGCGGCCAGAGCGCCGAAGGCTCTGGTGGCGTCTGTCTGCGCAGCATCACTGCCAGCCAACCAGCCTCCCCATGAGGCAGACAGCACCCAAGTGGCCAGCGTGGTGACAAACCACGCGGCCATCCCCGCCAGGGTCAGCCAGAAGAGCCTGACCCGTACTGCAGGGAACTCCCTGGAAGGAGGTACGGCAGGTGCGGCAGACACAGCATCTGCGGCATTCGCAGAGTTTGTAACCTTGGCCGGGCGTGCAGCGCGAAAGGGCATGTGGGCATGATGCCGCGCGCGGCACGGGTTCCGGCGTGAGGAATGTGTATCAGGTCCCCATGTCGGGCACGAAGACGTAACCGACACCCCACACCGTCTGGATGAAGCGCGGGTGCGCGGGATCGCTCTCCAGCATCTTGCGCAGGCGCGAGATCTGCACATCCAGGCTGCGGTCAAAGGGTTCGAACTCGCGGCCGCGGGCCAGCTGCGCGAGCTTGTCCCGCGTCAGAGGCTGCTTGGGGTGCCGCACCAGCGCCTTGAGCATGGAAAACTCGCCCGTGGTCAGGGGCAGCGGTTCCCCTTCGCGCCGAAGCGTGCGCAGGGCCAGATCGAATTCGAAAGGTCCGAACACCACCTTTTCGCCCAGAGGGGAGGGCGCGCCCGGCGCTTCGCGGGTCGGGCGGCGGCGCAGCACGGCATGCACCCGGGCCAGCAGTTCGCGGGGATTGAAGGGCTTGGTCAGGTAGTCATCCGCGCCGATCTCCAGACCCACGATGCGGTCCACCTCGTCGCCCTTGGCGGTGAGCATGATCACCGGGGTCAGGTCCTGTCGCGCTCGCATGCGTCTGCACACCGAAAGGCCATCTTCGCCGGGCAGCATCAGGTCCAGCACGACCAGATCCACCTGTTCGCGCAGCAGCAGCCGGTCCAGTGCCCGCGCATCCTCGGCCAGCAGGACCTCGAAGCCTTCCTGACTGAGGTAACGCCTGAGCAAGTCACGTATGCGACCATCATCGTCCACGACGATCAATCGGTAGGGCTTGGGCGGGGTCTTGAGCAATGTCACGTCGGATGTTGAAGTAGCGTGCCGGGATTGTGCGGCTCGACGAGCGGGCAGCAGGCCCGCTGTCACCTTGTGTTACATCTGTTGCGGTCGGCCGCGAAGAGCGATTCCAGCGGCAAAACCCTGAAGGAGACGACACGCCATGCCCCACAGATCTGCAGCCTTGCCCGCCCTCATCATGGCCGTTGCCTCGGGGATCTGCACCGCGCATGCTCAACCATCGGTAACTGCCGCTGCTACAGCGGCCACCAATGTGCTGAGCCTGAGCGCCAGCGCTTCAGTGGAGGTGACGATGGACACGCTTTCTGTCACCCTGGCCGCTGCCCGGGAGGGTCCGGACGCCAGCGTTGTGCAGTCGCAGTTGCGGCAAGCGCTGGAAGCCGCATTAGCCGAGGCGCGCAAGGCAGCCCGCCCCAAGGCGCTGGAAGTCCAGACGGGCGCCTTCTCGCTCAGCCCACGGTACGCCAACCCGCCAGCTCGCTCTTCTCAGCCGTCGGTCACGGGGTGGGTGGGGCGGGCCGAGTTGGTGATCGAAGGCCGCGATCTGCCCGCCGTGGCGCAGTTGGTGGGGCGCCTATCCACGATGTCCGTGGCCCGGGTGGCCTTCGGGCTCTCACGCGAGGTGCGAGAGCAGGTGGAACAGGAAACGACCCGTCAGGCCATCACGAGGTTCCGGACTCAGGCCGACAGCTATGCCCGACAGTTCGGGTTTTCTGGCTACCAGATCAGGGAAGTGCAGGTCGGGCTGCAGGAACCCCCGGTGATGCTGGCCCGCGCGCCCATGATGCGCGCCGCCAGCATGCCGGAAGTGCAGGAATCGCTGCCTGTCGAGGCGGGCAAGACCACCGTGAGCTCCACCGTCAGTGGCTCCGTGCAGATGGTGCGTTGAGACCTGCAGGCCATGCAGGCAGCAAAGCGCGTACGGGCGGCCTGAAGGCCGACGCCTTACTGCGCCAGCCAGCCGCCGTCGACGTTGATGGCAGCACCCCGGATGTTGTCCGCCGCCGGCGAACACAGAAACACCGCCAATTCGCCCAGTTGAGCTGGCGTGGTGAACTGAAGCGAGGGCTGCTTCTCGCCCAGAAGTCGGCGCTTGGCTTCCTCGTTGTCCACCCCGTCCAGCACGGCGCGCGCGTCCACCTGCTTCTGCACCAAAGGCGTGAGCACCCAGCCCGGACAGATGGCGTTGCAGGTGATGGCGGTGGTCGCCGTTTCCAGTGCGACAGCCTTGGTCATGCCCACCAGACCGTGCTTGGCGGCCACGTAAGCCGACTTGTTGGCCGAGGCCACCAGGCCGTGCGCCGAGGCCACGTTGATGATGCGCCCCCAGCGCCGGGCCTTCATCGCGGGCAGGAGCAGGCGCGTGGTGTGGAAGGCCGAGCTGAGATTGATGGCGATCACCGCATCCCAGCGTTCCACCGGGAACTCGTCGATGGGCGCCACATGCTGGATGCCGGCGTTGTTGACAAGGATGTCGATACCCCCCATCTCCATCTCCGCGTACTTGATCATGGCCGCGATCTCTTCGGGCTTGCTCATGTCGGCATCGTGGTACCCCACGGTGCAATCGAACTCGGCCAAGGTCCTTTTTGCGGCATTCACGTCGCCAAACCCGTTGAGCACGATGTTGGCGCCGTGCATGGCCATGACCCTGGCGATGCCCAGGCCGATCCCGCTGGTTGAACCCGTGATGAGAGCCGTCTTGCCGGTGAGCATGCGTTGATTCCTTCAGGAGCAAGGTTGTATTGAGCTTAGGATCATTATCTGAACTCGCCCTTACCCCTGTTGGCCACGACGATGTCTGCAATCACCCCAAGCCCCTCCGACCTCGCGCCGCCCGCGGCACCTGCCACCGAGGGTTCCACCGCATCAGAGCCCCGCCTGCGGCATGTTCAGTGCCTGGGCAGCCGCGGCCTGCACCGCATGGCCTACTGGGAGTGGGGCGACCCCGCCAATCCCCGGGTGCTGGTGTGCGTGCACGGCCTGACCCGCCAGGGCCGCGACTTCGACACCCTGGCGCGCGACCTGTGCGGCACCTGGCGCGTGGTCTGCCCTGATGTGGTGGGCCGCGGGCAATCGGACTGGCTGACCGACCCCATGGGCTACGCGATCCCGGCCTACGTGGCCGACATGGTGACCCTGCTGGCCAGGCTGGATGCCCAGACCGTGGACTGGGTGGGCACCTCCATGGGTGGCCTGATCGGCCTGCTGGTGGCCGCCCTGCCCAACTCCCCCGTGCGGCGCCTGGTGCTGAACGACGTGGGGCCGGTGCTGGAAGCCTCCGCCCTGGTGCGCATCGGCAGCTACCTGGGCCTGCCGGTGCGCTTCAAGAGCCTGGAAGACGCGGCCGACCAGTTGTGGCTGATCTCCCAGGGTTTCGGGCCTCACACCCGCCAGCAGTGGCTGGACCTGACCCGGCCGCAGATCGTGCCCGACGGCCAAGGCGCGTTCAAGCCCCACTACGACCCCGCGCTGGCCGTGCCCTTCCGGGCCATCACACCGGAACTGGCCGCTGCCGGCGAGGCGGGCCTGTGGCAGGCTTTCGATGCCATCACCTGCCCGACCTTGCTGCTGCGCGGCACGGAGTCCGATCTGCTGACCCGGCAGACAGCGCAGGCCATGGCGGCGCGCGGACCTCGACCCCGCGTGCACGAGTTTGCCGGTGTGGGCCACGCTCCGATGCTGGTGCAACCCGATCAGCGCGAAGTGGTACGCGCGTTTCTGGCGTCCGAGCCGGGCGGCTGAGGCGCCCGCCCGTGGCCCATCAGGCCCACCGGCCATGAAGACATCGCACAACCCAGCCGCAGACGCTGGCGCCGCGCCGTTGGACCCGCCAGCCGGCGTCCACCTGCCTATCGTCACCGCCATCGGCGGCACCGATGCGGCGATGGATGAAGCGCACGCGCTGGACATGGCGCGCGCCTTTGCTGAGCCCCTGCTCAAGGGGCGCATCCTCGATTCGGGCGAGGAAGCCTGGTCGCACGCAGTGGGAGTGGCGCAGATCCTGAAGACTCTGGGTGCCGGCCCGGGCATGCAAGCCGCGGCCTTCCTGGTCTACGTGGGTGAGTTCCTGCAGCGCCCGCGCGAGACCGTGGCCCAGGCCTTTGGAGAGTCCTACGCCGGACTGGTGGAGCTGACCCGCAAGCTGGTGCAGGTGCAGCGTGCCGCACGCGAGGCCCAGGTCGGTGTCCAGGGCCGCGAACGGCAGACCGAGCGCGTCCGCAAGATGCTTCTGGCCTTCTCCAAGGATTTGCGTGTGGTGCTGCTGCGCCTGGCCTCACGGTTGCAGACCCTGCGCTGGCATGCTTCCAGCAAGACGCCGTGCGACAACGCCCTGGCACTGGAATCCCAGCAGGTGTTCGCGCCCCTGGCCAACCGGCTGGGCATCTGGCAGATCAAGTGGGAACTGGAGGACCTGTCCTTCCGCTTCCTGGACCCCCAGGCTTACCGACATATTGCGGACTTGCTCGACGAACGCCGCCAATCCCGAGAACTGGCTGTGGAGTTCGTGCGGCATCAGGTGGCGGGTGTCCTTCGGCAAGCCGGACTGGACAGCGCGGTGCAGGGGCGGCCCAAGCATCTCTACAGCATCTGGCGCAAGATGCAGGGCAAGTCGCTGCCCTTCGAGAAGGTCCTGGACATCCGGGCCTTGCGGGTGATCGTGGCTGCGGTGCCCGATTGCTACGCCGCACTCTCGGCCCTGCACCAGCGGTACCGGCCCCTGTCCGGTGAGTTCGACGACTACATTGCCCGCCCCAAGCCCAACGGCTACCAGTCCCTGCACACCGTGGTGCTGGGGGACGACGATCGCCCGGTGGAAGTGCAGATCCGGACCCAGGCGATGCACGATCACGCCGAACATGGGGTGGCCGCCCACTGGGCCTACAAGGAGGCGGGAGCCAAGGGCTATGCCGGCGTGAGCGCCAACGCCGATGCAGCTGAACGCATGACCGAGGCCCGCAAGCAGGTGATGCGCCAACTGCTGGCGTGGGAGCGCGAGTTCGCCGCTCCTGCAACACCCACCGCACCTGCACCGACGAGCGAAGACCGCATCTACGTACTGACCCCTCAATACACGGTGGTCGAACTCACCGCGGGCGCCACCGCTGTGGACTTCGCCTATGCGCTGCACACTGACCTGGGCCACCGTTGCCGCGGTGCCCGTGTGGACGGTGCCTTGGTGCCCCTGAACACCCCGTTGGTCAACGGCCAGACGGTGGAGGTGCTGACGGCACGAGAGGGTGGGCCTTCCCTGGACTGGATCAACCACGAGTTGGGCTACCTGCAGAGCCCGCGCGCCCGCGCCAAGGTACGGGCCTGGTTCAACGCCCAGGCCTTGCAGCACACGATCGCGAAGGGCCGGGAACTGGTGGAGCGCTTGCTGCAACGTGAGGGCAAGACATCCTTGCGTCTTGACGATCTGGCCGAGCGTCTGGGCTTCAAGGAGGCCAGCGCCTTGTTCGAGGTGGTGGGCAAGGACGAGTATTCCCTCAAGCAGATCGAGGCGTTACTGCGGCCAGCGCCCGAGCAGCCCACCGGGCAGGACGACAACGTGGCCATCCGGCGCTCACGCGCCGGTCGCAGTGGCGTGTTGGTGGTGGGTGTGGAGTCCCTCATGACGACGCTGTCGCGCTGCTGTCGTCCGGCCCCGCCTGATGCCATCGGCGGCTTCGTCACCCGGGGCAAGGGTGTGGCGGTGCACCGCACGGACTGCAGCAACTTCCGCCACATGAGCAGCAGTTCTCCAGACCGCGTGATCCCCGTGGATTGGGGGGCCGCCGAGGGCCTGGCGGCGGGTGCCGAACGGGGAGTGCGCGGGACCCCGAACGGGCATGCGCCCCTGTACCCGCTGGATGTGGTGATCGAAGCCGCCGACCGACAGGGCCTGCTGCGTGACATTTCAGAGGTGCTGACGCGCGAGCGAGTGAACGTTACGGGCGTGAACACGCGCAGCGTCAAGGACAGCACAGGCGGCACGGCCTGGATGACCTTCACGGTGGAGGTGAGCGACACACGCCGGCTTCAACAGGTGCTGCGCCAGGTGGCGCAGGTTTCAGGAGTGCGCAGCGCCCGTCGGCGATGAACCTGCGGTCCGCACGTGCTGTCCCGGCCGGGACCGCCGACCCCCATGGGCGAAGATCAGGAAACCAGAGCAGCCGCCGCGGCCGGTGAGGTATTGTCTGGCTGCTACAATTTTTGTCTTTAGGCGCGTAGCTCAGCTGGTTAGAGCACCACCTTGACATGGTGGGGGTCGTTGGTTCGAGTCCAATCGCGCCTACCAATCACAAGCCCAAGCAAGTCACTGATTTGCTTGGGCTTTTCGGTTCTTGCGGCGCTGGCCAAAGAAGCTGGCGATAGCGCCACGACCCGCACGGCGCAAGAAATGAGGCATCCTTCGCCTCTCGTGCAATGGCCAAGGGGGCCGTGCGCCAACGCCTCGGGGGCTTCCATGATCACTCCTCACGACCTCGCCCAGAGCCTGGACCTGCCCAAGCGCGCGGTGGCGCTGGTGCTGGCAGGGGGCCGGGGCAGCCGGCTCAAGAGCCTGACCGACAACCGTGCGAAGCCGGCGGTCTACTTCGGGGGCAAGTTCCGAATCGTCGACTTCGCGCTGTCCAACTGCCTGAACAGCGGCATCCGGCGCATCGGGGTCATCACCCAGTACAAGAGCCACAGCCTGCTGCGCCACCTGCAGCGCGGCTGGGCTTTCCTGCGGCCGGAGATGAACGAGTTCGTCGATCTGCTGCCGGCGCAGCAGCGCGTGGACGAGGAGTCCTGGTACCGCGGCACGGCCGATGCCGTCTATCAGAACCAGGACATCCTGGCCGCCTACGGCGCGGACTACGTGGTGGTGCTGGCAGGTGACCACGTCTACAAGATGAACTACGCGGTGATGCTGGCCGACCACGTGGCACTGGGCCGCGAGGTAACCGTAGGCTGCATCGAGGTGGACCGTCAGGAGGCCCGCGCCTTCGGCGTGATGGCCATCGACGAGCGCCGCAACATCACGGCCTTCGTGGAGAAGCCGGCCGATCCGCCCGCCATGCCAGGCAAGCCTGACCGTGCCCTGGCCAGCATGGGCATCTACATCTTCAATGCGCGCTACCTCTACAGGGAACTGGAGCGCGACATCGCAGACCCGACCTCCAGCCATGACTTCGGCAAGGACATCATCCCCAAGGCCGTGCAAGCGGGCAAGGCAGCGGCGCATCCCTTCGAGCTCAGCTGCGTGGGGCGCCGCCTGGGATCCGAACCCTATTGGCGTGACGTGGGCACCATCGACGCCTATTGGGACGCGAACATCGATCTCACCGCGACGGACCCCTTGCTGAACCTGTATGACACCCGGTGGCCCATCTGGACCTACCAGCCCCAGTTGCCACCTGCCAAATTTGTCCACAACCTCGATGACCGGCGTGGCATCGCCATCGAGTCGCTGGTGTCTGGTGGCTGCATCGTGTCGGGTTCGATCTTCCGCAGCATCTTGTTCTCGCAGGTGCGCGTGCACTCTTTCGCCACAGTGAACTGGAGCGTACTGTTGCCCGGGGTCACGGTAGGGCGCGGCGTGCGGCTGAACCGGGTGGTGGTGGACCGTGGTTGCCAGATTCCGGACGGCACGGTGATCGGTGAGGACGGCATTGAGGATGCGCGCCGCTTCCACCGCACCGACAGCGGCATCACGCTGGTCACACGGGAGATGCTGCTGGCGGCCACGGGCGGCTACGAGAGGGTGCCGAGCGAATGAACGTGTTGCACGTGGCTGCGGAGGCGCATCCCCTGCTCAAGACGGGTGGCTTGGCCGATGTGCTCGGAGCCCTGCCGCAGGCGCTGCAGGCACAAGGCGGGCTTTACACCCGCCTGCTGTTGCCGGGATGGCCAGCCGTGCTGCAGGGCGTGGTCGATCTGCGCCCCGTGGCCACTCTGGGCCCGTGTTTCGGCGCGGCGCGCGTGGAGTTGCTGCTGGCACAGATGCCAGGCTCCGGCTTGCCGGTCTACGTGATCCAGGCTCCCATGCTTTATGGGAAGGCGGGCAATCCGTACCACGACCCGGCGGGTGAGTCCTGGCCGGACAACCTGCAGCGCTTCGGGCTGCTGGGATGGGTGGCCGCTCAACTGGCCGCTGGCGGACTGGATCCCGCCTGGCAGCCGGCCCTGGTGCATGCCCATGACTGGCATGCCGGGATGGCCTGCGCCTACCTGAAGGCCCACACAGCGCCCACCGCCACGGTGTTCACCGTGCACAACCTGGCTTACCAGGGGCTCTTCCCACACCCCGACGGCGCGTTGCTGGGCCTGTCCTCGCGTTACATGAGTTCCGCCGGGCTGGAATACCACGGTCAGATTTCCTTCATGAAGGCGGGGCTGAAGTTCGCCGATCGGCTGACCACCGTCAGCCCGACCTATGCACGCGAGATCACCACGCCAGCCTTCGGGTGCGGTCTGGATGGCGTGCTGCGCAGCCGGGCCGACGCACTGACGGGCATCCTCAACGGCATTGACGACGAGGAGTGGAATCCGCTGACAGATTCGGCACTGGCCCATCGTTACGGACCACGGGACCTGAAAGGCAAGGCGCTTTGCAAACGTGCACTGCAGGCGGAGGCTGGTCTGCCGGTCGACGCGCAGGCACCCCTGGTGCTGGCGCTCAGCCGCCTGACGGAGCAGAAGGGCCTGGACCTGCTGCTGGCCGCCTTGCCGACCCTGTTGCGCGAAGGCGCGCAGTTGGTGGTGCAGGGCACGGGCGACCCCGCCCTCGAAGCAGCCTTCGTATCGGCCGCGCGCAGCCATCCGGGCCAGGTGTCCGTGTGCATCGGCTACGACGAAGACAGGGCCCACCGCCTCATGGCAGGAGCTGACCTGATCGTGGTGCCGTCGCGATTCGAGCCCTGCGGGCTCACCCAGCTCTACGGCCTGCGCTACGGCACCCTGCCGGTGGTGTGCGCCACGGGAGGCTTGGCCGACACCGTGGTGCCTCATCACCCGGAAGATGTGGCACAGGGCGCCGCCAACGGCTTCACGTTCGAAGCGCCCACCCTGGCGTCGTTGACCGAAGGCCTTCAGCAGGCCCTGGCAGGATGGCGAAACGCCAAGCTGCGCCGCCGCCTGCAACTCACCGGTATGGCGCAGGACTTTTCATGGGCCGCGCCTGCGCGGCAGTACCGGGCGATCTACGAGGCCTTGGCGACGGATCAGCCCTGATCGGCTTCGGCGCGTTGCGGCCACGTCGCCAGCACCAGGCCCGCCAGTGCCATGCCCAGGGCCACGCCATGCACCGGCCCGAAGGGCTCTCCCAGCCACACCACCCCCACCGCAGCCGCACTCAAGGGCAGGCACACGGTGAAGATGCCGGCCTGCGATGCGGGCACATGCTGAAGCCCCCGCATCCACAACCAGACGGTCACCACGCTGGCCGCCAGGGCGTAGAACACCAGCAGCCCCCAGGTAGCGGCCTCAACCTTTTCGAAGGGGAACGACCAGGCTTGCCACAGCCCCATCGGGGTGATGAGCGCCAGGCCCCAGAGATTGATCATGGCGCTGATGCGTTGAGGCGACACGCTGACCGCCAACCGCTTGCCGATGACGACATAGCTGGCCTCGCAGACCACCGCCCCGAGCAGCAGGGCGTAGCCCCACCATGGGGCTGCCGGGGCCTGCCCCGCGCCGTCGGGCACTCGGGCCAGCGCCAGCAGGGCGATACCCGCCACCGCCAGCCCGATGGCTGCCTGCACCCTGCGCGTGATGCGCTCGCCCAGGAACATCCGCGACATCAGCGCCACGGCGGCGGGAATGGCGGCCATCACCACGCCTGCGGCCACCGCGGAGGTGGCCGCCACGCCGAACAGCATGCAGATGGAAAAGCCGAAGTTGCCGAGAAAGCTCTCCCAGAACAAGAGCCGGCGGTCTCGGGCAGAAAGGGGTGCCTCTCCCGGCTGGCGACGCAGCCAGGTCACCATGGCCACCGCGGCGATGCCAAAGCGCAGCCACGCCAGCAGAAAGACAGGAAGGGCCGCCACCAGCAAGCGCGACAAGCCCACATAGCTGCCCACCAGTGCCATGCTGGCGGCCAGGCAGGCGAACGCCGCCCACGGAACCGGCTTCATGAAGCGTTCAGAAGGCGGCCGCGTAGCGGTCGCGCTCCCACGGGGAGACGTGGCAAGCCCACTGCCTCCACTCGTCGCGCTTCAGGCGCAGGAACTCGCGGGTGAGTTCCTCACCCAGGGCGCCTTGGATCACGGCATCAGCCTCCAGCGCGTCCAAAGCCTGCGCCAGAGATTGCGGCAGCAGGCCGATGCCTCGGTCGCGCAACTCCGACAGCGTGCAGTCGAACAGGTCATCGGTCACCTCGAGCCCCGGGTCCAACCGTCGGTCCATGCCATCCAGCCCTGCGGCGATGAGGGCCGCCGTGGCCAGATAGGGATTGGTTGCTGCGTCCGGCAGTCGCCACTCGAAGCGGCCGGGCCAGCACACCGGCAATGAAATGCAGGGCGGAGTCGGTGAGCGGCGCGCCGTCGGCGCTGCCAAACAGACTGCACCCCGCCTCGCCACGCTCCCACAGCGAGACGTGAAAGTGCAGCCCGCTGCCGGGCTGGTCGGCAAAGGGCTTGGGCATCATGGAGAACACCATGCCGCGGGCGTCGGCCAAGGCCTGCGCCGCCAGCTTGAACAGCATCAGGTGGTCGGCGCTGACCAAGGCCTCGTCGTAGGCAAAGTTCACCTCGTACTGGCCGTGTGCGTCTTCGTGGTCGAGTTGCAGCACATCCAGGCCGCAAGCGGTGAGCGCCTGGCTCAGCTCATGCAGGAATCCGGCCTGGCGGGGCAGGGACTTCAGGTCGTAACTCGGCTTGTCCAGGCGGTCAGCTTCATCGGCCGGCACCCAGTCGCCATCCTGCCGGCGCAGCAGGAAGAACTCGGGCTCCAGGCCCGTGCGCAGTTCCCACCCGCGCTCAGCCAGCCGCGCCGTGGCGTGCTTGAGCACCTGCCGAGGACAGGCGTCGAAGGGCTCACCATCGACGAAGCCGTCGCCCACGATGCGCGCCACCCCCGGCATCCAGGGCATCGGCTGCACGGTGGTGGCGTCGCCCCGGGCGTAGTACTCCGAGCGCGGCCCCGTGCGCGGCAGCCCGGTGCCCCAGATGGACGGGCCGGCAAAGCCCGCTCCGTGCCCCAGCACGTCCTCCAGATGGACCAGAGGCACGAGCTTGCCCTTGGCGCAGCCGTGCACGTCGGTGAACTGCACGAGCAGGGTGTGCACGCCCGCAGCCTGCAGGCGGCGGCGCAGGTCGCCCACGGGCGACCCCGGATCCAGCATGGCGGTCAGGTCAGCCGCTGGGCTCAGAAGGACACCACCACCGAGGCACCCAGCAGGGAGTTGCTCTTGCGGTAAGCGGTCCCTTCGGGATTTGCAAAGACCGGTAGGTTCGCGCGGTCCAGCCTGTATTCCACCCTGAAGGTGGTGCTCAAGTCCCACAGGTAACTCAGGCCGAAACTGAGGGCGGTGCGATTGGCGCCGGTGTTGCAAACGGAACTTGCATCCAGCGCGCCGCACACAGCTGTAGGGTCTACACCAAGACCGTTCCGGGTGTCGCCGTAAACACCGTTGTCTGGATCCCAGTAGCCGGTATAGCCCAGCAGGCCTCCGCCGTTCTTGGCGTTTCGAACGTGGTCAAGTCGCACCACGCCTTCAAGCCTGGGGTTGAACTTGTATGCAGCGAGTGCTGATAAGCCCGTCCAGGTGGCATCTCGAAGGTCACCCGACGCAGGATCTGGGGCAATGGCCGCACCTTTGTGACGGCCCACGCTGGCCTGACCTTGCACGGTCCAATCGCCGCGAATGAAGTAAGCATCGAATTCAAACAGATCCACCCGCGACTTGGCGGCGTTCGGATCTGCAAAGTTGGCGGCCTTGCCATGAACCCCGGCAAAACCGAAGCCCTGGAACTCGCCGCGTGAGTAATCGACGCGGTACGCCATCACAGGTGCTCTGTCGCCGTCGAGGTTTCTGGCTGCGTTCATATTCGCCACCACACCCTTGACGATCCACTTGCCACGGGTGAGTTCCAGCCCGGCACCCGTGTAGCTCGTGGGCAAGGTGAAGTCAAAGAGCAGGTTGTGCGTGATCAGCTTGTTGAGGGTGGCCTGCTGGAATTCGTATCCTGACCAATCGGGGAGATGACCGGCAATGAAGCGGGTCTGCAGGCTTCCCAGGGGCACGGAGACCGAGGCTTCCTGCACGATGCTGCCATTGCCGATGACGGTATCGGTGCCGCGGTTGGGGCTCAGCGTCAAACGCCAGCGTGTGCCCGAGTCGGTCTCCTTCTGCAGGTCCAGCACCACCGACCCGAAGTAGGAGTTGTCATACGAGTAGCCCGTCTCTGCACGACTGTCCAGGAAGCTGAAGCCGCTGTTGCGTTTCCCCCGGTTGTAAATCCAGGTCGGATCGGCGTAGCCGCTGATCTTCAGCCCCTTCATGCCTGAGGCGTCGCGGGAATCCTCCAGCGCCTCGGTCTTGACCGTGATGCGGTTGAGCTCGCGCGCCTGGTCGGGCGTCATGCCCCATTGGGGCTTGGCCGCCTCCTGGGCCTTGAGCTTGGCCTCCAGTTCGGCCACCTGGGCCTTGAGCGCCTGCAACTCCCGCAGGACATCGGCGTTGGATTGGGCCAGCGCAGGGAACGCGGCAGCCAGCGCAAGCGCCAGGGCGGTGTGATGAATGGTCTTCATGGAGGGTCCTCCTCGGTGCGAAAAAGGTGGGTGACCGGTCAGCCGCGGGCGGCAGCCGCCAATTCCAGGCGACGTTGCCGCTCAGCGCGGGCGATGAGATAGCAGGCCAGGGCGACGCCGATGGCCACGACGATGACGATGAGCGTGGCCACCGCATTGACGCTCGGGTTCAGCCCCAGGCGCGCGCGCGACAAGATCACCAACGGCATGGTGGTGGCGCCGGGGCCGGAAAGAAAGTTCGACAGCACCACGTCATCCAGGGACAAGGTGAAGGTCAGCAGCCACGCCGACATCAGCGACTGCGTGACCATGGGCAAGGTCACCAGCCAGAACACCTGGTGAGGGCGGGCACCCAGGTCCATTGCCGCCTCTTCCAGTTGCGGGTTCAGGTCCTGCAGGCGGGCCTGCACCACCACTGTGGCGTAGGCCATGCCCACCAGCAGATGGCCCAGCCAGATGGTGAGCATGCCGCGCTCGGGCACGCCAATCGCCCGCTGCAGGCTCACCATGGTGAGCAGCAGCGACAGGCCGATCACGACCTCTGGCATCACCAGCGGGGCGCTGACCATGCCGGAGAACACGGTGCGCCCCGTGAAGCGCCGGTACTTCACCAGCGCAAAAGCCGCCAGGGTGCCGAGCACAACCGAGCCGCAGGCGGTGAGAAAGGCGATCTTGAGCGACAGCCACAGGCCCGACAGCAGGGCCTGGTCTGCCGCCAGGGCGTGGTACCACTTGAACGTGAATCCCCGCCACAGATTGGGAATCGGGGAGTCGTTGAAGGAATACACCATCAGCGAGACGATGGGCACGAACAGGAACAGGTACCCGGCCGCAAGCCAGCTGCGGCCGAACCAGATGTTCAGTGCCGAGGGCTTCACTGCCGGCGCTCCTGCGACTGGGCCTGGTAACGCTGGAACAGGGCCAGCGGCACGATGATCAGCAGGATCATCAGCACTGCCAGGGCCGATGCCATCGGCCAGTCGTTGTTGAAGAAGAGCTCGTCCCAGATCACGCGGCCGATCATCAGGGTCTCGGGACCGCCAAGCAATTCGGGCACGACGTACTCGCCGATGCAGGGGATGAACACCAGCATGGAGCCGGCGATGATCCCAGCCTTGGACAGCGGCACGGTGATCTTCCAGAACGCCACCCAAGGGGTGGCGCCGAGGTCCTGGGCGGCTTCGAGCAGGCGCAGGTCCATCTTGACCAACTGGCTGTACAGCGGCAGCACCATGAAGGGCAGGTAGGTGTAGACCATGCCCAGCACCAGCGAGAAGGGGGTGTTCATCAGCTTGCCCGGCGCGGCAATCAGCCCGAGCGACAGCAGCAGAGAGTCCAACCCGAGCCCGACGACGACGTCATGCGCCCAGCCACCGGGGCTGAGCAAGCCCTTCCATGCATAAGTGCGCAGCAGGAAAGAAGTCCAGAAGGGCAGCATCACCAGCATCAGCAGCAAGGGCTGCACCGAAGGCCGGGCCCTGGCCATGAAGTAGGCGAAGGGGTAGCCAATGAACAAGCACACCACGGTGGTGGCCGCCGCGTACTGCAGGCTTCGCAGGTAGGCGCTGAGGTACAGCGGGTCTTGCAGCACCGTGGCGAAGTTGGAAAACTTCAGCGACAGCGTCAGCACGCCGTCCTGGACCGCGATCAGGTCCTCCGGATGGACCGTGCCCATGCGGGCCAGGGAAATCTGCAGCACCACCGCGAAGGGCAGCAGAAAGAACACCAGCAGCCACAGGTAGGGCACCCCGATCACCGCAGCCCGGCCGCGAGGGCGCAGCCGCACCAGCCGGGCCAGGCCGGCAGCAGGTGGAGTGCGCGGTACCGGGCTCATTGGCGCCTCATTGGGTCAGCACCACCTGCGCCGAAGGCGACCAGTGGGCCCAGGCCTCGTCGCCCCAGGTGAGCTCGTCGTCGCGGTGGCGCTCCACATTGGACTGGCTGATCTTCAGCGTTGCACCGCTGGCCAGCGCCAACTGGTAGACGGTGAAGCTGCCGAAATACGATTTCTCGCGCACGGTGCCGCGCAACATGTTGAAGTCACCCTCGGCGGGGCGTTGACGGCTGACGTTGATCTTCTCGGGCCGCAGGGCCACGGTGACCGCCATCCCTTCGGTGCCCGTGATGCCGTGGCCGACGTAATGGCGGCAGTCTGCGCAGGCGACGACGCAGTGGTCATGCGCATCCACCTCCAGCGAGCCGTCCATCAGGTTGACGTTGCCGATGAAGTCGGCCACGAAGCGGCTGGCCGGCGTCTCGTAGATCTCCGACGGCGCGCCCACCTGCATCAGCCGACCTTCGCTCATCACCGCGATGCGCGAGGCCATGGTCATGGCTTCCTCCTGGTCGTGGGTGACCATCATGCAGGTCACGCCCACCTGCTCGATGATGTTGACCAGTTCGATCTGGGTTTCCTCGCGCAGCTTCTTGTCCAACGCCCCCAGGGGTTCGTCCAGCAGCAGCAACTCGGGCTGCTTGGCCAAGCTGCGGGCCAAGGCCACCCGCTGCTGCTGGCCGCCAGACAATTGATGCGGCTTTCGGCCGGCGTACTTGCCCAGCTGCACCAGCTTGAGCATCGCCTCCACCCGCTCGGCGATCTGCGCCGAAGCCATGCCCGAGCGCTTCAAGCCGAAAGCGATGTTCTCGGCCACCGTGAGGTGCGGGAACAACGCATAGCTCTGGAACATCATGTTCAGCGGCCGTACGTAAGGGGGCAGGCCGCCCAGGTCCTGCCCGTTGAGCACGATACGCCCGGACGTGGGGGTCTCGAACCCGGCCACCATGCGCAGCAGCGTGGTCTTGCCGCACCCGGACGAGCCCAGCAGGGCGAAGATTTCCCCCTTGCCGATGTCCACGCTGACATGGTTGACGGCGGGATAGCCGTCGAACTCCTTGACCACATCATCGATGCGCAGGAAGCCGGCGCCGCCGGCCGCGGTCGACATCACAAACCGGTCTTGAACGACGTGAAGGTGCGCGTCATCAGGCGACGCAGGTCGTTGTTGATCGAGTCCGGCGGCACCATGCGGGCCAGGTCGGCGCTGGAAAGGAACACGGTGGGGTTGTTGGCCACGTCAGGGCGGATGTTCCTGCGCGAGTCCGGTACCGGGTTGGGGTAGAAGACCTTGTTCGTGTTGGAAGACGCCACATCGGGGCGCAGCATGAAGTTGATGAACTTGTGCGCATTTCCGGGCCGCTGGGCATCGGCCGGAATGACCATCGTGTCAAAGAACAGCAGCCCGCCATTCCTGGGGATCAGGGCCTGGATGTTCTGGCCTGTCTTGCCATCAATGGCGCGCTGGCGGGCGATGTTGATGTCGCCCGACCAGCCCAGCGCCAGGCAGATGGAGCCGTTGGCCATGTCATTGATGTAGCCAGAAGAACTGAACAGGGTCACGAAGGGCCGAACGGCCTTGAGTGCGTTGGCCGCGGCGGTGTAGTCCGCCGGGACCCTGCTGAAAGCAGGCTTGCCCAGGTAATGCAGCGCCGCAGGGATCACCTCGGTGGCGGAATCCAGGAACGAGACGCCACAGCTCTTGAGCTTGCTGATGTACTCGGGCTTGAAGACCAGTTCCCAGACGTTGTCGGGCAACGGCCCGCCCAGGGCGGCACGAACCTTGTCGACGTTGATGCCCACGGTGGTGAAGCCCCACAGCCAGTTCACCATGTAGTCGTTGCCTGGGTCCATCTTGCCCAGTTGGGACTGGATGCCCGGATCGATGTTGCGCAGATTGGGGATCTTGGACTTGTCCAGCTTCTGCAGCAGGCCGCCGTCGATCTGCAACTTGGCCCAGTTGGAGGAGGGCACCACGATGTCATAGCCCGTCTTGCCGGCCACGAGCTTGGCGTGAACGATCTCGTTGTTGTCGAAGACGTCGTAGCGGACCTTGATGCCGGTTTCCTTCTCGAACCGGGCGATCACATCCTCGCCGATGTAATCCGACCAGTTGTAGATGTTCAGGACCTTTTCTTCCTCCTGGGCGACCGCTCCCCCCGCAAGGGCTGCGAGTGAAACGGCCAGTGCGGCCAGGATCCGGCTTGACTTGAACTGCATGAACAAACCTCCGCTGAGGGACAGATGGCAAAGTCGGTACGCAACCCTTCAAGGCGCACTGGATTGGTGCGTGAGCCCCAATCCGTGCTGATCGCCAGGGAACGGATGCACGAAGTATTCCAGAACCCGGGCCGCTCGCCCAGTACGGGCCTCAGGCCACGCGGCGCAGCGCCCCGCGCAAGGTGTCGATGATGTGATCGATGTGCGACTTCTCGACGATCAGCGGCGGCGACATCGCGATGATGTCGCCCGTGGTGCGGATCATCACGCCCTTGTCGTAGCAGTCCAGGAACACATCGAAAGCGCGCTTGGTGGGCTGACCGGCCAGGGGCTGCAGTTCAACGCCGCCGACCAGACCGATGTTGCGGATGTCGATGACGTTCGGCTCGCCGCGCAGGGAGTGCAGCGCCTGCTCGAAGTACGGTGCCAGTTCCGCCGCCCGCGTCAGAAGTCCTTCTTCGGCATAGGTGTCCAGCGTGCCCAGCGCAGCAGCGCAGGCCAGCGGATGCGCTGAGTAGGTGTAGCCGTGGAAGAACTCGATCAGGTGCTCGGGCCCGGTCATGAAGGCGTCGTGGATCTTGCTCTGGGCGATGACCGCCCCCATCGGGACGCAACCGTTGGTGATGCCCTTGGCCACCGTCGTCAGGTCAGGCGTGACACCGAAGGTCTGGGACCCGAACGGCATGCCTGTGCGGCCGAAACCGGTGATCACCTCGTCGAAGATCAGCAGGATGCCGTGCTTGTCGCAGATCTCGCGCAGCCGCTGCAGGTAGCCTTGGGGCGGGATGAGTACGCCCGTGGAGCCGGCCACCGGCTCGACGATCACCGCAGCGATGGTGGACGCATCGTGCAGCGCGACCAGCCGCTCCAGGTCGTCCGCAAACTCCGCACCGTGAGCCGGCTGACCCTGGGAAAACGCATTGCGCGCAGGGTCGTGGGTGTGGCGGATGTGGTCCACGCCGGCCAGCAGGGTGCCGAACATCTTCCGGTTGGACACGATGCCTCCGACGGAAATGCCGCCAAAGTTCACGCCGTGATAACCCCGCTCGCGCCCGATGAGCCGCGTGCGCGAGCCTTCTCCGCGCACGCGGTGGTAAGCGATGGCCATCTTCAGCGCTGTCTCGACGGCTTCAGAGCCGGAATTGGTGAAGAACACCTTGCCCATGCCCTCGGGCGCCAGCTTGACGATGCGGTCGGCCAGTTCAAAGGCCTTGGGATGGGCCATCTGGAACGAGGGAGCGAAATCGAGTTCCGCAGCCTGGTCCTGGATGGCCTGCACGATGCGCGGTCGCGCGTGGCCCGCGTTGACGCACCACAGGCCCGCCACGCCGTCCAGGATCTGCCGACCCTTGTCGTCCCAATAGTGCATGCCCGAAGAACGGGCCAGCATGCGCGGGGCCTTCTTGAACTGCCGGTTGGCCGTGAAGGGCATCCAGTAGGCGTCCAGGTCCTTGTACATGGTTCGGATCTCCTTGGAGGGTGTTGAAAGGATGATCGGTTGATCAAACGTCTTGCCGCATGATACGAGCCAGCACTTCGCTTTGGCACGATGAAACCCGTACTGATCCTGCAGCACATGCGCCACGATGGACCCGCCTACCTGGCGCGCTGGTTGGCTGATCGTGGACTCGCGTTTGACCGGCGGGATGCGGCCTCGGGCGACGCTTTCCCGGCCGACATGTCGGCGCACGGCGCGCTGGCGGTCCTGGGGGGCGCGATGAGTGCCAACGATCCGCTGCCCTTTCTTCGAGACGCCGAACGGTTGATCCTGCAGGCGATGCAAGCTGGAATCCCGGTCATCGGCCATTGCCTGGGCGGCCAGTTGATGGCGCGCGCCCTGGGCGCACGCGTGCAGGCGTCCCCAGCACCGGAAATCGGCTGGCAGCCCCTGCAGGTGCTGGACAACCCCGTGGCCGCGCAGTGGTTCGGCCCACCAGCTCAGCACCATGTGATGCACTGGCACTACGAAAGCTTTGACTTGCCGCCAGGCGCGCGATGGCTGGCCACCAGCTGCGCGTGCCCGCACCAGGCCTTCTCGATAGGCCCGCACCTGGGGATGCAATTCCACATCGAGATTGACGAGGCCAAGTTGCAGCGCTGGCTCGACGAGGGTGACCCGGCCTGGTCTGAAGCGCTCGCGCAGCACGCCGGCAGCGTGCAGGACAAGGCCACCATCCTGGCGCATGCGGCGCAGCGATTGCAGGCGCATCACCGCCTGGCCGATCGTCTGTACGGGAGATGGATCATCGGCGCATCCCTCGTTTCTGCATCGTGACATTCTTTTTTCGTCATGTGGAATGCATTGATGGTGCGCTGCAGCACAATGATTCACAAGGGAAGACGGCATTCCGCATCATGACATCGCGACGCTAACCTATTGATTTCACACGCTTTACATTTTTGTCTTATATAAGACATAAGTCTTCACAAAGCCCTTGGTGGCGCGTAGGCTTGCAGCCATACCTTCATCTTTGAACCTTGCTGCAAAAGGAGCCTGCCATGACCCAACTGACCCGTGAACAACAAATCGCCGCCCTTGAGAAAGACTGGGCCGAGAACCCCCGCTGGAAAGGCATCAAGCGCGGCTACACCGCTGCCGACGTGGTGCGCCTGCGCGGCTCGCTCCAGGTGGAGCACACCCTGGCGAAGCGCGGTGCCGAGAAACTGTGGAGCCTGCTGAACACCGAGCCATTCGTGAACACGCTGGGTGCGCTGACCGGCAACCAGGCCATGCAGCAAGTCAAGGCCGGCCTGAAGGCCATCTACCTGTCGGGCTGGCAAGTTGCCGCTGACGCCAACGACAACGGCGAGATGTACCCCGACCAGTCGCTGTACTCCGTGGACTCCGTACCCAAGGTGGTGCGCCGCATCAACAACGCCTTCACCCGCGCCGACCAGATCCAGTGGAGCGAGGGCAAGAACGACATCGATTACTTCGCGCCCATCGTGGCGGACGCCGAGGCCGGCTTCGGCGGCGTGCTCAACGCCTTCGAGTTGATGAAGGCCATGATCGACGCTGGCGCGGCCGGGGTTCACTTCGAGGACCAGTTGGCCTCCGTCAAGAAGTGCGGCCACATGGGCGGCAAGGTGCTGGTGCCCACCCGCGAGGCGGTCAGCAAGCTGGTGGCCGCGCGTCTGGCCGCTGATGTGATGGGCACGCCCACCATCCTGCTGGCCCGCACCGACGCGGAAGCCGCTGACCTCGTCACCAGCGATGTGGACGAGAACGACATCCCCTTCCTGACCGGTGAGCGCACCGTGGAAGGCTTCTTCCGCACCCACAAGGGCGTCGACCAGGCGATCAGCCGCGGCCTCGCCTATGCCGAGGTTGCAGACCTGATCTGGTGCGAGACCGGCACGCCCGACCTGGCCTTTGCCAAGAAGTTTGCCGACGCGATCCATGAGAAGTTCCCGGGCAAGCTGCTGGCCTACAACTGCAGCCCCAGCTTCAACTGGAAGAAGAACCTGGACGACGCCACCATCGCCAAGTTCCAGCGCGAACTGGGCGCCATGGGCTACAAGTTCCAGTTCATCACGCTGGCAGGCTTCCACATGCTGAACTACGGCATGTTCGACCTGGCCTACGGCTACGCGCGCCAGAACATGACCGCTTTCGTGGAACTGCAGCAGAAGGAATTCGCAGCCGCCGAGCGCGGGTTCACCGCCGTGAAGCACCAGCGTGAGGTCGGTACCGGCTACTTCGACGCCGTTACCACCACCATCGAGCGCCTGGCCTCCACGGCCGCGCTCAAGGGCTCCACCGAAGACGAGCAGTTCTTCGACGGCACCCACCACTGAAGCGCATCCGTGGGGGGCGGCCAAGCGCCGCCACCGCAGCAAGGCCCGGGCAACTCCCGGGCCGTGCCTGTTTCAGGGGCTCAGGAGACGAGTTCAGGTCCCGGCGGCGCCCGGCGGGCCACGAAGTCGATCTCGATCAGCGCACCGCGTGCCCGGCCGCTCACGCCCACGCAGGTGCGCGCAGGCCGCCTGCCCGGCGCGAAGTAGGTCTGGTAAACCGCATTCATCGCAGCGTAATCTCTATCGAAGTGCAGCAGGAACACACGTGCGCTAAGCACGTGTTCCAGCCCCAACCCGATGCCGGCCAACACGCGGCCCAAGTTGGCGAAGACCTGGTGCGTCTGTGCCTCGATGCCATCGGGGTAAGGCGAATCATTGGCCGTGCCGGTGAACGGCATCTGGCCGGTCAGGAACACCCAACCATCCTGCTCGACTGCATGACTGAAGGGAGCTACCGGGTCGGGCGCACCGGCGATCATGTGAAAGAGAGGTCCCGGGGCTGGGATGCTCATGGTTCATTCCTTGGAGACGGGGGAGGGAGCGCGTGGCCGACGTACGCGATGAGTCAAGCTCGACAGACTCACGATAGCCTGTGCCGACAGCAGCGATGGGGCGGTGCTGGCCTTGGACTACCGCATAGCGCCCGCGAACCCACTTCCTGCTGCCTGGGACGACGCTTGGTGCGCCTTGCGCTGGTTGGCCGATCACGGGACTTCCCTCGGGTTGGACATACTGCTGGTCGAATGCGACCTGGTGGTCGATGATGGCATTGCCAACGCTGACCGTCTGCGCATGGTCGGCGTGGCGGTGGATCTGGAGGTCTGCCGCGGCGTGACCCACGACTTCATAAAAATGGGCCGCCTGCTGCCTGAAGCATCACAGGCTCTGGACGCCGCAGCTCAGGCCCTGCAACTGGCATGGAAAGGAACACCGCCCACATGAACCCGAAGGACTTCCGCTTTTTCGACCAGTTGCGCGTGCGCTGGGCCGAGGTGGACATGCAACGCATCGTCTTCAATGGGCACTACCTGCTCTATTTCGATACGGCTGTTGGCGGCTACTGGCGCAGCCTGGCCATGCCGTACCACGAGACCATGGAAATGCTGGGTGGAGACCTTTACGTCCGCAAGGCCACCCTGGAGTACCTGGCGTCGGCTCATTACGACGAGCGGCTGCAGGTGGGCATCCGCTGCGAGCGCATCGGCAACTCGTCCATGCGTTTCATCGGCTGCGTGTTCCGCGGCCAGACGCCACTGGTCACCAGCGAACTGGTCTACGTCTTCGCCGACCCCGCGACACAGACCTCAAAGCCGGTGCCACCGATGTTGCGCTCCGTGCTCGAGGCCTTCGAGGCCCGAGAACCCATGACCACCGTCGATCTTGGCTCCTGGGACCAGATGGCCGCCACCGCCCGCCCCCTGCGGCATGCGGTCTTCGTGCAGGAGCAGGGTATCCCG
Source organism: Rubrivivax sp. (assembly GCA_021300575.1). Lineage (GTDB taxonomy): Bacteria > Pseudomonadota > Gammaproteobacteria > Burkholderiales > Burkholderiaceae_C > Rubrivivax. The sequence continues at coordinate 49,142 of JAJTDM010000040.1, forward strand.
GCAGAGATCGAGGCCGATGCCGCAGACGCGCAGGCTCTGCACGCGGTGGCCACCAACCAATTTGGCATGGTGGTGGGTACCGGGCGCGCCGTGTTCGCGGAAGACGGAAGCGCGCGCATCGGCCGTATGGCGGTCCTGGCCAGCGTGCGCGGCGCCGGCGTGGGGGCGTCCCTGCTGACGGCGCTGGTGAGCGGGTGCCAGGCGAGCGGTGCCCGAGAGGTGATGTTGCATGCACAGGCGGATGCCGTCGAGTTCTACCGCCGCCACGCTTTCCAACCCCGAGGCTTGGCCTTCCAGGAGGCCGGCATCGAGCACCAGGAGATGGTGCTGCGGCCCTGAACCTGGCCCGCCACTCAGGCAGGAACGACAGCCCCGCGGCTGCGCTGGCTGCTCAGGCGGGCTCCAGGGGAAGGGGGTAGGGGAGTTCGGCAGGCTTCAGGCGCACCGTGCCCACGGTCAATTCCCCTGGCGCGCCCACCAGCGCAGACTTGCACTCCACCAATGCGGCGTGGCTGCCGGCAGGGCCTGCGGTCACGGGCGCCGCCAGGGCCACCATGCCCGCTGGCTGGCCTGGATCCGCCGAGTGATGCACCTCCTGGCCCGGACCCAAGGGTCCATCGGCCGTCATCAGGAACATGCGGCGCTTGAGCGTACCCCGGTACTGGCTGCGGGCCACGACTTCCTGCCCTGGGTAGCAGCCTTTCTGGAAGTTCACGCCGCCCGTCAGCTCCAGGTTGACCATCTGCGGCACGAACTGCTCCACCGTGGCCGCCACCACGCGCACCACGCCGGAGCGCACCTCGAGCCAGTCCCATTGCGCTCGCGACATTGCAGGCAAGGGCGGTGCGGGCAGATCGTGGGCCTGCAACAGCAGCCAACGCGACGTGGGGCTGCCCGAAGGCAGCCGGATGGCTTGCGGGCCGCCGGCGGGGCCCAGGGCCAGCACGCTCCAGGTGGCAGCGGGCAACGTGGCTCCCGAGGTCTGGGCTAACCAGTGCTCGGCCGTAGGGCCCGCAAGCCCGTACAGGGCCAGTTGCCCGTCGCCTGCCGTCAACCGGCACTTGGCGCGCAACACGAACATCGACAGGCGCTTCAAGGTGGCAGCGAGCAGGTCCGCGCTGCAGGCCAGTGCGATCTGATCGGGCGCCGAACGCCAGGCCGTGAACGTGGCCTGCAGCCGGCCTTTGGCAGAGCAGTACCCCGCCAGCCGGGCCTGCGACTCGCCCAGATGAAGCATGTCCTGGGTGAGTTGACCATGCAAAAAGGAAGCGCTGTCAGGCCCGGTGGCCAGGATCACGCCCCAGTCCGCCAACCGACAGGCGCCGTCGGGCGCCGCGTCTGTGTTGGGGGGGGAGGCGTGGGAGTTCGTGGACACGTTGGAAGGCATCTGCTGATTATCATCAGCCGCCATGCCTGCATCCTCTTCGAGGTCTCCCCGCTCGCCCAGGCGCCCGCTCGTGCGCGCTTTCACCCGGGCTTTGCTGGGTCTGCTGCTCGCGGCCATCGCCCTGGCAGGGGCTGCTGCCTGGTGGATCTCCCGGCCCCTGGACCTGGCGACACCGGTGATAGAGCTGTCTGTGGAGCCTGGCATGACGCCGCGGGAAGTCGCGCTGGGCTGGGTGGCTGCCGGCCTGGAGACCTCACCCGAGCTGCTGTACGAGTGGTTCCGCTGGTCGGGCCAGGCACGGCGCATCCGCGCCGGAAGCTATGCCGCAGAACCTGGCACCACGCCACGGCAACTCCTGGACAAGATGGTGCAGGGTGATGAACAGCTCGAAACCGTCCGCTTCATCGAAGGCTGGACCTTCAAGCAGGTCCGGCAGGCCCTGGCCCAGGCACCGCACTTGCGGCCCATCACCGCGGGCCTGAGCGAGGCTGACCTGATGCGGGCCTTGGGCCTGCCCGGCCTGTCTGCCGAGGGGCGGTTCTTTCCCGATACCTACCGCTACAGCCGCGGAGTGAGCGACCTGACCGTTCTCAAGCGCTCCAGGCAGGCGATGCAGCAGCGCCTGGACGCGGTGTGGGCCGAGCGCATGCAGGGTCTGCCACTCAAAACTCCCGAGGAGGCCCTCATCCTCGCCTCCATCGTGGAAAAGGAGACCGGGCGCGCCGCAGACCGGGCCCGCATTGCGGGTGTCTTTGTCAACCGGCTGCGCATCGGGATGCCCTTGCAGACCGACCCCACCGTCATCTACGGCCTGGGCGATGCCTTCGACGGCAACCTGCGCAAGCGCGACCTGCAGACCGACACCCTCTGGAACACTTACACCCGCCGCGGGTTGCCCCCCACGCCCATCGCCATGCCGGGTCTGGCATCGCTGCGCGCCACCGTGCGGCCCGAGGTCTCAGGGGACCTGTACTTCGTGGCCCGGGGCGATGGCAGCAGCGTCTTCAGCCCCACGCTTGAAGCCCATAATCGCGCGGTCAACCAGTACCAACGCCGCAGCCCTTGACCGGGCCCTTGGCCGGCACCCGCCGGGCGCCGCCGATTTCCAAGTGATTGCAGGGTTTTCTTGATGACCGGCCGCTTCATCACCTTCGAAGGCATAGACGGCGCGGGCAAGTCCTCGCACATCGGTCGATTGGCCGACTGGCTGAAGGGCAGGGGGCACACGGTCGTCGTGACCCGGGAGCCGGGCGGCACGCCACTGGCCGAGGCCCTGCGCGACATCGTGCTGCACCGGTCCATGGACGCCATGACCGAGGCCTTGCTGGTGTTCGCCGCCCGGCGCGACCATGTTCAGCAGCAGATCCGACCTGCGCTGGCGGCAGGAACTACGGTGCTTTGCGATCGTTTCACTGACGCCACTTTTGCCTACCAAGGCGGCGGCCGCGGCTTTGACCTGGCCGTGCTGGGCCAGTTGGAGGCCTGGGTGCAGGAAGGGTTGCAGCCCGACATGACGCTGTGGTTCGACCTGCCGCCACGCGTTGCCGCCCAGCGCCGAGCCGCCGCCCGTGCGGCCGATCGCTTCGAGGCCGAGGACGAGGCCTTCTTTGAACGCGTTCGCCAGGGCTACCAGCGCCGGTGCCAGGCCCAGCCCGCTCGCTTCGCAGTCCTGGACGCCGAACGCACGCCAGAACAGGTGTGGTGTCAGGTGGCACAGACCCTTGAGAGTCAGGGATGGTGACCAGGCGCACAGAGCCCGAGGGTCCTGTTGTCCAGGCCCTTCGCCCCGAAGACATGGCGTTGCCCTGGCTGGAAGAGCCCCTGCAGCAAGTGCTCGCCCAGCATCGCGGGCATGCGCTGCTGGTGTGCGGGGCCGCTGGTGCTGGGGCGCTGGAGTTCCTGCTGCGGCTGTCGCAGGCTTGGCTTTGCGAAGACCGGGCCGCGCCTTCAGGGCCGGCCTGCGGGCAGTGCGGCAGTTGCCGCCTGTTCCTGTCGCACGCCCATCCCGACTTCCGCCTGAGAGTGCCCGAAGCCCTGGCGGTGGCGCGCGACATCCCGGTACTGTTGGACGAAAGGCGCAAGCCCAGCCGCCAGATCCGTATTGACGAGATACGCCAGGCCATGGACTGGATGACCACCACCACCGGCCGGGGCCAGGGCAAGATGCTGGCGCTGCACCCGGCGGAGGCCATGAATGCCGCGTCTGCCAGCGCCCTGCTGAAGACCCTGGAAGAGCCGCCGGCAGGTTCGCGGGTGGTGCTCAGCACGGCCGATCCTGGTCTGCTCATGCCCACGACTCGAAGCCGTTGCCAGATGGTGCGGCTGCCCCCGCCCCCACGCACGCAGGCGCTGGCGTGGCTGGAGCGCCGTGGCGTCGACGATGCGGGCGTGCTGTTGGACGGGGCCGGCGGCATGCCCTTGGCGGCACTTCAATGGAGCGCGGAAGGCCTCAGCGCCGCGACCTGGCGTGCGTTGCCGCAGGCGGTTGCGGCGGGCGACGCAGGGCTGCTGCTGGGCTGGCCCATCCCACGCGTGCTGGATGCCTTGCAGAAGATCTGCCACGATGCGGGATGCCACATTGCCGGCGGCAGGGGACGATTCTTTCCAGAGAACAAGTGGCCCCCAGGGGCCTCCCTGCAGCGGTTGGTGCATTGGCACAAGAGCCTGCAGCGCGTCATGGCCCATGCTGAGCACCCGTGGAGCGAAGCCTTGCTCATCGAGTCGCTCGTCGCGCAAGGGCGGTCTGTCTGGAACCCGGAGCCCGAGCGTCGGGGGGGCCGCCTGGGGACAGCCTGACCTTGCCCTGCGGGGCTCCACGTTGGCCGTGTTGCGGCCGATCTTGCACTTGACGACGCCTGAACCATGTTCATTGACTCCCACTGCCACCTCACTTTCCCCGAACTCAGCGCCCAGTTGACCCAGATCCGCCAGGCGATGTCCGACGCGCAGGTGGACCGTGCGCTGTGCATCTGCACGACGATGGAAGAGGCGCCACAAGTGCTTGCGCTGGCCGGGCAGTACGACAACTTCTGGGCCACGGTGGGCGTGCATCCCGACAACGAAGGCGTGTCCGAGCCTGATGTTGACGCCCTGGTGGCCTTGGCGGGCGCCCCGAAAGTGGTGGCCATTGGCGAGACGGGATTGGATTACTACCGCCTGGGAGACCGGACGCTGGACCAGATGGAATGGCAGCGCCAGCGGTTTCGTGTGCACATCCGGGCTGCCCGACAAGCGAGACTGCCCCTGGTCATCCACACCCGCAGCGCGGCACAGGACACCTTGGCCCTCTTGGTGGAGGAGGGCGCTGAAAAGGTGGGGGGCGTTTTCCACTGCTTCACTGAATCTGCGGAAGTGGCCCGAGCTGCAGTGGACATGGGTTTCTTCATCTCGTTCTCAGGCATCCTCAGCTTCAAGAACGCACAGGAACTTCGGGAGGTGGCAGCGTGGGTACCCTTGGACCGATGCCTTATCGAAACGGACAGCCCATATCTGGCGCCCGTGCCCTACCGAGGCAAGACCAATTCACCGGCCTACGTGCCTTACGTCGCGCAAGCCCTGGCGCAGGCCAAGGGGCTGCCATTGCAGGAGGTGGCCGAAGCAACCAGCCGCAATTTCGAGGCCTTGTTTCTGAGGACGCCAACCCCGCCAGAATCTGCCAAATCAGCCAGTTAGCATTGGAATTCAACATGAAAAACGCATTCAAATGGATGCTCCAACTTGTTCTGATCATTGGATTTTCTTTCGCGCACGCTGGAGCTTACGAAGACTTCTTCAAGGCCATAGAGATGGACGATGGCCGCACGATCAGCGGCCTCATCCGCCGGGGCTTCGATGCCAATTCACCGAGCGTGTCCGGGCAGACACCACTGTTCCTGGCGCTCAGAAGCGGGTCGCATCAAGCCGTGGCGGCGCTTTTCACGGCCTCGGATCTGAAGGTGGATCAGGCCAACGAAGCCAACGAGACCGCGCTGATGATGGCCGCACTGCGGGGCCAGCTGGAATGGTGCAAGCGGCTGGTGGAGCGCGGTGCGGCGCTCAACCGTGAAGGGTGGACGCCACTGCACTATGCCGCCACTGGCCCCAACCCCTTGGTCACCGCCTATCTCCTGGAGATGCGGGCGGCAGTGGATGCCCCGTCACCCAACGGGACCACGCCCTTGATGATGGCGGCCCGATATGGTCACGAAGATTCGGTTCGGCTGTTGCTGGCGGCCAACGCGAACCCGCGAATGCGCAACCAGAAAGACCTCAGCGCTGCAGACTTCGCACGGGATGCTGGTCGAGAGGCCTTGGCCCAGCAACTGGGCCAGCTGGCTCGCTGACACCTGTTTTCGCGGGCCCCGTGTTTCGGGGCACGGCCATTGAGCAGGCGCACTTCTGACGGATAGGTCACGCAGGAACATGGCCGACCCCGTTTCCAGGAGTCACGCCCATGCTGTCTTCGTCTGCTCTCAACCCATTTTTGCTGTTGATGGACCCTTCTTCAGTGCTCAGGGCCGTGGAGTCCTCCACATCGCTTTGCAGCTTGAAGGCCCGCGTTTTCAGGCCGTTGGAGCCCGACACGGGTGCGCGGGTGCCGAGTGACGAACTGGCGGCCTATGACGCCGCCATAGAGACCGAGCCGGAGATCGAAGCAGAGATGGCAGCAGATGCCGCAGAACAGGTCTTCGATGCCATGGAGCCCCAACTATAAGCGCTACGATGTATATTATGTTAACTAAGCAATTGCTCGGCATCCTGATCTGAACCGCGCCCGCCGTTACACTATCAACTTCGGGCATCGTCTGCGGACGGGCCTGTGCAGTTGCTGAGGCCATCTCCGCAAGGAAACCTTGGCTGCGCCCTTCCGACCACCGACAACGACGGTCGGCTTCGCGCCCGCACAAACCGGGCGCTTTTGTTTTTCTCCGCTGGCCGCTGTTGCAACGCCGTCTGCGGACAACTTCACAAGCAATGGCCAAAGAAGAACTGATTGAAATGCGTGGCAAGGTCGATGAAGTCCTGCCCGATTCCCGTTACCGCGTCACGCTCGACAACGGGCATCAGATGATCGCCTACACCTCGGGCAAGATGCGCAAGAACCACATCCGCATCCTCGCGGGCGACAACGTTTCGCTTGAGCTGTCCCCGTACGACCTGACCAAGGGCCGGATCACCTTTCGCCACCTGGACACCCGCCCCAGCGGCCCGCCGCAATCCGGTGCACGCAGGCCTAGCCGCTAGCGCAACCTTCGTCACCGCTGCATCGAGGCAGTCGACATCCAAAGCAAAACGGGCCCCGAAGGGCCCGTTTGGATGTCTGTCTGGCGGAGTCGGAGGGATTCGAACCCTCGATGCAGGTTTTGCCCACATACTCCCTTAGCAGGGGAGCACCTTCGGCCACTCGGTCACGACTCCAGCACGAGCGCATTCTAGTTCAAGCGGCTGCAGCTTCGAGCTCGAAGGCCCGGTGCAGCGCCCGCACCGCGAGCTCCATGTACTTTTCGTCGATCACGACGCTGGTCTTGATTTCGCTGGTGGAGATCATCTGGATGTTGATGGACTCTTCACTGAGTGTCCGGAACATCTTCGCCGCCACACCTGCATGGCTCTTCATGCCAATGCCCACGATGCTGACCTTGCAGATCTTGGGGTCGCCCGTGACTGCAGTCGCGCCCATGGCAGGCGCCACCTGTCCCTTGAGCAGGTCCATCACCCGCGCATAGTCGTTGCGGGGGACGGTGAAGGAGAAATCGGTGCGTCCGTCGTGCGACACGTTCTGGATGATGACGTCCACGTCGATGTTGGCATCCGCCACAGCGCCCAGGATCTGGTAGGCCACACCCGGCTTGTCGGGCACTCCGAGCACGGTCACCTTGGCTTCATCACGGTTGAACGCAATGCCGGAAACGACGGCCTGTTCCATCTTTTCGTCCTCTTCGAAAGTGATCAAGGTACCCGAGCCAGCCTCTTCAGCCAGTTCGATGTCCCAGGGGGTGAAACTCGACAACACACGCAGCGGCACGCGGTACTTGCCTGCGAACTCCACGGAGCGGATTTGCAGCACCTTGGAGCCCAGGCTGGCCATTTCCAGCATCTCCTCGAAGCTGATCGTGGACATGCGCCGTGCTTCGGGCACCACGCGAGGGTCGGTGGTGTAGACGCCGTCCACATCGGTGTAGATCAGGCATTCGTCGGCCTTCATCGCGGCCGCCACGGCCACGGCAGAGGTGTCGCTTCCACCGCGCCCCAGCGTCGTGATGTGACCAAGGGTGTCAATGCCCTGGAAGCCTGTGACGATCACCACCCTTCCCTGCTGCAGATCGGCACGGATGCGCGCATCGTCGATGGAAGTGATTCGGGCCTTGGTGTAGGCGGAATCAGTCTTCACCGGCACCTGCCAGCCGGTGTAGCTGACGGCCTCCAACCCTTCGGCCTGCAAGGCCAGCGCCAGAAGGCCTACCGACACCTGCTCGCCCGTGCTCGCGATCATGTCCAGTTCACGCAGGGCTTGGGGCTCACGGGGATCGGGCATCAATTCCTTCGCCAAGCCGAGAAGGCGGTTGGTTTCCCCGCTCATGGCAGACGGCACAACCACCATCTGGTGGCCTGCCCGGGCCCATTTCGCCACACGCTTGGCGACGTTTCGAATGCGTTCGGTGGAACCCATTGAGGTTCCACCGTATTTGTGGACGATCAAGGCCATGGTCAGGGTCATGCGTCGCCGCAAGGCACCGCAATGAGTTTTGTAGCGAAATCAACGGAGCCGCGATTTTATCTGCTGCAGCGCAGCATCCTGATTCAGTGCAAGCGTTTCAAGCAGCAGCAGTGCAGAAAGACAGCCGACCTTTGAGACGGATGATCTGACCGCCTGGCGCCGGCCATCGGCTTGCGTTGCGCGCGCTCATGGCTTCTGCCAAGAGGCGCGCCACCAATGTTTCGGGCATGCCCTTGGCACTCCATTGGGCACTCCAGTGGCGCAGCACATTCGCTCGCCGGGCTGCTGACAGGAGCGCCCACGGAGCCAGCACCAGGGTGCCACCCTCTCCCACGCACGGGGCCATGTCCATGGCAGCCAGTTCGGCATTGCATTGCGCAGCCTCCTGCATGCGTCGGGCGGTACCCGCCAAGGCCACCTCGGCATGGGGAAAGGCGCTCGCAAACGCCTCCCACACCTGCTCCCTCAGGCGACCGCGCCCCAGGCGGAGATCTTGGTTGCTCGGATCGTTGACAAACTGCAGGCGGAACTTCCTGGCGTAGGCTTCGAGGGCCGCACGCGGCTGGTCCAACCAGGGGCGTACCCAGTGGATGCCTTGCCGCTGAGTGGACCGGGGCATCGCTGAAAGGCCGGCGGGACCACCGGAGCGCAGAGCCTGCAGCAGCACGGTCTCGGCCTGGTCCTGCCGGTGTTGGGCCAGCAGCACCAGAGACAGGTCACGCTCATGCGCCATGCGGGCCAACGCAGCGTAGCGCCCTGCCCTGGCCCAGGCTTCGATGCTTTGGCCGGCGCTTGGTTCGCCAGAGAGTTTTTCACCCGCGAACCGCACCGGCCATCCCCGACGACGCCAGCGCGCACATTGCTGCTCGACGGCCGTCCACCAGCCGTCTGCCTGCGGCATCAATCCGTGGTGTACGTGCAGAGCCCAGACCTCCAGGCCGGTTCCTCGTGCTTGCCGGGCCACGGCATGCAGCAAGGCGGTTGAATCGCGCCCGCCACTGACCGCCACGCCCAGACGACGTACGGCAGAGTCCGCTGCGGCGGGCTCAGCGGTCCCGCGTGTCGGTGAAGCGGCCGTAGGACTGCAGACGTTCATAGCGGCGCTGCAGCAGATCCTTGGGCTTCAGATCCGAGACCTGGCGCAGGGCGTCGTTCAAGGCCCGCTTCAATTGCGATGCCATCTGCTTGACGTTGCGATGGGCGCCGCCCACGGGTTCGCTCACGATCTTGTCGATCACCCCCAGGGCCTTCAATCGGTGTGCGGTGATGCCCAAGGCTTCAGCCGCGTCCGACGCTCGCTCGGCGGTCTTCCAGAGAATGGAGGCGCAGCCCTCCGGGGAGATCACCGAGTAGACGGAGTACTGCAGCATCAGCACCTGATCGGCCACGCTGATGGCCAGAGCACCGCCCGAGCCCCCCTCCCCGATGATGGTGGTGACGATGGGCACCTCAAGTTGGGCCATCTCGAAGATGTTGCGTCCGATGGCCTCACTCTGGCCCCGCTCTTCCGCTCCGATACCGGGGTAGGCCCCGGGGGTGTCCACGAACGTGAAGACCGGCAGGTGGAACTTCTCGGCCAGCTTCATCAAGCGCAAGGCCTTGCGGTAGCCCTCGGGGCGGGACATGCCAAAGTTGCGCAGACCGCGCTCCTTGGTATCACGTCCCTTCTGATGCCCCAGCACCATGCAGGGCTGGCCATTGAAACGCGCGAGCCCACCCACGATCGACAGGTCGTCCGCGAAGGCGCGGTCGCCGTGCAATTCCTGAAAATCGGTGAAGATTTCCTGGACGTAATCCAGCGTGTACGGACGCTGGGGGTGCCGCGCGATTTGCGTCACCTGCCAGGGTGACAGGCTGGCGTAGATGTCCTTGGTGAGTTGCTGGCTCTTCTGGCTCAGCCGGTCGATCTCTTCAGATATGTCGACCGCTGACTCGTTCTGCACGTAGCGCAGTTCGTCGATCCGGCTTTCCAGTTCGGCGATGGGGTGCTCGAACTCGAGGAAGTGCTTCTTGCTCATCGATGATGCGTGGCCGGGTGGGCTTCGATGGTCAATAGTCTACCGGCAAGGGGTCGAGGCTTCGCCACAGGTACCAAGTGGCGACGGAGCGGTAAGGGGCCCAGGCCTCGGCCACCTCTCGCGCCTCAGCCCGCGACACGGCTTCACCACTGAAATAGTTCAGGCTGATGCCCTTGATCAAACCCAGATCGTCCAGCGGCAGCACGTCCGGTCGCATCAGGTGAAAGATGAGAAACATCTCGGCTGTCCAGCGGCCGATGCCGCGGATGGCCACCAACTCTTCGATGATGGCCTCGTCGGCCATCGCATCCCACTGCGATACGCGCACCTGTCCGCCAGTGAAATGCGAGGCTAGGTCCAGCAGGTACTCCGCCTTGCGCGCAGACAGGCCCGCACCGCGCAGGGCTGGAACGTCGAGATCCGTCACAGCTTGCGGCATCAAGGGCCCGCCTTGTGGGCTGGCCAGCGCCGCAAACCGCGTCCACACCGACTGTGCTGCCTTCACTGAGATCTGCTGCCCCACCACCGAGCGTGACAAGGTGGTGAATGCGTCGCCACGGCTTTGCAGGCGCGCCTCGCCGAAACGCGGGATCAGTCGCTTCATCACCCGGTCATTGCGCTTGAGATGCTTGCAGGCCGTGTCCCAGTACTCGGGCGACACGGGAGCTTCCCACGACCTGCCAGCGGCGTGATGGGGTGAAGACGTCACAGAAGGCTTATCAGTCAGGGGAAGGCAACAGGCCAGGTACATCCATGATCAAAGCCAAAAGCAGGGATCATGCCCGCACCCAGGTGGTGCCCTGGGGGGTGTCCTTCAGGTCCACTCCGAGGGCTGCCAGTTCCGCGCGGATTGCATCGGCCGCAGCGAAGTCCCGCGCCTGCTTGGCCGCAGCACGGGCCTGGATGCGCTGCTCAATGGCTGCGGCGTCCAGACCGGCAGCACCCGCTCCCGCGGCGGACTGCAGAAATCCGCGCGGCACCTGCTGAAGCAGGCCCAGCACGCCGCCCAGTGCCTTGAGTTGGCCAGCCAGTGCGGCGTCTCGGGTGCGGTGCACCTCGGAGGCCAGATCGAACAACACCGCCATGGCCTGCGGGGTGTTGAAGTCATCGTCCATGGCTGCGCGGAAGTGGATCGCCGCACCAGCAGTCCAGTCAATTTCAGTGCCCTCGGTGGCAGCGACCGCATCCAGCGCACCATACAACCTGCGAAGTGCGCTGCGAGCATCGTCCAGGTGGGTGTCGCTGAAATTGAAGGGGCTGCGGTAGTGAGTACGCAGCATCAGGCAGCGTACGGTCTCGCCGTCGTATCGCTGGAGCACCTCTCGGATGGTGAAGAAGTTGCCAAGCGACTTGGACATCTTCTCGTTGTCGACGTTGAGGAAGCCGTTGTGCAGCCAGTAGCGCACAAACGGCCTGCCAGTGGCCCCTTCACTCTGGGCGATCTCGTTCTCGTGATGCGGAAACTGCAGGTCCAGGCCTCCGCCGTGGATGTCGAAGTGCTCGCCCAGGAGGGCGCAGCTCATGGCCGAGCACTCGATATGCCACCCCGGGCGACCCGGGCCGAAGGGACTGTCCCACCGAGCGTCATCAGGCTCATCAGCCTTTGCAGCCTTCCACAACACGAAGTCCAGCGGGTCTTCCTTGCCATCAGCCACCGTCACACGCTCGCCAGCGCGCAATTCGTCCAGGGACTTGCCCGACAAGCGACCGTAGCCCGGAAACCGCCGCACCGCGAAGTTGACATCTCCGTCCGAGCCGACGTAGGCCAGACCTCTCTCACGCAGCGAGCCGATCATCGTCAGCATCTGCGGCACAAAGTCCGTCGCCCGCGGTTCGTGCGTAGGCGTTTCGATGCCCAGGGCACCGATGTCCTCACGCATCGCGGCGATCATTTCATCGGTGAGTTGCCGTATGGTGATGCCGCGCTCGACCGCGCGCCGGATGATCTTGTCCTCGATGTCGGTGATGTTGCGCACGTAGGTCACCCGCCAGCCGCTCGCACGCAGCCAGCGATACACCACGTCGAACGCCATCATCATGCGCGCGTGGCCCACGTGGCAGAGGTCGTAGATCGTCATGCCGCAGACATACATCCGCACATGACCGGGCTCGATGGAGCTGAACGGCTCGAGGCGCCGCGTCAGGGAATTGTGGACGTGAAGGCTCATGCGCGGACCGTCCCGACGACGCCAGGACGAAACTCTTATGCCAGGCTCACGGGCAGCGAACCGGGCGGGAGATACAAGGGAAGAAAGGGCAACGCACAGGGCCGCCGAGCATCGTTCCGATGACCACGGCAGCCCTGAAAATCAGTATAGCGGTGGCCTGCGGATAGACTCAACGTACGCTCAGCATTGGTGTCCCGACCTGTCGTGCCTCAGGCACAGCGGGACAGCGAAGCTCACGGCCTGCCCAGATTCTGTTCTGTCAAATTCCATCAACCCATGCCCACGCTTTTCGCAACTTCACGCCTCGCCCGAACCCTGGCAACCTTGTTGCTGTGTGCCGCGGTGCCTTGTGCTTCATGGGCGCAGAAGGTGATGCTCTCCACCAGTGAAGGCGACATCACGCTGGAACTCGACCGGGAGAAGGCGCCCCGCACGGTGGACAACTTCGTCCAGTACGTGCGCTCGGGCCACTACGACGGCACCATCTTCCACCGCGTCATCGACAACTTCATGATCCAGGGGGGCGGCATGCAGCCCACCATGATCGAGAAGGCCACGCGTGCGCCGATACCGCTGGAGACGAGAAACGGCTTGCAGAATCTGCGCGGCACGGTGGCGATGGCGCGCACCATGGTGCCCGACTCTGCGACTGCGCAGTTCTTCATCAACCTACGGGACAACGCGTTTCTTGACGCCGCGAACTCGCGCGACGGTCATGGCTATGCCGTCTTCGGCAAGGTGGTGGCCGGGATGGAGGTGGTGGAACGCATCAAGTCTGCACCCACCACCACCCGCGGGCCCCACCAGAACGTACCCGTCACCCCCATCCTGATCCGCAAAGCTGTCTTCCTGGAGAAATGACATGGCCAAGACCGTTGAACTGCACACCTCTGCCGGGGTGATCCGCCTGGAACTTGACGACGCCAAGGCGCCTTTGAGCGTGGAGAACTTCCTGGCCTACGTCAACGCCCGGCACTTCGACGGCACAGTCTTCCACCGGGTGATCAAGGGCTTCATGGTCCAGGGCGGCGGCATGGACATCGACATGAAGCAAAAGGCCACGCGCGCTCCCATCACCAACGAAGGCGACAACGGCTTGCTGAACCAGAAGTACACCGTGGCGATGGCGCGAACCTCAGACCCCCACAGTGCCACCGCCCAGTTCTTCATCAACGCGGCTGACAACGGCTTTTTGAACTTCCGTGCGCCCAGCGCCCAGGGCTGGGGCTACGCCGTGTTCGGCCGTGTCGTGCAGGGGCAGGACGTGGTTGACGCGATCGAATCGGTCAAGACAGGCCGGCGCGGCTTCCACGATGACGTGCCCCTGGAGAACGTGACCATCGACAAGGCCGTCGAGGTGGTCTGACGCAGCGTCGGCATTCGGCTGCCTCGGTTCGACACTGAATCCCCCTCGCACTTGGCGGCACCGTGGCGGAGATTGCCAACTTCAGCGCCCCTGCGCAGTGGCAGGCCATCGAACTCGTCTCCGATCTTCACCTGTGCGAGGCCACTCCGCGCACACTTGAGGCGTTCGTGGCGTACCTGGCCGGCACGGATGCTGACGCCGTGTTCATCCTTGGGGACCTGTTCGAGGTGTGGGTTGGAGACGACCAGTGCACACGGCCTATCGAGCGGACGATCGCAGCAACGCTGAAGGCGCAGGCCAAACTCCGGTGGCTGGGGTTCATGCACGGAAACCGGGACTTTCTGGCAGGGCACGCCTTCGCGCAGGCAGCGGGGTTGCACCTGCTGGCAGACCCCACCTGCCTGAGTGCATTCGGCGCAAGGTGGCTGCTGACCCACGGCGACGCCCTGTGCCTGCAAGACACGACCTATCAGGACTTTCGGAGGCAGGTGCGCAGTGCCCGCTGGCAGGAAGACTTCCTGAGCCGGCCTTTCGACGAGCGTTGGTCCATTGCCAGCGGCATCCGAAGCCAGAGCCGCGCGCGCAAGTCGGCAGCACCCGATCCACAACTGTGGGCCGATGTGGACCGCGGCGCAGGGCTCTCGTGGCTCACTCAAGCGCAGGCACATACCTTGATCCACGGCCATACCCACCGTCCGGGCGACCAGGTGTGGGGGGAAGGACGCTCTCGCAGCGTTTTGAGCGACTGGGACCTGGACCACGCCCCTTACCGGGCCGAGGTGGTCAGGCTGGACGCCCACGGCCTGAGCCGGAGGGCGCCTTCACTCGCACTCGCAGGGTCGACTGGCCTGCCTGTGGATGAGATCTGACACCCTATGTGGTCGCGCCTGTTGCAAGGCCTGCGGCAGCGGCGGGAGGCCGCTGCGGTAGCCCGCAAGCCCATACCCGACCTTCTCTGGCGCAGGACCCTGAAGCGCTTCCCTTTCCTGCCACGCGCCGGCACTGCCGATGAGGCTTTGCTGCGGCGGATGACCAGCCTCTTCCTGGACCGCAAAGAGTTTTCGGGCGCGCATGGCCTGGTGATCAGCGACGACATGGCGGTCGCCATTGCCGCGCAGGCCTGTCTTCCAGTGCTGCGGATGGATCTCGATGCTTACCAGGGCTTCGTCGGCGTCGTCGTCCATCCCGGGCTGGCCCGGGCCCGGCGATCGTTTGCCGATGACGACGGGGTGGTTCATGAGTTCGAGGAGACGCTGTCAGGCGAGGCGCTGGAGGGTGGGCCGGTGATGCTGTCGTGGCGCGACGTCCGCTCAGCCGGCGCCCGGGCGGCGCAAGGCTACAACGTGGTGATCCACGAATTCGTCCACGTGCTGGACATGGCCGACGGGCTCGCGGACGGTCTGCCTTTGCTGCCCACCGACATCTCACGCCGGGAATGGTGCGCCGGGATCGAAGCGGCCTACCAAGCGTTCTTCCTCGCGGTGGATTCGGGCGCGCCAACGGCCCTGGATCCGTATGGCGCAGAGTCCCCGAGCGAGTTTTTCGCCGTGGCCAGCGAAGCCTTCTTTGTGGCCCCGCAAGTGCTGCAGGCCGACCACCCTGCGGTGTACGGCCTGCTGAAGCGCTATTTCCGGCAAGACACGCTGGCCCGCCTCCAGCAGGCCCCCCTCACGGCCCCGCCGGAGCCGCAGGAAGAGGCGCCTCGGGCCTAGACGGTTGCAGGCTCGGGTTTGGAGCGGTCGCTCTTGCGGGGCGGGCGGATGTCCAGCAGGACCTTGCCCGCCTCATCCACGTCCACCTTCAGCCGGCCACCGTCGACCAGACGGCCGAACAGCAACTCATCGGCCAGCGCGCGGCGGACCGTGTCCTGTATGAGCCGCTGCATCGGCCGGGCACCCATCAGGGGGTCAAAACCCGTCTTGGCCAGGTGCTGCCGCAGTGCATCCGTGAACGTGACGTCCACCTTCTTCTCGCCCAACTGGCTTTCCAGTTGCAGCAGGAACTTGTCCACCACGCGCAGGATGATCTCCTCGTCCAGCGCGCGGAAGTTGACGATGGCATCCAGTCGGTTGCGGAACTCGGGGGTGAACAGGCGCTTGATGTCGGCCATCTCATCACCTTGCTCACGCTTGCTGGTGAAGCCGATGGTGGCCTTGTTCATGGTCTCGGCGCCCGCATTCGTGGTCATGATCAGGATCACGTTGCGGAAATCGGCCTTACGGCCGTTGTTGTCGGTCAAAGAGCCGTGGTCCATCACCTGCAGCAAGACGTTGAAGACGTCCGGGTGCGCTTTCTCGATCTCGTCGAGCAGCAACACCGAGTGCGGCTTCTTGGTCACCGCCTCTGTCAGCAGCCCCCCTTGGTCGAACCCGACATAGCCTGGAGGCGCACCGATCAGCCGGCTGACTGCGTGGCGCTCCATGTACTCCGACATGTCGAAGCGAATCAACTCGATGCCCAGGATGTAGGCAAGCTGCTTGGCCACTTCGGTCTTGCCCACGCCAGTGGGGCCGCTGAACAGGAACGACCCAATGGGCTTGTCGGGCTTGCCCAGGCCAGAGCGGGCCATCTTGATCGAGGCTGCAAGCGCATCGATGGCTGGCTCCTGACCGAACACCACGCTCTTGAGGTCACGGTCCAGGGTCTTCAGTTGCTTGCGGTCGTCAGTGGATACGCTGGCCGGCGGAATGCGGGCGATCTTGGCCACGATCTCCTCGACCTCGGCGCGGGAGATCGTCTTCTTCTGCTTGTTCTTGGGCAGGATGCGCTGCGCGGCCCCCGCCTCGTCAATGACGTCGATGGCCTTGTCAGGCAGGTGACGGTCGTTGATGTACTTGGCCGAGAGCTCCGCTGCCGCCTGCAATGCGCCCAGGGCGTACTTGATGCCGTGGTGATCCTCGAAGCGGGTCTTCAACCCCTTGAGGATCTCCACCGTCTGCTCGACCGAGGGTTCCACCACGTCGATCTTCTGGAAGCGGCGTGAAAGCGCGGCGTCCTTCTCGAACACCCCGCGGTACTCTGTGAAGGTGGTGGCGCCAATGCACTTCATGGAGCCGTTGGACAGCGCGGGCTTCAGCAGGTTGCTCGCATCCAAGGTGCCGCCCGAGGCGGCTCCTGCACCGATGAGCGTGTGGATCTCGTCGATGAACAGCACCGCGCTGGGCTGGTCCTTCAACTGCTTCAACACGCCCTTGAGCCGCTGCTCGAAATCGCCCCGGTACTTGGTGCCCGCCAGCAAAGCGCCCATGTCCAGCGAATACACGGTGGAGGCCGACAGAATCTCCGGCACATCGCCCTGCGTGATACGCCAGGCCAGGCCCTCGGCGATGGCCGTTTTGCCCACACCGGCCTCTCCCACCAACAATGGATTGTTCTTGCGGCGGCGGCACAGCACCTGGATGACGCGCTCCACCTCATGTTCGCGGCCAATCAGGGGGTCGATCTTGCCGTCACGCGCCATCTGGTTGAGGTTCTGCGTGAACTGGTCCAGCGGCGTGGCCTTGCCGTCAGCGGGCTCTTCCTTGTCGCTGCCTTCCTGAGAGGCGCCCTCCCCCGACTTCGCGGGCTCCGGCGGGTCAGACTTCTTGATGCCATGTGCAATGAAGTTCACCACGTCCAGACGCGTCACACCCTGCTGATGCAAGTAGTAAACGGCGTGTGAATCCTTCTCGCCGAAGATGGCGACCAGCACGTTCGCACCGGTGACCTCCTTCTTGCCACTGCCCGTGGACTGCACGTGCATGATGGCGCGCTGGATCACCCGCTGGAAGCCCAACGTGGGCTGCGTGTCAACCTCTTCCGTGCCTGACACCGTGGGGGTGTTCTCCTTGATGAAGGCGGTGAGGCTCTTGCGAAGGTCGTCGATGCTCGCCGTGCAGGCCCGAAGCACCTCGGCGGCGGAAGGGTTGTCCAGCAAGGCAAGCAACAGGTGCTCCACCGTGATGAACTCGTGCCGCTGCTGCCGGGCCTCCACGAAGGCCATGTGCAGGCTGACTTCCAGTTCTTGCGCAATCATGCGGACTCCATAAGACATTGCAGCGGGTGCTGGTCTCGCCGGGCTGCTGCCAGCACGAGCTCGACCTTGGTGGCAGCGACATCCCGGGTATACACCCCGCAGACGCCACGACCTTCGTGGTGAATCTTCAACATGATCAGCGTGGCCGTTTCCAGGTCGTGCTGGAAGAACTGCTGGAGCGCGCGGATGACGAATTCCATCGGGGTGTAGTCGTCATTGAGCATGACCACCTGGAACAGCGATGGCGGCTTGGTGCGCGCCGTCTGGCGCTCGACCACCGCAGCGCCGTGCCCACCACCGCCTGGCAACTTGGGCGCCGGCGATCGGGGTTTGTCGGGACTGTCAGGCATGAATGATTCTATGCACAGCAAGCCGTGTCTGCCGCATCGTGGGGGATCACTTTCACAACTGGAAACAACCCCCCTGGTGCGCAGGAAAGAAAACGCCCGGCACGTCGTAACGGCCGGGCGCCAGTGCAGACCGCGTCCTGACGGGCGCGGGTTCCGAGCGAACGGGCGGGGGCGCACCCCACGCCGATCACATGGAGTTACATGTGGTCGATCATGACCTGGCCGAATCCGGAGCAGGACACCTGGGTGGCGCCTTCCATCAGCCGCGCGAAGTCATAGGTGACCTTCTTGCTCTGAATGGAACGCTCCATGGAGGCGATGACCAGGTCCGCGGCCTCGGTCCAGCCCATGTGGCGCAGCATCATCTCTGCCGACAGGATCTCCGAGCCGGGGTTGACGTAGTCCTTGCCTGCGTACTTCGGGGCCGTACCGTGGGTGGCCTCGAACATGGCCACGGAGTCGCTCAGGTTGGCGCCGGGGGCAATGCCGATGCCGCCCACCTGTGCCGCCAGGGCGTCGGACACGTAGTCGCCGTTGAGGTTCAGGGTCGCGATGACGGAATACTCCGCGGGGCGCAGAAGAATCTGCTGGAGGAAGGCGTCGGCGATGGAATCCTTGATGACGATCTCGCGACCGGTCCTCGGATTCTTCATCTTGCACCACGGGCCACCGTCGATGGGCTCAGCTCCGAACTCACGCTGGGCCAGCGCATAGCTCCAATCCCGGAAGCCTCCCTCCGTGAACTTCATGATGTTGCCCTTGTGCACGATGGTCACCGAAGGCTTGTCGTTGTCGATGGCGTACTGGATCGCCTTGCGTACCAAGCGTTCGGTACCCTCACGCGACACGGGCTTGATGCCGATGCCCGAGGTGTTCGGGAAGCGGATCTTCTTGACCCCCATCTCGTCGATCAGGAACTTGATCAGCTTCTTGGCCTTGTCGCTTTCGGCCTCGTACTCGATACCCGCGTAGATGTCCTCGGAGTTCTCGCGGAAGATGACCATGTTGGTCTTTTCCGGCTCCTTCAGCGGGCTGGGGACGCCCTTGAAGTACTGGATGGGACGCAAGCACACGTACAGATCGAGTTCCTGGCGCAGCGCCACATTCAGCGAGCGGATACCGCCCCCCACGGGGGTGGTCAGCGGCCCCTTGATGGACACCACGTACTCGCGCACGATGTCCAGGGTTTCCTGGGGCAGCCACACATCCGGGCCGTAGATGCGGGTGGACTTCTCGCCTGCATAGACCTCCATCCAGTGGATCTTTCGGGTGCCGCCATACGACTTGGCCACCGCGGCGTCCACGACCTTGAGCATCACCGGCGTGATGTCGAAGCCGGTCCCGTCGCCCTCGATGTACGGGATGATGGGCTGGTCCGGGACATTCAGGGAAAAGTCCGCGTTGACGGTAATCTTCTTCCCGCCCTCGGGAACCTTGACGTGCTGATACATGTGATGGGTCTCCGCCTCTGGCTTCGTGCAGCCGTTGAAAACGATAGAAATTCTAGTGGACCGACCTGTCAACCGACTGACCCGCCCATGCGTTTTCGGCTTGCCGCCCCTCGAAGGGTGGTGAATTCAAAACTTTCGAAAGGTAATTTCCATGTCCAAGATCCTGGCCGCCCTGATCGCCGCCGCGTTCTCCTTCGGCGCCTTTGCCCAGGCACCGGCCCCCAAGAAGGAAGAGAAGAAGGCTGAAGCCGCCAAGCCGGCCGCCTCCGCTGCCAAGAAGGCCGAAGCCAAGAAGGAAGAAAAGAAGAAGTAATTCTTCGAATCTTCGGTTTGCACGTTTGCAGTGCAAACCCGCCAAAACGCCCGGCTCTGCCCGGGCGTTTTGCATTGGGCTTGCCTCGAAAGCCTTCAGCCGAAGCAGTAAGCCCAGACCTGGCCCCAGAGGTCGTGCCCCAGGGCCCAAAGCGAGCCGAGGGCCAGAAACGCGCCCGCCAGGCGGACCACCAGACGGTTCAAGCTCTTCGCATGAGAGCGGCCTGCGCCAGGTGACGACCACCACGACCACAAAGCAGGGGCCAGTTGCAGCCCCAAGGACGATGCCAGCGCAAAGGCGGCCATGACCGCCGCGCCAGCAACGGGCGTATTGGCCAACCCGGCCACCACCAGCGCGGACTGCAGCAGGCCACAGGGCCAAGCCACCCACCCCCCCCCGGCAAGCCCGGCCTTCAGATCCT
>JAJTDM010000040.1:69369-84676 GCA_021300575.1 Rubrivivax sp.
TCACCCACGCCCGTTCGCGCCCTGCCCACCCGCGTCATCCAGCCCGGTTGCTGTGCGGTGATGGCCAGCCACAGGCCCAGCACCAGCGCCGCCACATGGAAAAGGGTCCAGACAGGGCGCACCAGCGGTGCCGCCTGCCCCGCCCATGCCAGAAGACCCACGCCCCCGGCCACCAGACCTCCGGCCAAGGCGTAACCCGCCACGCGCATGCCGTGGAACCACCACGCGCCTGTCCCGGCGGCTTGCAGCGCCTGCACCCCGCCTCCCACGGCCACAGGTCGGCCTGAACGGCCCAAGAGCGCGGCGCAGGCAGGGCCGCACATCGCCGCGCAGTGCGGCGCGCCAGCCAGCCCCATCAGGAGCCCCGTCAATGCGAGGGCGACATCCATGCTCGGATGATGCGCGAAAACCGCGAGCGGTCCGCCTCTGTCTGCTGGTACCGGATAGCGCGCATCAGCTCCGCCAACTCGGCGTCTGGAAGGAAGGTGGGCGTTCCCCCGCCCAATAGCAACTGCGAAACCGGCTGTGAAGGCCCCATGATGGCCGAGTGCAAGGCCATCTCGCGCTCCAGCGCCTGCCGGTAGGGCCCGGAGCGCCGTCGAAGGGTTGCCTGAGGCGGTCAGCCGCCGGGCAGGCGGTGTAGCGCGGGCCGGAAGTTTCCAGTTCCTTCAGCAGCTGTTCCGGAAAGCGGACTTGCGCTTCTCCAAGGCGTTCGTTCATCGGCATACACTTTGCCCGAGTCGGGCCCGAGGGGGTTTGACCTGGAACAAGCCGGGGCGGCGATCGAGGTCCGCCCGGACACACAAAAGCAACAAGCGGTTCCGCACCGTGGTCGCCAAGGGTCGACCGCGCAGCTGGGCCGGGTCGCCGGAGGATCAGATCATGACCGTCGCCACCCCCGTTCGCATCGGCCCCGTGAAAGCGGCTTGTTCGAACTGCAACCTTCGCGAGCTCTGCCTGCCCGTGGGCCTGTCACCCGAGCAGGTGGGCCAGCTCGATGAGCTGGTGGCCACCCGCCGCACTGTTCCCAGGGGCGAAACCCTGTTCAGGACGGGCGACAGCTTCCAGTCGCTGTTCGCCGTGCGCACAGGCTTCTTCAAGACCTGTGTATCCGCCGAGGATGGTCGTGACCAGGTCACGGGTTTCCAGATGTCGGGTGAGTTGCTCGGCTTGGACGGCATCAGCACGGACCGGCATGCCTGCGATGCGGTGGCGCTGGAGGATTCCACGGTGTGCGTGATTCCCTTCCATGACCTGGAGGGGCTTTCGATGCAGATCACCGAGCTGCAGCGCGTGTTTCACAAGATCATGAGCCGAGAGATCGTTCGCGACCACGGCGTGATGCTGCTGCTGGGCAGCATGCGGGCGGAAGAGCGCGTGGCGGCCTTCCTGCTGAACCTGACGCAAAGGCTGCACGTGCGGGGCTTCTCACGCAGTGAACTCGTGCTGCGCATGACGCGCGAGGAAATCGGCAGTTACCTGGGCCTGAAGCTGGAAACCGTGAGCCGCACGTTCTCCAGGCTGCAGGACGACGGTGTGCTGGAGGTCAAGCAGCGGCAAATCAGGATCGTCGACCACAACGCTTTGCTGCAGATCGTCAACGCGAGCACCTGCTGACCGCGCTGCCGGGCGCCGTCACGGCGCCTCCCCCCACACCCCTTGACCATCCATCCAGGCCCGCAAGGGAAATGGCCTACTGGCCGGGCTGCGCCGCAGCCGCATGGTTGCGTCCCTGCACCGCAGGCCGATCAGAGAATTTCGCGCTTTCCTGGGAGGTCAGCACGGGTTCCGCGCCCCGCACGGCAATGACCGCCGTGACGATGCCCGCCACCACCACGGCCGCGGGTCCTCCCAGAACCAGCCAGACCATGCCCACCTGCCACCAAGGCGGCGGGGGGGCGTCAGAAGGAGACGGTTTGTTCGTGTTCATTCGGTCACCTCGGAATCACAAATGTGGATCGCTCCGCCACCTTCGCGGATGCCTGACCTGTACCGGCCAGGCGCTCGATGTCGAAAGTCAGGCTGTGGGCACCAGGCCCCACTGCGGCCACCACTTCGGGGGGAATCTGAACGGCCAGGGGCACCCAGCGCGCCTCCGCAGGGCCCAGATCCAGTTCCGACCGCCCGACAACCTGCGCATTCTGCAACCCACTGGCGGTGATGCGGTAGCGCTGGGCATGCTCTGTAGCGTTCATGATCTGGATGCGGTAGCCGTTCTCCACGCGTCCGTCTTCCACCAGACGCGCCAGGGTGCCCCGGTCGCGCACGACATCCACCTTGAAGGGATCGCGCCACCACAGGCTGATCGCCAGACCTGCACAGATCAGCACCAGAACGGCTGAGTAAACCAGCACCCGCGGGCGGAAGACGCGCGACCACATCTGGCGGCTGGACCAGCCCTGGGCCATGCTGTTCTGCGTGGCGTAGCGCACCAGGCCCCTGGCATAGCCCATCTTGTCCATCACGCCGTTGCACACGTCCACACAGGCTGCGCAGCCGATGCACTCGTACTGCAGGCCCTTGCGAATGTCGATGCCGGTCGGGCACACCTGCACGCACAGCCCGCAATCGATGCAATCCCCCAGGCCCAGGGCCTTGGGGTCGGCCCTGCGTCCGCGGGCGCCGCGGGGGTCACCGCGGGCTGCGTCGTAGCTGATGATCAGGGTGTCCTTGTCGAACATCGCACTCTGGAAGCGCGCATAAGGACACATGTACTTGCAGACCTGCTCGCGCATCCAGCCGGCGTTGCCGTAGGTGGCAAAGCCGTAGAACAGGACCCAGAACCACTCCCACGGGCCAAAGTCCAGCGTCAGGGCCTGGGCCCACAAACTTTGGATGGGCGTGAAGTACCCCACCAAGGTGAACCCGGTCCACAGCGCGATCAGCAGCCACGCCCCATGCTTGGCGGTCTTGCGCAAGATCTTGTCCAGCGTCCAGACGCCGCCGTCCAGGCGCATGCGCGCTGCGCGGTCGCCCTCGATGCGCCGCTCCACCCACAGGAAGATTTCGGTGTAGACCGTCTGCGGACAGGCGTAGCCGCACCACAAGCGCCCCGCCACGGCGGTGAACAGGAACAGCGCATAAGCGCTGATCACCAACAGAACGGTCAGGTAAATGAAGTCCTGTGGGTAGAGGACGAGGTCAAAGATGTAGAAGCGGCGGCTGGAGAGGTCGAACAACACCGCCTGCCGATCGTTCCACTGCAACCAAGGCAGCCCGTAGTAGAGCACCTGGGTGGCAAATGCCAGCGCCCAACGCCAGCGCACGAACCATCCCGTGACGGATCGGGGGTAGATCTTTCGCTGTGTCTGGTACAGCGAGACGATGGCGCCGGAGGCGTCATCGTCCGGCGGCGGTACGGTTCCCGCAGCCTGTGTCATCGGCCAGCCCTGGCTTTCAAGCTGCGCTGGTTCACTTGGACGCCACGGCTGTCGAGTCCGACAGGCTCAGAACATAAGCAGCCAACACGTGCACCTGCTCTGGTGTCAAGCGCGCGGCCTGGGCTGGCATCGCGTTGTTCTTGCCATTGGTGATGATGCTGACGATGGCCTGTTCGCCCCAGCCGTGCAGCCACACCTTGTCGGTGAGATTGGGCGCACCGAGGGCTTGGTTGCCCTTGCCGTCCGCGCCGTGGCATCCGGCGCAGGCCGCGAACTTGGGCTTGCCCAAGGCTGCCGCCACGGCGTCATGGGCGCTGCCGGACAAGCTCAGCACATGATGGGCGACGTTGCGCACGTCCTCCGCACTGCCCAGGGCGGCAGCCATCGCGGGCATGACCCCGTTGCGCCCCTTGGTAATGGCCTCCTTGATCGCATCGTGGCTGCCACCCCACAGCCAATCGCCGTCAGCAAGGTTCGGGAAGCCTTTGCTGCCACGGCCGTCTGAACCATGGCAGGCCGCACAGTTGTTCAGGAACAGGCGCTCACCGATACCCATGGCCTGCGGTTCCTTGGCAAGGTCCGCGGCACTCATGGAGGCGAACTTGGCGTACACAGGTGTCATGGCCGCCACTGCCTTCTCGGTCTCGGTCTGGAGTTGGCCGGAACTGCTCCACTTCAAAGAGCCCGGATGACTGCCCAAGCCAGGATACAGAGCCAGGTAAGCGCCAGCAAAAATCACCGTGATGACGAACAGCCACATCCACCAACGAGGCAGCGGGTTGTTCAACTCCTTCAGGTCCTCGTCCCAGACATGACCAGTGGTGTTGTCATCCGACATCACTCGTCGCCTGCTGGCGATGATCAGCAGGGCCAAGCAGGCCACCAGACCTGCGATGGTGAGGGCGCCAATGAAGATGGACCAACCGCCGGAGATGAAATCACTCATGACCGGTCCTCCCGGGAAACATCTTCTGCAAACGGCAGGCGGGCTGCCTCTTCGAATTCGCTGCGCCGTGAGCGCTTCATGGTGATGGCCACGAGCGCCACGAACAACAGCAGGCTGATGACGGTGACAGCACTGCGAAGATCATTGATGTCCATGATTCACCTCACTTGACTGCAGTGCCCAGCACCTGCAGATAGGCCACCAGCGCATCCAGCTCGGTCTTGCCTTTGACGGCCTCGCCCGATGCCTTGACCTCTTCGTCCGTGTAGGGCACCCCCAAGGTGCGCAAAGCCTTCAGCCGGGGCGCCATGGATGCGGGATCGATCTGCGCGTTCTCCAACCACGGGTAAGCCGGCATGTTGGACTCCGGCACCAGTGAGCGGGGTGAGATCAGGTGCAGACGATGCCACTCGTCGTTGTACTTGCCGCCCACGCGGTGAAGGTCAGGGCCCGTGCGCTTGCTGCCCCATTGGAAGGGGTGGTCGTACACGAACTCGCCCGCCTTCGAGTAAGGCCCATACCGCAAGGTCTCGGAACGGAAGGGGCGAATCATCTGGGAGTGGCAGTTGTAGCAACCCTCGCGGATGTAGACGTCACGCCCGGCCAACTGCAGAGCGGTATAGGGCTTGAGCCCTTCCACCGGCTGCGTGGTGGAGCGCTGGAAGAACAGCGGCACGATCTCCACGAGGCCACCGACGGCCACCGCCAGGAGAATCAACACGATCATCAGGAAGTTGCTGGTCTCGATGCGCTCGTGGCCTTTGGGGGTCTGGTTTGAATGAGCCATTTGTGTTCTCCTTGCCTCAGGCGTGCGCCACGTTCACCGCCGGCACCTGCGCCACTTCAGGACGCCCCGAGCGCACCGTCATCACGACGTTCCAGGCCATCAGCAGCATGCCTGACAGGTACAGCACACCGCCCAGCAGACGGATCACGTAGAAGGGATAGGTGGCCTTCACGCTCTCCACGAAGCTGTAGACCAGCGTGCCATCCGGGTTGACCGCGCGCCACATCAGGCCCTGCATGACGCCCGCGATCCACATCGCAGCGATGTACAGCACGATGCCGATGGTGGCGATCCAGAAGTGCAGCTCGATGGCCTTGACGCTGTACATCTGCTTGCGGCCGTACATGCGGGGAATCAGGTAGTACAGCGAGCCCATCGAGATCAGACCCACCCAGCCCAGCGCGCCGGAGTGCACGTGGCCTACCGTCCAATCCGTGTAGTGGCTCAAGGCGTTGACCGTCTTGATCGACATCATCGGCCCCTCGAAGGTGGACATGCCGTAAAACGACAGCGACACGATGAGGAACTTCAGGATCGGGTCGTCACGCAGCTTGTGCCAGGCGCCCGACAGCGTCATGATCCCGTTGATCATGCCGCCCCAACTGGGCGCCAGCAGCACCAGCGAGAAGATCATGCCGATGGACTGCGCCCAGTCCGGCAAGGCGGTGTAGTGCAGGTGGTGAGGGCCTGCCCACATGTAGGTGAAGATCAGGGCCCAGAAGTGCACGATGGACAGGCGGTAGCTGTACACCGGACGCTCGGCCTGCTTGGGGATGTAGTAATACATCATCCCGAGGAAGCCGGCGGTCAGGAAGAAGCCCACGGCGTTGTGGCCATACCACCACTGCACCATGGCGTCCTGCACGCCCGCATAGGCCGAGTAGCTCTTGGTCAGGCTCACTGGGACGGCGGCACTGTTGACGATGTGCAGCAAGGCCACGGCGATGATGAAGGCGCCGAAGAACCAGTTGGCCACGTAGATGTGACGCACCTTGCGCATGCCCACGGTGCCAAAGAACACCACCGCGAAAGCCACCCAGACCACAGCGATCAGCAGATCGATAGGCCACTCCAGTTCGGCGTACTCCTTGCTGGAGGTGATTCCCAGGGGCAGCGTGATGGCCGCCAGCACGATGACCAATTGCCAGCCCCAAAAGGTGAACATGGCCAAGCCCGGCGCAAACAGCCTGGTCTGACCCGTGCGCTGCACCACGTGGTAAGCCGTGGCGAACAGCACGCACCCCCCGAAGGCAAAGATGACGGCGTTGGTGTGCAGCGGCCGCAAGCGTCCGTAGCTCAACCAGGGAATGCCCAGGTTGAGTTCCGGCCAGGCCAGCTGGGCGGCGATGATCACCCCCACCAGCATGCCCACCACACCCCACAGCACTGCCGCAAGTGCGAACCACCGAACCGGCGTGTCGAAATAGGCGACGCTTGCGCCGCGCTGATCAGACTTCATCAAGATCCTCCTGCCCTCAGCCGAGATGCCACCTGGTGCCGCCTGGCGAGTTCTCGATATCGCCCGGCACCAGCGCCCTGTGAGGGGCGCTGAGGCCCGCTATTCGGGCCTTCTGGAGGATTGTTGCGGTGCAGCCTCGCTGGAGGCTTGACCTTCATCAAGCGCTTCCGGGTCTTCGGCGATAAGACGCTGGCCCTCGCGCTCCAGGTCGTCGAACTGTCCGCCGTGCACAGCCCAGCCGAACATCGCCACGATGCCCAGCACCAGCACAGCCGACAGTGGAATCAACAGAAAGAGGATGTCCATGGGGGTGAAACTTCGGGATTCAGGCCAGCATCAGGCTTACGACCCTGCGCGCTGTGCGTTGAGCATCACCAGCAGTGAGCTGCCGGCCATGCCCAGACCGGCAGCCCAAGGGGGCATCCATCCGACCAGGGCCAAGGGGATGCAGACCGCGTTGTAGGCCACGGCCCAGGACAGGTTTTGGCGTACGATGCCCATGGTGCGACGTGCGGTGCGGTGAAAGTCCGCCAGCGCGTCAAGGCGACCAGACACGATGACGGCGTCCGCTCCTTCCCGTGCAGCGAGCGCGCCGTGTCCCATGGCCACCGACACGTCGGCGGCCGCCAGCACGGGGGCATCGTTCAAGCCGTCGCCCACCATGGCGCTGCGCAGGCCAGCGGCCTGGGCCTGCTTCAACATGGACAATTTGTCCTCGGGAGACAGCCCCGCCTCGCAGGCCTGCAGCCCCAGTCGCTCCGCCAAGGCCTGGACTCGCACCCTGCTGTCACCCGACAACAACGACAAGCGCAGCCCGGCTCTGCGCAGGCTCAGCACCGCGTCCTGCGCGCCACCGCGCATGAACTCCTCGAAGCCAAAGGCAGCGACGGACCGGCCCTGGCAGGACAACACCACCCCGTGCTGACCCCCTGCTCGCACACCGCCCAGGGCACTCGTTCCTGCATCGCCACCACCCAACGCCCAGGCAGGAGACCCCAGGCGCCAGGCCCTGCCCTGAGCATCCAGGGCCTGAAGCCCAGCGCCGGGGGTTTCCTGCAGCCCTTTCCAGGCAGAGGCCTGGGCCTCGCGGGAAGGCTGCTGGGCGCCTCGCGCATGCGCCAGGGCCAGCGCCTGCACCAGTGCACGGGACAAGGGGTGAGCCGACCAAGCCGCAAGGCTGGCGGCAATCTCCAGCGCTTCGCGCTCCGTGGCCACCACGGCCAAGTCCAGCAAGTGCACGTCGCGCAACTCCAAGCGGTCTTCGGTCAAGGTGCCCGTCTTGTCCAGGAACACCTGCTGTACGCCGGACATGGCCTCCAAGGTGTCCAGGCGGCGCAGCAGCACCCCACGCCGTGCCAGACCGCCAGCCGCCGCGACCAGGGTGGAAGGCGTGGCCAGTGACAGCGCACAGGGGCAAGTCACGATCAGCACCGCCACCACCACCCACAAGGCGCGTGCCGGTTCGATGATCCACCAAGCCAGGCCGGCCAACGCCGCCAGCACCAGCACCGCCCACAGGAAGGGCCCCGCCCATCGATCGGCCAGACGCACCGAGGCCGGGCGGGATGACAACGCCTCGCGCATCAGGGCCACGATGGCGTCGTGGCGGGTGTCAGCCCCAAGTTTGGCCACCTGCATGTCGAAGGGAACCCCCAGGTTGAGGCTGCCTGCCCAAAGGCCATCTCCCCTGCGGCGCGCCACGGCGGCAGACTCACCGGTGATCAGCGCCTCGGAAACGTCAGCACCATCGCCCAGCAACTCGCCGTCGGCCGGCACGACCCCGCCCCGGGGCACCCGCACCCGGTCCCCCACCTGAAGCCGATGCACGCTCAACTGCTCCGTGGTGCCGTCGC
Organism: Rubrivivax sp.; assembly: GCA_021300575.1. Lineage (GTDB taxonomy): Bacteria > Pseudomonadota > Gammaproteobacteria > Burkholderiales > Burkholderiaceae_C > Rubrivivax. The sequence goes on from JAJTDM010000040.1 coordinate 77,795, forward strand.
CCGACACCCGCCAGGCCGTCTGCGGCATGGAGGCCGCCGTGGATTCCAGACGCTCGGCGGCCCGGTGGCGGGACTGCATCTCCAGGAAGCGCCCGAGCCACAGAAAGGCCAGGAACATGGTCAGGGAGTCGAAGTACACCTCCGGACCAAAAGGGCCTGCGGGGTCGAAAGTGGATGCGGTACTGGCGATGAAAGTCACCAGCAGGCCCAGAGCCACGGGCACATCCATGCCGACGCGCCGCGAACGAAGCGAGAACCAGGCACCGCGCAGGAAAGGCATGCCGGCAAACCACAGCACGGGCACCGAAAGGGTCCAGCTGCCCCAGTTCAGCAACTGCCTCAGGTCGTCGCTCAACTCACCCGGAGTCGCCACGTAAGACGGGGTGGCCATCATCATGACCTGCATGGCCAGGAAGCCCGAAACGAACAACCTCCACAGGGTATGGCGGTGCTCCTGGCGCCGCAGTTCGCGTGCGGCCACCGCGGCATCGGGCGCCGCTTCGTAGCCGGCACGCCGGACCGCCTCGATCAACTGGGACGGACGCGTGCGCGCAGGATCCCAGTGAACAGTGGCCCGCTGCGCGCTGGCACTGACCCGTACCTCGTGCACGCCCTCCAGGCCGGCAACTGCCTGCTCGATGATGCCCGCGCAGGCAGCGCAGTGCATGCCCGACAACTGAAATGACGACACCCCGATGCGCGCACCAGCGGCGTCGCTTTGCCACCGCGTGAAACGCGCCACCTCTTCCGGCTCGTCCACCGCGTCGAGAACCTCCATGCGACGCGCGAGCGCAGGCGCGCTGGACATACCAGCCGGAAGAGCTTCGGTGGAACTCATGCAGTAGGAAGCAGTAGGTACCGGCGGCGCAGTCGGCCGGGCAGGTATCGGGGCGCTGCGGGGTCCTGAAAGAGACGGTTCCATAATGATGCGCGATCACTCTCACTCACCACATGACCTGCGTCAAGCATTCATGGAGCCCCCTCATGCCGCGATGGGCAGTTTCAGCGCTGGCCGAGCACGGCGGCACGGGCGCCCGGTTGCGAGGCCTGCTGCTTCAGTTCATCATGGGTCTGACTCTTTGCGGGCCGGTCTGGGCCCAGCAGATCCCGCAGCCTCGACTGCCGACGGTGCAACTGCAGGCAGGCATGCACAACATCGTGGCGGAGGTGGCGCGCACGCCTGAACAACAGCAGACCGGCATGATGATGCGCACCGAGATGGCCACCCATGAGGGGATGTTGTTCGTCTTCGACGACGTGTCGCCACGCTGCTTCTGGATGAAGAACACCCTGCTGCCACTTTCCATCGCCTTCATCGAGGACGACGGCACGGTGGTCAACATCGCGGAGATGAAGCCCAGGTCCGAGGCCTCCCATTGTTCGGAAAAGCCCGTGCGCTATGCGCTGGAGATGAACCAGGGCTGGTTCTCCAAGCGCGCCATCAAGCCGGGGTTCCGACTCAAGGGTCCGCCGTTCAAGCCCTGACGTTAAAGCCCTGACGTTCAAGCCCTGAAAGCACGGGTTTCGCGGCCCATAACTGAAAAGGCCGGCGATGCCGGCCTTTGTCGAGCGCGTCAACCAGGCGTTCAGCCGAAGTTCTTCTCGGCAAAGCCCCAGTTCACCAGCTTGTCCAGGAAAGTCTCGACGAACTTCTGGCGCAGGTTGCGGTAGTCGATGTAGTAGGCGTGTTCCCACACGTCGACAGTGAGCAGGGCGGTGTCAGCCGTGGTCAGCGGCGTGCCTGCGGCGCCGGTGTTGACGATGTCCACGGTGCCATCGGCCTTCTTCACCAGCCACGTCCAGCCCGAGCCGAAATTGCCGACGGCCGACTTCACGAAGGCCTCGCGGAAAGCCGCGTAAGAGCCCCACTTGGCCTGGATGGCCGCAGCCAGCGCGCCATGGGGCTCGCCACCGCCTTCGGGCTTCATGCAGTTCCAGAAGAAGGTGTGATTCCAGATCTGGGCAGCGTTGTTGTAGACGCCGCCCGAGGACTTCTTGATGATCTCTTCGAGCGTCATGGACTCGAACTCGGTGCCCTTCTGAAGGTTGTTCAGGTTCACCACATAGGCGTTGTGGTGCTTGCCGTGGTGGAACTCCAGGGTTTCGCGGCTGTAGTGAGGTGCCAGGGCGTCAATGGCGAAAGGCAGAGCAGGAAGGGAGTGTTCCATGAGGTTCCTCGTGTTTGCAGTGGTGAAGGGGAGACAGGCTGCGAGCCTGACAGGAGGCGTTCAGGGCGCCACGAAGCCTTGGAGATCCGGGCGTCAGGCCTATCGCTGCGAATTGTAGGCAGGCGCCACTAGACGCGTGCGGCGGGTGCTCAGTTCACATCGCGATGGCGGGGTGAAGCATCATCGACAGGACCTCCTTCGACGAACTCCACCCTGGCCCTCACCTGCCCGTCATCGAAGACGGCGTCTATGGGATCACCACAGCGCAGAGCCCCTGCCTGGGTCACCGGCCGGCCATCCGGGCGCGCCACCCAGGCATAACCCCGCTTGAGCACCCCCCGGGGATTCACCGCCTCCAGGCGGGTGGCCAAAGCCTGCAATCGCCATTGCCGATGCTCCACTGTCGCCGCCAGGGCCCGGCGCCAACGGGATTCCAGGCCTCGTGCCCTCAGTAGTTCCTGGGTGCACCGCGACCGTAACCCGAGACCCAACCTTGACTCCAGGGCATCCAGCCGTTGGCGACAAGAAGCCAGCGCCTGGCGCGGCCGCTGCGCGCGTTCTGCCAGCAAGTCCAGCCGCTGAGCCTGGCGCTCCAGGCTGCGCAGGCACGCCCTGGAGAGTCGATGCTGCGCGGACTGCAGTCGCTCCAGCAAATCCTCGCGGACAGGGGCTGCCAGTTCCGCCGCCGCGGTGGGCGTGGGGGCGCGAAGATCGGCCGCCAGGTCACTGAGCGTGACATCGGTTTCGTGCCCCACTCCACAAACCACCGGAATGGGCGAGGCCGCCACCGCCCGCACCACCCGCTCATCGTTGAAGGCCCAGAGGTCCTCCAGCGAGCCCCCGCCGCGGACCAGCAAGAGGGTGTCGGCCTGGCCGTGTTCGGCGGCGCGGCGCAGCGATTCCACGATGGACGGCGGCGCATCGCTGCCCTGAACCAGACAGGGATACACCACCACGCGTACCTGCGGCGCCCGGCGCGCCAGGGCGCTCAGCACATCTTGCAAAGCCGCTGCGCCCAGCGAAGACACCACCCCCAACACCCGCGGAAACGCAGGCAGCGCACGCCGTCGCTGCGGGCTGAACAAGCCGGCCGCCTCAAGCCGGGCCTTCAGCCTCAGGAACTCTTCGTACAGCGAGCCCGCCCCCTGACGCCGCATGGACTCGACCACGAATTGCAGTTCGCCTCGGGGCTCGTACACCACGATGCGTCCACGGACCTCCACCTTCTGACCATCGGCGGGCGCGAAATCCAACAGACTGGCGGCCCGCCTGAACATGGCGCAGCGCACCAACGCAGGCGCGCCGTCCGCGTCCTTGAGCGAAAAGTAGCAGTGACCACTGGCCGCGCGAGACAGGCCTGCCAACTCCCCCGAAACCACCACGCTGCCCAGCCGCGCCGCGAGGGCATCAGAGATGGCCAGGAGCAGCGCCGCAACACTCCAGGTGCGATCCATGGGGCGCCGATCCGTGCCGTCCATCAGGGCCATAAGGCCTGCCAAGCCTTGTCACGATGGGCCCGGTCATCCACAGGCTCGATTTCATGCGGCCCCACAGCCGGTTTCACCCCCGCAGGCGTCATGCTGTCGTGCAAGTCTTTGTCAAGCATTGTTTTTTCGGGATTTGCATTGAAATTGCAGGCCGTAGTTCGGGACGCGCATCTCGCTGAAGCCTTGGCGCCGACAGGATATCCACAAAGATATCCACAAGCCCGCACCATGCCCCCGGCAGAGCTGGCGCCAACAGCCTTGCGCGCCAGGGGCATCGGACATAATCCAAGCGACTGCTGGTAAGCCACTTCGTGAGCGGCGGGCTGTTCGCCTGTGATGCACGTGCCGGCAGATGCATGTCATTCCACAGGCATCCCTTTGATTTCCATCATACAAGCGGCCGGCTGGCCCATCTGGCCTCTCATCCTGTGCTCGGTAGTGGCGCTGGCCTTGATCTTCGAGCGCTTCTACAGCCTGCGCGCACGCCAGGTGCTGCCGCCCACGCTGGTGGATGAAGTCATCGCGGTCTCCCGACGCTCCATACCTCCTGCCGACGTGGTCGACAAGTTGTCCACCAGTTCGGTGCTGGGCGGCATTCTTGCTGCCGGCTTCAGGGCTGTGCTCGCCGACCCGCGCCTGAACGAACAGAACCTGCGACAAGCCTTTGAGAACGCGGGCCGGGAAGCTGTTCACCGCCTGGATCGCTACGTCAATGCGCTGGGCACCATCGCCACGTCGGCTCCGCTGCTGGGCTTGCTCGGCACGGTGGTGGGCATGATCGAGATCTTCGCATCCCAAGCCCCGGCCTCGGGCGGCCAGAACCCGCAGCAACTGGCGCACGGCATCTCCATCGCGCTCTACAACACCGCCTTCGGGCTGATCATCGCCATCCCCGCCCTGATGTTCCACCGCTACTTTCGCGCCCGGGTGGAGAACTTTCGCCTGGGGATGGAACTCGCCGTCGAGCGCATGGTGCCCCACATGATGCGGCTGGGGTACGGCAGCCGCGGGAGCGCCAGCTGATGAATTTCAGGCGCTCCGCAGTACAGGATGAGCCGGAGATCAACCTGATTCCGTTCATTGATGTGCTCCTGGTCGTGCTGATCTTCCTGATGCTGTCGACGACTTACTCGCGCTTCACCGAGTTGCAGGTCACCTTGCCCACGGCTGACGCCGAAAAGCTGAAGGACAGGCCCCAGGAACTGATCGTGTCGGTGGCCAGCGACGGGCGCTACACCGTCAACCGACAGCCACTGGAAGGCCGCAGCGTGGAGGTGTTGGCAGCCCGCCTGCAGGAGCTTTCTTCCGGGAAGCCTGAAACCGTGGTCGTGGTCACCGCCGACGCCCTGTCAGCCCATCAGTCGGTGGTGAACGTCCTGGACGCCGCCCGCCGCGCGGGGCTGGTGCGCATCACCTTCGCGGCGCAGACGGCCCAGCGAGGGAACTGAGCGACCTCGTGGGCGAAGCGCACCTCTGTCTTCTTGCAACTGCCTGAAATACATGGCGCCGCCTGAAGCCCATGGCGCTGCGTGATGCCCTCCAGCGGGCCTGGTGGCGACCGCGCCTCAGTGCTGTTTCCCTCCTCTTGTGGCCCGTCAGCCGGGTCTACGCGCTTGTTCGCTGGGCGGTCCAGGGCCCCTGGCGCTGGGGCTGGCGACGGCCCTGGCATGCCCCAGTGCCGGTGCTGGTGGTGGGCAACTGGGTGGTGGGCGGGGCCGGCAAGACGCCCACCGTGATGGCCGTGGCGCAGGCGCTGCAGCGCAGGGGATGGCATCCGGGCATCGTGTCGCGCGGCTATGGCGGCCAGCGCTCCGATGCAGCCAAACCCCTGCAGATCCGCGCCGACTCCGCCGCCGAGGAAACCGGAGACGAGCCGTTCTTGATGGCCCTTCGAACCGGCCTGCCCGTGTGGGTATGCAGCCAGCGGGTGGCGGCTGCCCAGGCGCTGTGCGCGCATCACCCGGAGGTGGACGTGCTGATCAGCGACGACGGCTTGCAGCACATGGCTTTGGCGCGGGATGCCCAGCTAGTGGTGCTGGACGACCGCGGCGCCGGCAACGGCCTGCAACTGCCCGCGGGGCCGCTGCGCGAACCGCTTCCGAGGGACCTGCCTCCCCGGACCGTTCTGCTTTACAACGCCGCGCGACCCAGCACGCCCCTGCCCGGCCCTTGTGCTCGCCGTCGGCTGGCGGGCATCCAGCCCCTGGTGGCGTGGTGGCAGGGTGCGCCGGCGATGCAAGGCCTGGAGGCCTGGCATGGTCGCCGGGTGTTGGCGGTGGCAGGTATCGGCCACCCCGATCGTTTCTTCGTCATGCTGGAGCAGGCCGGCATGGAGGTGGAGCGCTGTGCGCTGCCAGACCACGCCAGGCTCACGCCTCGCCCCTGGCCTGCAGACTCGCCCTGTGTGGTGATGACGGAGAAGGACGCCGTCAAGCTCCCGCCCGACCAGCTCAGCGCCGCCGAGGCGGCCGCGCTGCACGTGGCCACGCTAGACTTTGCGATCCCCGACAGCACTGTCGATGCCCTGGAGCATCTGCTCCTGCCCCTGCGCAGAACCTGAACATGGACCACCGCCTGATCGAGCTTCTCGTTTGTCCCGTGTGCAAGGGGCCGCTGGAGATGCTGCGCGACGAGGACGCCCGGCCTGTCGAGCTGGCCTGTCCGGCTGACCGGCTGGCCTTCCCCATCCGCGACGGCATTCCCGTGATGCTGGAAACCGAGGCCCGCAATCTGGACGCTCGCGCGTCAGATGGACATCAGACCTGAGTGCGCGCGCGTGAGCCAGACATCGTTCACCGTGCTGGTGCCCGCCCGTCTGGCCTCCACACGGCTGCCGGGCAAGCCTTTGCTGGACATCGCCGGACTGCCGATGGTCGTGCACGTCGCGCGGCAAGCGCAGCGCTCGGGCGCTGGCCAGGTGGTGGTGGCCACCGACGCACCGGAGGTGGCTGCTGCATGCGAAGCCCACGGGGTGCAACACGTGATGACCAGGGCAGACCATGCCAGCGGCAGTGACCGATTGGCCGAGGCCTGCGAGCGGCTGGGCCTGGATGGCGATCACGTCGTGGTGAACGTCCAGGGTGACGAGCCCCTGATCGAGCCTGACCTGATCGATCGATGCGCTGGCCTGCTGGCCGAACACCCGAACTGCCCTGTGGGCACCGTGGCACACCCCATCGAAGAGCTGGCGGACTGGCTCAATCCGAACGTGGTGAAGGTGGTGCTGG
>JAJTDM010000087.1 GCA_021300575.1 Rubrivivax sp.
CATTCAAAGTCAAGAAGCCCGACGTCAACGCTCAAATGCCCTTGCTGTAGTGGCAGCCGAAAGGGTCGCCTCTATACAAATCAACCACTTACAGCGTTTGGTGTCGAACTCGGGCGCCCAGGGGCTCCACCTGCAGGTCGGTGGAGGGGATGACCGACCGTGCGTCCACCAGCAGCGCATCCAGCCGGCGTTGCCGCAACCCCTCTTCCAGCACCGCCGAGGCGCCCACGGTGAGATCCAGGTGCACGGCGGGGAAGTTCAGCGCCAAGTGGCGCATCAAGGGCACGGCCAGGATGGCCGCGGGGCCGGAGCCCAGGCCCAGTTTCAGGTGGCCCGTGGCGCCCGTGCGCAGGCGCTGGGCCACGGCGCGCAGTTCATCGGCCTCGGCCACGAGGCGCTGGGCGCGCAACAACATCTCGCGCCCGAAGGCGGTGAGCTCGCTGCGCCAGCCGATGCAGTCCAGCAGGGGCTGGCCCAGCTCCGCCTCCAGGCCGCGGATGCTGCGGCTGAGCGCTGGCTGGGTGATGAACAGGGCTTCCGCCGAACGGCTGAAGGAGCCGGTCTCGGCCAGGGAAAGCAGGTGGCGCAGCTGAACCAGGGTCATGCGAGGGTCTCCTGAACGATGCCCAAAAAGCATCATATTGAATATAAATATGCATTGGACTTGCCCGGTGCCCCTGACTAGCATCCCGTCCGTCAAGCCCGCCGATCCAGCGACAGGCAAGACGGTGGCGAGGCCCGGCAGAGGCCTGCCGTCCCCAGGCCACGAGACCTCAGCGAGGGTGTCCGATCTGCCCGATGGCGCCCCACACCCGGAGACATCACATGACCATCCAATCGCCTCTGAAGTCGGGCCGTCGGGCCCTCATGACCCACGCCATCGCCTGGGCCGCCGGCGCCTTGCTGGCAGGCGGGGCCGCCGCCCAGTCGGTCAAGCCCGTGACGCTGCTGGTGCCCTACCCGGCGGGCGGCCTGTCCGACGTGATCGCCCGCATGGTGGAAAAACCCTTTGCCAAGGCCTCCGGACAGATGGCCATCGTGGACAACCTGGGAGGCGCCGCGGGCTCGATAGCGGCGCAGAAGGTGCTGAACGCGCCCGCCGACGGGCAGATCGTCTACCAAGGTTCGCCCAATGAACTGATCCTCGCGCCGCTGGCGATGCAGACGGTGAAGTACAGGTCCGAGGACTGGCGCATGGTGCAGGTCATCGGCAGCTTCCCGATGGCCGTGCTGGCCCGCAAGGGCCTGTCGGCGAACAACATCGATGAGCTCGTCGCCCTGGCCAAGAAAGCTTCGGCCGAAGGCAAGCCGCTGACCTACGCCAGCGTGGGGATCGGCTCGCTTTATCACTTCGTGGGTGAGCACTTTGCCGACACCATTGGCGTCAAGATGACTCACGTGCCCTACAAGGGCCTGGCCCCCGCGCTGCAGGACCTGGGCGGCAACCTGGTGGACGTGGCCTTCTTCGTGGTGGATTCACGCCTGCCCGGCTTCGTCGATCAGGGCTTGTTCAAGGTCCTCGCCACCATGGCCCAGCCGGGCAAACCCGAGGCGAAGTTCCTGGAGAAGTATCCGAGCATCACCGAGCACAAGACCTTCAAGGACTTCGCCTTCGACGCCTGGACCGGCTACTTCGTGCGCAAGGACACGCCCGAGCCCATCGTCGCGGCCCTGAACAAGAATCTGGCCGCCGCCATGAACGACCCCGAAGCCCGCAAGAAGCTGGCCGACCTGGACGGGCGGGTGCCGCCGATGCTGTCCGTGGCCGATGCGCAGAAGGAGTACGAGCGCCAGACGGTACGGCTGCGCACCATCGCCAAGTCCATCAAGCTCGAGCCACAGTGAGCCTGCGCCCGCACCGCCCCGTTGTCCTCGCAACAGGAGTCTTCCCATGAAAGTCATCGTCCTCGGCGCCGGCCTGCTTGGCGTCACCTCGGCTTACTTCCTGCGCCAGCAGGGCTATGAGGTCACCGTGGTCGACCGCCAGGCTTCGGCCGCGGCCGAGACCAGCTTCGCCAACGGCGGGCAGATCTCGGTCAGCCATGCCGAGCCCTGGGCCAACCCGGGCGCGCCGCTGAAGGTGCTGAAGTGGCTGGGCAAGGAAGACGCACCGCTGCTGTTCCGCCTGCGGGCCGACGCGCGTCAGTGGCGCTGGGGCCTGCAGTTCCTGCGCGAGTGCACGCCGGCGCGCACGCGCCACAACATCGAGCAGATCGTGCGCCTGGGCACCTACAGCCGCGACACGCTGCAGCAGCTGCGCCGCGACCGTGACATCGCCTACGACGAGCGTACGCAGGGCATCCTGCACTTCTACACGAGCCAGCAGGAGTTTGACGCCGCTGAGGCGCCGGCCGCGCAGATGCGCGAGCTGGGCTGCGACCGCCGCGTCATCTCCGCCGACGAGGCCGTGAAGATCGAGCCGGCCCTGGCGCACATCCGCCCGCAGCTGGCCGGCGCCACCTACACCTCGGAAGACGAGTCGGGTGATGCCAACCGCTTCGCCCGTGAGCTGGTGAAGCGCTGCGAACAGGACGGCGTGCAGTTCCTGATGAGCCACACCGTCACGGCGTTGCGCACGGCCGGCGGCGAGATCGACCACGTGGAGGCCACCGACAGCGAGGGCCGCTTCCAGCGCCTGCGCGCTGACGCCTATGTGCTGGCCATGGGCTCGCTCAGCCCGCTGCTGGCCAAGCCGCTGGGCATCGAGCTGCCGATCTACCCGGCCAAGGGCTATTCGGTCACCATGCCGGTGAAGGACGCCTCCATGGCGCACCAGGTGTCGCTGACCGACGACGAATACAAGCTCGTGTTCTCCAGGCTGGGCGACCGCCTGCGCATTGCCGGCACCGCGGAGTTGAACGGTTACGACCGCGACCTGAACCGCGTGCGCTGCGAAGCCATCGTGCGCCGGGTCGAGGAACTGTTCCCGGGCGCGGGCGACGCTGAACGCGCGCAGTTCTGGACGGGCCTGCGCCCGGCCACACCCAGCAACGTGCCCATCATCGGCCGTTCCAAGGTGGGCAAGTTGTTCCTGAACACGGGCCACGGCACGCTGGGCTGGACGCACGCCTGCGGGTCGGGCAAGAGCATCGCCCGCATCGTGGCCGGCCTGGCCCCGGAAGTGGACTTTGCGTTCACGGGCGTGGAGCACCGCCCCGGCGTTGCGGCCCAACCGCAACTGTCCAAGGCCTGAAGCCCAGGTCAGAGCGCGCCGTCGCGCCGTCGTTCAGTGCGGCTGTTCACCCCGGCGGCGGCGCCCCCGCCCGCCAGGGTGGCAGTTGCCAACCGGTGGCCAGGGCCAGCACGCGCAGACCGGTGGCGGTGAGGGCGGCCGCAGCCAGCGCCGTCTCGCCCGGCAGACCGGCCTGCTGCGCCCCCACCAGCACCCAGCCGCCCGCGAAAGAACACACTGCGTAGGGCCGGTGGTCGCTGAAGGCGCTGGGGATCTCGTTGCACACGATGTCGCGCAGCACGCCTCCAAACACGGCGGTGACCATGCCCATCAGCACGGCGACGATGGGCGGCATGCCGTTGGCCAGCGCGATCTCGGTGCCGCCAGCGGTGAACAGGCCCAGGCCCAGGGCGTCAGGCCACTGCATGGCGCGCTCGGTCACACCGAAATGCCGCGCCCGCAGAAACAGCATCGCCACGATGCACAGGGCCAGCAGGCCCCACAGCCAGTCGGCATGCGTGACCCAGAAGAAGGGCCGGCGGTCCAGCAGGATGTCGCGCAGCGTGCCCCCGCCAAAGGCGGCCAGCCCCGCCACCACCACCACGCCCACGGCGTCCAACCGCTTGCGCGCAGCCGCCAGCAGGCCTGACAGCGCGAAGGCCAGGGTGGCCAGGGCCTCGATGACGGTGATGGCGTTGTTCACGGCTCCCCTTTTGAAGCCCTCTCGGCTGGCATGGTGGCCGTGTGCAGCAGTGGATGGCGGCGGCCGGGTGTGGTCACCTGGCAAGTATCGAGGACACCCGAGGGGCCTGGCTCGGCGGCGGCGAGAATGCCGTCATGACCGACACCCTCACCCTGAAGCGGCCCGACGACTGGCACCTGCATGTGCGCGATGGCGCCGCCATGGCGGCCGTGGTGCCGCACACGGCGCGTCAGTTCGGCCGCGCCATCATCATGCCCAATCTCAAGCCGCCGGTGACGACTGCAGCGCAAGCTGTGGCCTACCGGGAGCGCATCCTGGCGGCAGTGCCCGCCGGCCTGCGCTTCGAGCCCTTGATGACGCTGTACCTCACCGACAACACCCCACCCGAGGAGATCCGCCGTGCGCGCGAGGCGGGCGTGGTCGCGCTCAAGCTCTACCCTGCGGGCGCGACCACCAACAGCGATGCCGGCGTCACCGATGTGCGCCGCACCTACGCCACGCTGGAGGCCATGCAGCGCGAAGGGCTGCTGCTGCTGGTGCACGGCGAGGTGACCGATGCCGAGATCGACCTCTTCGACCGCGAGGCGGTGTTCATCGACCGCGTGATGCAGCCGCTGCGCCGGGACTTCCCCGAGCTGAAGGTGGTGTTCGAGCACATCACCACGCGCGAAGCGGCGCAGTACGTGGCCGGCAGTGACGAGCGCACGGCGGCCACCATCACCGCGCACCACCTGCTGTACAACCGCAACGCCCTGTTCATGGGCGGCATGCGGCCGCACTACTACTGCCTGCCCGTGCTCAAGCGCGAGGTGCACCGCCAGGCGCTGGTGGGCGCGGCCACATCGGGCAGCCCACGCTTCTTCCTGGGCACCGACAGCGCACCGCACGCTGCGGCGCTGAAGGAGCAGTCGGTGTGCGGTGCCGGCTGCTTCACCGCGCCGGCCGCGTTGGAGCTCTATGCCGAGGCCTTCGAGGCCGCGGGTGCCCTGCACCGGCTTGAAGGGTTTGCCAGCCTGCACGGCCCGGCCTTCTACGGCCTGCCGCCGAACGACGGCACCGTCACGCTGCGGCGCGAGCCCTGGACCCTGCCCGAGAACCTGCCTTTCGGCGAAGCCATCATCAAGCCCTTGCGCGGTGGCGAAACCCTGAACTGGAAGCTGCTGCCATGACGCAGGAAAAGGTGATGCTGCTGATCGACGCGGACAACGTCTCGCTGGACGTGATCGAGCAGGCCGTGGGCTGGGTGGGCAAGCACTTCGGCGGCCCACACGTGCGCCGCGCTTACTGCACGGCCGAATCGGCCGTCAAGCACCAGGCGGCCTTCAAGCGCCTGTCCATCCGTCCGATGGTGAACCTGGCGGCCGGCAAGAATTCCACCGACATCGCGCTGGCGGTGGATGCGATCGATCTGACGCTGGCCGAGCGGCCCGATGTGGTGGTGATCGCCTCCTCCGACTCGGACTTCGCCCCCTTGGTCAGCCGCCTGCGGGAGAAGGGCTGCCGGGTCATCGGTGTGGGCCAGCAAGGCAAGACGGGCGACGAGACGCGGTCCGTCTATGACGACTATGAAGTCATGGAACACCGCAAGGCCAAGCCTCAGGGCGGCAGCGATGCCAGGGCGGAGGGCCGCGGCAAGGGCCGGGGCGACGGTCGAGGGGATGGCCGTTCGGATGGCCGCGCAGAGTCTCGCCGCGAAGGGCGAGGCGAAGGCCGAAGCGAAGGCCGAAGTGGAGGCCGTGAGCGCGGACGTGCGCCGCGCAAGGCCGTGGAGCCCACCACCCTGCCTCTTGAGGCCCTGGACAGCGCGGCCGTTCCCGAGGCAGCGCAGCAGGCTCCCGTGGCGCCGTCTGTGCCCGAGATGCTGCCCCCGCTGGTCGATGCGCCGACAACGGCACTGCCTGAGGCACGGCCCGCCCGGGCCCGCTCACGCGGCGGCCGGCGCAAGCCGCAGGTGGAGGCCCTGCCAGGCGCCACCCCGCAGGCGGAACCGTCACCCGCCGCGCCGCCGCCGGCCCCAGACGTCCCCGCTGAACTGCCCGGTGCGCAGGTCAAGCCGGCGCGCAAGCCTCGCCGCCGCCGCTCTGCCGCAGCCAAACGCCCGGCCGACAACGGCGCCGGCCCGCTTCCCTGACGGTGGCGGGGGTATGGCGGGCCTGTGCACCTTGAATTCCGCACCCCGGCCCTAATATCCTGCTCTGTCGCCAATCTTTGTTCCGCGCTCGACGCGGTCTTTGCCATGAAACGCATCGTCCTGTTCATCCTGACCAACCTGGCCGTGATGGTGGTGCTGGGCATCACCGCAAGCCTGCTGGGGGTCAACAAGTTCCTTACCTCCAACGGCCTGAATCTGGGCATGCTGCTCGGGTTCTCGCTGTTGATGGGTTTTGGCGGCGCGATCATCTCGCTGCTGATCAGCAAGCCCATGGCCAAGTGGAGCACCCGGGCGGTCATCATCAACGACTCCACCGACCCCACGCACCGCTGGATCGTGGGCACGGTGCGCACCTTCGCCACCAAGGCCGGCATCGGCATGCCCGATGTGGCGCTCTATGAGGGCGAGCCCAACGCCTTCGCCACGGGCGCGTTCAAGAACTCCGCCCTGGTGGCCGTGTCCACCGGATTGCTGCAGAACATGACCAAGGAAGAGGTCGAGGCCGTGATCGGCCACGAGGTGGCGCACGTGGCCAACGGCGACATGGTGACCATGACGCTGATCCAGGGCGTGATGAACACCTTCGTGGTCTTCATCTCGCGTGTGGTGGGCTACTTCGTCGACAAGGTGATCCTGAAGAACGACCGTGACGGCGTGGGCATCGGCTACTACATCACCACCATCGTGATGGACATCGTCCTGGGCCTGGTGGCCGCCGTGATCGTGGCCTGGTTCTCGCGTCAGCGCGAGTACCGCGCGGACGCCGGTGCAGCGCAGCTCATGGGCCGCAAGCAGCCCATGATCAACGCGCTGGCCCGCCTGGGCGGCCTGGAGCCCGGTGCCCTGCCGCAGACGGTGCAGAACATGGGCATCTCCAGCAAGCCCAGCGGCCTGATGGCGCTGTTCTCCAGCCACCCGCCCATCGAAGACCGCATCCGTGTGCTGCAGGAATCGAAGTGAGTCTGTGCTGACTTCAGGAGGGGGCCCTTTGGGGCCCCTTTTCGCTTCTGCTGGGGCACGCCACATGCGGGTGATGGCAGGGGTGGGACAATGCCAGCGTGAAGCAGGCCAGACCGCCGCTGGGGCGATCGTGGAAACACGGCCCTGGAGGAAGGTCCGGACTGCACAGGGCAGCGCAGGAGCTCGGCGCGTTCCACGCCCACTGCGACCACCACTGCCACCTGCCGCTTTACATATTGACTGGCGAAAGGTGCAGCTAGGTCACCCGGCGACGCTCGATCACGGCACGGTCGAGTCCGGCGAGATCATCGTCGAGAGTCCAGACCCGCACGCGACTCATCCGGTACTTCGCGCACAGGCCTTCCCATTCCATCTTGATGGAGAGGTCACCCATGCCCAAGCCCCGCATGGCGGCGTCTGGGAAGGCATCGAGCCAACTCAGCACCTCCTGGTAGGAGGGGAAATTGATCGGCTGCCACGGCGCCTCGTCTGCAAGGGCCTTCCTCACCTCGGCATTGAATCGTTCCGCCGCAGCCCTTCTCGCTGCTCCGTTGCCAAGCTGGGCGATGTGGTTCCCGACCTCGACGATGGTGGCCATCGGGATGAACAGGTGATTGCTGGCCTCGATCAGCTTCTCAAGCTCAGCCAGCACCTTGGCCCGGCTCTCGTTGCGCCCCGGAACATCGAGGATGTTCAGGAGTACCGAGGTGTCGACGATGACGATCGCGCTCATTCGCCAACACTCGGCTTGGCCGCCTTCAGCGATTCGAGCCACGCCTTCGCTTGCTGCTTGCGTGCGTCCGGCCCTTTGTGGGTCTTTACGAAGCGCTCCAGTGCGCCAGAGGTCATCAGGTGGCCGAGTGGGCCCTGCACGAGCAATTCGGGCACGTCGGGAATCGTGTTCATTCGAATCAGCGTGCTCGCCCCGCTGTCAGGATCGCGGTAGCAAAAGACGACGTCGGGTACTGCGGCGTCGGGTAGCGCATCCAGCATGGCGGGGTTGTGCGTGGACAGCAGCACGCGCAGCTTGCGTCGCTCGGCGACGCTGCGGATGCTGTCGAGAAGGTGCCTGGCGCGGCTTGGATGCACGCCGTTGTCGATCTCTTCAATGACGACGAGGCTCCCTTCGGGCGCGGAGAGCATGGCGGCTGCGATGGCCAGAACGCGCAACGTGCCGTCGGAGAGCAGCGACGCGTCATAAACCCTAGGGGTACCGCCGAAAGTCTCCTGCAACTGGACCATGACCTCGCCGCGCGGGCCATCTAGGAAGCTCAGGCCCGAGATGTCCTGTTCTGGCAGGCTCTGGATGAATTCGAGGATGGCCTGGCGCTGGCCGGCGAAGGGCTCTTTGTGCGACTCACCGTCAGGACCCCAAAGCCGGTGCAGAACGGTCGACAGGTTAGTCCCGTCACCCAGCAGGCGCTTGTCGTTGGTGAAGCTGTACTCGCGCATCCGCGCCGGCGCGGGGTCGAGAAAAAGAATGTTCGACAGCGTGGTCTGCAGCCGCTTGGCCACCGCCGGAATCGTCTCCTGCGCCTTCTTGTGGCCCGCCTCGAAACGGACTGCGCTTTCGAACTGGACGAACACTGCCATCTGGTCGCTGACCGTGACGTGCGGCTTGTTCCCGCCCCGCGCAAAGTTGTTGTAGGCGACGCCTGCATCTGTGCTCAGGCCCTGCGAGGGACGGTCCATCAGGTAGAGCGGTAGGTTCTCCCCAATCTCACCAACATGTTCACCGGTGATGTGAAGCTCGCCCTCGCGAACGGTGATTTGCATCTCCAATTCGTTCCAGTGGTGATCGTCTGTCCTGCAGCCCAGGCTGAACTTGGTCATATCACGATGGCAAAGATCCTCGATGCGGCCTCGGACAACTCGATCAACGCTATTGACCGCGTATTGAATGGAGGTGAGCTTCTGACCCTGCGCAAGCCATGAGAGAAAGCGGAGCGCCTCAATGGCATTGCTCTTGCCGGCCGCATTGGCGCCAATCAGGACCGTCAGCGGCCCCAGCGGGAGCTTGGCCTCTCGGAAACTCTTGAAATCGCGAAGAGTGAATGAGATCAGCATGGGGCGCTCACAGACATTGGGTTTTCGGGCGTTCGCGGCTGTCGGTACAAGTTTGCCCGCTCTTGATCAGGGCCCTACGGCCGACGCCGGTGCTCGCCCCTCGTAGGCCATCAGGATCAGCGGCTTTGCGGCATCCAGGTCAGCCTGCGACGACAGCGACAGCTCCAGGTCACCCGTCCCCCAGTGCCCCTTCTGGCTGACATCCTGACCATTCGGCGGCATCGGCACCACCTTCGCGGGGTCCAGTTGCAGGTAGAGCAGCAGGCGGTTCTTCTGCGGCACCACGGTGGCGAAGTTCTTGAGGCGCTTAAAGGCCACGTAGAGCTTGAGCTCCTTGCGCTGCACGTCGTCACCCAGGGACAGGACGTGCCCCTCCAGCGATGCCACCAACTCGCTAAGGTGTGGCGGCAGCAGCGGTAGCCAGTCGGCGTAGGAGCGGTCGCCGCCAGCACCTTTGGCGCCCGTGGGCTCTACCGCTGGCGCAGCCGCCGGTTTGGCCGCCTTGGTACTCGACGCCTTGCTCGCATTGGCACTGGCCGCGTTGGCCAGTTCCAGGAGCAGCAGCTCGTCTCCGAAGCGCCGGTAGCGGATCAGCTCGATGTTGCGGTTGATCTGCTGAACCGCATGCCCGTCATACTTGGTGAAGTCGGCCGCGATGCACACCAGCCGCGGCGCGGTCCAGTCGATGGCATCGGCCGCAGGCTTGCCCAGTTGGTCCATCACCAGCAGCTTGAACTCGGCCTGGTGGTCCATCAGCCAGTCCAGGTAGAACAAACCCTGGTTGATGACGTTCTCGCCCATCGAGCGCTTGTATTCCAGGATGACGGGACAGTTGTTCTCGTCCAGGCCCAGCGAGTCGATACGGCCCGCGTGGGTCTTGCCTGTTGAGTACTCGGTGGCCAGGAAGCGGATGCCGAGCAGGGTGTCGAGGTTGGCCTCGATCAGCGTCTGAAGCGGCTTCTCCAGGTCGGAGGCGTGTCCCTGGAGTTCGATGGCTTTGCCGGCTTGTAGCCTGAAGAGCTTGATGTCACTCATGGCGGTGGTGTTCTATGGGAATCTGTGACGCATGCCGGGCCGCCGGCGCTACAGTGCAGTTCCCGATCCACGTTGCGCCCACGGCGGAACGTGTTTCCATGCATCTCTCATCTGCCCATGCAGATGATCAGCCGTTCCTTCTGATCGCCTTACCTGCGCCCAGAACCGATGTGAATGATTCGGCTCGACGAGGTGGCAGAGCTCGTGGACCATCACGTAGCGGACCAATTCGCGCGGCAGGAACAGCAGCTTGCAGTTCAGGCTGATGCGCCCGCTGGCAGCGCAGCTTCCCCAGCGAGTGCGTTGGTTCTTGATGGCTACAGCGGCGGGCTGCTGCCCACATTGAGCGGCTACGCGTTCCAGCCACGGCGGGAGCGCTTCCGCAGCCCTACGAGCCAGCCACCGTCGAAGCGCTGCATGGCATGCGTCCACATCGCTGATGGCGCCGAAGACCACGATGCGGCCGGGCTGATCTGTCTTGGCGCCGACCGAAGCCCGGCGCATCTCGCGGTACTCAACCCGCCAAGTCTCGGCAAGCGCCGGCAGGTCGAAAGCCTGCGGGCGCGCCGGAGACACCTTCGGGATCAAGTGTCGAATGGCTTCGATGTCGTCCAGCTTCGTCGCGATCCAATCGCGCTTGCTCGCGACGAGCAGGTTGACCCGCTCGCGCTGCAGGCCGGCGGGGACGACGACGACCAGCCCCTCGCGGGCACCCACACGCAGGCGGGCCGACCGGGCACGGGTGGAGTATCGAATCGCGAACTCGATCGATCGCCCGTCTGGCAACACCAGACTGCCGGGTGCGCCGTCGTCAACCAGCGCTGGCATCGCCGCCTTCCGGTGAAGCTGCCGGACTCTCCGCGCGCGGCCGATAGCGGCGGCGCCTGAGCGTCTGCACCAGCGTGCCGATGAAGCCCATGGCGTCTGCAGTCAGCAGCCCCGCCGCTGAGAATTTCGTGGCCACCATCATCAGCAGGTCCTTCGTCACATCGGGGTCTGCGGTTGACGTGGCCCACCAGTTCGGGAAGCAATGCTTGTCGGCCAGTTCCAGCGTGGCTGCTGCGATATCGACAGCCAGCGCGTCGGCGATGGCCGGGTTTCGGGCCTTCACCTTCAAGGCCAACTGCTGCGCAATGGGACGATTGACCTCATCGACGGCCTGCCGCACGGCGTCTGTCAGCTTCTCCAATTCCTCGATCAGTGCGATGCCCGCCAGGGTGCCGGCGCGCTTCTCATCGATCAGGCGCTGCAGCTTCTCGGACAGCGACCGGAACGACTCGTCCTGATCCAACCGGATACGTAGCTCCGCCGACAACATCGCCTCGATGTCCAGCGCCTTTGCGTCCGGCTTCTTGTCCTTCAGCTTGGTCAGGAAGTGCTCGTCCAGCACATAGGTCGGGAACACGGTCTCGAGTTCATCGACATCGATGTGATCGCGAATCAGCTCACGTGTGCGGGCCGCATCCTCTTCCGTCGCCTCCACGCTCTTGCTTGCATCCGGATAGAACTTCTTCCGGTACAGCATGTACAGCTTCGTCAGCCAGGCATAAGGCCGCAGATAGTCGCGCAGCCGTTCGTCGGGCTGAAGCGCTTCGTACAGCACGCGCAGATTTCGATAACCGCCGTCGAACTGCTTCTCGGCGCCGTCCACATCACGCAGGATCTTCATCGCGGTGATGAAGGCATCGTGCGAGCCGTCGCGGGGCACGGTGTCTTGCGGGAACAGGCCCCAGATCTCCTGGAAGGTCTTGCGGAAGTGCTCCAGGATGGTGTCGAACGGAAACGCCACATCGCCCAACTCATCAGGGCGGTAGTTCAGCGCCTCGTTCAGGTGATCGAAGATGCCGTAGTAGTCGAGGATGAGGCCATGGCCCTTCAGCTCGTTGTACGGGCGGTTGACCCGAGCGATGGTCTGCAACAGCGAGTGGTTCAGCAACTTCTTGTCCAGGTACAGCGCCTGCAGGATCGGGGCATCGAAGCCGGTCAGGAGCATGTCGCAGACGACCAGGATCTGCACCTTGCGGAACGGCTTGTCGCGATGCTCCTCCAGCTCGGACTGCGCGGGGATCAAGAATTCATTCAGCACCTTCTTGCGCTTGGCCTCGCCCAGGTACAGCGCCTGAATGTCCTGCGGGTCGTTCTGCGGCGCCTCGGAGATGACGGGCACCACCACGTCGGCGCCCAGGCGTTCGCGCAGCGCCGCCGTGTAGAGCTGGACCGCCTTCTTCTCCCTGCAGACGAACATGCCCTTGAACCCATTCGGTTGAACGTGCTCGGTGAAGTGCTTGGCCACGTCGTCGGCGATCTGTGCAATGCGCTTGTCGTGGTACAGCAGTGCTTCGAGCCGTGCGCCTTCGGTGACCAGCTTGCTACGCTCGTCCTCGGCCAGGTGGCCGAACTCGCGCTGGAAGGCCAGGTCGAGCTTGGTACCGTGCAGTTGCCAGTCGGTCACCCGGGGCTGCCAGTGGATCGGCTTGACTACGCCATCGCGCAACGCATCGGTCACCGTGTAGGGCCGGCCCATGTAGCGCTCGATCTTGCCGTCGTCCTTCACGTAGCCCCAGGCCTTGGGCGTATTGTGGTCGTCGTTCTCGATCGGCGTGCCGGTGAAGCCGAACATCGAGGCGCCTTCCACCGCCGAACGCATGTAGGTGCCCAGTTCGCGCTCTTGGGACCGGTGCGCCTCGTCGGCCATGACGATGACGTTGGAGCGCTGCTGGGTCACGCGCGCCGGCATGCCGTCGAACAAATGAACGGTGGTCAGGATCACACCGCGATAGTCGCCGCGGAGCTTCTCCTCCAGGTCGCGCTTGCTGGCCGCAACGTGCACGTTGTCGGTGCCCGTGGAATTCAGTTCACGATCCATCTGGTCACCCAGCTGCTCGCGGTCCACCAGCAGGATCACGGTCGGCTGCTGCAGCTTGGGGTCTTCCCACAGGCTGCGGGCGGCGTAGATCATCGTCAGCGTCTTGCCCGAGCCCTGCGTGTGCCAGATCAAGCCGCGGCGCTTCTCGGCCGGCATCGACAAGGCGGTGGCTCGGTTCAGGATGTCCTTCACCGCCAGGTACTGCTGGTAACGCACCACCACCTTCTCGGTCTTGCCATCCTTGGTGATGAAGACGATGAAGTGGCGGATGAAGTCCAGCAGGTTGCTGCGGTCGAGGCGCCGGCCCGGCACGCCGTACATCATCTTGGTTTCGTTCACGCCCACGCCATAGGCATTGGTGTAGAAGAGCTGGTCAATCTCTTCGGCGTACATGCCCAGTTGTTTGGCGCCCTCGCGCCAATCGGGCTTGCTGCGGCTGGCGGTCTTGGCCTCGATCACCACGATAGGGATGCCGTTGATCAGCAGCACGATGTCCGGGCGCCGGGTCGATCGCCCGTCGATCGAAAACTGGTTAGTCACCCACCAGTCGTTGGCATCCAGGTTGTCGAAGTCGATCAGCCGCACGTCCCGTGCGTTCTCGGCCGCGTCGAACTTGTAGTTGACGCCACCCTTCAGCCACGCCAGCCACTGCTGGTTGTCGCGGCAACCGCGCAGCTTGGTGATGATGGCGTCGACGCGCGCGTCATCGGTCAGCACCGTCGGGTTCAGCGCCTTGAGTTTCTCTCGCAGCACGGGCAGCAACAGCACCTCGCGCTCGTCGGGGCGGTGTTCACGCAGTTGCTCGCGTGAGCGCCAAGCCCAACCCAGCTGCGCCGCCCTCAGGTGCTCGATGATTTCGCGCTCGACGGTCGTCTCCTCGTTGAAGAGAGTTCGCACGGTGTAGGGGACCGGTCCCTCTCTGACTTCAGGCATGGACGAATCCTTCGTGGATGCGGGTCTTGCCCGTTTGCAGGTTTTGGAGGAGAGAGCACTTCACCTCTTCTAACGCGCTCGTCCGCTTCGCAGCCGCTTCCACATTCACCTCTGCCAAGTCCAATGCATCGATGATCTCCTGCTGTTCATCGATCGTCGGGTGTTGAATCAGGACGTTCCTGAGATTGCGACGGTTGATGGTGTTCAACCCGCTGCTGGTATTGCACACAGAGTTCCAGTGGCGTTGCATGCGTTCAGAGTTCAAGATGTGCAGCAAGAACTTCGGTAGGACATGGTTCCTATCGGCCCGGACCCTAAACAGGTGGTTCTGAAACGTCGTTGCTTCACCTGGGTCCTCAAAGAGGGCTGCGCGGCCAATCTCCATAGAACTGGCGTGCCCCTCGACCACAAGAAGGTCGCCCGTCTCCAGCAGGCGCGTCTTGCGCTCGTCCTCCGAGAGTTCAAGATAGCGCGCATCTTCACTGGAAATCACACCTCGCTGAACGTGTGCGACGGTGAGATACCGGCAGGCGTTTTCTTTCGCAGCCCGATCTTGATTCAGCGTTATGCCTGAGCCAATCTCCGCCAGATTCTTGAGTGATGAGACGGACCATCCGACCGGCAATGGTCCTGCTTTGGTTACCACCTTTCCGCGGCCCCGCATGTCGATTGCACCAGTCAGCAAGCCTGCTTTCAGCGATCCCGTTACCGTGCGGGCAGCGCTGAGTTCATCCCGAGCCTTGCTCACTGCATCATCTACCAGCTTCAGCGCGGCGGCGATTCGGCGCTGCTCCGGCAGTTCTGGCCATGGCAACAACAGTCGCTGGTAATCGCGCCAGTGGCGATGTCCCGCCGGCAGTTGGAACTGGCGGCGGTCTGATTCATCTTACGCGGCCCTCTTTGCAGACGTCTTGAGCTTGCGACCGAGCGCGACCTCGAGCACCCACAGGTCCT
>JAJTDM010000088.1 GCA_021300575.1 Rubrivivax sp.
CGTTAGCCCCTCCGTTAGCCCCTCCGTTAGCCCCTCCGTTAGCCCCTGAGCGGCAGGGCTGCACCGATGAGCATGAACAGGCCGCCGCACACCTGGTTGAAGCGCTGGCCCACGCGGTCCAGCCAGGGACGCAGGCGCGCGGCCGTGGCGGCGATGCCCAGTTCCGTCAGCGTCTCGATCACGGCGAAGGTGCCCGCCATCACGGCGAACTGCAGCCAGAGGCTGCGTTCCGGATCGACGAACTGCGGCAGGAAGGCCGCGAAGAACAGGACGCCCTTGGGATTGGTGAGGGCGGCCAGGGCCCCTTGCCAGGCCAAGGCGCCGCCCGTGGGGGAGGGTCCTGCGGCATCGGTGGCGGCATTAGCCCCGAGACCTGTGGCTGGAGCTGAGCCAAGACCCGCGCCGAGACTCGCGCCAAGACTCGCGCCGATAGGCGGCGAGCGCCACACCTGCACCCCCAGCCAGACCAGATAGGCGCCACCCACCCATTTCAGGGCGACCAGCCCCATGGGGGAAGCCTTGAGCAACGCGCCGATGCCGAACAGCGACAGGCCGATCAGCACCACGAAGCCCACCGCACCGCCCGCGATGGTGAACAGCGTACGGCGCCACCCATGCAAGGCGCCGTGGGTCAGGGCCAGCAGGCTGTTGGGGCCGGGCGAGAGCGACAGCCCCGTGGTGGCCAGCAGGTAGATGAGCCAGGTCTGCAGTTCCATCAGCCGCCTTCCGCGGCCGTGACCGGGACGATCGGGGCGAAGCGCGGCACCTGCGCGCCGCTCACCTCCACGGTCTCCAGGAACATGGCGTACGGCCGCACCCACAGGCCGCTGGCGTTGTACAGCGGCCGGTACAGCACCAGAGGCTCCAGCGATTCGCTGTGGCGCACGACGCCCAGTACCTCGTACTCGCCGCCCTTGTAGTGGCGGTAGCGGCCCGGTGCCACGGTTGGCAGGGGGGGCAGGTCGTCGATGGGGGCGTGGACAGGGTCGTTCATGCGGGTCCTCCAGAGGGGCTTCAAGCGGTCAGCAGCGCAGACGCCACCATCGTCGCACCCGCCAGGGACAGCAGGCCCAGCACCACGCGGCGGAACTGCAGCGGGCTGAGCCCTGCATACACGCGCGCGCCCAGCAGCGACGGAATGATGAGCGCAGGGATCACCACGGCCAGCTGCGGGACCATGGGCGCTGTCACCACACCGGCCAGCAGATAACCCGCCGCGGTGACCGACAAGGCGGCGAGGTTGAAGTTCTGCATCACCGACCGCTGCGCGTCCTTGTCCATCCGCCGCAGCGTGCACCACAGCGACGGCACCAGCCCGCCAAAGCCGCCCACGGCCGTCATCACCCCGCCCACCGCGCCGATGCCGGCATCCGCCAGCCTTCCCGCCCGCACTGGTGGCCAGCGGTCGGCCCACAGCATGGCGGGGCAGCCCAGGCTGAGGGCGGTGCCGATGGCCAGCTTGAAGGCGGCGGGGTCGAGCATCGGCAGGGCCCAGACGCCCAGAGGGATGCCCAGCGCACCGCCCGCCAGAAACGGCGCCAGCGTGGCCCCGTTCAGGCCCCGCCGCACGGAGAACACGGCCACGAGCTGCCCGGCCAGGCTGCCAAACACCACCATCACGGCCGCCACCTGGGGCGGCAGGCTCCAGACCCAGAACGACATGGCCACCATGCCGAAAGCAAAGCCGGCCACGCCCTGCACAAACCCTGCGGCCACGGCGCCAGCCAGCAGCAGCACCGTCTCGGGGCTCACGGCACACCCGCCCGAGGCTCCCTGCCGCGGCTTGCGGGGTGCGCTGCGGGGGCCGAGGTCATTTCAGAGGCTGCCCCAAAAGCCGCATGGGCGGCGTGCAGCACGCGTCACCAGAAGCAGGCTCAGCCTCCCCCGCAAGTGCAGCGCCATCGACCCGGCCCCTGCCATCCAACTTGTCAGCCGTCTGTCTCCTGTGCCACTGCGCAACCCCTCGAGGGCCCTCGAACCCGCGAAGCTCCGAGGGCGTGGCCGTGAATTGAGGGACGCGCCGGACGGGGCAGTTGCGTCAAGGCAGGGCGGTCGCATGACGGTGATGTTACGGGGGCGCCGAGACGCCGCCTGTGGGGGCCGGTTACGCTGTCGGTCTGACGCCCTGCAACGACTGCGTTATTGCCATGAGCCACCCCTTCGATACTGCGCTGGGCCTGCAATCTGCGGGCGAGCACCGCTTCACGGGCACCACCAGCCCCGCCTACGCCAACATGGTGGGTCCCTACGGCGGCATGACGGCCGCGCAGATGCTGCAGGCCGCGCTGCAGCACCCGGCCCGACTGGGCGACCCCGTGTCGCTGACAGTGAACTACGCCGCGCCCGTGGCCGACGGCAGCTTCGAGGTGGAGGCCCGGCCGTTGCGCACCAACCGCTCCACCCAGCACTGGCTGCTGCTGATGAGCCAGACCGGCGAGGTGGTGGCCAGCGGCACGGCCTTGCTGGCGGTGCGGCGCCCGACCTGGAGTGCGCCCGAGGCCGTGATGCCGGATGGAATGCCCGCGTTCGACAGCCTTGAGAAGCGGCCCACCCAGGGCTACCCCGCGTGGATCTCCCGCTACGACATGCGTTTTGTCTGTGGCGGCATGGGGGCAGACTTTGACGGCGTGGAGCAGCCCGACTCGCTGACCCGGCTGTGGCTGCGTGACGAACCGCCGCGCCCGCTGGACTTTCCCTCGCTGGCTGCCGCCTGCGATTGCTTTGCGCCGCGCACCTGGGTGCGCCGCCACCAGCGCAGCCCGGCCGGCACGGTCACCATGACCGTGTACTTCCACGCCGACGCAGCCCTGCTCGCGGCGCAAGGCAGCCGCCCGCTGTTCGGCCAAGCCCGCGCCCAGGTGCTGCGCGATGGCTACTGCGACCAGATGGGCATGCTGTGGAGCGCCGACGGACTGCTGCTGGCCAGCACGCAGCAGGTGCAGTACTACAAGACGTGAAGAGCCCTCAGTAATCGAGCACCAGCGCCGCCTTGGGCGGCACGCCGATGCCCAGCAACTCGAAATTCCCGCGGCCGCTGGCCGCCGTGAGCAGGCCCAGCACGCGGCCGGGTTCGGGGCCGACCATGTCCCAGGTGAAACGCCAGGTCCAGTTGGTGCCGCCCAGGGTGCCGGGGGTGTTCATGCGGTGCTCGCTGCCCAGACCCAATACGTCCTGCAGCGGGAACACGGCCAGGTTGGCGACCGAGTTGAGCGCGGCGCGGATCATGGCCCAGTGCACGTCGTGCGCGCCGCAGGCCAGATAGGTGCCGGCATAGCGCCGCTCCTTCTCCGCCGCCTGGTCCCACCAGCCGCGCGCCGTGTCGTTGTCGTGCGTGCCGGTGTAGACCACGACGTTACGCGGGTAGTGGTGCGGCAGGAACTCGTGCTCGCCGTCACCGCCGAAGGCGAACTGCAGGATCTTCATGCCGGGGAAGCCGCAGCCGTCACGCAGCGCATGGACGTCGGGCGTGATGAAGCCCAGGTCTTCCGCAATGATGGGCAACTCGCCCAGTTCACGCGCGATGGCGTCGAACAGTGACTGGCCGGGGCCCTTGACCCAGCGGCCGGTCTTGGCGTCCGGGCTGCTGGCCGGGATCTCCCAGTAGCCGGCAAAGCCGCGGAAGTGGTCAATACGAAACACATCGGCCTGATGCAACGCCCGCTGCACACGGGCCGTCCACCAAGCGAAGCCTTCCTTGGCCATGCGGTCCCAGCGGTACAGCGGGTTGCCCCAGCGCTGGCCCAGGGGGCCCAGGTCGTCAGGTGGTACGCCGGCCACCACGGTGGGCTGGTGGTGCTTGTCCAGCAGGTACAGGTCGGGGCGCGCCCAGCAGTCGGCGCTGTGGTGAGCGATGAAGATGGGCAGGTCGCCCATGAGGGCGATGCCGCGGTCATTGCAGTAGCGCTTGAGCGCGGCGCACTGCACGTCGAAGCACCATTGGACGAACTGCCAGAACGTGATCTCGTCGGCGTGCGCCTTGCGCGCGGCCTTGAGTGCGGGCTTCTTGCGCGCGGCCAGGGCCTCGTCCCACAGCCACCAGGGCTGGCCGCCATGCGCGCTTTCCAGCGCCATGAAGAGGCAGTAGTCGTCCAGCCAGCTCGTCTGGCCCGGGGCCTCGCACCACTGCGCGAAGGCCTCGCGGTCCTCGTGCGTGGCGTGGGCGTGGAAGCCGGCGCAGGCGCCGCGCAGCTGTGTCAGGCGCCATGGCACCACGCGGCCGAAGTCCACGTGGCGCGCGTTAAAGCCGCCTTCGGGCAGGGTCGGCAGGATCGGCAGGGCCGGTGCGCCCAGCCAGCCGCGCTGCACCAGCGGCTCCAGCGCCACCATCAGCGGGCTGCCGGCAAAGGCACTGACGCTTTGGTAAGGCGAGTCACCCGGGCCAATGGGCGTGGTGGGCAGCCACTGCCAGATCTTCTGGCCGCAAGCCTGCAGCCAGTCGGCGAAGTGGTAGGCCTCGGGGCCGAAGTCGCCGATGCCGTGGGCGCCGGGCAGGGAGGTGATGTGCAGCAGGACGCCGCTGGCGCGTTGGTGCAGGTTCATGGGTTCACTCCTCCCCGCGCAGCACCAGCAGGGCGTGCGCGGGAACGCTGATCAGTGCGGGCCGGCCCGGCACGGCGCCGGGGGGCCACTGGCCGCTGGAATCCAGGCACAGCCGCCAGGGCCCGCCGGGCAGCGTGAAGGCCACCGGCACGGGCTCGGGGTTGAAGACGATCAGCAGGTGGCGGCTGCCCTCGAATGGTGAAGGAACCACGGCGCCGTCGTCGCCCGAGGGGGTGCCTCGCGAAAAGGGCACAACAGACACAGCGGGCGCAGCGGGCGCAACGGGCGAGCCCAGAGGTTGCCACCCCGCATCGATGCGGCAGGCGAAGGCGTGCTGTCCGCCGTCATGCCAGTCCTGCACGTGCATCTCGACCCCACCGGGGGTGAACCAGGCCAGCGTGCGCTCGCCCGGCGTGGCGCTGGAGGGGTGGAACCACTGGTCGTGGCGCAGCGCCGGCTCGGCGCGGCGCAGGGCCAGCAGCTCGGCCACATACGCGCGCAAGCCCGTGTCGGCCTGCGGCCAATCCAGCCAGCCCACCTCGTTGTCCTGGCAGTAGGCGTTGTTGTTGCCGCCCTGCGAGTTGCCGATCTCGTCGCCAGCGCACAGCATCGGCGTGCCCTGGGCCAGCAGCAGCGTGGCCAGCAAGGCGCGGCGCACGCGCTGGCGGCGCTCGTTCACGGCGGGGTCATGGCTCGGGCCTTCCGCAGCGTCAGCGGCACCGGCGGCATCGGCGGCATCGGCAGCATCGGCCGCGAACACGCTCTTGAAGCGCGCGCCGCTGAATGGATCGCAGATCTCGTCATCACGGCCGTCGCGGTTGTCTTCGCCGTTGGCCTCGTTGTGCTTGCGTGCGTAGCTCGTGAAATCCACCAGCGTGAAGCCGTCGTGCGCGGCGATGAAGTTGACGCTGGCCAGCGGGCTGCGCTGGCCGTGGTGGAAGACGTCGCTGGAGGCGGTGAAGCGCCGCGCGAACTCACCCCGGCCGACACGGGCACCCAGCCAGTAGCGGCGCGCCGTGTCACGGAACTTGTCGTTCCACTCCAGCCAGCGGCCGGGAAACCGCCCGAGCTGGTAGCCGGCGTGGCCGGCGTCCCAGGGTTCGGCAATCATGCGGGCGCGCGCCAGCACCGGGTCTTGCATCAACGCAGTGAAGAAGGCGGCGTGCGGGTCGTAGCCGTGGTGGGCGCGACCCAGCACCGGGGCCAGGTCGAAGCGGAAGCCGTCCACCCCCATCTCCAGCACCCAGTAGCGCAGCGAGTCCAGCACGAACTGCGTCACCCGCGGATGCGCCACGTTGAGCGTGTTGCCGCAGCCGGTCAGGTTCTCGCAGCGGCTGCGGTCGTCATGCGTCAGCTTGTACCAGCTGGCGTGGTCCAGACCGCGGAAGGACAGCGTGGTGCCCTGCTGGTCGCCCTCGGCCGTGTGGTTGTAGACGACGTCCAGCACCACCTCCAGCCCGGCCTCGTGCAGCGCGTGCACCATCTGCCGGAACTCCTGGTTCACGGCCGTGGGGTCACCCGTGTGGCGCACCGCAGCGCTCGCAAAGCGCGGGGCCGGGCAATTGAAGGCCAGGGTGTTGTAGCCCCAGTGGTTCACCTGGCCGCGCGCCACCAGCGCGGGCTCGTCCAGGTGGTAATGCACGGGCAGCAGTGACAGCGTGGTCACGCCCAGGGTCTTGAAGTAGGCGATGGCCGCCGGGTGCGCCAGCGCGGCGTAGCTGCCGCGCAGTTCGTCAGGGATGCCCGGCAGCGTCATCGAGAAGCCCTTGACGTGCATCTCGTAGAGCACCACATCGCGGGCGGGCAGGCGTGGGGCGTTGTACCAGCCGGGCGCCGGTTGCGGCGGTGGGGCCACGCGGGCCTTGAGCATGGCCGCGGCGTTGTCACGCGTGTCGAAGGAGCGCGGGCCCTCGGGGTGGCCGGGTTCGTAGCCGTGGTGCTCCGGGGCCCAGGTGAAGCGGCCCACGATCTCTCGGGCGTTCGGGTCGAGCAGCAGCTTGTGCGGGTTGAAGCGGTGGCCCTGCTCGGGCGCGTAGGGGCCATGGGCCCGCAGCCCGTACACCAGCCCCGGTGCGGCACCCGGCAGGAAGCCGCACCAAACGCCGTCGTGCGGGCCGTGCAGCGCATAGCGGCGCAGTTCGGTCGTACCGCTGGCGTCGAAGACGCATATCTCCAGGCGCTGGGCATGCTGGGAGAACACGGCAAAGTTCACGCCGCCGTCGCGGGCCAGCGCGCCCAGGGGCTCCTCGCGGCCGGGCAGCAGAGCGGGCGGCAGGCGGTGCGGCATCGTCAAGTCATCCTCTTTGGAGTGCTGTGCATGCTTTGCGCGGGCGGGTCATGCTGGGTCATGCGGGGTCGTGCCGGGTCATGCGGGCATGAGGAACAGCGTGGCCAAGGGCGGCAGCAGCAGTTCGATGGACTGCGCCCTGCCGTGCCAGGGTACGGACTGCACGGCCAGCGCCTGCCCGCCATTGCCCAGGTTGCTGCCGCCGTAGGGGCCAGCGTCGGTGTTCAGCACTTCCCGCCACGCCGTCACGGCCGAACCCTCGGGCACCCCCAGGCGGAAGCCGTGCCGGGGCACGGGGGTCATGTTGCTGACGACGATGACGGGCGGGCCGGCCTGGGCGTACCGCACCCACGAGAAAACCGAACAGGCCCGGTCGTGCGCGTCGATCCACTCGAAGCCGGCGCTCTCGCCGTCCCGCTGGTGCAGGGCCGGTTCGCGGCGCATCAGGTGGTTCAGGTCGCGCACCAGGCGCTGCACGCCCTGGTGGGCCGGGTCCTGCAGCAGGTGCCAGGGCAGGGCTTCGTCGTGGTTCCACTCGGTCGGCTGGCCGAACTCCTGCCCCATGAACAGCAGCTTCTTGCCAGGGTGGCCCCACATGAAGCCATAGTAGGCGCGCAGGTTGGCAAAGCGCTGCCAGGCGTCCCCGGGCATGCGCCCCAGGATGGACCGTTTGCCATGCACCACCTCGTCGTGCGACAGCGGCAGCACGAAGTTCTCGCTGAAGGCGTACACCAGCCCGAAGGTCATCTTGTCGTGGTGCCAGCGCCGGTGCACCGGGTCTTCCTGCATGTAGCGCAGGGTGTCGTTCATCCACCCCATGTTCCACTTGAAGTGAAAGCCCAGGCCGCCGGCGTAGGTGGGGGCCGATACGCCAGGAAAGGCCGTGGACTCCTCGGCCACGGTGAAGCTGCCGGGGCACTGCGCACCCACCACCTCGTTCACGCGCTTGAGCAGCGCAATGGCCTCCAGGTTCTCGCGCCCGCCCTGCACGTTGGGCACCCACTGGCCGTCGTCGCGGGAGTAGTCGCGGTACAGCATGGAGGCCACCGCGTCCACGCGCAGGCCGTCCACACCCTGGCGCTCCAGCCAGTACAGGGCGCTGCCCACCAGGAAATTGCGCACCTCGTGGCGGCCGAAGTTGTAGATGAGCGTGTTCCAGTCCCGGTGGAAGCCCGCCCAGGCCCCGCGCATGGCAGGCCTGCACGAAGCGAGCAAAGCCTTCTGGCGGGCCGAAGCGCGCACTGGGCGCGTACAGGCCCAGGGTCTGGTAACCCCAGGAACCGTCGAAGGGGTGCTCGGTGATGGGCAGCAGCTCCACATGCGTAAAGCCCAGGTCGGCCGCATGGGCGGGCAGCGTGTCGGCCAGCTCATCCCACGACAGAAAGCGCCCGTCCGGACCCCGACGCCAGGAGCCCACATGCACCTCGTAGACGGCGATGGGTGCGTGCCGGTGGTTGGCCGCTGTGCGGGCCTCGGGCAGGCGGCGCGCCAGCGGCAGTGCCTCGGCCACCACGCTGGCGGTGTCCGGACGCACCTGGGCGGCGCGGGCGTAAGGGTCGCACTTCAGCGGCAGCAGGCGTCCGTCGCGGCTGTGAATCTCGTACTTGTAGTGGTCGCCCGGCGCCGCGTGGGGGATGAAGGTCTCCCACACGCCCGACGAGCCCCGGCTGCGCATCGCATGCCGCCGCCCGTCCCAGGCGTTGAAGTCGCCCACCACGCTCACGCGCGAGGCGTTGGGCGCCCAGACCGCGAAGCGCACCCCGGCCACCGCCTGCGCGCCTTCGCCCTGGCTCATGGGGTGGGCCCCCAGCACCTCGAAGGGCCGCAGGTGCGTGCCTTCTCCCAGGTAGTACAGGTCCTCGTCGCTGATCAACGGGGGCTCCACACCCGCTCGATGTACTGGCCGATCGTGCGGTCCACGCTGAACGGACCCATGCCGGCGATGTTGCGCAGCGCGCGCTCGGCCCATGCGGGGCGGTTGGCAAACAGCGCGTCCACCTCCAGCTGCGTGCGCACGTAGCTGCCGAAATCCGCCATGAGGAAGTAGGGGTCGCGCTGCAGCAGGTTGTTCACCAGGCCCTTGTAACGGTCGGGCTCGTGGTAGGAGAAGGTGCCGCCGGCCAGCGCGTCCAGCACGGCGCGAAGCTGCAGGTTCTCTTCCACGTGCAGGCGCGGGTCATAGCCCAGGGCCTTGGCCTGCGCCACCTGCTCGGTGCGCAGACCGAAGACGAACATGTGCTCCTCGCCCATGGCCTGCGCCATCTCGATGTTGGCGCCGTCCCAGGTGCCGATGGTGCAGGCCCCGTTGAGCGCGAACTTCATGTTGCCGGTGCCCGAGGCCTCGGTGCCGGCGGTGGAGATCTGCTCGGACAGGTCGGCCGCCGGGATGATCACCTGCGCCAGGCTCACGCCGTAGTTGGGCAGGAAGGCGACCTTGAGCTTGTCGCCCACGCGCGGGTCGCTGTTGACCACGCGCGCCACGTCATGGATGAGCTGGATCACCTGCTTGGCCGCGGCATAGGCGCTGGCGGCCTTGCCGGCGAAGATCACGGTGCGAGGCTGCCAGGCCGCGGCGGGGTGGGCCACGATGGCCTGCCAACGGGCGATGACGTGCAGCACGTTCAGCAACTGGCGCTTGTATTCGTGGATGCGCTTGATCTGCACATCGAACAGGCTGGTGGGGTCCACCGCCAGGCCGATCTCGCGCCGGATGTAGACGGCCAGGCGGTCCTTGGCGGCCTGCTTGGCCTGCAGGAACTCCTGCCCGATCTTCTTGCCGCCGGCCTTGCGCGCCAGGGCCTTCAGGTCGGAAGCGCCGGAAAGGTCGGTGCGCCAGCCCTCGCCGATCTGTCGGTCCAGCAAGGCCGACAGGGCCGGGTTGGCCTGCTGCAGCCAGCGCCGCGGCGTGACGCCGTTGGTCACGTTCAGGAAGCGCTCGGGCCAGAGGTCGGCAAAGTCGCGGAACAGCGTTTGCACCATGAGCTCGGAGTGCAGCGCAGACACGCCATTGACCTTGTGCGAGGCCACCACGGCCAGCGAGGCCATGCGCAGGCGGCGCTCGCCGTTCTCGTCGATGAGCGACATGCGCGAGACCTTGCCTTCGTCGCCAGGAAAGCGCGCGCGCACCTCGGCCAGGAAGCGGGCGTTGATTTCGTAGACGATCTCCAGGTGACGCGGCAGCATGCGCTCGAACAGCGGCAGGCTCCAGCACTCCAGCGCCTCGGGCATCAGCGTGTGGTTGGTGTAGCTCACCGCCTGCTGCGTGACGCGCCAGGCGTCGCTCCACTCCAGGCCATGCTCGTCCATCAGCAGGCGCATCAGCTCGGCCGGCACCAGGGCGGGGTGGGTGTCGTTCAGGTGCAC
The DNA here is from genome assembly GCA_021300575.1 of Rubrivivax sp. Taxonomy (GTDB): domain Bacteria; phylum Pseudomonadota; class Gammaproteobacteria; order Burkholderiales; family Burkholderiaceae_C; genus Rubrivivax. The sequence continues at coordinate 10,190 of JAJTDM010000088.1, forward strand.
CGCGTTCAGGCGACCGAAACTGCTGAGGTCCTGCTTCTCACGCAGGTGCCGCGCCAGCATGTCCTGCAGCGAGGCGCTGACGAGGAAGAACTCCTGGCGCAGCCGCAACTCGCGCCCGGCGGGGGTGCTGTCGTCGGGGTAGAGCACCCAGTTCAGCGCATCGGCGCTGTAGAGGTGCTGGGCCGAGGCCGCGTGCTCGCCGCGCGAGAAGGTGGCCAGGTCGATGGGCCGCGAGGACTGGGCGTTCCACTGCCGCAGGGTGGAGACATGCGTGGTGCCGTGGCCGGGGACGATGAAGTCGTAGGCCAGGGCGATGAGGGTCTCGCCCGGCTCCCAGCGGCGGTGGCCGCCCGAGCTCTGCACCATGCCGCCGAAGCCGACGCAGTAGCGCACCTCGTGGCGCATCAGTTCCCACGGGCTGCCGTGGCGCAGCCATTCGTCGGGCTGCTCCATCTGCCGCCCGTCCTGGATGACCTGCATGAACATGCCATGCTCGTAGCGCAGGCCGTAGCCGAAGGAGGGCAGGCCCAGGGTGGCAAAGCTGTCCAGGAAGCAAGCCGCCAGCCGGCCCAGGCCGCCGTTGCCCAGCGCCGCGTCAGGCTCGTGCTCCACCAGTTCCGTCAGGCTGGGCGCGCCCGGGCCCAGGAGGTCAGGCAAGTGCTCGTCCACCTTCAAGGCGGCCAGCGCGTTGTGCATGGCCCGGCCCATGAGGAACTCCATGGACAGGTAGTGAACGCGGGGGCGGTCTCCGCGCCGGGCGTCCGCGGCCTGGGTGAGGGCCCAGCGGTCGGCCAGAACGGTGCGCGCGGCGGCCGCGGCCGCACTGGAGCGGGCGCTGGCGCTGCTGGCGTCGCTGCGCTGGGACAGTTCGCGCTTCCAGGTGCGCACGAATTCGGCGCGTTCGGCGGTGGTCATGCCGCCGCCCGAGGCATGTGCCGCAGGCAAGGTTGCGGCTTTTCGCGGGCGTGCCGGCACGTCAGGCGTTGTCACGCCAGCACCCTTCTGGCTCAGGCTGCGGGGAGGAGAGGTCTTCATCCGGATTCCTTGTGGCAATTTCTTGGGGCGATGCCTTGGTGCGATGCCTTGCGACGCAGGGGGGCAGTATCGCGACTGTCGACGGGCCCGCTCTGCGCACCGCAACCCATAGGTTGACGGTACCCAGGACCAGAGCAAGGAGCGTGCTCAGTTGGGCGGGCAGGGTCGGTGCGGTGCCACACCGACGGCCAAGGCAGGGCTGACAAGCCCTCCCCTGCCCATCTCACGCTGATGGAGCAAGTGCTGACGCCAGACTCCTCGCGCATTGATTTGCGCGCTTGTGTGACCACTCGTTGCGCCGCCCGAGTCCAAGGTGCCCCTTCTGAGAGACCAGGGCACTTGGTCATTTGGCCAGTTCGCCGTCGCTCCATCAGACGCGCCAGCCTTGCAGGGCCTTCTGTCAAGGTGAAAGCCCTGCCCCCCGGCAATGCGGAGCCTCACCCAGATGCCAGGTCCGCTTGATAGCATCCGATCATGCGATTGACAAAGCTGCAGATCGAAACAGTTCGCAACCTCGTGGGTGCCGCGATGGGTGAAGGCTCGCGCATCTGGCTGTTCGGTTCCCGCGCCGATGACCGCAGGCGTGGTGGTGACGTCGACCTGTATGTGGAACCCGAGCGCTTCCCCGCACTGCTGGAGGAGGCACGCTGTCGCGGCCGCCTGGCAGACGAACTGGATCTGGAAGTCGATCTGGTGGTGGCGCGACCGGGATTCGCCCGCCCCATAGATCTCATCGCGCGCGCCACCGGAGTGCCCCTGTGACGGATGCAGGCAAGCCGCACCTGGCCCTGATCCGGGACCGGCTGGACTATCTCTCACGAATGGCGAGCTACCTGGCCTACTCGTTGTCCAAGGTGGTCGTCATCGTCCCGCGCATAGGCGTGCAGGAGCTTTCTGCCGACGACCATGAGTCTCTGGCGGCCTTTCGCGTGCGGTTCAGCGACTATCAGGAACACCTCGGCAAGACCATGCGGGCAGTTGCTATCGAGGAAGCCCTGGAAGTTGACCGCTTTGGGACCGTGCTGGCGCTGATGGAGCGACTGAGGGTGCTTGATTCGTCGGAACAATGGCGCGCCATCAGGGACCTGCGCAACGCCGTCAACCATGAGTACGAGGATGATGTGGCAAGGCTGGCCGAGTTCTTCTTGGGCTTGAGCCAGGCGGCGCCGGTGTTGATGGCGATGCACATGCGGCTCGCCGAGTTCTGCAGGCAGGCCTACGGCATTTCGGCGCCGACAACTGCATAGGACAGGGCCTTCGCCCTTGGACGTCTGGCAGCAGGGACAATTCTGCGGGTGACGTACGCGCCTTCCCCCACCATGACGCCCTCCCCCGCCCTGCACGAATCCCGCCTGCACAGCCTGCCATTGATCGCCCGCGGCAAGGTGCGTGACAACTACGCGGTGGGCGCGGACCGGCTGCTGATGGTGGCCAGCGACCGCATCTCGGCTTTTGACGTGATCATGGGCGAGCCCATCCCGGGCAAGGGCGAGTTGCTCACGCGCGTGGCGCTGTTCTGGTTCGACCGGCTCGCGCACATCGTGCCCCACCACCTGACCGGCCAGGCACCGGAGACCGTGGTGGCGCCAGACGAGGTGGAGCAGGTGCGCGGCCGCTCCATGCTGGTCAAGCGCCTGCAGCCCCTGCCCATCGAGGCGGTGGTGCGCGGGTATCTCGCCGGCTCGGGCTGGAAGGAGTACCAGGAGGGTGGTGCCGTGTGCGGCGTGGCCCTGCCGTCAGGCCTGCACAACGCCAGCCGCCTGCCCGCGCCCATCTTCACCCCGGCCACCAAGGCCGAAGCGGGCGCGCATGACGAGAACATCAGCTTCGAGCAGGCCGCGGCCCTCATCGGCCCCGAACTGGCCGCCCGCGTGCGCGAGGTGTCGATCCGCCTGTATTCGGAAGCGGCGGCCTACGCGCTGCGCCGCGGCATCGTGATCGCCGACACCAAGTTCGAGTTCGGCCTGGACGCGCAGGGCACGCTCACGCTGATGGACGAGGTGCTCACACCCGACTCCTCGCGCTTCTGGCCGCTGGAGTCCTTGAAAGAGGGCGCCAACCCACCCAGCTTTGACAAGCAGTACCTGCGCGACTGGCTGGAGCAGGCCCAGGTGGACGGCCAGCCCTGGCACAAGACCGCGCCAGCCCCGGCGCTGCCGCCCGAGGTGGTGCAGGCCACGGCCGAGCGCTACCAGGCGGCGGCACGGGCGCTGCTCGGCGCTTGAAGCCCCCGGATCAGTGCAGCTTGACCCGCGGCTCGGTGCGGCGGGTGATCAGCCGGGCGGCCCTCGACCCGGAGGCTGCCGCCGCCGACCCCCTCGATGTCACCGCTTCACCCAGGCGAATCCAGCAAATGGGGTTGAGCCCGCACTCGGGGTTTTCAAGGCTTTCGGACAGGCGGAGCAGCCTTTGGGCTGGAACGCACTGCCCGCTTGACCAGGCGGTCATCGAAAGTCAGGAAGTCAACGCAACCTTCGCTCAAGGCGTGGTGGAGCCCATCGGCAAAGTCCCAGCCCTTGGCCAACCGTGCTGCAGCATGACGCACGGCAACGGACTCACCCACCGTCACATTCGGCAGTGCGCACAGCAAGGTGAAAGCCTGCGACAGCTTGTCGGGCGTGAACCCGTAGCGTGAGCGCAGCACCCATTCCAGTTCCAGCATGACGGTCACCGGGATGAACACGGGCTCGTTCGCCAACACCGTCTCGGCTGCCGCGGACTGGGCCGCGTCGTCGCATACCAGGGCACGAACGAGGAGGTTGGTATCGACCGCCCGCACGGCTCAGCCCTTGTAGTTGGTGACCCGCATATCGTCGACAGACACCGCAGGCCCTTTGTAGGCCAGCACAGCCTGCACCGCCGCCAGACAGGAGGGCTTGCCCGCTGGCGCAGGTGTGATCATGGCGCGCTTGCCCTCGACCTTGACCTGCACTCGCATGCCAGGCTTCAGGCCCAAGGCACGCCGCACGGCCACTGGCAACACGATCTGGCCTTTGGTCGAAATCAGTACGGCATCCATCGGTGGACTTTCAAGAAGTTTTACCCGGCAGGAAGTATGCGCGACTCTGATGGTGCTCGCCATCGAAGCGTCAGGCTTGAGGCACCAGCCCTGCACGAATCCCGCCGCCACAGCCTGCCGCTGATCGCCCGCGGCACGGGCGCTGCTCGGCGCTTGAAGCCCCCGGGTCAGTGCAGCTTGACCCTCGGCTCGGTACGGCGGGTGATCAGCCGGGCGGCCGAGCCCAGCGCGGTCTTCCACCAGCCGTGCAGCGCGAGTTCGTGCATCTTGTACAGCGAGAGGTACATGCCGCGGGCGAACAGGCCCTCGACCCAGAGGTTGCCGCCCACGAGTGAGCCCATGAGGTTGCCCACCGTGGAATAGTGGCCGAGCGAAACGAGCGAGCCGAAGTCGCGGTAACGCCAGGGCTCGAGCGCTGCGCCCCGCAGGCGCCGCTGGAGTTGCCGCACCAGGTGCGAGGCCTGCTGGTGAGCCGCCTGGGCCCGCGGAGGCACCTGCCCGGCGCGGGCCCCGGGGCCGTCCCAGGCCACGGCAGCACAGTCCCCGATGGCGAAGATGGACGCGTCCCGCGTGGTCTGCAGCGTGGGCCCGACCACCAGCTGGTTCAGCCGGTTGGTCTCCAGCCCGGCCAGGTCTCTCAGGAAGGGCGGCGCCTTCACGCCGGCCGCCCAGACCACCAGTTCGGCCGGGATGAAGGCGCCGCCTTCAATCTGCACGCCGTCGGCGTGCACCGCGCTCACCTTGGCATGGGTGTGCACCTGCACCCCCAGACCCTGCAGCAGGCTGTCCGCAGCGCCCGAGACGCGCTCGGGCAAGGCCGGCAGGATGCGCGGCCCCGCCTCGATGAGGTGGATGCGGATGTCGCGCTCCGGGTCGATGCGCTCCAGCCCGTAGCTCACGAGCGTGCGGGTGGCCTTGTGCAGTTCCGCCGCCAGCTCCACGCCCGTGGCCCCGGCGCCGATGATGGCCACCTGCAGCTGCGGCGGCCGCAGGGGCTCGGGCTGCATGTGAGCACGAAGGCAGGCATTCACCAGGCGCCGGTGGAAGCGTTGCGCCTGCTCGGGCGTCTCGAGTGAGATGGCGTGCTCGGCCACGCCGGGAGTGCCGAAGTCGTTCGTCTGGCTGCCCACAGAGATGACCAGCGTGTCGTAGGCCCGGCTGTAGCCCGGGGTAACGAGTTGCCCGTCCTCATCGAGCACCGGGCCGACGTGGACCAGGCGACGCTCCCGGTCCAGTCCGACCATGGCCCCGGTGCGGTAGCGGAACCCGTGCCAGTGCGACTGGGCCAGGTAGTTCGTGGCGTGGTCGTGGACGTCGATGCTGCCCGCGGCGATCTCGTGCAGGTGCGGCTTCCAGAAATGGGTGCGCGTCTTCTCCACCAGCGTGACGTGCGCGCGCCCGCGCTTGCCCAGCCGGTCGCCCAGGCGGGTGACCAGTTCCAGCCCTCCAGCCCCGCCGCCGACCACGACGATACGGTGCACCCCGGGCTTGGCGTCGCTGGGGTAGGCCTGGTCAGGCGTCGGTGTGGACATGTCGGGCCTCAGATCGTGATGGGAGTTCAAGCCCTGCTGACGGGGCTGGACTTGCGCGGCTCGGTTCAACTGTACGCAGTTCCCGTGCCAGGGCGCCGCCCCCGGTGGCATCATCGCCGGTCACACCTGGAGCCTCACATGAAGAAGATCGGCATGGTCGGCATCGGCCTCATGGGCCACGGCATCGCCACCAACCTGCTCAAGCACGGCCACGAGCTGGCGGTGCTGGATCACCCTGGTAACCAGCCCTTGGACGCGCTGCGCGCAAGCGGCGTGCAGGTGATGTCCGATCTGGTGGCGTTGGCGGCGCGTTCCGAGATGATCATCCTCGTGCTCACGGGCTCACCTGCGGTGGAGGCGGTGTTGATGGGTGAGGGCGGCGTGCTCCAGGGCCTGCGCCCGGGAACGGTGGTCATCGATTGCTCCACCGCCCTGCCGGCGTCCACCCAGCGCATGGCGCAGGCGGTGGTGGCCGCCGGCGGCCGCTTTCTGGACGCCCCCATGACCCGCACGCCCAAGGAGGCGGCCGAAGGGCGGCTGAACCTGCTGGTGGGCGGCGAGTCAGACCTGCTGGCGCAGTGCCGCCCCGTGCTGGCCTGCTTTGCGGAGAACATCACCCACGTGGGCCCGGTGGGTGCCGGCCACAGCATGAAGCTGCTGCACAACTTCGTGTCGCTGGGCATGGTGACGCTCCTGGCCGAGGCCGCAGCCTGCGCGCAGCGCAGCGGCGTGGCACCCGAGGCCTTCGTGGAGGTGCTGGCCAAGGGCGGCGGCGGTGGCATCGCGCTGGAGCGGCTCAAGCCCTTCCTGCTGGCGCAGGATCCGTCAGGCCTGCGCTTCTCGATCGCCAACGCGCAGAAGGATCTGGGCTACTACCAGACCATGGCGCAGGATGCCGGCGCCCACGACGCCGTCGCGTCGGCCGTGCTGGCCACGCTGAACGTCGGCGCCGAGCACGCGGCTTCCGGCGCGTGGGTGCCGGAGTTGGTGCGGGTCTTGGGCGAAGCCTAGTCGGCGCGCGCTGGCCAGCCTGGCCGACCCAACACCTCGTCGTTGTGTTGCCCAAGATGCGGTGCGGGGGTGCGCAGGCGGCCCGGCGTCTGGGCCAGCTTGGGCACGATGCCGGGCACCTTCAGGGGCCGGCCCTGTGCATCGGCCGTCTGCAGGATCATGTCGCGCGCCTGGTACTGCGGGTCGGCCGCGATGTCGGCCACGGAGTAGATGCGCCCTGCCGGCACCGCGGCAGCGTCCAGCACCTGCAGGACCTGGGCAATGGGATGCTGCCCCGTCCACGCACCGATGGCCGCATCGATCTCCGCCACGCGGGCCACGCGGCCCTCGTTGCGCGCCAGTCCCGGGTCGTTCTCGAGGTCCGACCGACCGATGGCCCGCATCAGGCGGCGGAAGATGCTGTCGCCATTGCCCGCCACCAGCACGTAAGCACCGTCGGCGCAGGCATACGCGTTGCTGGGCGCAATGCCGGGCAGCGCACTGCCCGCTGCGCCGCGCACCGCGCCGAAAGCGTCGTACTCCGGCAGCAGGCTCTCCATCACGTTGAACACGCTCTCGTACAGCGCCACGTCGATCATCTGGCCCTGACCACCGTGGACTTCGCGGTGGCGCAGCGCCATCAGCACGCCCATGACGCCGTGCAATGCCGCCAGCGTGTCACCAATCGACACACCCACCCGCACCGGCACGCGCCCTGGCTCGGCGGTCAGGTGGCGCAAGCCCCCCATGGCTTCGCCCAGCACACCAAAGCCGGGCTTGCCGGCATAGGGCCCCGTCTGGCCATACCCGGAAATACGCAGCATGATGAGCCGGGGGTTGAGCGCATGCAGCGCGTCCCAGCCCAGGCCCCAGCCCTCCAGCGTGCCAGGCTTGAAGTTCTCGACCAGCACGTCCGCCTCGGCCGCCAGGGCACGCACGGCCGCCTGGCCTTCGGCCGTGCGCAGGTCCAGCGCCACCGAGCGCTTGTTGCGCGACTGCACTTCCCACCAGACCGAGGTCCCCTCACGCAGCAAGCGCCAGGTGCGCAGCGGGTCGCCGCCTTCCACTGGTTCGATCTTGATGACGTCGGCGCCAAAGTCGGCCAGCGTCTTGGCGGCAAACGGGCCGGCGATCAGCTGGCCCAGTTCCAGCACTTTCAGGCCCTGCAAGGCATCCATGGCGACCTCCTCGTGCAAGTCTTGGCCCTTGATCAGGCACCGGTCTGGAGCGACGCCGCAGCGCCTGTCAGCGCCGCCAGCGTGTCGGTGATGACGGCCGTGGGAATGCCGGCCAGATAGCCACGGAACCGCCCTTTGGCCTCGAACTTCTCGCGGAAGCGGGACTTGAAGAAGCGCTCGCCCAGGCGCGGCACGATGCCGCCGCCGATGTAGACCCCGCCGCGAGCGCCCAGCGTCAGCGCCACGTTGCCGGCGAAGCTGCCCAGCAGCGCACAGAACAGGTCCAGTGTGCGCTCGCACAGCGGATCCGCGCCCTGCATGCAGGCTTCGACAATCTGCGGTGCCGTGAGGTCCTGGCCGGGCACGCGCGCGAGGGCACACACCGCCCGGTACAGCACGGGCAGCCCAATGCCGGAGAGCAGACGCTCAGCCGACACGTGCTCGAAATCGCGCCGCACCTGCTCCAGCACCTGCGCCTCCTGCTCGTCGGTGGCGGCGAGCGTGGCGTGGCCGCCTTCGCCGGGCAAGGCCGTCCACCCCTGTCGGGTCTGGACCAAGCCGGCCACACCGAGCCCGGTACCCGGCCCGATCACGGCCAGCATCCCATGGGCACGCGGAACGGCGCCGTGAGCGCGCAATTGGGCAGGCTGCAGGTGAGGCAACGACAAGGCCAGCGCCTCGAAGTCGTTGAGCAGGCGCAATTCCTCCAGGTCCAGCGACCGCATCAGCGCGTCCCGGGAAAAGCGCCAATGACTGTTCGTCAGTTCGACCCAGTCCCCCTCCAGGGCCGTGGCCAGGGCCCAGGCCGAGCGGCGCGGCCGGGGCTGACCGCGCCCATGGGGCAAGGGGGGCAAGGTCGCAAGGTACGCCGCTACGGCCTCCGACGGGCCCGCATGTTCGGCCACCGGCAGCGTCTTGACATGCCTGACCGACGCCGATGGATCGTCCACCCACCCGAAGCGGGCGTTGGTGCCGCCCACGTCGGCCACCAGCCAGGGCAAGGCCTGCACGGGCTCATGGCTGAGAAAGACGTTGTCGGAGGGGGTGTTGCTCGAGAGGCTCATGATTTGGAATGTCAGGCGCGGTAGGGGCAGGAGCGCAGGGCCTGGCCTTCAAACCAAAGCGCTCCGGAGGCGACTGGAGACGGTCAGCCCAATACGTCAGATCTTCTGACCCAGAACCCGAATCCGCTGGTGCTCGACTTCCCTCTTCGTGTTGACATCCACCAGGATCAGGCGCAGCCTTGGTCGGGCCCCGGGCCGCTGGACACCCGCGACCACCGCGTCAGCCACCCGCTTCTTGTCGAAAATCGTCCCGGCGTATTCCACCAGTACACGAATCTCTCTGGAGCCCACGCCGTTCAAGGTGGAGTGGACGTAGACGGGAATATCCAGCCCCAGCCACCGCTCGACGGCTCTGCGGATTCTGGTCTGCTTGTACTCCCCGATGTCCACCCTGGCTGACTCCTGCCGATACAAAGCGGAACCGATCGCGTACCGCAGGCAGACACCCTGCAAGGTCCTTGGACATCATCCTGCCGGAAAGCAGCAGTCCCGCCGGCTGAACAGTGGGCCACAGCAGGACACCAAACCATGCGGACAAGACCTCACCCCCCGCGCCCCGGCATGCCAACGCCAGGGGGCTGCGAGTGGAGTGCGAACACTGGCTTGAACCGCCTATGGCGAGGGAATCAGACCTGAAAAGCCAACCACCGAAATCTCTTCTGTTCTTCGGTAAGTGATATGTCGGGATCGATCAACACAAACTTGGTCGTGAATTCCTTCATCGGCTCCGACAGTCGTTCACGCAGTTGGGCTGTCACCTCAGCCTTGTCTTCCAGAACCCGCAGGGACTCGACCATGATCTGAATCTACTTGAGGCCTGGCCCCAAGTCTCTGGTTTTCAGAAATACCCTGGCATCAGAACCCAGCAGATTGGAAGCAGTCTGGCGAATCTTGGCCTTGTGGTAATCGGTCAGTTCCACATCGATCTCCAAGGGTAGACGTGATCCACATCAGGCTCTTGAGCACTTCCGGGTTGCACTGACGCTCGGAGGAGCTAGTATTCCCTGGCCACAAAGCGAAAGCGCTTGTGTTCTTCCGTGAGGGTGAACTGAGGATCGATCAGCAACACCCGCACCCGGTGCCGTTCCAGCGGGCGTCTCAGCCGATCGATCAGCGCTGCCTGGGTAACGAGCTTCTCGGACAGCACCCGGGGCGACTCCACCATGATGTGGGTCGTGGGTGCGCCAGTAGCAGAAGGCCTCTCGCGGATGAATATCCGGGAATCGGCCCCTCGTCGTTTCGTGTGGAACCCAACATTCAGAATTGATGGTCGTCGTCGAGCCCGGTGGGCATGTGGGCAGGTCGCTTGCCGGCCTGTCCACATGTCCACGGGGTGGGTCTAGCTTGGGGTTGTCATGAGCGTTGGCGTTGAAGCTTTGTTCACCAGTGCATTGGGCCTGCAGCCGCCCTGGGTGGTTCAGGACGTCAAGCTCGACACCGCCCAGCGGCGCATCGACTTCCAGATCGCCTGCCAAGGCGCGAAGTTGGCCTGCCCGGCCTGTGGTGCGAGTGCTGAGCCGGTGCATGACCGGCTTGCACGCTCGTGGCGCCACCTGGACTTCTTCCAGTTCGAAGCCTGGCTGCACTGCGACGTGCCACGCGTGGCGTGCGGCGCCTGCGGCAAGACCACGCAAGTGGCCGTGCCCTGGGCCCGACCAGGATCGGGATTCACGGCCGCCTTCGAAGCGCTGGCGCTGACGCTTTGCCGCGACCTTCCGGTGCGCCAGGCGGCCTCGCTGCTGCGCTGTGCCGACAAGCAACTGTGGCGGCGTATCGAGTTCTACGTCCAGCAGGCCCGGGCGCTGGAGGTGTTTGCTGACGTTCAGATCGTGGGCGTTGACGAGACCAGCCTGCGGCGTGGCCAGGACTACATCACCGTGGTCCACGACCTGGATGCCAAGCGGCTGCTGTTCGCCACCGAGGGTCGCACCCACCAGACGGTGCTGGACTTTGCCGCCGACCTCAAGGCCCACGGGGGTGACCCCGCTGAGGTCCGGCATGTGTGCATGGACATGAGCGCGGCGTACGCCAAGGGTGCGGCGCTGGCGCTGCCCCAGGCGCAGATCAGCTACGACCGCTTCCATGTGGTG
>JAJTDM010000041.1 GCA_021300575.1 Rubrivivax sp.
CATTGCGCACCACTGCTACACCGGTCTTCCGCGGCACCGCATTCCACCTTGCCACAACCGGGGCACGCAGTGTTTCTTCGGCGCGATTTGCGGCAGCCCGCCGATTACTTCGCTCACCCCTCGAAGCCGCAGCGCTGGCGCAGCTCGACCGTGTCAGGTGCAGTCATCATCTCGATGAATCGGGTGGCCAGCGCAGGCTGGGCTGCGCGGGCGGGTACGGCCGTAGTGTAGAGGGTGGCCAGCTCGAACTGGGGCGGCAACAGACCCACCAGATCCACGCCCGGCGTGAACAGGATTTCGGTCACCTGCGTGCAGCCGATGGGGTGGGTGGCTGGCGAGGCCGCGAGCTCGCGCATGGCGGTCGCGCCATTCGGAAAGGTGCGGATGCGCGGCTGCAACTCAGCATCCAGCCCCAACTCCCGCAGCACCTTCGCAAAGTGAATGCCGGCGGTGGCGCGCTGCGGATCCGGGTAGTGCACCACGTCGGCCGCCCGCAAAGCCGCGGCCAGGGCTTCAGGCGTGCTCACCGCAGGGTGCGGCGTGCCCGTGCGCACCGCTACGCCTGTGCGCACCCACCCCAGCGGAGCGCGGCTGTCGGGCCGCAGCAGACCCTCGGCGATGAGCGTGGTCACGATGGCATCGCTGGAGACGAAGAGGTCGCAGGGCTCGCCCGCGGCAAAGGCCTCCTTCATCGCCCCCACGGCGCCGACGCGGCCTGCGGTCTGGGCTGTCAGCTCCTGCAACAGACGCGGCTGCAGGGCGGTCACCAGCCCCTGGGCGGCGCCGGCGCACAGCAGGTGGAGCGTCGTCGTCATGGCCCTCAATCCACCTTGATGCCGGCGCTCTTGACCAGGTTGGACCACTTGGTGATGTCGTCGTTCAGGTACTTGGTGAACTCGTCCACGCCCATGGTCAGGGCGGCAGAGCCTTGGGCGCCCCACTGGCGACGCAGCTCGGGGTTGGAGGTGATCTTGGAGATCTCGGCGTTCAGGCGGTTGACGATAGCCGCGGGCGTGCCCTTGGGCGCCATCACGCCCAACCAAATGGTGGCTTCATACCCCGGCACGCCGGCCTCGGACAGCGTGGGCAGATCCGGCATGATGGCCGAGCGCGTGCGGCCGGTGGTCGCCACGGCCTTGACCTTGCCCGCCTTCACCTGCTCCACCATGGTGGGAATGGCATCGAACATCATGTCCACCTGGCCGCCGAGCACATCGGTGCGGGCCTGCGCGCTGCCCTTGTAGGGCACGTGCACGATCTTCACGCCGGCCATGGCCTTGAGCAGCTCGCCGGCCATGTGGTACGGGGTGCCCGGGCCGGAAGAGGCGTAGGTCATGCCATCCGGCTTGGCCTTGGCGGCGCGCAACAAGTCACCCATCTGGGCTGACGGCAGGCCGGAGCGGGCCACCAGCACCAGGTCGGATGCATTGATAGGCGCCACGCCCACGAAATCACGCATCAACTGGAAAGGCTTGTTGGGAATGAGCGACTCGTTGACCGTGTGGGTGTTGCTCATCACCAGCAGCGTGTAGCCGTCGGGCGCGCTCTTGGCCACGACGTCGGTGCCGATGATGGAGCCGGCCCCCGGCCGGTTCTCCACCACGAAGCTCTGGCCCAGGGCCTCCTGCAGCCGCTGCGCCAAGATGCGGCCGAACACGTCAGCCGAACCGCCCGTGGCAAAGGGATGCGGCCGAACACGTCAGCCGAACCGCCCGTGGCAAAGGGCACCACCAGCCTCACAGGCTTGGCGGCCGGCCACTCCTGGGCCCAGGCCCCGCCCCCTGCAAACGCCAGGGCCGAGGCAGCCAGCAAGGTCAGTCGGCGAAAGAAGCGATGACGGTTCATTTGAGTCTCCAGTGGGGTGGCAAGACAGGATGCGATGTGCAGGGTCGATATCGGGTGGTTGGGCGAGCAAGCCACGGCCCATCTCACCCGCCAACAGCCCTGCAGAAGATGAGGAATTGTGGGGCTGGCGGTTCTGCATCGGCGTCAGCAGACCGATCAGCCAACAGACACAGTCGGCCATTGCCCCAGGGTTAGCATCCGCGCCTTCATTCATTTACCCATGCCAGCCGGGCTCCGATGGGGCTCGAGGCACGATTGCAGACCATGCGCATCGCCACCTTCCTGCATCAGGGCCAACGCCATGTCGGCCTGGTCGACGCCCAAGCCCGTACCGTCACACCCCTGGCCCTGTCAGAGGCTGACGCCGCGCGCGGCGCCCTGCCGCTGGTGGAACGTGCCGCCCGTGGTGACGCGATGCCCAGCACCGCAGGCGCTGCCGTGTCGCTGGACCATGTGCAGCTGGAAGCTCCCATCCCACTGCCGCGCCGCAACGTCTGGTGCGTGGGGCGCAACTACCACGCCCACGCCAAAGAGCTGCGCGAGACCGTCTTCAAGAACAGCAACGCCGATCCGCAGGCCTGGCCCATCGTCTTCACCAAGGTGCCCGAGTGCGTGGTGGCCACCGGCACCGACGTGCGCCTGCCCGGGGCAGCCGTGTCCAGCCAGATCGACTACGAGGCCGAGCTGGCCGTCATCATCGGCAAAGGGGGCCGCAACATCAGCCGGGCCGAGGCGCTGTCGCATGTCTTTGGCTACACCATCGTCAACGACGTGACCGCGCGCGACGTGCAGATGCGCCACCAGCAGTGGGACCTGGGCAAGAGCTTCGACACCTTCTGTCCCATGGGCCCATGGATCGTGACCGCCGACGAGCTCGACGGCACCGACACCCGGGTGCGCTGCTGGGTCAACGGCGACCTGCGCCAGGACGCGCGCACCCAGGACCTGATCTTCGACCTGCCCACGTTGATCGAGACCTGCTCGCGCGGCATCACCCTGCTGCCGGGCGACATCATCGCCACGGGCACACCTGCGGGCGTGGGCATGGGCCTGAACCCGCCGTCCTGGCTGAAGCACGGAGACACGGTCGTCATCGAGATCGACGGCATCGGCAAGCTGAGCAACCGCTTCGTGGACGCCTGAGCGGCGCCGCTGCGACCCACCACGACCAGATCTGACTCCCCAGGAGAACCCACCATGCAACGACGCCACCTGATCACCGCCGCCGCGGCCACCACGCTGGCTGCCAGCCTGGGCACCAGCCCCGCCGCCGCCCAGAGCGCCTGGCCGGAGGGCCGCAACATCACCATGATCGTGCCCTTCCCGCCCGGGGGCGTGGCCGATACCGTGGCCCGCCCGGTGGCCGAAGCCCTGGCGCGCGAACTCAAGGCCACCATCGTGGTGGAGAACCGTGCCGGCGCGGGCGGGGGCCTGGGCATCGCCGCGGCTTCGCGCGCGGCGGCCGACGGCTACACGCTCTTGATGAGCCTGTCGTCCATCTCCATCCTGCCCGAGGCCGACCTGCTGTTCGGCCGCAAGCCCGCCTTCACGCTGAACCAGTTCCGGCCCATCGCCCGCTTCACGGCCGACCCCACCGTCCTGGTGGTGCGCGCCGAGGCCCCGTGGAAGACGCTGGCCGAGTTCATGGCCGACTCCAAGAAGAAGCCCGGCGGCTACAACTACGGCAGCTCCGGCAACTACGGCACCATGCACGTGCCCATGGAGATGCTCAAGGCCAGCGCAGGCTTTCCGGCCACGCACGTGCCCTTCACGGGCGCCGGGCCGGCGGTGCTGGCCCTGCTGGGCGGGCAGATCGACGCCGTGGCCAGCGGCCCGTCCACCGTGGCGCAGCACATCAAGGCCGGCAAGCTGCGGGCGCTGGGCCACTGGGGCGACAAGCCGCTGCAGTCGCTGCCTGAGGTGCCCAGCCTCTCGCAGCTCGGCCAGCCGGTGAAGTTCGCGCAGTGGGCCGGCCTGTTCGTGCCCGCGGGCACGCCGGAAGACATCATCCAGAAGCTGCGCGCCGCCTCGCGCAAGGTTGCGGCCGACCCGGCGGTGGTCGCCACCATCGGCAAGGCCGGCAGCCCCATCGAGTACCTGGACGCGCCCGAGTTCCAGACCTACTGGGACGCTGACGCCCGGGCCATGGCCGAGGCGGTCAAGCGCATCGGCAAGGTGGAGTAGTCAGTACCCTTCGGCCGCGCGCTGCGCGGCCTGCTCGATGCGCGGCCAGGTGTTCATGAGGTGCCCGCGCATGGCCTGGGCCAGGGCCTCGGCGTCACGCGCGGCCAGCGCCTGCGCCATGGCCTCGTGCTCGGCCATGGCGGCGCCCCAGTTGTCGGGCACGCTGTTGCCCACGTAGCGAATGCGGCGCATGCGCTGCGCCAGGGTGGCATGCGTGGCGGACAAGGTTTCGTTGGCGGCCAGAGCCACCACCGACTCGTGGAAACGCTGGTTGAGCGCAAAGTAGGGCTGCCGCTCGCGCAGGCGGAAGTGCTCGCGCATCTGCTCGTGCAAGGCGAGCACGGCGTTGATGCGTTCCTGCGGCGCGCCGCAGGCCTCGCGGGCCGCGAATTCCTCCAGCAGCGCGATCACGCGCAGCATGTCCTGCGCATCCTTGGCGGAAAACGCGCGCACGATGGCGCCGCGCAGGGGCTGCATCTCCACCAGGCCTTCAGCGGCCAGCACCTTCAAGGCCTCGCGGATGGGCGTGCGCGACACCCCCAGGTTCGCCGCAAGTTCCAGCTCAGGCACCCGCTCGCCCGGGCGCAACTGGTTCTCGACGATCAGGTCGCGCAGCCGGGCCGTGACCTCATCGTGCAGGCGCGGCCGGCTGATGGCCGGGGCGGGCAACAGCGGGGGAGCGACGGCAGGCTGCAGGTCAGCCGGTGGTGCATCGGTGGAATCAACGGCAGGGAAAACCACGATCGGATTCTGCTGGGGTTTGGCTATTCTCGTTCTGTAATTACGGATTACCAATCACGGGTTTCCCCCACCGGCGCCTGCACCGACCGCCGCCCCTGAAGACTCTCCTGCCGCGCAGCCCCCTTCTGCCCAGCCGTCCATCGCCATGCCACGCCGCATCGTCGACGCCCACCACCACTTCTGGGACCTGGGCCGCAACCGCCACCCCTGGCTGTGCGACGAGCCACCCATTGCCTTTCGCTATGGCGACTACGCCGCTCTGCGGCGCAACTACCTGCAGGCCGACTATCTGCATGACGCGGCCACCGCGTCGGTGGAGGTCCAGGGCACGGTCTACGTGGAAACCGAATGGGACCCGGCCGACCCGCGCGGCGAGATGCGCTACGTCGAGACCCTGATACGCGACACCGGCCTGCCCACCGTGGCCGTGGCCCACACCCGGCTGGACGCACCCGAGGCTGCCGAGCTTCTGGCCTACCACGCGGCCTTCCCCTTCGTGCGCAGCATCCGCCACAAGCCACGCGCCAACCCGCGCCCTGGGATGGCCGAGCCGGGGGGCATGGCCGACAGTGCCTGGCGGCGCGGCTTCGCGCAACTGGCGCCGCTGGGCCTGCGCTTTGACCTGCAGACGCCCTGGTGGCACATGGGCGAGGCCGCGGCCCTGGCGCGCGACTTCCCCAACACCACCCTCATCATCAACCACGCCGGCCTGCCGGCGGACCGCAGCGCCGAAGGCCTGGCGGCCTGGCGCACAGCAATGGCACAGGTGGCCGGCTGCCCCAACGTGTGCGTGAAGATCTCGGGCATCGGCGTGCCAGGCCAAGTCTGGACGGCCCAGGCCAACGGCGCCATCGTGCGTCACCTCATCGAGGTCTTTGGCGTGACGCGCTGCATGTTCGCCAGCAATTTCCCGGTGGACAGCCTGTGCGGCAGCTTAGAGGCCATCTTCGGCGGCTTCGGGAACATCGTGGCGGACCTGTCCGACGACGAGCAGGACGCCCTCTTCCGCCGTAACGCGATCCGCATCTACGACATGGGCTTGGCCGAATGAGTGCCCCTCGCCGCTACGGAGCGCTGATGTCCAAGCACGTGCATGAAAGGAGCGTCGAGTGAGCGCCGACGACACACGCACAACGGACCGCCCCGCGCTCGCCTACATCGGCCTGGGGCTGATGGGCGGGCCGATGAGCGCGCACCTGGTGTCACGCGGCTGGACCGTGCGCGGCTTCGACACGGTGCCAGAGCGGCGGGACGCCGCCGCAGCGCGCGGCGTGCAGGTCTGCGCCAGCGCGCGCGAAGCTGCTCAAGGTGCAGGCCTCGTGGTGCTGAACCTGCCCACCACCGATGCCGTGGAGGACGTGATGTTTGGCGCGCAGGGGCTGGCGCAGGTGATGCTGCCGCCGCAGCGCGTGGTGGACTTCTCTACCATCGCCGTGGACCGGGGGCGCGACTTCATCGCCCGCCTGCAGGCGCAGGCAGGCTGCGGCTGGGTGGACGCGCCGGTGTCCGGGGGACCGGCCGCCGCGGGTGCGGGCACGCTGACCGTGATGGCCGGCGCCCATGAGGACGACCGCACTGCCGTGGCCTCGCTGATGTCCGACGTGGCCGCCCGCTTCACCGTGCTGGGCCCGCCCGGCAGTGGGCTGGTGGCCAAGATGCTCAACCAGCTGATGGTGGGCTGCCTGCACGCCACGGTGGCGGAGTTCACGCTGATGGCCGAGACCGCCGGCATCGAGGCGGACCTGGTGCCCCAGGCCCTGGCCGGCGGCCATGCCGACGGCGTGCTGTTCCAGCAGATCTACCCCCGCATGCGCAGCCGCGACTTCGCGCCGCGCGGCTACGTGCGGCAACTGCTGAAGGACCTGGACATGGTGCTGGCCTTCGCCAAGGACCTGCAGGTGCCCACCCCCATGACGGCGCAGGCCCAGACCCTGTACCGCATGCTGGCCCACCTGGGCCACAGCGAGCTGGACACCTCGGCGGTGTTCAAGCTGTACGAGCGGGACACGCCCGCTCCCACAACCAAACCCTGACCCCTGACCCCCACCGCAAACAGAGGAAACAAGCCATGAAACTGTTCAAGACCCTGAGCCTGGCCGCCGCGGCCGCCCTGCTGATGGCCGGCGCCGCGCAGGCGCAGATCAAGCTGCGCTACGCCCACGTGGGCGTGGCCAATGCCCCGCAGACCTTGTATGCCGATGAGGTGGCCAAGCTCGTCAAGGAACGCACGCAGGGTCGGGTGGAGATCCAGGTCTTCGCCAACTCGCAGCTCGGCGGCGTGGGAGAGATGGTGGACGGCATCAAGTCCGGCGCCATCGCCATGGGCCACCACGACTTCGCCTCACTGGGCAAGATCCTGCCCAACACGGCCGTCTTCAACGCGCCCTTCATCTACCGCGACGCCGCGCACGCGCTGCGCGCCACCGATTCGCGCAGCTCGGAGGCCCTGAAGGCCATCAACGCCGAGTTGGTGCAAAAGGGCGGGATGCGCATCGTGGGCAGCTTCTTCCAGGGCACGCGCCACCTCACCTCCAAGGAACGGGTGCTGTCCCCCGCCGACATGAAGGGCAAGAAGTACCGTGGCGTGCCCGTGAAGCTGTGGTCGTCCATGCTCACGGGCATGGGTGCCGTGGCCACGCCGGTGGAGGTGTCGGAGCTGGCCACCGCCCTGGCCACCGGCCTCGTGGTCGGCCAGGAGAACCCGCTGCCCAACATCTTCAACCTCAAGCTCTTCGAGGTGCAGAAGTTCGTCATGCTCACAGGCCACATGCAGTCGGTGCTGTCGGTGTTCGTCAACGAGAAGATCTGGGCGGGCGTGCCCGCGGGCGACCGCAAGATCATCGAGGACACCATGGCCGAGGTGGGGCAGAAGACGCTGGACTGGGACAAGAAGACCTTCGACCAGTACCGCAAGGACCTGGAAGCCAAGGGCATGACCTTCATCTCCGACAAGGAAGGGCTGCAGCTGGACGCCTTCCGCCAGGCCGTGATCGGGCAGGTCAACAAGGACTTCCCGGAGTGGACCACGCTGATCCAGCAGATCCAGGCCGTCAAGTGAGCCTGGGGCCGCGGCAGGTCTTGCACCCCGCCGCGGCCTGACCCATCGCCTCACCGGGAACCTCCATGTCCGCCTTGCGCCGAATGACCGTCGTGGCCTGCCTGCTGTTGCTGGCCGCGCTGATCTTCACCCCCAGCCTGCAGATCGTGATGCGCGGCGTCTTCAACGTGCCCATGTCGGGCGCGGAGGAACTGACCCGCTACTTCCTGATCGCCTTGACCCTGGTGGGGGCTGCGCAGGTCACGCACGAGGGTGGACAGATCCGCATGCAGGAGTTCCAGGCGATGCTGCCCGCGCGGCTGCGCTTTGCGGTGCAGTTGCTGATAGAGGTGGCGGCTGCGGGAATGTTCGCGCTGATGGCCGTGGCGTCGGTGGTCTCCATCCGCAACAACCTGGACAACCAGACCGCCACACTGGAGATGCCCTACTGGCTGTTCATGGCGCCGATGACCATCGGCATGACCCTGCTGACGCTGGAAAGCCTGGCCCTGCTGCGGCGCACCTGGCGCCAGGGCCACGCCGACAACAAGCAGACCACCCTGGCCTGACCGCCCCCTTTTGACGCACGCACCCCCATGAGCGGATTCCTCGTCGTCCTCGCGTTCCTGGCGCTGTTCATGCTGGGCTTCCCGGTGGTGCTGGCCATCGGCCTGCCCAGCATCGCCTACCTGCTGCTCAACGACCTGCCGCTGCAGATGGTGGCGCAGCGCACGCTGTACGCGCTGGACTCCTTCCCGCTGGTGGCCGTGCCGGTGTTCCTGTTCGTGGGCAGCCTCATGAACACGGCCGGCATCTCCAAGCACATCTACCGCTTTGCCGACACGGCCGTGGGCCGGCTGCCCGGCGGCCTGGCGCAGGTCAACATCTTCGGCAGCCTGGTGTTTGCCGGCATGTCGGGCTCGGCCTTGGCCGACATCGGCGGCATCGGCCGCATCGAGATCGACGCCATGAAGTCCAAGGGCTTCAACCCCGCCTTTGCCAGCGCGGTGACGTCGTCGTCGGCCATCGTCGGCCCCATCTTTCCACCCAGCATCCCGCTCATCCTGTACGGCACCGTCACCGGCGTATCGGTGATCCAGTTGCTGCTGGGCGGCATCCTGCCTGCCCTGCTGTGCGTGGCCGCGCTGATGATCATGACGGCCTGGCTGTCGGTGCGCCGCGGCTACCCGCGCGCCGACCGCTGGCCCGGCTGGGCCCGGCTGTGGGCCGACATGAAACCGGCCCTGCCCGCGCTGATGGCGCCGGTCATCCTGATCGGCGGCATGCTGGCGGGCTGGTTCACCCCCACCGAGATTGCCGCGGTGACCGTGGCCTACGCGCTGCTGATCAGCAGCCTGTTCTACCGTGAGCTGACCTGGGCGCGCCTGATCGGCGCCGCCCTGGAAACGCTGCGCGCCTCCTCAGCCATCCTGATCATCGTGGCCGTGGCCGCGCTGTTCGGCTGGGTGCTGTCAGTGGAGCAGGTGCCGCAGGCCATGACGAAGTTCATGCTCTCGATCTCCACGGAGCCCTGGGTGCTGCTGCTGCTGGTGAACGTGCTGCTGCTGGTGGTGGGCATGTTCCTGGACAGCACCACCGCCATCCTGGTGATCGCCCCCATCATCGCCAAGCCCCTGATGGCCGCGGGCGTGGACCCGGTGCACCTGGGCATGGTGGTGATCTTCAACCTGATGATCGGCCTGCTCACGCCGCCCATGGGGCTGGCGCTGTTCCTGGTGGCCGACATCGCCAAGGTGCGCATGCAGGACGTGCTGCGCGAAATGCTGCCCTTCTACGTGCCGCTGGTGGCCACGCTGCTGCTGATCACCTTCGTGCCGGCGATCACGCTGTGGCTGCCGCGCCTGGCGGTGGGTTGAGGGACTGACCGGCCCCGGGTGCGCCTGCGGGCGGGCCCGGACCTGAACTCCTGCCCCGAACTTCCGACCTGAACTTCCCCACAAGGATTCACATGAAACCCACCATCGCCCTGTTCACCGGCGACCCCGCCGGCATCGGCCCGGAACTGGTCAACAAACTCCTGGCCGACCCTGGCACCCTGGCCAAGGCCGACGTCATCCTCATCGGCCAGCGTGGCCAGGTCCGGGTGCCAGACGGCGTACGCTGGCACGACTGGGCCGGCGCGGAGGCCCCGGCCTTCCCGCGGGCCCAGGCCACAGCCGACAACGGCCGCTACATGCTGCAGGGGCTGGAGGCGGGCGCACGCCTGGCGCAGTCGGGCGCGGCCGACGCCTTGTGCTTTGCGCCGCTGAACAAGGGCGCGCTGCGCGCCGGCGGCATGCACCAGGAGGACGAGCTGCGCTGGTTTTCGGAGCTGCTGGCCTACGACGGCATCTGCGGCGAGCTCAACGTGCTGGAGAACTTGTGGACGGCGCGCGTCACCTCGCATGTGGCGCTCAAGGAGGTGAGCGAGCTGCTGGCACCGCACAAGGTGGCGGATGCCATCGGCATGATCCACCGGGCGCTGCAGGCCTCGGGCAAGGCCAGCCCACGCATTGCCGTGTGCGGCCTGAACCCGCACAACGGCGACAACGGCAACTATGGCGACGAGGAAGGTCGCATCATCGAGCCGGGCGTGCGCCTGGCGGCGGAACGCGGCTTCCCGGCCGACGGCCCCTTCCCCGCCGACACCACCTTTGTGCGGGCCATTCGTTCTGAGGGCGGCTACGACGGCGTGGTGACGATGTACCACGACCAGGGCCAGATCGCGATGAAGCTCATGGGCTTCGAGCGCGGCGTCACCGTGCATGGCGGCCTGCCCATCCCCATCACCACGCCGGCCCACGGCACGGCCTACGACATCGCCGGGGCCGGCAAGGCCAACCCCGGGGCCATGCTCAACGCATTCGACCTGGCCTGCCGCATGGGAATGAATAGGGCATGAACTGGGCATGAATCTGTGATGAACCCGACATGAACCGGCGCGCCGCCCACTGACACCTGCTGGAGAACCACGATGCAACGCAAGACCTTCACCGCCGCGCTGATCGCCAGCGCGATCGCTTCCATGACCCTGGCACTGCCCGCCAGCGCGCAGACGGCCTACCCCACCAAGCCCGTGAAGCTGATGGTGGGGGCCGGCCCGGGCGGGGGCACCGACATCATCGCCCGCATGCTGGCCGAAAAGTTCGCCGACGGCCTGAAGGGCACCTGGGTGGTGGAAAACAAGCCCGGCGCCTCCAACACCATCGCCGCGGACATCACCGCCAAGGCCCCGGCCGACGGCCACACCCTGCTCGTGGCCACCAACACAGGCCAGGCCATCGCGCCGCATCTGCTGAAGCTCGCCTTCGACCCGCTGAAAGACCTGGTGCCCGTGGGCCTGATCGTCACGGTGCCCAACGTGCTGGTGGTGGGCGCGCAAGTGCCGGTGAAGAACGTGGGCGAACTCGTGGCCGCGATGAAGGCCAAGCCCGGCGACTTCAAGTACGCCTCCTCGGGCGTGGGCAGCACCCAGCACATCGCCGGCGAGGCCTTCGACATGGCCGCGGCCACCAAGAGCCAGCACATCCCCTACAAGGGCAGCAGCCAGGCCCACCTGGACATCATCGGCGGCAGCGTGCAGATGATGTTCGACACCACCTCCTCGGCCATGGCGCAGATCAAGGCTGGCAAGTTCAAGCCGCTGGCGGTGACCACCCCGGCGCGCTCACCGCAGTTGCCAGATGTGCCCACCCTGGCCGAAGCGGGCGTACGCGGCGCCGACATGAGCACCTGGTATGCCCTTTACGTCACCGCAGGCACCCCGCCGGATGTGGTGTCCCGGCTGCAGGCCGAGCTGGCGCGCGTGATCAGGCTGCCCGATGTGGATGCCCGCCTCAAGGGCCTGGGCGGCGAGCCCTCGACCATGACCCCTGCGCAGTTCGCCGAGCTCAACCGCCAGGAGTTCGAGCGTTTCGGCAAGCTGATCCGCGACGCGAAGATCAAGCTGGATTGAACCAAGTTTGCGCTACGGGATGCGCATCGTTTCAACTTGCCAGCCCGGCCACGCGGGCGGACACGGCGCAGGTTTGCGGTCTATGTTCTAGCCCGCGAGGGACTTGCGTGAAAGTCTTCGTCATCGGCAACTCGGTGGTCAGCGGCTGGCTCCTCCGGAACCAGGCCACCGTCTAACAGCCAGCCTACCGCTGCTGCAGCGCCCGCTGCGCGGCCAACACCTCGGCGCGCACGCACTCGGTGAGCTCTTCCTTGAGCGCGGCGAAGGCCGGGGTGGTCTTCATCGAGTAGTGCCGCGGGTGCGGCAGGTCCACGGGGCGGTCGAGCTTGATGCGGCCCGGGCGCGCGCTCATCACCACCGTGCGGCTGGCCATGAACACGGCCTCGTCGATGTCGTGGGTGACGAACAGCACGGTCTTGCGCTCGGCCTCCCAGATGGACAGCAGCAACTCCTGCATCAGCTCGCGCGTCTGGTGGTCCAGCGCGCCGAAGGGCTCGTCCATCAGCAGGATGCGCGGCCCGTTGGCCAGCGCGCGGGCGATGGCGGTGCGCTGCTGCATGCCGCCCGACAGTTGCTTGGGGTAGTGCTGCTCGAAGCCCGTCAAGCCCACCTTCGAGATGAAACCTTGCGCGATGTCGAGTTGCTGGGCGCGCGGCAGGCCACGTTCGCGCAGGCCGAAGCACACGTTGTCCAGCACGTTCAGCCAGGGGAACAGGGTGTAGCTCTGGAACACCATGCCGCGATCGGCGCCCGGGCCCTCGATACGACGGCCGTCCAGCTGCACCTCACCGGCCGTGGGCTGGTCCAGCCCGGCCACGATGCGCAGCAGCGTGCTCTTGCCACAGCCGCTGGGACCGAGGATGGTGACGAAGTCGTTCTCGGCCACGTCCAGGTCAGTGGACTGCAGGGCCAGGGTGCCGCCCCCGGCGCCGTCAAAGCGGCGCTCGACGCCGCGGATCTTCAAGATGGTCAACGGACACACTCCAGCCCAGCCGGCGCCACGGAACCGGCCCAGCCGGGCCGTCGGCGAACGGCCCCCTCGGGGGGTAGCGAGCGAACGCGAGCTTGGGGGCTCATAGCCTTGCCCAGGGATACAGCCGCCGGTTCACGGCCTTGAACAGCAAATCGCTGGCCAGCCCGATGACGCCGATGACGATGATGCCGAAAATGATCTGGTCGGTGGCCATCAGCGCCTGGCTGTCGGTGATCATGTGGCCGATGCCACTGGAGGCACCGATGAGCTCGGCCACGATCACATACGTCCAGGCCCAGCCCAGCACCATGCGCAGCGTCTCGGCGATCTCGGGCGCTGCGCCCGGGATCAGCACGCGCCGGATCAGCCCGCGGTCGCCCACGCCCAGGGTGTAGGCGGCCTCCACCAGATCTCGCCGCGTGTTGCCCACGATCACGGCGATCATCAACACCAGTTGGAAGAAGCTGCCGATGAAGATGACAGCGAGCTTCTGCGCCTCACCGATGCCCGCCCACAGGATCAACAACGGAATGAAGGCGCTGGCCGGCAGGTAGCGGGCGAAACTGACGAAGGGTTCGAAGAAGGCCTCGATGGGTTTGTAGGCCCCCATGGCCACGCCCAGGGGCAAGGCCAGGACGGCGGCGATGAGGAAGCCGCCCACCACGCGCCACACGGTCATGCCGATGTCTTCGGCAAAGCCCATCTGCGTCAGCAGCACCCAGCCCGACTTCACCATGGTCAGCGGATCGGCCAGGAAAGTCTTGCTGACGAAGCCACCCAGCGTGGCCACCGCCCAGGCGGCCACGAAGACGACGAAGAAGGCCACGCCCAGCACCACGCGGGTGCCGGGCGCCACAGGGGTCAGCGGCTTCAAGATGCGGGCCGTGTCACTTCAGGAAGCGCGTGTCGGCCAGCTTGGACATGTCCGGCAGGGCCTTGATGATGCCGGCCTCCAGCAGGATCTCGGCGGCCTTCTTGCTGAACGCGGCGTGTTCGCCGGCGAAGAACTTGGCGTTGGCCTCACGGTCCTGCCAGCGCAGGTAGGCTTGGCTCTTCTCGAAGGCCTCGCCGGTCTGCTTGACATCGGCGCCCATGATCTCGAAGCTCTTCTTCGGCTCGGCCTTGATCATGGCCACGGCGTCGAAGTAGGCGTCGGTCAGGGCCTTGGCGGCCTTGGGGTTCTCGGCCAGGAACTTGGGCGTGCAGCCGAAGGTGTCCATGATCATCGGGTAGTCCAGCGTGGTGGCGATGATCTTGCCGGCCTCGGGTTTGGCACGCACGGCACTCAGGAAGGGCTCGTAGGTCATGGCCGCGTCGATGCCGGCGGTGCCCGCGATCATGGCGTTGGCAGCGGCCTGCGGCTCGAGGTTGACCACCTTGACGTCCTTCATGCTCAGGCCGTTCTCGCGCAGCATCCAGGCCAGCGTGAAGTAAGGCGCGGTGCCGGGCGCGCTGGCGGCCACGGTCTTGCCCTTCAGGTCCTTGATGGAGTTGATGCCCGCCTTGACCACCATGCCGTCGGCGCCGAAGCTCTTGTCGAGCTGGAATATCTGCGTGGTGGCAACACCGTTGGCATTCCAGACCACCCAGGTCTCCACCGTGGTGGCCGCGCACTGGATGTCACCGGAGGCAATGGCCAGGTGGCGGTCCTTTTGCGGGATCTTCTTGATGCTGACGTCCAGGCCGTGCTTCTTGTAGAGGCCCGCCTCCTTGGCCAGGGTCAGCGGGGCAAAGCCCGTCCAGCCGGACATGCCGATGGCGACCTTGGTCTCCTGGGCAGAGGCGGCGGTGCCGAGGGTGGCCAGGGAGACAGCGGCCGAAGCGGCCAGGGCGATCATGGACTTCTTCACAGTGGACTCCTCATCAAAGTGGTCGGACAGAAAGCGGTAACCGAAGCTTGGAACCATAAGGCCCTCAAGCGGCCACCCACAAGACAGGCAAACCCGCAAGCTGGCGCAGGACGCCAGCCGCTTGGCCCTTCAGGACGGCCGCCGCAGCGGCCTCGATGTCAGGTGCCAGGTAGCGGTCCTGCATCATGGCGGGGCAGCGCTGGCGCAGCAGCCCGTGCACCGCCTCCAGCGGGGCCGAGCTGCGCAGGGGCCGCAGAAACTCCACGCCCTGCGCCGCCGCCAGCCACTCGATGCCCAGGATGTGGGCCACGTTGGCGATCATGGGCTGCAGGCGCCGCGCCGCAAAGGTGGCCATGCTCACATGGTCTTCCTGGTTGGCGCTGGTCGGCAGGGAATCCACGCTGGCCGGGTGCGCGAGCGACTTGTTCTCGCTGGCCAGTGCGGCGGCTGTCACATGCGCGATCATGAAGCCGCTGTTCAGGCCTGGCTCGGCGCACAGGAAGGGCGGCAGGCGCGAGACGTTGGCGTCGATCAGCATGGCGATGCGGCGCTCGGCGATCGCGCCGACTTCGGCGATGGCCACCGCCATAGCGTCGGCGGCCAGGGCCACCGGCTCGGCGTGGAAGTTGCCGCCGGAAATCATCTGTCCGCTCTCGGCAAAGACGAGCGGGTTGTCGGTCACTG
This sequence comes from Rubrivivax sp., assembly GCA_021300575.1. Taxonomy (GTDB): domain Bacteria; phylum Pseudomonadota; class Gammaproteobacteria; order Burkholderiales; family Burkholderiaceae_C; genus Rubrivivax. Next base: position 15,270 of record JAJTDM010000041.1, read on the forward strand.
CACTGGCCTCGCGCAGCAGCACCAGCGCGGCGTGGCGCAGCTGGTCCAGGCAAGCACCCACCACCTGGGGCTGGCAGCGCAGGCAGTAAGGGTCCTGCACGCGGTCGTCGCCTTCGCGGTGCGAGGAGCGGATCTCGCTGCCCTGCAGCAAGGCGCGGTAGTAGCGCGCCACGTCAATCTGCCCCGGCTGGCCCCGCAGCTCATGGATGCGCGGGTCGAACGGCCCGTCGCTGCCGCGCGCGGCGTCCACCGTCAACGCACCGATGACCAGCGCCGCCTCCAGCACCGGCTCGAAGCTGAACAGCGCGTGCAGCGCCAGCGCGGTGGAGGCCTGCGTGCCGTTGATCAGCGCCAGGCCTTCCTTGGCCGCCAGCTCCAGCGGCGCAATGTCGTGAGCGCGCAAGACCTCGGCGGCGGGCTGACGTTGCCCGTCGACGATGAACTCCCCCTCGCCCAGCAAGGCCAGCGTCATGTGCGACAGCGGCGCCAGGTCGCCCGAGGCGCCCACGGAACCCTGGGAAGGGATGTGAGGCACGAGGCCTACGTTGAACACCTCCAGCAGCTTCTGGATCACCACAGGCCGCACGCCCGAATGCGCGCGCGCCAGGCTGGCCGCCTTGAGTGCCAGGATGAGCCGCACCACGGGCGCGGCCATCGGCTCGCCCACACCCACGCTGTGCGAGCGGATGAGGTTACGCTGCAGCGCGGCCAGATCGTCCGCCCCGATGCGGGTGCTGGCAAGCTTGCCAAAGCCCGTGTTGACGCCATAGACCGGCGCCTCCCCCGCCGCGGCCCGTTGCACCACCGCTGCGCTGGCCTCGATGGCAGGCCAGGCGCCGGCCTCCAGCTGCAGCTGCACGCCGCCGGCATGTAGGGCCTGCAGGTCGTCGAGGCTGAGGTGGCCGGGCTGGAGGATCATCAAGCGCCCGTCACCATGGGCAGATCCAGCCCCTGCGCCTTGGCGCAGGCCACGGCGTCCTCGTAGCCCGCGTCGGCATGGCGCATCACGCCGGTGCCCGGGTCGTTCCACAGCACACGCTCAATGCGCTTGGCCGCCGCGTCGGTGCCGTCACAGACGATCACCACACCCGAATGCTGCGAGTAGCCCATGCCGACGCCGCCGCCATGATGCAGGCTCACCCAGGTGGCGCCGCCCGCGGTGTTGAGCAGGGCGTTCAGCAGCGGCCAGTCGGACACCGCGTCCGAACCGTCACGCATGGCCTCGGTCTCGCGGTTCGGGCTGGCCACCGAGCCACTGTCCAGGTGGTCGCGGCCGATGACGATGGGCGCCTTCAGCTCGCCCGAGCGCACCATCTCGTTGAAGGCCAGGCCGGCGCGGTGGCGCTCGCCCAGGCCGATCCAGCAGATGCGCGCGGGCAGGCCCTGGAAGGCGATGCGCTCACCCGCCATGTCCAGCCAGCGGTGCAGGTGGGCATCCTGCGGGAACAGCTCTTTCATCTTGGCGTCGGTCTTGCGGATGTCTTCGGGGTCGCCAGAGAGCGCCGCCCAGCGGAACGGCCCCTTGCCGCGGCAGAACAGCGGCCGCACGTAGGCGGGCACGAAGCCTGGGAAGTCGAAGGCGTTCTTCACGCCGGCATCCAGCGCCACCTGGCGGATGTTGTTGCCGTAGTCCACCGTGGGAATGCCCAGGGCCTGGAAGTCCAGCATGGCCTGCACATGCACCGCACAACTGCGGCGCGCGGCCTCGCGCAGCTCGGCGTGGCGCGTGTCGTCAGCACGGGCGGCCTGCCACTGCGCCAGGCTCCAGCCCGCGGGCAGATAGCCATTGACCAGATCGTGCGCCGAGGTCTGGTCGGTCACGATGTCAGGCCGCAGCCCGCCGGCGCGTGCGCGCTTCACCAGTTCGGGCAACAGCTCGGCCGCATTACCGAGCAGCGCCACCGAGCGCACCTGGCCTGCCGCGGTGAAACGCTGGATGCGCGCCAGCGCGTCGTCCAGGCCCGTGGCCTGCTCGTCCACGTAACGGGTCTTCAGCCGCATGTCGATGCGGCTTTGCTGGCACTCGATGTTCAGCGAACAAGCCCCGGCGAAGGTGGCGGCCAGCGGCTGCGCGCCACCCATGCCGCCGAGACCCGAGGTCAGGATCCACTTGCCAGAGAGGTCACCGCCGAAGTGCTGCTTGCCCGCCTCGACAAAGGTCTCGTAAGTGCCCTGAACGATGCCCTGGCTGCCGATGTAGATCCAGGAGCCGGCCGTCATCTGGCCGTACATCATCAGGCCCTTGCGGTCCAGCTCGTCGAAGTGCTCCCAGGTGGACCACTTGGGCACGAGATTGGAGTTGGCGATCAGCACACGGGGTGCGTCCTCGTGGGTGCGGAACACGCCCACGGGCTTGCCCGACTGGACAAGCAGCGACTCGTCGGGCTTCAGACGCCGCAGCGTGGCCAGGATGGCCTCGAAGCTATCCCAGTTGCGCGCCGCCTTGCCAATGCCGCCGTAGACCACCAGGGCGTCGGGGTTTTCGGCCACCTCCGGGTCCAGGTTGTTCTGGAGCATGCGATAGGCGGCCTCGATCAGCCAGTTGGCGCAGCTGAGGGTCGCGCCGCGCGGCGCACGCACGGGCCGCGGCTGGGCCACTTGATGCAGGGGGGAGAGATCGGTCATGGCAGGCTCGGGTCGGTCTGACGCTACGGGTTAGGGTTGAACTCTAGTTGTCTAGACAGGTCTAGGCAAGTAGCATCTTCCTATGGTTTTCACCAATCACGCTGACCCTGGGAACCTGGGCGAGGCCATGACCGTCGGCTCGCTACCGGGGCATACCACCGCTCCCTTTGCCCGCATCAAGTACCACCTCAAGGAAGGCTTGGCTGCGGGCCGCTGGCCGCCGGGCGCTTTGATGCCGTCAGAGGCCGAGCTGGTGGCCCTGTTCGGTGTCAGCCGCATGACGGTCAACCGCGCACTGCGCGAACTGCAGGCCGAGGGCCTGGTGCAGCGCTCGCAGGGGGTGGGCACCTTCGCCGCCCCACTGCACCAGGTGTCCAGCACCCTGACCATTCGCGATCTGCAAGAGGAGATCAGCACCCGCGGGCACCTGCACCACGCCGTGGTGAATCTGCAGCGCAGCGAGCCGGCCCCCGAGCCCTTGGCGGCCCAGTTGGGGGTGGCGGTGGGCGCGGAGGTCTTCCACACCCTGATCGTCCACCATGAGAACGGCCTGCCGCTGCAGTGCGAAGACCGCTTCGTCAACCCTGGCTGCGCCCCCGGCTACCTGCAGGCGGACTTCACGCAGACCACGCCCACGCGGTATCTGTTCGAGCACACCGCTCTGTGGCGCGCGCAGTACTCCATCGAGTCGGCCCGTGCCACGGCGCAGGAAGCCCAGCTGCTGGGCATTGCGCCAGACGAGCCCTGCCTGGTGGTGGTGCGGCGCACCTTCACACGTGACGCCGCCATCACGATCGCCCGGCTGGTGCACCCCGGGTCGCGCTACCGGCTTTCGGGAGAATTCACGCCATGAACCTGGCTTCGCGGTCCCCGCAACCCAAGCCCGCACATACCCAGCCCGCCGAAGCACTGCGCGTCGAAGAACGGCGCGTCGACCAGCCCGCAGGCCTTGCAGCGGGCACGCACCGCGGCCCCTGGCTGATGCCGCGCACCTTCATGACGAACGAGGCGCGCTGGTTTCCGGCGGGCACGCTGGCCGAGCTGCCCGACATCGAGGCCGGCCGCCACGCGCAGCCGCCCACCCACCGCATCCTGGGCTGGGCGCTGGAGCCGGGCGATGCCGTGGCCTTCCACATGCTCACCCTGCACGCCACAGGCGGGGTTGAGCCGGGCCGGCGCCGGCGCGTGTTCTCGGTACGCTTCCTGGGCGACGACATGCGCCATGCGCCCCGACCCTGGAAGACCTCGCCCGACTTCCCCGGCCTGGCCGAGGAGTTGCCCGCGGGCGCACCGATGGAGCACCCGCTGTTCCCGCTGCTGTGGGGTGCGCAGCCGTGAGCGCCGTGGCCCACACCGCACCAGGTTCAGCGGGCCTGCACCACCCCCAAGGCGCCCTGCACACCATGCGCCTGCAAGAGGCCACCGCACAGCCCTGGCGCAACGGCGGCGGGGTCACGCGCGAGCTGCTGGCCTGGCCGGCACCGCGCCTTGCTGACACGCCCGAAGGCCCTCAGGTCCAAGCCACCGATTGGGCCGTACGGGTGAGCGTGGCCGACATCACGCAGGACGGGCCTTTCTCCGCCTTCCGCGGCATCGACCGCTGCTTTGCGGTGCTGGAGGGCGACGGGGTGGTGCTCACGCTGCGCGGCGAGGATCTGCACTTGACGCCCGACAGCGACCGGCTGGCGTTTGACGGCGCGCAGGCGCCCGGCTGCCGCCTGATCAACGGGCCCACGCGCGACCTCAACCTGATGGTGCGGCACAGCGCCGGGCGGGCCTGGATGCAACGGGCCGTGGCGGGGCAGTCGTGGCCGTCCCCCGTACCTCTTCAGCAAGCCCCCGATGCGCAGCCCCTCCACCCGCCAGTCATGGGCTCGCAGATGAAGGGCGAAGGCTGGGCGTGGAAGGGCCTGTACACGCACGGCCCCGCTTGCGTGGACACGCCCGGCGGCCGCCTCGAACTGCAGCCCGGCACCCTGCTGTGGTCTGACGCCGAGTCTGGTCACCCGCCCGAAGATGACCTGACGGCGCCCTGGTGCCTGGTCGCGGGCCGCCAGGCCTGGTGGCTGGGTCTGCAGGCCCCTGGCCCGAAAGAAGAACGCACATGACGAACCGCAGGCTCACCCTCTGGCGCCACGCCCGCCTGGCCACGCTGGCCCCACCCTCGGGCTGGGGCCTGATCGAGGACGGCGCGCTGCTGACGGAAGGCGACCGCATCGCCTGGCTGGGGCCGGATGCGCAACTGCCCAGCGCCCTGGCCCACCTGAGGGACCATGACACGCAAGAGCACGACCTGCAAGGCGCACTGGTCACGCCAGGGCTGATCGACGCCCACACCCACCTCGTCTACGGCGGCGACCGCGCAGCAGAGTTTGAGTTCCGCTTACAAGGCGCCACCTACGAGGAGATTGCCCGTGCCGGCGGTGGCATCCGCTCCACCGTGGCGGCCACACGGGCGGCCAGTGATGAGGCCTTGTTCGCGCTGGCTGTGCCACGCGCCCAGGCGCTGATGGCCGAAGGCGTGACCACGCTGGAGATCAAGTCTGGTTATGGCTTGGACGAGAGCACCGAAGCGCGCTGTCTGGCCGTGGCACGGCGCCTTGGGCGTGAGCTACCTTTGACGGTGCGCACCACCTCGCTGGGCGCGCACGCACTGCCGCCGGAGTTCGCCGGACGGGCAGATGACTACATCAAGGCCGTCTGCGCCTGGCTGCCCGGCCAGCACGCCGCCGGCCTGGTGGATGCCGTGGACGTGTTCTGCGACACCATCGGCTTCACGCCGGCGCAGACCCGCCGAGTGTTCGAGGCGGCTCGGGCCCTCGGCCTGCCCGTGAAGCTTCACGCCGAGCAGCTGAGCAACCAGGAAGGGGCCGCGTTGGCTGCGCAGTACCAGGCGCTGAGCTGCGACCACCTGGAACACCTGTCGCCCGCTGGTATCACCGCGATGCAGCAGGCCGGCACCGTGGCCCTGCTGCTGCCCGGGGCCTACTACTTTCTGCGCGAAACGAAGCTCCCGCCCGTGGCGGCGCTGCGCGAAGCGGGCGTGCCCATCGCCATCGCCACCGACCACAACCCCGGCTCCTCGCCCGCGCTGTCGCTGCTGCTGATGCTGAACATGGCCTGCACGCTGTTCCGCCTGACGCCGGAGGAGGCCTGGCGCGGTGTCACGCTGAACGCCGCGCGGGCACTGGGCCTGAGCGACCGCGGCACCTTGGCCATCGGCCAGCGGGCAGACCTGGCCGTGTGGGACGCCGAGCACCCGCGCGAGCTGGCCTACCGCTTCGGCCACAACCCCTGCCGCCGCGCCGTGTTCGGCGGCATCGAAAGGCTTCCATGAGTTTCACCCTGCACCGCGGCCAGACGCCGCTGCTGATCAGCATGCCCCACGTGGGCACGCACCTGCCCGAGGACCTGAAGCCGCGGCTGGTGGAACGTGCGCTGCAGGTGGAAGACACCGACTGGCACCTGCAGCGTCTCTACGCCTTTGCGAAAGACCTGGGCGCCAGCCTCATCGTGCCCGTGGAAAGCCGCATCGTCATCGACCTGAACCGCGGCAGCGACAACCAGCCCATGTACCCGGGCCGCAACAACACCGAGCTGTGCCCCACGCGCTTCTTCACGGGCGACGCGATCTACCGCGAAGGCTGCGCCCCTGACGAGGCCGAGATCCGTGAACGCATCGCGACGCACTGGCAGCCTTATCACGACACCCTGGCCGAGGAACTGCTTCTCCTCAATGTCCTGCACGGCCACGCCGTGCTGTTCGACGCGCACAGCATCAAGGGCGAGCTGCCTTGGCTGTTCGAGGGCGCGCTGCCCGATCTGAACCTGGGCACGGTGGAAGGTCGCAGTTGCGCCCTGTCGCTGCGCGCGGCGGTCTACGCTGTCTGCCAGCGGCAGACCGCCTACAGCCATGTGCTGGATGGTCGCTTCAAGGGCGGGCACATCACCCGCCACTTCGGACGGCCGGAAGGCGGCGTCCACGCCGTGCAGCTGGAGATGGCCTGGCGCGCCTACATGGACGAGCACCCGCCCTACGCCTGGCACGAGACCAAGGCTGCGACCGTGACCCCGCTGCTGCGCGAGTTGGTGCAGGTGATGATCGATTGGCGGCCGGCATGACGAGCGTGACGCACACCCCACTCCAAGGCGCGACGGGCCCCGGCGGCCACACCCCGCAGCGACTGCACGCCGCCCACGCCTGGGTGGAGGGCCGCTGGCAGGCCGAGGTGCTGCTGGAGACCACGCCTGATGGCAGCTGGGGCGCGGTCACACCGGGCGTCAAGACGCCGCCAGCCGACGCGCAGCGCCTGCCCGGCCCCGTGCTGCCCGGCCTGGTCAATGCCCACAGCCACGCCTTCCAGCGCGCCTTCGCCGGCCTGGCCGAGCGGCGCGAAGGCACGCACGACGATTTCTGGAGCTGGCGCGACCGCATGTACGGCGTGGCGCTGCGCATCACGCCTGACGAACTGCAGGCCGTGGCCACCACGCTCTACCGCGAGATGCGGGCCGGCGGCTACACCCATGTCTGCGAGTTCCACTACCTGCACCACGCCCCAGACGGTACGCCCTACCCCGATCGCGGTGCGATGGCGCGTGCGCTGGCGCGAGCCGCACAGCAGGCGGGCATCGGTCTGACCCTGCTGCCGGTGCTGTACGAGCGAGCGGGCTTCACGCAGCCCCAGCTGCGCGCCGACCAGCGCCGCTTCGCCACCACGGTGGACCAGGTCATTTCGATGCGTGACGAGATCCGCTCTTGGCGCATGAGCGGCGTGGACGCGGGCGTGGCGGTCCACTCGCTGCGCGCCGCGCGGGGCGAGTCCATCGCCGCGCTGGCCCAGCGCTGCGCCGACGACCCCGGGCCGGTGCATGTGCACATCGCCGAGCAGACGGGCGAGGTCGAGGACTGCCTGGCCGCCACCGGCCAGCGCCCCATCGAGTGGCTGTGCGCGAACGTGCCGCTGGACGCCCGCTGGCACCTGGTGCACGCCACGCACGCCACGCCCGCCGAGATCGAGGCCGTGGCCCGCACGGGGGCCGGGGTCGTGGTCTGCCCCACCACCGAGGCCAACCTGGGCGACGGCCTGTTCGACCTGCCGCGCTGGCTGGCCGCAGGCGTGCCGCTGTCCATCGGCTCCGACAGCCACGTCAGCCGCCAGTGGCCGCGCGAACTGCAGCTGCTGGAATACGGCCAGCGCCTGGTGCAGCGCCGGCGCAACGTCGCCGCCGCACCCGAATCGGGCGAGCCTTCAACGGCCCAGCGCCTGTTCCAGGCCATGCTGCAAGGTGGCGCCGCAGCCGCCGGCAGGCGGAAGGTGGGCCTCGTCCCTGGGGCCCTTGCGGACTTCCTCGTGATGGACACCACGGTCGACGCACTGGCCGGTGTGCCGCGCGAGAACCTGCTGGATGCGCTCGTCTTTGCCACAGACGTGCCCGCCTTCGCTCAGACCTGGGTGTCGGGTGTGCGGTACACGCCGTGATGGCAGGGCCTGGAGGGGCCGAGAGGGTTTGCGGCGGCTGCACGCAACTCCCAACGGGTACCGGCACGATCAACGCTTCACGAGAAGAATCTAGTAATTAAAATAGACATTTCTAGTACTTTGTAACTCTGCGTGAACCGCAACTTCCGCCGCCCCTTTGTCGCCGCCCTGGCTCGCCGCCTTGAAGCGCACCCCATCCTGATGCAGGTGCTGGTCGGCCCCCGTCAGGTGGGCAAGACCACTGGGGTGAAGCAAGTCATCGAACAGGCTGACCACCCCGCCCACTACGCCAATGCCGATGGGCTGTTGGCAAGCGACCACACCTGGCTGATGGAGCAATGGCAACAGGCCTTGCTGCTGGGCGAGGGCAGTCTGCTGGTGATCGACGAAATCCAGAAGGTGCCGAACTGGCCTGAGACCTTGAAGGCGCTTTGGGATGCCAGGCCCGGGTTCCTGCGCGTGGTGTTGCTGGGCTCCAGCGCGCTGCAGGTCCAGGCCGGTGTGACCGAGAGCTTGGCCGGCCGCTTCGAACTCCTGCGTGTGCACCACTGGACCTTTGCCGAACTGCAGCAGGCCTTCGGCTACGACCTGCCGCGCTATCTGGCGTACGGCGGCTACCCCGGCGCCGTGGCTTTCGAGGACGACCCGGACCGCTGGTACGCCTACATGAAGGATTCCATCGTCGAGGCCGTGATCGGCAAGGACATCCTGCAGCAACGCCGTGTGGGCAACCCCGCCTTGTTCCGGCAGGCCTTCCAGATCCTTTGCCAGTACCCGGCGCAGGAGATCAGCTACACCAAGCTGCTGGGACAACTGCAAGACCGGGGGAACACCGATCTGGTGAAGACCTACATCGAGTTGTACGCGAGCGCCTTCCTCATGCACGCACTGCAGAAGTACTCCCCAAAGGCCTGGCTGCGCCGCGGCTCCAGCCCCAAGATGCTGCCCGCCTGCCCGGCGCTGTACAGCATGGCCACAGGCGTGAACGTGACGGCGAATGCAGAACAACGAGGGCGCGCCTTCGAACTGGCGGTCGGTGCGGAGCTTGCACAGCAGCCTGGTGAGCTCACCTACTGGCGCGAGCGTCAAGACGAGGTGGACTTCGTCTACCAGAGCCGCGTTGCGCTGTACGCCATCGAGGTGAAATCGGGCCGCAGGAAGTCGGGGCGGGGGCTGGAGGCGTTTTGCAAACAGGTGCCGCAGGCCTTGCCGGTCATCGTGACACCAGACAACTTCGCGGCGTTTTCCGCCGATCCCCGCGGCTTCCTGGCCCAAGTGGCCTGATCCTCATGTCCTTTGCCTCCTTCGCCTCCCTGGGGCTTCACCCCGACCTGCTGCGCACCCTGGCCCAGCGCGGCCACTTGCGGCCCACACCCATCCAGGCGGCGGCCATTCCTGCCGCGCTGGCGGGCCGCGACCTCATCGGCGCAGCCGTCACCGGCTCCGGCAAGACGCTGGCCTACGTGCTGCCTGTGCTGCAGAACCTGCTTCAACTGCTGCACACCGAGCCCGAGACGCCGCGCCCGGCACGCGCGCTGGTGCTGGTGCCCTCACGCGAGCTGGCGCTTCAGGTGACCGACACCTTTCTCGCCTACACCCAGGCGCTGGCGCTGCGGGTGAAGGTGGTCACCTTGCACGGGGGGGTGTCGGTCAACCCGCAGCTGATGGCGCTGCGCGGGGGCGCCGATGTGGTGGTGGCCACGCCCGGGCGGCTGCTGGATCTGGTGGCCCGGCGCCGAGCCCGAGGGCCCGAGCAGGCCTACAGCGGCCTGCGACTGGACCGCCTGGAAACCCTGGTGCTGGACGAGGCCGACCGCCTGCTGGAAGACGGCTTTGCCGACGAACTCGGCCGGGTGCTGGGCCTGCTGCCACAGCGCCGCCAGCAGTGGCTGTTCTCGGCCACTTTCGGCCCCGAGGTGATGGCCCTTGCGCAGGACCTGCTGCACGACCCGGTGGAGATCGACGTGGTGCCGGCGGCGGCGGATGAACGCCCCGTCAGATCCCCGCCCAGGCAGGCCACCGTACACCCCACCGCGCCGGAAACGTCCAACGCACCCACGCAAGCGCAGACGGTGGCCACGGCATCGAGCCTCGCTGCGAACAGCTCACGCACGACCCGACCAACCGCAGAGGCCACGGCTGCGCCTGGGCCCAGCCTGCCCCCCACGCTGCCCTCCACCCTGGTGCAGCGCGCGCTGCAGGTCGACACCGCCCAGCGCACCCCCTTGCTGCGCCACCTCATCCGTACCGAAGGCTGGACGCGGGTGCTGGTGTTCGTGGCCACGCGCTACGCCACCGAGCATGTGGCGGCCAAGCTCAACGCGGCCGGCCTGCGCGCCGCGGCCCTGCACGGTGAGCTGAGCCAGGGCGCGCGCACGGGTGCGCTGGCGGACTTCCGCAGCGGCGCCGTGTGCGTGCTGGTGGCCACCGACATGGCCTCGCGCGGGCTGCACATCGAGCAGTTGCCCGCCGTGGTGAACTACGAACTCGCACGCTCGCCGGCCACGCACATCCACCGCATCGGACGCACCGCCCGGCAGGGCGCTGCGGGCGTGGCCGTGAGCTTCATCGCCGCCGACGACCCCACCCAGGAAGCCCATTTCCGCCTGATCGAAAAGCGCCAGGGCCAGCGGGTGGCGCGCGAGCAGGTGCCGGGCTTCGAGCCCGCGGCTTCGCCGGCTGAGGCGCCTGCGGCGGAACAGGCGGACGACCCGGCCACCCCGCGCAAGGGCCTGGACCCGCAGGGCGGCCTCAAGGGCCGGCGCAAGAGCCGCAAGGACAAGCTGCGCGAGGCGCTGGCCGTCCCTTCTGAACGATCCGATCCCACATGACCGCTGACATGACCGCTGACCTGACCGCTGACCTGGCCGACCCCTCCGTTCCCGCCCCATCCCCAGGCGAGCTGGACTTCGCCCGCCTGCCCCTTGCCCCGCATGTCCAGGCCAATCTGCAGCGCCTGGGCTATCTGCAGATGACGCCGATCCAGGCGGCCACCCTGCCGCTGGCCCTGGCCGGGCGCGACCTGATCGCTCAGGCCCGCACCGGCAGCGGCAAGACCGCCGCCTACGCGCTGCCGCTGCTGGCCAACCTCAACCCGCGGCTGTTCGCGGTGCAGGCCCTGGTGCTGTGCCCCACGCGTGAGCTGGCCGAGCAGGTGACGCAGGAGATCCGCCGCCTGGCGCGCGCCGAGGACTCGATCAAGGTGCTGACGCTGTGTGGCGGCGCGACGATGCGTCCGCAGATCGCCAGCCTGGAACATGGCGCCCATGTCGTGGTGGGCACGCCAGGGCGCATCCTGGATCACCTGGCGCGGCAGACACTCACGCTGGGTGCGCTCAACACCCTGGTGCTGGACGAGGCCGACCGCATGCTGGACATGGGTTTTGCCGATGACATCGCCCAGGTGGTGCGCCAATGCCCCCGCGTGCGCCAGACGCTGTTGTTCTCGGCCACCTATCCCGAGGGCGTGATGGCGCTGGGCGCCAAGTACATGCGTGAGCCGCAGACCGTGAAGCTGGCCGAGCGCCACGCGGCGCAGACCATCCGCCAGCGCTTCTACGAGGTGCAGGAGCAAGAGCGCCTGCACGCCGTGGGGCTGCTGCTGAACCACTACCGGCCGGTGTCCACGCTGGCCTTCTGCAACACCAAGCAGCAGTGCCGCGACCTGGTGGCCGTGCTGCAGGCGCAGGGGCTGGTGGCGCTGGAACTGCACGGCGACCTGGACCAGCGTGACCGCGACCAGGTGCTGGTGCAGTTCGCGCAGCGCAGTTGCAGCGTGCTGGTGGCCACCGACGTGGCCGCCCGCGGCCTGGACATCAGCCAGCTCGAAGCCGTGATCAATGTGGACATCTCGCCCGAGGTGGAGGTGCACACGCACCGCATCGGGCGGGTGGGGCGGATGGCCCTGCACGCGCCGCAAGAGACCGCAGCCCCAGCCAGCGCCGGCAGCGAAGGCGCACGCAGTGCGCCCGGGCCCGCCGCGCCGGCCCCAGGCTGGGCCTTCAGCGTGGCGAGCATGGAGGAGATGGGCCGCGTGGGGCGCATCGAGGCCGCCCAAGGGGCCGAGGTCGAGTGGCACCCGCTTTCAGAACTCACCGGGCAGGCGGGCGGCGCTGCCACCGGCCCCCTGCTGCCCCCCATGGCCACGCTGCAGATGCTGGGCGGGCGCAAGGAAAAGATCCGCGCCGGCGACGTGCTGGGCGCGTTGACCAAGGACATGGGCTTTGTCGGCGCGCAGATCGGCAAGATCAGCATCAACGAGTGGTCCACCTACATCGCGGTGGAGCGTGGCATCGCCCCCGAGGTGCTGCGCCGCCTGAACGCCGGCAAGGTCAAGGGCCGCAGCGTGAAGGTGCGTTTGCTGTAACGGCAGCGCAGCAGAGGGGCCCGGCGCACACGCCCGGCAACGGCGGGCCGCCTGACTGACCTACCGGCCCCGGCGGGGTCGGTTTCCGGCTGCTCAATCCGCCGTCGCGCCCGAGTCCTTCACCACCTTGGCCCACTTCGCGATCTCGCCGGCCCGGAAGCGCGTGAGTTCCTCCGGCGTGGACAGCCAGGTGTCCAGCCCGAGCGCCTTCAGCTTGGCCTGAACGTCCGGCAGGTTGAACACGCGGTGGATCTCCTGGTTCAGGCGCGCCACCACCTCCTTCGGCGTGCCGGCGGGCGCGAAGACGGCGAACCAGCTCGTGGCCTCGAAGCCGGGCACGGTCTCGGCCACGGTGGGCACGTCAGGCGCGGCCGGCGAGCGCTTGGCGCCCGTCTGCGCCAGCGCACGGATCTTGCCCTCGCGCGCCATCGGCAGGGCCGAGGGCATGTTGTCGAACATCAGCTGAATCTGCCCGCCCACCAGGTCGGGGATGGCGAACTGGCGGCCCTTGTAGGGCACGTGCGTCATGGTGGTGCCGGTGAGCGACTTGAACAGCTCGCCCGAGACGTGCACCGACGAGCCGATACCCGGTGAGCCGAAGCTCAGCTTGTTGGGGTTGGCCTTCAGGTGGGCGATGAACTCGGCCACGTTGCGCGCCGGCACGTCGTTGTTCACCACCAGCAGGTTGGGCGTGCTGGCCACGTGCGACACGGGCACGAAGTCCTTGACCATGTCGTAGGGCATCTTCTTGTACAGCGCCCCGTTGATGGAGTGCGTGCCCACGGTGGCCATCACCAGCATGTGGCCGTCCGGCGGCGCCTTGGCCACCGCCTCGGCACCGATGTTCCCGCCGGCCCCGGGACGGTTGTCCACCACCACCGGCTGGCCGAGGTTGGCCTTCTCGGAGAAGGTGCGTGCCAGGATGTCGGGCGCGCCCCCGGGCGGGAAGGTCACCACCAAGCGGATGGGTTGACGCGGAAAGGCCTGCTGGGCCAGGGCCTGCGGCGCGGTGAGGGAGGCTGTGGTGGCGAACGCGGCCAGGGCGGCGAAGGTGGCCAGCGCCCGACGCGGCGTCCGCATGGCAGGGGCAGAAGCAGGGGCAGAAGCAGGGGCAGGGCAACTGCGGGTGAACATCGGCATGGAATTCGTCTCCTGCTGTGAAGCCGGTACCGCCCGGCTTTCGCATGCCCGCAGTCGAGCACAAACCCCCGCGCTTGCCTACCGGGCTGACCCGAAGGAAGCCCGCTGCGCAAACAACGCCGACGCTGCGTGTGCGCAAGTCGTCCGGGGCCCCACAGGCCGATGCTCTGGCTGCGCGGTCGACCAACCGCACTCCCATCACCCTTTCCCACCCACCCCTTGCAAGGAATTCCCCATGGAAACGAACACCCGCACCGTGCCTACGGACGGCAGCCAGGACAGCAGCCATCAGCTGCGCCACATGGTGGACGAGATCGACACCTACCTGCGCTCGGCCGCCGACAGCGGTGACCAGAAATTCAACGCCGTGCGCGACAAGCTCTCGGTGCAGGTGCGTGAGATGCGCGCCCAGCTTGACGAGCTGAACCAGGCCACGCTGGCGCGGGTCAAGCGTGCCGCCCAACAGGCCGACCAGTCGGTGCAGGCGCACCCGTATGGCGCCATGGGCATCGCGGCAGCCACCGGCCTGCTGATCGGCTTTCTGGCCTCGCGGCGCTGAAGATCTTGGAAGTTCAGGCTGCCTTCGACGGGCACCAGCCCACGCGGCTGCGCACTTGCCGCGCCGCCCGGGCCGGCCGGCAAAGGCACGCCTGGGTGTGGTGAGCGTCTTGCGCAGGCTGCTGGGCAGCGCGGCGGGCATTGCCGCCACCCACCTGGAGTGGGTGGCCCTTGAGATCGAGGCCGAGAGGCAGCGTCTGGCGCGGCTGTGGATGCACGCCGCGCTGACCCTGCTCCTGCTGTTCACCGGCATCTGGCTGGGCGTCGCTGGCCTGCTGCTGTGGGCGGAACCGCAGCAGCGCGCAGCCATCGCAGCCGGCCTGGCCCTGGTCTTTCTGGCGGCCACGGCGGTGGCCGCGTGGAGTTGGCGCCGCCTGTCGCGCCACCGCCGCGCCTTCAGGTGGGCACCACCAGGGCCGTGGTCTCCTTGACCTCCTCCATCACCACGTAACTGTGCGACTGGCATGGCACCGGGATGCGCTTGAGGATGTCGCCCAGCAGGTTGCGGTACTCGGCCATCTCGGCCAACCGCGCCTTGACCAGGTAGTCGAAGCTGCCGGAGACCAGGTGGCACTCCATCACCTCCGGCATGTGCAGCAAGGCCTTGCGCACTTCGTCGAACACCTCGCCTGACTTGGCCGAGAGGGTGATCTCCACGAACACCAGCAGCGTGCGCCCCAGGGCCTTCGGGTCGACGCGGGCGTGGTAGCCCATGATGACGCCGCTGCGCTCCATGCGCCGCACCCGCTCGGCGCAAGGCGAAGTGGACAGGCCGATGCGCTCGCCCAACTCCGTCATGGAGATACGGCCCTCGCGCTGCAGGATGTCCAGGATGCGGCGGTCGATACGGTCGAGTTCAGCCATGGTCAGGAAAAGTTTCGGGGGAAGGAAGGCACCAGAGCCCGACTTCGATCGACTTTACTGCTCTACATCATAAATTCCAAAAAGTTTGCTGCTTTCCAATCCATAAACTTCATATTCAAACGGTCAAGTTCGTGTCTCACCAGAGATTCAAGAGGAGTTTGCATGAAGGTCATCGTCCTGGGCGGCGGCGTCATCGGCACCACCACCGCCTATTACCTGGCCCGCGCCGGGGCGCAAGTCACCGTGCTGGACCGCCAGGCCGGCGCCGCCCTGGAGACCAGCTTTGCCAACGCCGGTCAGGTCTCGCCCGGCTACTCCACCCCCTGGGCCGCCCCCGGCATTCCCTTCAAGGCCTTGAAGTGGATGTTCCAGCGGCATGCCCCGCTGGCCATCCGCCCGGACGGCAGCCTGTTCCAGTTGCGCTGGATGGCGCAGATGCTGCGCCACTGCACGGCAGCCAACTACGCCATCAACAAGGAGCGCCTGATGCGCGTGGCCGGCTACAGCCGCGACTGCCTGCGCGCCTTGCGTCAGGACATCGGCATCGAATACGACCACCGCACGGGTGGCACGCTGCAGGTCTTTCGCACCCAGGCACAGATGGACGCGGTGGGCCGCGACACCGCCGTGCTGAAGGACTGTGGCGTGGACTTCGAGGTGCTGGACCGCGACGGCCTGGCCCGCGTCGAGCCCGGCCTGGCCCACGCCCGCGAGCGCCTGAGCGGCGGCCTGCGCCTGCCGGATGACGAAACCGGCGACTGCCACCTGTTCACCCGCCGCCTGGCCCAGGAGGCCGAGCGTTTGGGCGTGGTGTTCCGCTTCAACGCCCAAGTCAACAGGCTGCTGACGAATGGCACAGCCGTCACGGGCGTGGAGCTCGCCGGGCCTGACGGCAGCCCCGGACAGGTGGTGTCGGCCGACCGTGTGGTGCTGGCCCTGGGCAGTTATTCCCGGCAGATGCTGCAGCCGCTGGGGCTGGACCTGCCGGTCTACCCCGTCAAGGGTTACTCGCTGACCATCCCGCTGCAAGACGAAGCCCTTGCGCCGCAGTCCACCGTGCTGGACGAAACCTACAAGATCGCGCTCACCCGCCTGGGCAACCGCATCCGCGTGGGCGGCATGGCCGAGCTGGGCGGATTCGACCTGCGGCTGAACCCGCGCCGGCGCCAGACGCTGGAAATGGTGACGCAAGACCTGTTTCCGGGCGGCGACCTGACGCGCGCGGAGTTCTGGACCGGCCTGCGCCCGATGACGCCCGACAGCACGCCCCTCATCGGCGCCACGCGCTGGGCGAACCTCTACCTGAACACCGGCCACGGCACCCTGGGCTGGACCATGGCCTGCGGCAGCGGCCGGGTGGTGGCCGATCTCGTCCTGGGCCGGGCGGCCGACATCCGCACCGACGACCTCGGCCTGCTCCGGCATGAGGCCGCCGGTCGCCGCAGGCTTGCTATGCTCCCGGCTCTTCCCACCGCCTGAGACACCGCCATGGACCACCGCCGCCGCTCCTTTACTGTGGCGGGCGTGGCGGGGTTGGCGGGATCATGGGGTCCTTGCCGTCAGTTCTTCGCGACGGCCCCTGCGCCATCGCGTTGACAGGTCACAGGCCTTGAGCGTGAACAAACCCTGGCACGCTGTCAGCGCCGCGCTGGGCCGGCTGTGGCCACAGTCGCTGACGAACCGGGTCTTCGCGCTGTACGCCGTCACACTGGTCACCTTTCTCGGCATCGGGCTCATCGTGTTCCTGAGCCATCAGGTCCGGCAGCAGGTCGAGGAGACGCAGCGGGCCTCGGTGATGCTGGTGGAGGTCGTCGCGCAGGCGGTGCAGGACGGCGTCGTCATGGGCGACTACGACACCGTGCGCAAGACGCTGGACCGGGCCGTGCAGGGCTCAGTCTTCCGCTCCAGCCAGTTCACCGACGCCACAGGCGGCCGCATCCGCACCGAGAACCGCACCCCGCCACGCGGCCAACCACCCGGCTGGCTGGTGCAGTGGGCCGAGCGAGAGCTGTACGACGTGAACCGCAACATCACGGTCGGCGGGCGCGACTACGGCGTGCTGCGCTTGACCTTCGACGCTCACACGGTGGCCCACGACTTGTGGAACCTGGCGGTGCTGCTGGTCGGCGCCGGACTGGCCAGCCTCGTGCTGGGCCTGGCGGCCATCCGTTTCCTGCTGCGGCGCTGGCTGGGCGGTCTGGAACGTCTGCTGGCGCTGGACAAGGCCCTGGCCGCGGGCCGGGTGGAGGTCTCGCAGATCGACACCCAGGGCGCGCCCAGCGAAGTCACGCGCGTGGTGGCCATGTTCCAGCGCATCGCCGAACTGATGCACGAGCGCGAAGTCAGCCGCCGCGCGCTGGACAACCAGAAGTTCGCGCTCGACCAGCACGCCATCGTCAGCATCACCGACCTGGCGGGCAACATCACCTACGCCAACGACCGCTTCTGCGACATCACCGGCTACCCGCGCGCGGAACTGCTGGGGCGCAACCACCGCATCATCAACTCGGGCCAGCAACCGGCGGGCTTCTTCGAGAACCTGTGGAAGGTGATCGGCGCGGGCCAGGTCTGGCACGGGGAGATCTGCAACCGCAACCGGGCCGGCGAGCTGTACTGGGTCAGCGCGACCATCGTGCCGCTGCTGGATGAAAAGGGCCGGCCGGAGCAGTACATCGCCATCCGCACCGAGATCACCGAGCGGGTGCGGGCTGAGCGCGCGCTGGAGGAGGTGAACCAGAACCTGGAGAGCACGGTCCAGCATCGCACCCAGGCGCTGGAGGAAGCCACCCTGGCGGCCTCGCTGGCGAACCGGGCCAAGAGCGACTTCCTGTCGAACATGAGCCACGAGATGCGTACCCCGATGAACAGCATCCTGGGCATGTCCTACCTGGCGCTGCGCGCCTCGCCCTCGCCGAAGGTGCGGGACTACCTGCGCAGCATCCACGACTCCGGCAAGTACCTGCTGGAACTGATCAGCGGCATCCTGGACTTCTCCAAGATCGAGTCCGGCAAGCTGGAGGTGGAAAACGTCGACCTGCTGCTGCCCGCCATCTACGCCGCCGTGGTGAGGCTGATGGAGGAACCTGCCCTGGAAAAGGGGCTGGAGTTGCGGGTGGAACTCGATGAAACGCCGTGAAGTTCTCCTCCAAGGGCGTGGTGCGCCTCATCGGCCGGGCGGGTGCAGAAGGCCCGGACGGGGTGGAGGTGGTGTTGCAGGTCGCCGACGAAGGCATCGGCATGACGCCCGAGCAGGCCGCCCAGTTGTTCCAGCCCTTCCACAAGGCCGATGCCTCCACCACCCGGCAGTTCGGTGGCACAGGCCTGGGCCTGGCCATCTGCCGCGAACTGGCCAAGCTCATGGGCGGTCAAGTGGGCGCGGACAGCCAGGCCGGCGCAGGCAGCACCTTCTGGTGCCGGCTGCGGCTGCCGAAGGGGCAAATGCCGGCGGCCAAGCCCAGGGAGTCCGACCTCGGCGCCCTGGACGAGCGCTGGGGGCCGCTGCTGCGGGACGTGCGTGTGCTGGTGGTGGACGACAACGTCGTCAACCAGGCCGTCGCCCGTGAATTGCTGCAGGCCACGGGCGCCCGGGTCGAGCTGGCCGGCGATGGCCAGCAGGCGCTGGACCTGTTGCAGACCTTGGAAGTGGACTGCGTGCTGATGGACATGCAGATGCCGGTGATGGACGGCCTGGAGGCCACGCGCCGACTGCGGGCACAAGAGCGATTGCGCCGCCTGCCCATCATCGCCATGACGGCGAACGCCAGCACCCAGGACCGGCGCGCCTGCCTGGCCGCCGGCATGAACGACTTTGTTTCCAAGCCCGTGGAGCCGAAGCGACTCCTGGACATCGTGGCGCGCTGGGCAGGCCACAAGCCCGCTGAGTCACCGCCCTTGGCCGCCGCTCCCGAGGCGGCTCCCACTGCCGCAACCTCAGCCGCGCCTGACGCTGCCCAAGCTTCGCGTGCCCCCGAGGCACACCCTCCCGTCGAGGACGTCCTGGACCCCCAGGTGCTGCGCACCTTGACCCGCGGCAGTGCCTCCGCAATGGCGCCCATCGTCAAGGTCTTCGAATCGATGATGGACAAGACCGCGGTCGAGTTGCAGCAGGCCCTGGCAGCACGCGACGCCCAGCGGCTGGCGCAACTGGGCCACAAGGCCAGGTCCTCCGCCGCGGCCCTGGGAGCCCAAGGGCTGTCCCAGCACTGCGACGCACTGGAAAAGGCCATGCGCTCGCCGGAGCCGGACTTCGCGCTGGCGGCAGAGCTTGTGCAGGAGATCCAGCGGCTGAGCCCGCTGGTGGCGCAGGCCGTGCGAGCGCAGATGGCTGCAGCGTCGAAGTCGGCCTGAAGCACGAAGCCCGTCAGCGGCGCGCCTTCAGGACACGGCGCCGCGTCCGTAGCTCCCCACCAGCAGACGCCCCGCGCGAAAGCGCTCCAGCGCATAGGGGTTCAGGCTGACATCGGTGGGCTGACCTAACGCAGCCTGGGCCAGCACCCGACCCACGGCAGGCGAGAGCTTGAAGCCATGCCCGGAAAAGCCGTAACCCACCACCAGGCCCGGCAACTCCGGCACGGGGCCGAGCACCGGGTTCCAATCGGGCGTGACGTCGTAGACGCCCGTCCATGACGACGCCAAACCCGCCTCGGCAAAGGAGGGAAAGCGCGCGGCCACCTGCGCGCCGATCTCGGCCACCGTGTCCATGGAGACATCGCCTTGACGGTCATCAGGCTCGGTCAGGGTCTGCCCGGGCAGACCCTCACTGACCAGCATCTGCGCACCACCATAGCTGCGGGTGTAGAGCATCCCAGGAGAGGCCAGGTCCTTGAACACCGGCATGGCAGGGGTGTAGGCCTGCGGCCCCTGGAGCGCCAGCACCTGGTGGCGCTCGGCGCTCACCGGGCTGGCGATGCCGGTCCAGCGTTCGATGTCGCGCGCCCAGATGTTCTGCGTGCTGACCACCACGCCGGCATCGATGCGGCCCTCAGAGGTCTGCGCCCCCGTGACCCGCCCGCCTTCCAGGCACAGCCCCGTCACGTCCACCCCTTCGTGGAACTTCACGCCCAGGCGCCTGGCAGCACGCGCGAAGCCGGTGGCCACCAGGTAGGCGTCGGCAAAGCCGGCCTCGGGTTCCCAGCCGATCAGGGCTGCATCGTCGAAGCGCGCGATGGGCAGGCGATCGGCCGCCTGCTGGGGCGTCAGCTGCTCCACCGGGATGCCAATGGCCGCCTGGCGCACCAGCGCGGCCTGCAGGGCCTCGCGCTTGAGGCCTTGCGGCGCCGCAATCAGGTAGCCGCAGCGCACCAACCCCGCCGAGGCCTCGTCGTCATCCACGTAGCCCGGGAAATCCTCGAACACGCGCCAGGAGCGGCGCGCCAGTTCCACGTTCTCGGGCACCGAGTAGTGCGTGCGCAGGATGCCACTGGACTGCGCCGTCGTGCCCGCCGCCACCTGGCGGCGTTCCAGCACGGTGACGCGGCCGGCGCCGAGCCGGGCCAGGTGAAAGGCCACCGAGCAGCCGACCACGCCGGCGCCGATGACCAGCACATCGCAAGAAGAAGACAAGGTGAAGCTCCCGGGATTCTGGGGTGGACGGCCTGCGCCGGTGGATTCTGTGCGACTCAAAGCGGTGCGCCGTTTCCCCGCCCCCCCCGGACCCCGGGGAATCCTCGGTGGGCAAAGGCACCGAAACCCCTTATGGTCCGAGGTTTCCACCCGCACAGAGGAGTTCTCCATGCGCATCACCTGGAAGCAGGCCGTGGCCTGCGTCGCTTTGGCCACCGTGGCCGCCACCACCTTCGCGCAGCAGCGCCAGTTCTTCGGCATCGCCACCGGCGGCACGGGCGGCACCTACTACCCGCTGGGCGGCATGCTGGCGCAGCTGATCTCCAACAAGGCCACGGTGGACGGCAGGAAGTTTGCCGCCACCGCCGAAGCCGCAGGCGCCTCGGTGGGCAATGCCAAGTTGCTGGGCACCAAGGAGATCGAATCGGCGTTCGTCGCCGCAGACATCCTGGACCAGGCCTTCAACGGCAAGGCGCAGTTCGCCAACGCACCCATCAAGAACCTGCGCGCCCTGGGCGCGCTGTACCCCGAGACGGTGCAACTGGTCACACGTGCCAACTCCGGCATCAACGGCGTGAAAGACCTCAAGGGCAAGAGCATCTCCTCGGGCGCGCCCGGTTCGGGCCAGTACCAACTGGTGACCGACCTGCTGCGCGTCAACGGCCTGGCACGCACCGACGTGAAGGAAGACAGCTCCTCCTTCAGCCAGGCCATGGACAAGATCAAGGATGGCAACCTGGACGCCACGCTCATCACCGGCGGCGTACCGGTGGCGGCCATCACCGATGCGGCGCAGAGCCACGCGCTCAAGATCATTCCGCTGGCCGGCGCCGAGGTGGCTGCGCTGCTGAAGGAGCAGCCGTACTACACCCAGGTGCAACTGCCGGCCAACACCTACAAGGGCCAGACCGCGCCCGTGCCCACCATCGCCGTGATGGCGGTGTGGACCACGCATGACGGCGTGAGCGACAACGTGGCCTACGAGGTGACCAAGGCGCTGTACGAGAACACGGCCATCATGGGTCAGGTGCACGTGCAGGGCAAGAACATCTCGCTGCAGACCGCCACCGCCGTGGGCAGCGTGCCGCTGCACCCGGGCGCCATCCGTTACTACAAGGAAAAGGGCATCCTGAAGTGAGCTGGCCGCTCGCGCTCGCGCTGGCCCTGACGGGTGCCGGCGCCGGCGCGGGCCCGGTGGCCCCCTCGGTTTCCACCTCAACAGGAACAAGCCCGGCCACCCGCTCGACGCACGCAGTGTGCGAGTTGCGCTTGACCGAGCACCGCAGCGGGCGCGAACTCAAACGCCTGCCGCTGGACCGCCAGGCCCCCGAGATCCGCATCGCCTTCGAACACTCCGTGCTCGGCACCACCGTGATCGACCGCTACCGCTTCACCCCGGCGCCGGTGCTGGTGGAAGAGGAGTTCGAGGGTGAGGGTTACGGCCTGCCTGCCGCGCCCGGGCCGGGCGAGCGCCTGGAGCGTCTGGGCCCGTCCCGCATGCGCCTGAGCCTGCACCGCCCGGTGGACCCGCTGGTGGTGCGCGCGCTGGCCGGGCCGCGCATGCGTCTGCTGCTGCCACAGGGCGACTTGCTGCTGGCCAGCCTGGGAGCCCCTGCCGTGGCGCTGGAGGCGGTGGGGTGCAGTTCCCCGGCACCCTGAGGACGACCCAAGACCGAGCACATCAACAAGAAGCTGACCCGATGACCACTGCCACGTCCTCCCTGCCCCCACCCCAGACGCCGGACCAGGACGAGGTCGACCGCCTCATCGAGCAGTTCGATCCCGAGTCGAACTTCCGCCGGCTGGTGGGCGTGTCCGCCGGCATCGTGGGCGTGCTGGCCGTGGGACTGTCGGGTTGGCACTACTACACCGCCGGCTTCGGCCTGCACAACGAGATCGCGCACCGCGCCATCCACCTGGCGGTGGTGCTGGGGCTGTGCTTCCTGGTGTTCCCGCGCCAGAAGCGCCTGCCCGGGGCCTGGGAGTGGATCGTCTCGGCCGGCCTGGCCGCCTTCTACCTGCTGCTGGGCTGGGGGCTGCTGAGCCACCCGGTGGCCGCTGAAGTGCCCGTGGCGGCCAAGGGGGCCTTCGTCGCGGTGATGCTGTGCATCGCCGCACTGTCCCTGCCCTTCAAGGCCTACGACGGCAGCCACCGCCACATTCCCTGGCGCGATTGGGTGTTCGCCGTCACGGCGGCCAGCTTTTCGCTCTACCTGCTGGTGTTCTTCGAGGGCATCTTCATCCAGCGCCCGGGCCAGCACACGCCGCTGGACCTGATGTTCGGCGTGATCGCCATCGCCATGGTGCTGGAAGCCGCGCGCCGCACCATGGGCATCTTCCTGCCGCTGCTGGCGGTGGCCACCGTGCTGTACGGCATCTTCGGGCCCTACCTGCCGGGTGATCTGGCGCACCGCGGCTACAGCGTGCCGCGCGTGGTGGCGCACCTGTACAAGGGCACCGAAGGCATCTACGGCATCCCCGTGGGCGTGGTGGCCACCTTCGTCTTCCACTTCGTGCTGTTCGGCATCATGGCGCAGCTCACCGGCCTCGGGCAGCTGTTCGTCAACCTGGCCACCATCGCCGCCGGGCGCTACGCCGGCGGGCCGGCCAAGGTCAGCGTGGTGTCCTCGGGCCTGTTCGGCATGATCTCCGGCTCAGCGATTGCCAACACCGTCACCACGGGCGTCATGACCATCCCGCTAATGAAGAAGGTGGGCTTTTCGCCGCGCTTTGCCGGCGCGGTGGAAGCCAGCGCCTCCTGCGGCGGCCAGGTGACGCCGCCCATCATGGGCGCGGCCGCCTTCATCATGGCCGAGACCCTGGGCATCCCGTACAACGAACTGATCCTCGTGGCCATCGTGCCGGCCGCGCTGCACTACTTCGCCATCCTGTGGATGGTGCACCTGGAGGCCAAGCGCCTGAAGCTCGCGGGCATGGACCCGAGCGAGATCCCGTCACTGGGCCTGGTGCTCAAGAGCTCCTGGCACCTGTTCATCCCGCTGGTGGTGATGGTCACGCTGCTGCTGATGCAGTACACGCCGTTCCTCGCCGCCTTCTGGGGCATCACGCTGACGGTGGCCTGCTCCTGGATTCCCAAGCTGCTGGGGCCGATGGGCCGGCACATGACCGGGCTGGCCGTGACGCCACGCGCCCTGATCCAGGGTTTCGAGATGGGCAGCAAGTCGGCCTTGGGCATCGGCGCGGCCTGCGCCTGCGTGGGCTTCGTGCTCGGCATCACCACCCTCACCGGCATGGGCTTCAAGTTCTCGGCCTTCGTGCTCGACCTCTCCGGCGTGGCGGCGCAGTGGGTGCATGCCTTCGACGTGATGGGCTGGTTCGAGCTGAAGCAGATCACCATCCTCTTCGGCCTGCTGTTCACGGCCGTGGCCTGCATCATCATGGGCTCGGGCGTGCCCACCACGCCCACCTACATCATCCTGGCCTCCATCGTGGCGCCGGCGCTGGCGCAACTGGGCGTGCCGCAGCTGGCCACGCACTTCTTCGTCTTCTACTACGGCGTGCTGGCCGACGTCACGCCGCCGGTGGCACTGGCCGCCTTTGCCGCGGCGGGCATCGCGCGCAGCGAGCCCATGCGCACGGGCATGACGGCCTTCAGGCTGTCGATGGGCAAGGCCCTGGTGCCCTTTGCCTTCGTCTACGCGCCGGTGCTGCTGTTCGTGAACTTCAACCCGGTCACTTTCGCCATCGCACTGGCGGGGTCGGTGATCGCCATTGCGGGACTGGGGGCAGCCTACACCGGCCACTGCCGGCGGCCCATCAGGATGCCGGCCTTCCTCGCGCTGAATGTGCTGTCACTGTCCCTGGTCTTCGGCCACCCCATCGTCACCCTGGTGGGCGGTACGGCGGTGCTGGCCATCCTGGCCTGGCACGCGCGGCCGGGCGCCCCTGAATAGGTCTGGCACCGCGGTCCGACGCAGGGCAGCCTGATAAGGCCAAGCTTGATCCAGGACAGGGCGTGTGGCCCGCTGGGGCGTGAGGATCGGGCCACGATGCCCCCGCCCCCACACACCGGCCTGAGCGAAGCCGAGGCTGCACAGCGCCTGAAGGCCGAGGGCCCGAACGAGTTGCCACGAGGCCGGCGGCGCACGCTAGGGCGCATCGTGCTGGAGGCCGCACGCGACCCGATGTCGCAGTTCCTGCTGGCCGGGGTGGCGATCTACCTGCTGCTGGGCGATGTGCACGAGGCGCTGCTGCTGGGGCTGTTCGTGCTCGTGACCATCGGGCTGTCAGTGGTGCAGCAGCAGCGCACCGAACGCGTGCTGGAAGCCCTGCGAGACCTGGCCAGCCCCCGGGCCCTGGTGCTGCGAGGCGGCGAGCGCCTGCGCATTCCCGGCCGCGAGGTGGTGCGCAGCGATCTGCTGCTGATCGGTGAGGGCGACCGTGTGGCCGCAGACGGCGTGCTGCTGTCGGCCCACGCCCTGGAGACTGATGAGTCGCTGCTGACGGGCGAGTCCGTGCCGGTGCGCAAGGCAGCGAAGCAAGAAGGTACCGTTGAACCGGCCAGCCCGGGGGCGGCATCGGAAGCAGCATCGGGGACCACCAGCGCCCAGCCTGGCGGTGACGGACAACCCTTCGTCTGGGCCGGCTCGGTGGTGGTCAAGGGCCAGGGTATCGCACAGGTCACCGCCACCGGCGCGGCCAGCGCCATGGGGCGCATAGGGCGCGCGCTGGGCAGCATCGAGACCCCGGACACTCCCCTGACGCTGCAGACGCGCCGGCTGGTGCGCCTGGCCGCCATGGCCGGCGCGGCAGCCAGCCTGCTGTTCGTCCTGGCCTTCGGGCTCACAAGAGGGGACTGGCTGGCCGCCTTGCTCGGCGGGGTGACGCTGGCCATGTCGCTGCTGCCCGAAGAGTTCTCGCTCATCCTCACGGTGTTCATGGCCATGGGCGCATGGCGCCTGTCGCACGAGCGCGTGCTGGCGCGACGGCCGGCTGCCATCGAGGCGCTGGGCGCGGCCACGGTGCTGTGCACGGACAAGACCGGCACGCTGACCTGGAACCGCATGGCGGTGACCGACCTGGCGGTGATGGACCTGCCGGTGGCGAACCTGGAGATCCCGGCGGCTGGGGATCCGGCTGCTGCAGACCCGCCGGCCCTGCGGGTGTGGACAGCCGGCGGCGCGGGGCCGGCCGCCCCGCTGCCCGAAGCCTTCCACGCGCTGCTCGAAGCCGCGGTGCTGGCCAGCCAGCCCGAACCTTTCGACCCCATGGAGCGCGCCTTCCACGCCCTGGGCCAGGAACACCTGGACCCGGCCCATGGCCATGACGGCTGGGAACTGGTGCATGCCTGGGGCCTGACGCCTGAACTGCTGGCCATGTCGCATGTGTGGCAGGCACCCGGGCAGGAATCACCCACCATCGCGGCCAAGGGCGCGCCCGAGGCGATGGCGCTGCTGTGTCGCCTGAGCGAGGCGCAGGCCGCCGTCTGGCAGGAGGCGGCCCGGCAGTTCACCTCCAGCGGCAAGCGCGTGCTGGCCGTGGCACGGGCCGTGGTCACCGCACAGAACGCACAGACCACACAAACCGCCCAGAACGGCCGGACCGCCCATACCGCCCATAGCGCCAACCCCGGCGCGCCCTGGCCCGCCACGCCCCACGGCTTCGAGTTCCAGCCCCTGGGCCTGGTCGCCCTGGCCGACCCGCTGCGCCCCGAGGTGCCTGCCGCCGTGGCCGAGTGCCGGCGGGCCGGCGTGCGCGTGGCCATGGTCACGGGCGACCACCCGGGCACCGCGCTGGCCATCGCGGCCGAGGCTGGCATCGACACCACGGGCGGCGTGCTCACCGGCGCCGACATCGAGGCGATGGACGAGGCCGCGCTGCGCGAGCGGGCGCTGCGCACCAGCGTCTTCGCCCGCGTGATGCCGCAGCAAAAACTCAAGCTGGTGCAGGCCCTGAAAGCCGGCGGCGAGGTCGTGGCCATGACGGGCGACGGCGTGAACGACGCCCCGGCGCTGAAGGCCGCGCACATCGGCATTGCCATGGGCCGGCGCGGCACCGACGTGGCGCGTGAGGCCGCCAGCCTGGTGCTGATGGAAGACGACTTCGGCGCCATCGTCAAGGGCCTGCGCATGGGCCGGCGCATCCTGGACAACGTGCGCAAGGGCATGGTGTTCGTGCTGGCCGTGCACGTGCCCATCGCGGGCCTGGCGCTGATGCCGCTGCTGGCCGGCTGGCCGCCACTTTTCGCTCCCGTGCACATCGCCTTCCTGGAACTGGTGATCGACCCCGTGTGCGCCATCGTCTTCGAGGCCGAGGACGACGAGGACGACGTGATGGCCCGTCCACCGCGGGACCCGGCCGCACCCGTGGTCTCGGGTGCACTGGTACGCCTGGGCCTGTGGCAGGGTGCGGCCGCGCTGGGGGCCGTGGGTGCGCTGTATGTCGGGTTGTGGCAGGCCGGGGTGGACAGCGCCCAGGTGCGTGCAGCGGTGTTCACCGCGCTGGTGACAGCGGTGGGGGCGCTGGTGCTGGCCAACCGGTCGTTCAGCGCCGGCCTGTGGGCGCACCTGAACCGGCCCAACCGGGCCCTGTGGGCGGTGTTGGGCGGCACCTCGCTGCTGCTGCTGTGCGCCCTGGAGGTGCCCGCGCTGCAGGCGGTGTTCTCCTTCGCTGCGCTGGCGCCGCTGCAGGCCGTGCTGGCCGTGGGCGTGGGCCTGGCCCTGCTGCCGCTGCTGGGACTGCTGGCACGCCGGCAGCCCGTGCTGCGCGCCTGAGCGGAACATCAACCCATCAGGGCCCGCAAGGTCTGCAGCGTGTCCGCCTCGTGCAGCGACTTGTCGTCGCGGATGCGCAGCATGCGCGGGAAGCGCACCGCGATGCCGCTCTTGTGGCGCGGGCTGGCGTTCAGGCCCTCGAAACCCAGCTCGAACACCAGGCTGGGGGCCACGCTGCGCACGGGGCCGAACTTCTCCAGGGTGGTGGCGCGGATGACCTTGTCCACGCGGGCGAACTCGGCGTCGCTCAGGCCGGAATAGGCCTTGGCGAAGGCCACCAGCTGCAGGCCGTCGGGCCGGGCCGGCTCACGCCGCCGGATGGCTTCCACCACGGCAGCAGCCTCGGCTGCGTCCTTCGGCGCGCGGCTCCACACGGCGAAGGTGTAGTCGGTGTAGACGCTGGCGCGACGGCCGTGGCCGGCCTGGGCATAGATCAGCACCGCGTCCACGCTCAGCGGGTCCACCTTCCACTTCCACCAGGTGCCCTCGGCCTTGGTTCGGCCGCTGCCGTAGCGCGCGCTGCGGTGCTTGAGCATGAAGCCCTCCACGCCGCGCCCCCGCGCCGTCTCGCGCAGCGCGGCGCAGGCCGCCCAGTCGGCCACCACCACCTCGGGTGACAGGGTCCACGGCGTCCCCTCCGGCAGGGCCGGCAGGTCGGCCTGCGCGAGCAAGGCGCTCAGGCGCTCGCGCCGCACCTGCTGCGGCAGGCCGCGAAGATCCTGGCCCTCGTGCTCCAGCAGGTCGTAGGCCACGAAGCGCAGCGGCGCCTGCGCCAGCACCTTCTTGGTCAGCAGCTTGCGGGCGATGCGCTGTTGCAGCAGGGCGAAGGGCGCGGGCTGGTCCTGCCCCGGCAGCCAGGCCAGCACCTCGCCGTCCAGCACGGTGCCCTCGGGCAGCGTGCGCAGCGCGGCTTCGAGCTCGGGGAAGCGCTCGGTCATCAGTTCCTCCCCACGCGACCAGATCCACACCTGGCCGGCGCGGCGCACCACCTGGGCGCGGATGCCGTCGTATTTCCACTCCACCAGCCAGTCGGTCACCGGGCCCAGGGTCGCGTCGGTCGGCGCTTGCGGCAGCGCGTGCGCCAGGAAGAAGGGGTAGGGATGGCCGGCCTCCAGCGTCATCGCCCCGTCCTGCGCCACCAGGGCCTGGAAGCGCTGCGCGCTGGGCGTGTGCCGCGCGTCGGTGTAGCCCATCATGCGCTGGGCCACGGCCTTGGGGTCGATACCGGCGCCCTGCGCCAGCGCACGCTGCACCAGCAACTTGCTCACCCCCACGCGAAAGCCGCCGCCGATCAGCTTCACCAGCAGGAATCGACCCTGTGCGTCCAGTTCGTCAAAGGCAGCGCGCAGGCGCAGCGCCTGCTCGTCCGGGGCCAGGCCCTTTAATGGCAGCAGGCGCTGCGTCACCCACTGGCTCAGGCCCTCGCTGCTGCCCCGTGCAGGCGGCGGCAGCACATGCGCGATGGTCTCGGCCAGGTCACCCACGGCCTGGTAGCACTCGTCGAACAACCAGTCGTCGATGCCGGCCACGGCGCAGGCCGTCTCGCGCAGCAGCGCCGTGGGCACCACCTGGCGCGGCTTGCCGCCGGCCAGAAAGTACACGGCCCAGGCCGCGTCTTCGGGCGGCGCCTGGGTGAAGTAGTCCACCATGGCCGCCACCTTGGCCGTGGTGGCCGTGCTGGCATCCAGCAGCTGGAACAGGTCGGCAAAGCGGCGCATGGCCGCATGATGCCTGGGCGGTGTGCCGGGCGCGGCCGGTGCGCTACGCGAGGGCCCGGCAGATGCCCGAGGGGGCCCCGACGCCCACTTGGGCCAGCCCGCCTTCCAGCATCTCCTGCGTCACCAGCGTGATGCCCGATGGGCTGACGTGAAAGCCACGCGCCAGGTCGGCCGCCCGGTCCACACCCGCCGTGAAGCCGTCCGGCAACCGACAGCGCTTGTCCACGATGGCGCGGCGCAGGGTGACGCCGCGGCCGATGCGGGTGTCGGGCAGCACCAGGGAGTCCTCCACCACGCTGCCCTCGTCCACCCGCGCCTTGCAGAACAGCACCGAGCGCCGCACCACCGCGCCGCTGACGATGCAGCCGCTGGCCACCAGCGAATCCACCGCGTAGCCGCGGCGTCCGCCGTCCTCGTCGAACACGAACTTGGCTGGCGGCAGTTGCGGAATCTGGCTCAGGATGGGCCAGGTGTCGTCGTACAGGTTCAACTCCGGCAGCACCCGCGTGAGGTCCATGTTGGCCTCCCAGTAGGCATCGACCGTGCCCACGTCGCGCCAGTAGGGCTGGCCTTCCACCGAGTTGATGCAGCTGCGCGCGAAGCGGTGGGCATAGACGCGCCGCTGCCCGATCAGCTGCGGGATCAGGTCGTGTCCGAAGTCGTGCGTGGACATCACATCGGCCGCGTCGTGGGCCAGTTCGGCGAACAGCACGTCGGCATTGAAGACGTACACGCCCATGCTGGCCAGCGCCCGCCCCGGGCTCGATGGGAGTGGTGTCGGGCAGGCCGGCTTCTCTTCGAAGGCCACGATGCGCTCGTCCTCGTCCACCGCCATCACGCCCAGCCCGCAGGCCTCGGCCAGCGGCACCTCGATGCAGGCCACGGACAACTCCGCGCCGCGGACCACGTGCTCCTGCAGCATCACCGAGTAGTCCATCTTGTAGACGTGGTCACCCCCCAGCACCAGCACGTGGTCGGGGCGCGCCTCGCGGATCAGGCCCTGGTTCTGCCACACGGCGTCGGCCGTGCCGTCGTACCAGCCCTCGCCGTGGCGCTGCTGCGCCGGCGCGATGTCGATGAACTCGCCCAGCGAGTGCGACAGGAAACCCCAGCCCCGCTCAATGTGCCGGATCAGGCTCTGGGCCTTGTACTGCGTGAGCACGCCGATGCGGCGGATGCCGGCGTTCACGCAGTTACTGAGCGTGAAGTCGATGATCTTCAACTGCCCCGCAAATGGCACCGCTGGCTTGGCCCGGCCCTCCGTCAGGTGCTGCAGGCGGCTGCCGCGGCCACCGGCCAGCACCATGGCATAGGTGCGCTGGGTCAGGTGGTTGCGGGGAAGATGGGGCATCGATGGACTGGGCGCGCGAAGCCCACACCGTAGCGGCTGCGCACGGGCCCGGATTGCCCAGGCGCAAGACAGGCCTTCGTCATCTTCGTGAAGCCGT
>JAJTDM010000089.1 GCA_021300575.1 Rubrivivax sp.
GGCTCAAGCGGCACTTGCTGCCGTAGCCCCCGTAGCCCCCCCGCCGCCATCAGGCCGGGTGGTTTGCAGGCTTTCAGGCTTCAGGCTTTCAGGCCAGGCCCTGGTGCCGCAGCAGCGCGTCGATCTGCGGTTCCCGCCCGCGGAAGGCCTTGAAGCTTTCCAGCGCCGGCCGGCTGCCACCCACTTCCAGGATGGTGTGCAGGTAGCGCTGACCGGTGGCGACGTCCAGCGGGTCGGTCTCCTCGAAGGCGCTCCAGGCATCGGCGCTCAGCACCTCGGCCCACTTGTAGCTGTAGTAGCCCGCCGCATAACCCCCGCCGAAGATGTGGGAGAAGGCGTTCTGGAAGCGGTTGAAGGCTGGTGGGTGCAACACCGCGACCTCGGCGCGCACCTCGTCCATCACGCGCTGCACGTCGCCCTGGCTGCCGGGCTCAGCGTGCAGCCGCATGTCGAACAGGCCGAACTCGATCTGTCGCAGCGTGGCCAGACCGCTCTGGAAGTTCTTGGCTGCCAGCAGCTTGTCGAACAGTTCGCGCGGCAGGGCCTCGCCCGTGTCCACATGCGCGGTCAGGCGGCGCAGCACGCTCCACTCCCAGCAGAAGTTCTCCATGAACTGGCTGGGCAGTTCCACCGCGTCCCACTCCACGCCAGCGATGCCGGAGACGGCCAGGTCTTCCACCTGCGTGAGCATGTGGTGCAGGCCGTGGCCGAACTCATGGAAGAGAGTGATGACGTCGTCGTGCGTCAGCAGCGCGGGCCGTCCGCCCTGGGGGGATGCGAAGTTGCAGATCAGCCGGGCCACGGGCGTCTGCACAGCACCGGCGCCGTCGGGCCGCCGCCAGCGGGACTGGGCATCGCTCATCCAGGCACCCGGGCTCTTGCCGGGGCGTGCGTGCAGATCCAGGTAGAAGTGCGCCACGGTGGTGGCCGCGGCGTCGCCAGCCTGGGCCGCCGCCCGTTCGATGCGGTAGAACTTCACGCTGTTGTGCCAGACAGGCGCCTGGTCTTCGACGATGCGCACGCCGAACAGCGTCTCGATGATCTCGAACAACCCTTGCAGTACGCGAGGAAGGGTGAAGTAGGCCCGCACCTCCTCCTCGCTGTAGGCGTAGCGCTTTTCGCGCAGGCGTTCGCTGGTGTAGGGCACATCCCAGGCCTGCAGGTCGGGCAGGCCCAGCTCAGCCGCGCCAAAGGCCTTCAATTCCGCGAAGTCCTTCTGCGCCGAAGGTCGCGCGCGGTGGGCCAGCAGGCGCAGGAAGTCCAGCACCTCCTGAGGGGTGCCCGCCATCTTGGGCGCCAGGGAGACCTCCGCGTAGTTGGCGCGCCCCAGCAGTCGCGCCTCTTCCTGTTTCAGGGTCAGTTGCTCCTGGATGATGGCGCTGTTGTCCTGCCCGGCCGGGCCATGCTCGCTGGCACGGGTGACGTAGGCGCGGTACAGCGCCTGACGCACGCTGCGGTCGTGCACATGCTGCATGGCGGGCAGGTAGCTGGGGGCGTGCAGGGTGAGGCGGCACCCTTCGACGCCGGCGGCCTGGGCGGCTTCACGCGAGGCGGCCAGGGCGTCAGCAGGCAGGCCTGCCAGCCGGTCCTCGGCCACGTCGAGGTGGAAGGCATCGGTGGCGTCCAGCACATGTTCGGAGAACTGCTGCGCCAGCTCGGCCCGCCGCGCCTTGATCTGGGCGAAGCGCTCCCGGTCGGCGCCCTCGAGCATGGCACCCGACAGCTCGAAGTCGCGCAAGGCGTTGTCCAGCGCACGGCGCCGCGCGGGCGTCAGCCCGCGGTCCTGCCGCCGCAACGTCTGGTAGCGGGCCATGAGACGCTGGTCTGAGGAGATCCTGGTGTGAAAGGCTGTTATCGCACCCAGGCTCTGGCTGTAGGCGGCGCGCAGTTCCGGCGTGTCTGCCACCGCGTGCAGGTGGCCCACCTGGCCCCAGGCCCGCTCCAGCCGTTCCGCGGCGACGTCCAGCACGGCCGACATGGCCTCGTAGTCCACGTCCACTTCGGGGCCCACCGCGCGCTCCAGGGCGGCCTCAGCCTGGGCCAGCAAGGTCTGCACGGCGGGCGCCACATGCTCGGCGCTGATGCGGTCAAAGGCGGGTCTCTGGCCAAAGTCCAGCAGCGGGTTCGTGTCGGTCATGGTCGGGTTCATGGCGGGATTGATCTCGCAGGATCGGTGGAAGGTCGAAGACGGGTTCAGGTGTGCAGCAGGCTGCGCTCGGCCGCCTCCACCGTGTTGACGAGCAGCATGGTGATGGTCATCGGGCCCACGCCACCGGGCACGGGCGTGATCCAGCCCGCCACCTCGCGCACACCGTCAAGGTCCACATCGCCTTGCAGCTTGCCTTCTTCGTTGCGGTTGATGCCCACATCGATCACCACCGCGCCGGGCTTGACCATCTCGCGCGTGACGGTGTGGCGCCGGCCCACGGCCGCCACCAGGATGTCGGCCTGGCGCGTGTGCAAGCCCAGGTCGGGTGTAGCGCTGTGGCACACCGTCACGGTGGCGCTGGCCTGCAGCAGCAGCAGCGCCATGGGCTTGCCCACCGTGTTGCTGCGGCCGATGACCACGGCGTGCTTGCCGCGGATGTCCACCCCCGTGCTCTCGATGAGCTTCATGCAGCCGTAAGGCGTGCACGGACGAAACCCAGGCAGCCCGCTCATCAACTCGCCGGCCGACAAGGTCGAGAAACCGTCCACGTCCTTGTGAACGTCGATGGTCTGGATGACGCGGTGAGGGTCGATGTGGCGGGGCAGGGGCATCTGCACCAGGATGCCGTGGATGCCGGCGTCGGCGTTGAGCGCGCGGATGCGCTCCAGCAGATCGGCCTCGGCGAGGCCGGCGTCGTACTTCTCGAACACTGAGTGCAGGCCGTGCGCTTCGCAGGCCTTGACCTTGTTGCGCACGTACATCGCGCTGGCGGGGTCGTCCCCCACCAGGATCACGGCCAGGCCGGGGCGCCGGCCTTGTGCTGCCAGCGCCTGCGCGCGCAGGCCCAGGTCTTCCCGGATCTGGCGGGACAGGGCCACGCCGTCGATGATCTTTGCTGTCACGCAGACTCCGCAACGAAGAAGGCCGCTGGGGTCAGCGGCCTTTGAGGGGTGAGGGGGGTCAGGCCTTGGGCGCGGCGCCCAAGGCGATCTTCAGCAGGTCGGCCACGGTGTTGGCGTTGAGCTTTTCCATGATGTTGGCGCGGTGCGCCTCCACCGTCTTGATGCTGATGCCCAGGTCGTCGGCGATCTGCTTGTTCAGGCGTCCCGCCACGATCCGTTCCAGCACCTGGGCCTCGCGCGTGGTCAGCCGCCCCAGCAGCGCTTCCCGGCTGACGGCCTCCTGGTGCTGGCTGAAGGCGTCGCGCGCCTGGTCCAGCATGCGCTCCACCAAGCCCAGCAGTTCGTCCTCCTTGAAGGGCTTCTCGATGAAGTCCATCGCGCCCTTCTTCATCGTCGTCACCGCCATGGGCACGTCGCCATGACCGGTGATGAACACCACGGGGAGCGGGCTGCGACGCTCGATCAGCCGGTCCTGCAGATCCAGCCCGCTCATGCCGTCCATGCGGATGTCGACGATCAGGCAGGCGACTTCCCGGGGGTCGAAACGCGCGAGAAAGGACTCTGCGGAATCGAAACACTTCACCCGGTAGTCCTTGCCTTCCAGCAACCACTGCAGGGAGTCGCGCACCGCCTCGTCGTCATCGACAACGTACACGGTTCCTTTCTTGGGGATCAGGCTCATGGCGTGGTCTGGGCGGTGGTTTCCAGGGGGGTGTCGGATTCGGCCGGGGCAAAGCCTGAATCGAGGCGAACGGGGAGTTCCACGGGCAGCGTGAAGGCGAACCGGCAGCCCACGACAGCGCCCGCATTGTAGAGGTTCTGGGCCTTCATCCGGCCTCGGTGAGACTCCACGATGGACCGGCAGAGCGACAGTCCGATGCCCAGGCCCTCGGCCTTGGTGGAGAAGAAGGCCTCGTACAGACGCGACAGCACTTCCTCCGCGATGCCGGGGCCGGCGTCGGTGACGCTGAACTCGATGGTGCCGCCTTCTTCGCGCGTGTACCGGGGCACCACGCGCAGCTCGATGTGCCGGCGCGAGGCAGGCAGCTGTGCCGCATCGATGGCCTCGGCAGCGTTCTTCATCAGGTTCATCAGCACCTGTTCGATGAGGATGGGATCGACCTGCAGGATGGGCAGGCGCTGAGCCACGTAGGTGCGGATGGCGACCTGCCGGCGGCGCAGCTCGATGCCTGCAAGCTCCACCGCGTTCTCCACGATGGTGCGCGCCTCGGAGGGCTGGCGCTGCGGCTCGCTGCGCTTCACGAAGGAGCGGATGCGGTGAATGATCTGGCCCGCCCGCGCCGCCTGGTTGGCCGTCTTCTTCAGTGCGGCGACGAGGTCGTCCTTCTGGATGGTTTCGGCCGTCACGCGCGAGACCATGCCGTTGCAGTAGTTGGTGATGGCGGTCAGGGGCTGGTTCAGTTCGTGCGCCACTGACGAGGCCATCTCACCCATGGTCATGAGCCGGCTGGTGACGGCGGCCTTTTCCGCCTGCTGCCTAGCCTGCTCTTCGGCCCGCAGGCGGGCCGTGATGTCCGTGGCGATGACCATCTGCGCCAGGCGTCCGTCTGTCCACTGCAGGTAGCGGGAGCGCACGTCGAACCACTTGTTCAGCGATTCCACGTAGACCTCGCGCAAGTCGCCCGAGGACTCCGTCAATTCCTGCACCGGCAGGCCGGACAGGGGGTCGAGGTCGTCCTCCGGGTCCTGCTCGAAGGGTGTAGTCGCGTGGCCGGCCGTGAGCAGGCCGTGACCGCGCGCCTCCGCGCCGAACCACAGGCGGTACGAACGGTTGGCGAACAGCAGGTTGGCCTGCTGCATCGACAGCACCGACACCGAGGCGTCCAGGCCCTCCAGCACGGTGGTGAAGCGCTCGTGCGAGGCCGAGAGTTGGTCGCGGATGCGCTTGGCCTCGGTGATGTTGGTCATCGAGGTCATCCAACCGGTTTGTTGTCCTTTCGGGTCGATCAGAGGCGACACGTACATGCGCGCGTCGAACAATTGCCCGTCCTTGCGCATCAGCCTCACCTCGATGCCGCCCGCAGGGCTGCGCCCCTGCATCTCCTGCTGCAGCAGGCGGTTGTTCTCCTCGATGCGGTCTGGCGGCCAGTAGGGGTAGGGCGGCTTGCACCCCAGCAGTTCGCCTTCGGAGAACCCGCTCATCTGGCAGAAGGCGGCGTTGACGTAGGTGATCCGGCCTTCCAGGTCCAGTGCCCGCATGCCGGTCAGCATGGAGTTCTCCATGGCCCGCCGGAATTGCGTTTCCTGCACCAGGGCGGACTGGATCTGCGCGCGCCGCCGCATGTGGCGCCAAGTGCCCAGCAGCATCCACAGCGTGAGCACGGACAGCGCCACCACCATCCAGAACAGCGTGTTGCTGATCAGGCCGATGGAGGTGCGCCATCCTTCGCCGCGCAGGACGACGCCGTTCAGCGCCGGGGTCAGGGGCAGGTCATGCACCAGGGCGCCGCGTTCGCGGGCCCGGCCGGGCATGGGCGTGCTGGTGCTGGCCAGGCTGGCGCCGTCAGCCCCCAGTGCGGTGATGCGGTGGCGCAGCGCCACGTCGGCGGGTACCAGGCGCCACACCAGCGTGGGCACCGAGTACTCGGCCACCAGGGTGCCGGCAAAGGTGCCCCGATCGATCAGCGGTACATGCAACTGGAAGACAGCCTGGCCGGCCAGGTCCGTGAAGGGTTCGGAGTAGGCCGGCTGGCGGCGGTCACGCGCGGCTGTGAAGGCGGCCTCGCTGGCTTGGCGGGTCCCCTCGATGGGCAGCTTGAGGTCGGGCCAGGGCTCGGCCATCCCCAGTTCGGTAGGCAGCGACGGCCCGCGCGAGGTGGCGCGCACCCCGCGACGTGCGCTCAGCCAGGTGACATGCGTGATCTCTGGGCGGTCGGTCGTCAGGGTACGGGCCTGCTGGCTGAACTCGGCATTGCTGATCTCCCGGGATACCAACTCGCGCGCCAGGCGCACGAGCTGCTCCTGGTTCTCGATCAGACGCAGGCCCACGCGCTGCTGGGTGATCTCGGTGTCGCGGACCACCGATTCCAGTTCCCGGCTGATCTCTTCCTGCCGCAGGTACCAGAAGGCGCTGGTGATGGCCGCCAGGAACAACAGCACCGACACCAGGGGCCCGATGGTGGCCAGGCGGTCTTGCCGCGAAGGCGGCAGCCTGCGCCACCAGCGCGTGGCGAGGCGGGAGAGCCGGGCGGGCCACACGGGTCCGGGCGTTTGCACCGAGGCGCGGGATTGCATCGGCGGATTATCCTGGCCCATCATGGCTTGGACAGTGCCAAAGATGCACTTCTACGTTTTCATTATGTGGAAAACGTAGTCACTATTTGAAAAGTAAATGTTCCGTGCGACACTTGCGGTTACAACAGTTTCAAGCCAAGGAGACGGTCTCATGTCCTCTGCATCGCCATCGGCCGACGGCCAGACGCCCTACGACATCGACGCCCAGGAAACACGCGAGTGGCTGGATGCACTGACCGCCGTCATCGAGGCCGAAGGGCCGGATCGCGCGCATTTCCTGCTGGAACAGTTGCTGGAGGAAGCGCGGCAGCACAGCGTGGACATGCCGTTCTCGGCCAACACCGGCTACGTCAACACCATCGAGCCCGAGCAGGAAGAGCACAGCCCCGGGAATCTGGAGCTCGAAGGGCGCCTGCGCGCGTACATGCGGTGGAACGCGATGGCATTGGTCGTGAAGGCCAACCGGCTGGACCCCGCCGATGGCGGTGATCTGGGCGGGCACATCAGTTCCTTCGCTTCGCTGGCGCACCTCTTCGCTGCCGGCTTCAACCACTTCTGGCATGCCGACGGTCATGGGCATGGTGGCGATCTGCTCTACATCCAGGGCCACAGCGCTCCGGGCATCTATGCCCGCGCCTTCCTGGAAGGACGGATCACCGAGGAGCAGATGCTGAACTTCCGTCAGGAAGTGGGAGGCAAGGGGCTGTCGAGCTACCCGCACCCCAAGCTGATGCCCGAGTTC
Source organism: Rubrivivax sp. (assembly GCA_021300575.1). Taxonomy (GTDB): domain Bacteria; phylum Pseudomonadota; class Gammaproteobacteria; order Burkholderiales; family Burkholderiaceae_C; genus Rubrivivax. The sequence continues at coordinate 7,049 of JAJTDM010000089.1, forward strand.
TGGCAGTTCCCCACGGTCTCCATGGGCCTGGGGCCCTTGATGTCCATCTACCAGGCGCGTTTCCTGAAGTACCTGCATGCGCGCGGCATCGCCGACACGTCCAAACGCAAGGTCTGGGTGTTCTGCGGTGACGGCGAGATGGACGAACCCGAGTCCTTGGGTGCCATCGGGCTGGCGGCGCGCGAAAAGCTGGACAACCTCATCTTCGTCATCAACTGCAATCTGCAGCGCCTGGACGGCCCGGTGCGCGGCAACGGCAAGATCGTGCAGGAACTCGAAGGAGAGTTCCGGGGCGCGGGTTGGAACGTCATCAAGCTGCTGTGGGGCAGCAACTGGGACCCGCTGCTGGCGCGCGACAAGGACGGCGCGCTGCGCAAGGTGATGCTGGACACGCTGGACGGGGACTACCAGGCCTTCAAGGCCAATGACGGCGCCTTCGTGCGCAAGCACTTCTTCGGCCGCGATCCGCGCACGCTGGAGATGGTGTCCAAGATGAGCGACGAGGACATCTTCGCGCTGCGTCGCGGCGGCCATGATGCGGCCAAGGTCTACGCCGCCTTCCATCGCGCGAACCAGCACACGGGCGGTCCGTCTGTCCTGCTGGTGAAGACGGTCAAGGGCTGGGGCATGGGCAAGGCCGGTGAGGGCAAGAACACGGCGCACCAGGCCAAGAAGCTGGGGGATGACGACATCCGGCACTTCCGCGACCGCTTCAACATTCCCATTCCTGACAGCGAACTGGCCAAGATCCCGTTCTACAAGCCGGCCGACGACACGCCGGAGATGAAGTACCTGCACGAGCGGCGCAAGGCCCTGGGCGGCTACCTGCCGCACCGCCGCACCAAGGCCGACGAGCACTTCACCGTGCCCGCCCTGGAAACCTTCAAGTCGGTGCTGGACCCCACGGCTGCGGGTCGCGAGATCAGCACCACGCAGGCCTACGTCCGCTGTCTCACGCAGTTGCTTCGCGACCAGGCCCTGGGCCCGCGCGTGGTGCCCATCCTGGTGGACGAGGCGCGTACCTTCGGCATGGAAGGCCTGTTCCGCCAGATCGGCATCTACAACCCCGAGGGTCAGAAGTACACCCCGGTCGACAAGGACCAGGTCATGTACTACCGGGAGGACAAGGCCGGGCAGATCCTGCAGGAGGGTATCAACGAGGCCGGCGGCATGAGCAGCTGGATCGCCGCGGCGACGTCTTACTCGACGAACAACCGCATCATGGTGCCGTTCTACATCTACTACTCGATGTTCGGCTTCCAGCGCATCGGTGATCTGGCCTGGGCTGCCGGGGACATGCAGGCGCGCGGCTTCCTGCTGGGCGGCACCTCCGGGCGCACCACGCTCAATGGCGAGGGCCTGCAGCACGAAGACGGCCACAGCCACATCCTGGCCGGCACCATCCCCAACTGCATCAGCTACGACCCCACCTTCGCCCACGAGGTGGGCGTGATCCTCCACCACGGCCTGAAGCGGATGGTGGAGCGGCAGGAGAACGTCTTCTACTACCTGACGCTGCTCAACGAGAACTATCCCATGCCGGGCCTCACCGCCGGCACCGAAGAGCAGATCATCAAGGGCATGTACCTGCTGGAAGCGGGCGAGGGAGCGAAGTCCGCCCCCCGTGTGAACCTGCTGGGCAGCGGCACCATCCTGCGCGAGAGCATAGAGGCCCGCAAGCTGCTGGCCGTGGACTGGGGCGTGGCGGCCAGCGTGTTCAGCTGCCCCAGCTTCAACGAGTTGGCCCGCGACGGCCAGGACTGCGATCGCTGGAACCTGCTGCACCCCACCGAGACGCCCCGCGTGTCCTTCGTGGAGCAGCAGCTCGCGGGCCATGCCGGCCCGGTGGTGGCTTCCACGGACTACATGAAGAACTACGCCGAGCAGATCCGCGCCTTCATCCCCAAGGGTCGCAGCTACAAGGTGCTGGGCACCGACGGCTTCGGGCGCAGCGACTTCCGCAGCAAGCTGCGTGAGCATTTCGAGGTCAACCGCCACTACATCGTGGTGGCCACCCTGAAGTCGCTGGCCGATGAAGGCACGCTGCCGGCAGCCAAGGTGGCCGAGGCGATCCGCAAGTACGGCATCGACGCTGACAAGCTCAACCCCCTGTACGCCTGAACCGGCGCCGACCCTGCACACACTTCAAGGAGAACAGGACATGGCCCTGGTCGAAGTCAAGGTTCCCGACATCGGGGACTTCAAGGACGTGGCAGTGATCGAGCTGCTGGTCAAGCCCGGCGACACGGTGAAGGTCGATCAATCGCTGATGACGGTGGAGAGCGACAAGGCGTCGATGGAGATTCCTTCATCGCATGCCGGCGTGGTCAAGGAGCTCAAGGTCGCCGTCGGCGATGTCGTAAACGAAGGTTCGCTGGTGCTGATGCTCGAGGCGGCTGACAGCGCCACGGCCCCGGCCCCATCTCCGGCTCCATCTTCGGCATCTTCCCCGGCTTCCGTCACCGCGGCTCCCGCGCCAGTGGCCGCGGCGGCCCTTGCGCCGTTGCCCGAGCCCGATGCAGCAGCCCCCGCATCCGTTCCCGCGCCTGCTGAAGCCCCTGCAGCCGCCGCGGTCGTCAGCGTGCAGCCCCACCAGCCCGCCGCCGCGCCGGCGCTGGGACTTCCCCACGCTTCACCTTCCGTTCGCCGCTTTGCGCGCGAGCTCGGCGTGCCCTTGCAGGAAGTCCAGGGTACGGGGCCCAAAGGCCGCATCACCCAGGACGATGTGCAGGCCTTCACCAAGGCGGTGATGGCTGGTGCTGCGCAGACGCAGGCCATCTCGGCTTCCGTGGCTGCAGCCGTGGCCAAGGCGGCTCCCGTTGGCGGGGCTGGGGCAGAGTTGGGTCTGATCCCCTGGCCCAAGGTGGACTTCGCCAAGTTCGGCCCCATCGAGCGCAAGGAGCTGGGCCGTATCAAGAAGATCAGCGGCGCCAACCTGCTGCGCAACGCCGTGATGATCCCGGCCGTCACCAACCACGACGATGCCGACATCACCGAACTCGAGGCGTTCCGTGTGCTGACCAACCTGGAGAACGAGAAGAGCGCGAAGTCTGGAAACGGCGCCAGTGCCGTGAAGGTGACCATGCTCGCTTTCCTCATCAAGGCCTGCGTCGCGGCGCTGAAGAAGTTCCCCGAGTTCAACAGCTCGCTGGACGGTGATGCCCTCGTCTACAAGCAGTACTGGCACATCGGCTTCGCAGCGGACACACCCAACGGCCTGGTGGTGCCCGTCATCAAGGATGCTGACAAGAAGGGCGTGCTGCAGATCAGCCAGGAAATGGCCGAGCTGGCCAAGAAGGCGAGGGACGGCAAGCTGGGCCCGGCCGACATGAGTGGGGCTACCTTCACCATCTCCAGCCTGGGCGGCATTGGCGGGCGCTACTTCACGCCCATCATCAACGCGCCCGAGGTGGCCATCCTCGGGGTGTGCAAGAGCGAGATGGCACCCAAGTGGGACGGCAAGCAGTTCGTGCCCAGGCTGATGCTGCCCCTTTCGCTGACCTGGGACCACCGTGTGATCGATGGCGCCGCGGCCGCCCGCTTCAACGCCTATCTGGGCCAGATCCTGGCGGACTTCCGCCGGGTGCTGCTGTAAGGGGGCGGACCATGAACCCCCACGCTCACATTCGTTCGCTGCCCCCCGAGGGGGCGCAAGCCTCCCTTGAGGCGGCTCGGCGGGAGGCTTGAACATGTCCATCATCGATATCAAGGTACCTGACATCGGCGACTTCAAGGAAGTGGCCATCATCGAGGTGCTGGTCAAGCCGGGCGATGCCATCAAGGCCGAGCAGTCGCTGATCACGGTCGAGTCCGACAAGGCCTCGATGGAGATCCCTTCTTCTCACGCCGGTGTGGTGAAGGAGCTCAAGGTCAAGCTGGGCGACATGGTCAGCGAAGGCTCGGTGCTGCTGTCGCTGGAGGTGGCGGGTGAGGCGGCGTCGGCCCCGACAGCCCCAGCGGCGCCAGCGCCCAGTGCGCCTGCAGCCGCTCCAGCGGCCGCTGCAGCTTCGGTTGCATCACTGCCAAGCGGAGCCGCCGCGGCCGCAGCGTCAGCGCCCGTGGAGGCGCCTGCCGCAGCCAGTTTCAGCGGCACGGTCGATCTCGAGTGCGACCTGCTGGTGCTGGGTGCCGGCCCGGGGGGCTACTCCGCCGCCTTCCGCGCCGCAGATCTGGGCCTGAAAGTCGTCATCGTCGAGCGCTACGCCACGCTGGGTGGCGTGTGCCTGAACGTGGGCTGCATCCCTTCCAAGGCGCTGTTGCACGTGGCCGCGGTGATGGACGAGGTGAGCCACATGGCGGACCTGGGCGTGGGCTTCGGCGCTCCGCAGCTCAACATCGACAAGCTGCGCGGCCACAAGGAAAAGGTCATCGGCAAGCTCACGGGCGGCCTGGCGGCCATGGCCAAGATGCGCAAGGTGACCACCGTGCGCGGGTACGGCGCCTTTGTCGGCCCCAACCATGTGGTGGTCGAAGAGACCACGGGCACCGGCCAGGACAAGACCGGTACCCAGAAGGTGGTGGCCTTCAAGCGCTGCATCGTGGCGGCCGGTTCCCAGGCCGTGCGCCTGCCCTTCATGCCCGACGACCCGCGCGTGGTCGATTCCACCGGCGCGCTGGGCCTGGCATCGGTGCCCCAGCGCATGTTGATCGTGGGCGGCGGCATCATCGGCCTGGAAATGGGCACGGTCTACAGCACGCTGGGCGCTCGCCTGGATGTGGTGGAGATGATGGACGGCCTGATGCAGGGCGCCGACCGGGACCTCGTCAAGGTCTGGGAGAAGATGAACAAGCACCGCTTCGACAAGATCATGTTGAAGACCAAGACGGTGGGGGCCGAGGCCACGCCTGAGGGCATCAAGGTGAGCTTCGAAGGCTTGGACGGCACCAAGAGCGAAGGCGTCTACGACCTGGTGCTGCAGGCCGTGGGCCGCTCCCCCAACGGCAAGAAGATTGCGGCCGACAAGGCCGGGGTGGCCGTAACCGACCGGGGCTTCATCAACGTCGACATCCAGATGCGCACCAACGTGCCGCACATATTTGCCATCGGTGACATCGTGGGGCAACCTATGCTGGCGCACAAGGCGGTGCACGAGGCGCACGTGGCGGCAGAGGTCATCGCGGGTGAACTCCAGGGCAACAAGGATCTGGCTGCGGCCGCTTTCAACGCCCGCGTGATCCCCAGCGTCGCCTACACCGACCCGGAGGTGGCCTGGGTGGGCCTGACCGAGGACCAGGCCAAGGCCCAGGGCATCAAGGTCAAGAAGGGCCTGTTCCCGTGGACGGCCTCCGGCCGGGCGATCGCCAACGGGCGCGACGAGGGCTTTACCAAGCTGCTGTTCGATGACAGCCCGGAAGCACACGGCCACGGCAGGATCCTGGGCGGCGGCATCGTAGGCACCCATGCCGGCGACATGATCGGCGAGATCGCCCTGGCCATCGAGATGGGGGCGGATGCCGTGGACATCGGCAAGACCATACACCCGCACCCGACGCTGGGCGAGAGCATTGGTATGGCAGCCGAAGTGGCGCACGGGTCCTGCACCGACCTGCCGCCGGCCAAGCGCTGATAGTCGTCAGGTCCATCAAGCACAACGGGCCCCGAGGGGCCCGTTGCTTCGTATGCGTCACCTGACTCCAAGGTCAGGGCAGGGTCAGAGCCCTGATCAGGCCTTCTTCACCCAGGCCGAGCACCAGCCTTCACCGGCCACCTTCTTGCCGGCGAAGAGCGGGCAGCCGCCCCAGGGGTCCGTGGCCTTGGCCTGGTACAGCTGGCAGTTGGTGCACTTCTGCGCGGGGTTGGCCGTCTTCTCGACGTACTTCAGACCCGTGGCCTGGGGGCTCTTGGGGTCCAGCGCGTCGGCCGGGCGGGCTTGGGCCAGCACTTCGCGGCCGGCCAGGAGGGCGGCGCCGGCGACGGGGACGATCTGAATGAACTTGCGGCGGGTTTGCATTGCGTTTTCCTTGGGAATCAAGCGTTGAAAGGGCGGCGGTCTGTCTGCTCAAGGGCGTGTAACCCTCTTGCAGACTGAGTAGACAGGAGCCGACGATCTTGCAAGCGGGGCCCACAAACCCGAGTGATGGCCTGTGAATGGGAATCGATGGCAATTGGCCTGCCGAACGTCTGCACTGCGTGTTTCCTCAACGTTCCACGGCGGTGCAGCGTTGACCATGCCGTGTGTCCGCCCTGTCTTCACAGGCCTTTGATCGGGCTCTGCGCCAATGGCTCACCCGAGGTCCCCTGCTGCCGGCGTGTGCGTCTCTCAGGTGTCCTCTGGCGGCATCTGCTGGCGCCGTGATCACCTGTGCCTGGCAGCCCGCCGTCGGGCACCAGGAAGGTTCCCAGGCGCAGGAACTGGCAGCGTGGCTGGTGTCGAGTGCTCTGCAGCAGTGGGTCCGGCAGGTGCCCGGCAGCTTCTGGGGGCAGACGCCAGCGGGTACGGGTCTCCTGCTGGTGCCCATCCATGCGCAGGCGCAGGAGACGGCTCAAGCCCTGCGCAGCTTCCTGGACGCCGCGGTCCAGGCCTTTGGGTGGGGTGCCGGGCAGGGGGGCTGGGTCTTTCGCGTCATCGGACCGCTGGCGCCGGGGCCGGCGCGTCAGGTGGGGCGCGAGTTGGCGCAACTCGGCTGGCCGATCAGCTGACGTCGACGCAGTGAATGCCGAAGGCGCCCGCTCGCCGGTCTGCAAAGTAGCGTTCCAGTGTCAACCGTACGGTGCGGAAGGCCAGATCATCCCAAGGGATCTCGTCTTCGCGGAACAGGCGCGCCTCGATGGTTTCCGGGCCGGGTGCAAACCGTGTGTCCTGCAATCGTGCGCGGTAGAAGAAGTGCACCTGGCCGACGCGCACCACGTTCAGCACCGTGAACAGGCCTTCCACGACGATCCTGGCGCCAGCCTCCTCGTCGGTTTCGCGCACGGCGCCGGCCTCGGTGCTCTCGCCCAGTTCCATGAAGCCTGCCGGCAGCGTCCAGAAGCCGTGGCGCGGTTCGATGTTGCGGCGGCACAGCAGGACACTGTCCTCCCACACCGGCACCGTGCCCACCACGTTCAACGGGTTCTCGTAGTCGATGTGCTGGCAACTGCCGCACATCGCTCGTTCGCGGTTGTCCTCAGCCGGCACGCGGTACGTCACGGCGCTGCCGCAGGCGCGACAGTGACGGATGCGGGGACGATGCAGCATGAGATGAGTGTAGCGAGGGGGCGTGCGGCGGCGTGCGTGGCATCATCAGCGCCCGTTGCCCGGCGCAGGATCACACAGCCTATGGAACTCTTCAACTACTTCCGCTCTTCAGCGTCCTATCGGGTGCGCATCGCCCTGGCGCTCAAGGGGCTGGACTATGACTACCGCAGTGTGCATCTGCAGAAGAACGAGCAACTGGGGGAGGTCTACGCCTCGGTGTCGGCGGCGCGCCTGGTGCCGATGTTGCGCGATGGCGAGCATCTGGTCACCCAGTCGCTGGCCATCATCGAGTACCTGGACGAGACCCATCCGGAACCCCTGTTGCTGCCTGGTGATGCCGCGGCCCGTGCCCGTGTGCGTTCGCTGGCCATGGACATCGCCTGCGAGATCCACCCGCTGAACAACCTGCGCGTGCTGCGCTACCTGGTGGGTTCGCTGAAGGTGACGGAGGACGACAAGGACCGCTGGTACCGCCACTGGGTGGAGACGGGCCTGGAAGTGGTGGAGCGTCGCCTGGCCGAGCACCCCTCCACCTACTGCCATGGCGAGGCGCCCACCCTCGCCGACTGTGTGCTGGTTCCCCAGATCTTCAACGCCCGTCGGTTCAACGCGCGTCTGGATCACGTGCCCAACGTAATGCGGGTGTTCGACGCCTGCATGCGCTTGGACGCCTTCGAGAAGACGCGGCCCGAAGCCTGCCCGGATGCCAGCTGACCCAAGCCCTGCGGGCTTGAAGTCTGCAGCCGGGTCCGGTTCGGACGCGACCTCGGCCTCGGCCCTGCCTCTGCCCGTGCTCTGGGATGCCCCCGGCAACGTGGGCGCGCTGATGTCCACCCGCCAGGGGGGCTGCAGCCAGGGTGCCTTCGACAGCCTCAACCTGGGGGCCCATGTGGGCGATGACCCCGACGCCGTGGCGGCGAACCGGCACCGCTGGGGCGGGCTGATGCTGCCGGCGCGGCCCCTGTGGCTTCGGCAGGTGCACGGCACGGTGGTCGTGGAGGCTTCGACGGCGCTTCGCGAGCGGGGTGGCCCACAGGCCGATGGCTGCTGGACCAGCCAGCCGGGAGTGGCCTGCGTGGTGCAGGTGGCCGACTGCCTGCCGGTGCTGATGGCGGCAGCGAACGGCCGTGCGGTGGGGGCTGCTCACGCGGGGTGGCGCGGCCTCGCCGCTGGCGTGCTGGAGCGCACGGCCGAGGCCGTGGCACGGGCGGCCGGCTGTGAGCCGTCGGCCCTGGCCTGCTGGCTCGGGCCCTGCATCGGGCCCCGGCAGTTCGAGGTGGGCGCCGACGTGTTGCAGGCCTTTGGCGCAGACAGGCGCTTCTTCACACCCCGCCCGCGCCCGGACGGGCAGTCCCGCTGGCTGGCCGACCTTCCGGGGCTGGCGAGGCAACGCTTGCTGGCGCTCGGTCTGCACCAGGTGGCCGGTGGCCACTGGTGCACGGTGGAGACCCCTTCAGACTTCTTTTCTTTCCGGCGTGACGGCGTCACCGGCCGCATGGCCGCCGCTGTCTGGCTTCGGGGCTGAGGCGGCAGGCCCCGCCGGGCTCTGCAAGGCGTTCTGCTCGGGCCCGGTTGGGGCCTTGGCCTCGGCCGCACGCAGGGCCCGTCGCCGCATCGGGGTGCCCAGCAGGTACATCACGATGCCCAGCGGCAGCAGGCCGTACAGCAGCAGCGTGAACACCGCACCCAGCACCGTGCCCTGCGGCGACAGGGCCTCGGCCAGCGCCATCATCACCACGACGTACATCCAGGCGATGGCGATCAGGTACATGATGACTTCGGCCCTTTGCCGGTAGGGTGTTGCGTCATGGCGTGGTAAGTTCCATTGCCTATAGTCGTGGGCGTTCTAGGCCATTGTGGGCGCATAAGGCGGACGCGGGGCTTGGAGGGTGAATAACAAGGGCGCTGTGCCATCCTCCGGCAGGCGTCAACAGGCAGGAGACCCGCGTGAAGGCCAAGTCCCCCCCCAGCATGCCGGACCCGGTGCAGGGCGCGCAGATGTTCGGCAATGCCCTTGGCGAGATCTGGAAGACTCTGCAGGGGGTTAGCCTGGCACCCGAGGCGCTGGGCGGCCTTCAATCCGAGTACCTCAAGAGCGCCACGGCCCTGTGGAATGACTCTTTGACCGCTCTTTCTCCTGCGATGGCCGGCCAGTCTGCCCCAGCTCCCAAGCTGAAAGACCGCCGCTTTGCCGCCAGTGAGTGGGCGGCCAATCCTGCGGCCACCTACATGGCGCAGATGTACCTGCTGAACTCCCGCACCCTGATGCAGATGGCCGACAGCGTGCAGGGCGACCCCAAGACCAAGGCCCGCATCCGCTTTGCAGTGCAACAGTGGATTGACGCGGCCAGTCCCAGCAACTACCTGGCCACCAACCCCGAAGCGTTGCAGCGCGCGCTGCAGACCCAGGGCGAAAGCCTGTCCAAGGGCATGCAGCAGTTGATGGACGACATGCGCAAGGGCCATGTCTCCCAGACCGACGAGAGCGTGTTCGAAGTGGGCCGCAACGTGGCCAGCAGCGAGGGCGCGGTGGTCTTCGAGAACGAGCTGTTCCAGCTCATCGAATACAAGCCTCTGACAGCCAAAGTGCACGAGCGGCCCATGTTGTTCGTGCCGCCGTGCATCAACAAGTACTACATCCTGGATCTGCAGCCCGAGAACTCGGTCATCCGCTACACGGTGGAGCAAGGTCACCGCGTGTTCGTGGTCAGCTGGCGCAACCCGGACGAATCGCTCAAGGACAAGACCTGGGACGACTACATCGAGAACGCCCCCATCAAGGCCATTGACGTGGTGCGCCAGATCACCAAGGCCGAGACCATCAACACCCTGGGCTTCTGCGTGGGCGGCACCATCCTCAGCACGGCGCTGGCCGTGCTGGCTGCGCGCGGCGAGCACCCGGCGCACTCGGTGACCCTGCTGACCACGCTGCTGGATTTCAGCGATACCGGCATCCTGGACATCTTCGTCGATGAGGCCCTGGTGAAGGTGCGCGAGATGACCATCGGCGCCGACGCGCCGTCCGGCCCCGGCCTGCTCAAGGGCCAGGAACTGGCCACCACCTTCAGCTTCCTGCGCCCGAACGACCTGGTCTGGAACTACGTGGTGGGCAACTACCTCAAGGGTGAGGCGCCGCCGCCTTTCGACCTGCTGTACTGGAACGGGGATTCCACCAACCTGCCGGGCCCCATGTACTGCTGGTACCTGCGCCACATGTATCTGCAGAACGAGCTCCGCAAGCCTGGCGCCCTGACGGTGTGCGGCCAGAAGGTGGACCTGGGCAGGATCAAGGCCCCGGTCTACATCTACGGCTCGCGCGAAGACCACATCGTGCCCTGGATGGCGGCCTACCGCTCGGTGCCCCTGTTCAAGGGTAAGCGCCGCTTCGTACTGGGGGCGTCGGGCCACATTGCCGGCGTCATCAACCCGCCGGCCCAGCGCAAGCGCAGCCACTGGACGAACGACACCCTGCCTGATGACGCGCAAGCCTGGTTCGATGGTGCCACCGAGCATGCGGGCAGCTGGTGGCCCGACTGGGCCGCATGGCTGAAGGCCCAGGCGGGTGGGCAGGTGGCTGCGCCCCGCACTTACGGCAGCCGCGGCTTCAAGGCCATCGAGCCCGCTCCCGGCCGCTACGTCAAGGCCAAGGCCTGACGCAGCCTGCGTGGCGCCAGCAAGGCTCTTTCCTCTTTCACACCAATAACCAAGGAGATCAGCATGACGAAGAAAGTGGCCTACGTGACCGGTGGCATGGGTGGCATCGGCACCGCCATCTGCCAGCGCCTGGCCAAGGAAGGCTTCAAGGTCATCGCCGGCTGCGGCCCCAGCCGGGACTTCAACAAGTGGCTGGACGAGCAGAAGGCGCTGGGCTATGAGTTCTACGCGTCCGTGGGCAATGTGGCCGACTGGGATTCCACTGTCGCGGCCTTCACCAAGGCCCAGCAAGAGCATGGCACCATCGAGGTGCTGGTCAACAACGCCGGCATCACGCGCGACCGCATGTTCCTGAAGATGTCGCCCGAGGACTGGAAGGCCGTCATCGACACCAACCTGAACTCCATGTTCAACGTCACCAAACAGGTGGTGCCGGGCATGGTGGAAAAGGGCTGGGGCCGCATCATCCAGATCTCCTCGGTGAACGGCGAGAAGGGTCAGGCCGGCCAGACCAACTACTCGGCCGCCAAGGCCGGCATGCATGGCTTCACCATGGCCCTGGCCCAGGAAGTGGCGAGCAAGGGCGTGACGGTCAACACCGTGAGCCCGGGCTACATCGGCACCGACATGGTCCGCGCCATCAAGCCTGAGGTGCTGGAGAAGATCGTGGCCACCATCCCCGTCAAGCGCCTGGGCACCCCCGACGAAATCGGCTCCATCGTGGCCTGGCTGGCGGGCGATGACTCCGGGTTCACCACGGGCGCCGATTTCAGCTGCAATGGTGGTCTGCACATGGGTTGAGCTGCGGGCGATGCCCGCAGCTCAACCCTTCGGGTGTCATGGGGCTCCCCCTGCCCCCCTCCGAGAGGGGGCTCCAGCCAGAAGTACGAAACGCCGGCATTGCCGGCGTTTTCTTTTGGGGTGCAGGTCGGAAGGTCAGCTGCCTGCGATAAAGAACTTGATCACGCCTTTGGCCACGAAGCCCAGCAGGCCGAAGCCCAGGGCGAGGAACAGCACGAACGTGCCGAACCGGCCGGCCTTGGATTCGCGCGCGAGCTGGAAGATGATGAACACCATGTACAGCATGAAGGCACCGACCCCGAAGGTCAGGCCGAACTGCGCGATCTCTTCTTCGCTGAAGCCGAACATGGCTTGAAGGCCTGGGGCGTTCAGCGGGCGCCGCCCCGGGCAGTGCGCCCGAGGCTCAAACCCATGGCCGGGTGTCCAGGCCCACCGGGTGCACCAGGTCGCGGTAGGCGTGCCAGCTGGCGTGGGCCAGCCAGGGCACGATGGGGATCAGCCCCAGAAGGCCCGCAGCCATGCCCAGCAGGGTGAGCGCCATCAGCAGCGCGGCCCACAGCGCCAGCGGGCCGGGGTTGTCCATCACCACGCGCCAACTCGTGAACACGGCGGTGAGGATGCCCACCTGCCGATCCAGCAACATGGGCAGCGCGATGACGCAGGAGGCGAACACAGGCGCTGCCAGCGCCCCGCCCAATGCGAGCCACGCCTCGAACAGGACCGAGTCCTGTGCCAGCACCACGTGCCGCAGGAAGTCCTGCGGGTTGCGGATGGGCACGGGTGAGAACGTGGTGATGAGCGAAGCCGAGGTGATCACCCAGCCCGTGCCGGCCAAGCCCAGCAGCAGGCCGAACACCACCAGGCGACCGTCAGTGGGTTTCCATGCGGCCACCGCGTCGGCCAGGCGCGGGGTGTGCTTTCGGTCCAACGCGCGGCTGATCTGGTACAGCCCGGTGGCCAGCACGGGCGCCACGATCAGGAAGCCGGAGAAGGCGCCTGCCAACAGCCAGAAGCGGTCGTATGCCAGGGCCATGATCAGGGCACCAAACAAGGTGGCTGCCAGCCCATGCAGCAGGCCGGGCCAGGGGCAGCGCCGCAGGTCCTGCGCGCCGCGCGCCAGCCAGCTCAGCGGTTGGCCCAAAGGCACCCGCCGGGTGCCGAACAGGCGGGACTCGGCGACGGCCGGCAGGCGCTCCATGCACTGGAGTCTAGAGGGACGGTGCAGCCAGCGGCTTGATCTGGAACAGGTCCATTGCCTGCACGGCAGCGCTGGCCAGGTCTGCGGCCTCACCGCTGCGGACCATCAGGCTTGGCGCGGCATCGAACCGGGCGAAGTTGCGGCCCATGGACTTCAGGTAGATCGGGTCGTAGTGCTCGGACAGAAGGCTGGTCACGGTGTTCTCCAGACGTCCCTGCTGCAGGGCTTGCTGCCACTGGCCGACCAGTTCATGGCCACGAACCTCGCGCAAGCTGTCCAGGCGCGCGCTCAGCAGGGCAGGGTCCCGCACGAAGTGCGCGTAGTCCTGCATCAGCAGCTGCACCCGCGCGGCCATGGGCATGTCCACCCGCAGGCACGGAGCGGCGCGCATGTGCTGCAGCAGAGCCTCGGGTACGCGCAGGCGGCCGATCAGGCGGCTCTCGCTCTCCACGAACACCGGCCGCTGCCGGTCGAAGCCTTGCAAGGCCTGCCACAAGCGGGTCTCGAACTGCTTCTGCGAGGGCTGCGGCGCATCAGGATGGGCACCCAGCACCGATCCCCGGTGTTCGGCCAGCGCCTCCAGGTCCAGCACCTGCGCGCCTTGGGCGGCCAGGGCCTGCAGCAGCCGGCTCTTGCCGGTGCCTGTCTGGCCGCAGACCAGGCGCAGTTCAAGGTCAGTACCGGCCGTCTCCAATGCGCCCACCACGCGGCGGCGAAACTCTCGGTAGCCACCCTCCAGCACCTGCACCTCGAAGCCCACCTGGCTGAGCACCAGGGCCAGGGCGCCAGAGCGTTGGCCGCCACGCCAGCAGTACACCAGGGGCTTCCAGCTGCGCGGCAGGCCCATGGCGTGCTGCTCCAGGTGGCGGGCGATGTTGCGCGCGACCAGCACGGCGCCGTGCTTGCGGGCCTCGAAGGCCGATACCTGCTTGTACTGCGTGCCCACGAGGCGGCGCTCTTCATCGTCCAGCGAGGGCCAGTTCACTGCGCCGGGCAGGTGGTCCAGTTGCCATTCGGACGGGCTTCGTGCATCGACCACGGCACCAAACCGCCCCAGCCCCTGCGGTCCTTTCAGCGCCTCGTCGATGGTGATGCGGTGCAGAGCCATGGCCGATGCTCAGGCCACGGCGTCGAGCAATTCGCTCTCGATCAGCAACTGCGCCCGCGTCTGCTGCAACTCAGGGCCATCGACCAGGAAAGTGTCTTCCACCCGCTCCCCCAGGGTGCTGACCTTGGCCAACTGCAGGTTCACGCGGTGGCGCGCCAGGATGCGCGCGATGGCGTACAGCAGGCCGGCGCGGTCGGTGGCGCTCACGCTGAGCAACCAGCGCTGGGCGCGTTCGTCCGGGCGCAGCGACACGCGCGGCACCACGGGGAAAGACTTCACCCGGCGCGACACCCGGCTGCGCGCTGGCTCGGGCAAGGGGCCCTGGGAGGCCAGCGCCAGCATGGCCTGGGTCTCCACCAGAGAGATCAGGCTGCGGTAGTCCGAGAGCGTGGCGCCCTCCAGGGCCGTGCTCACCACCTGGAAGGTGTCCAGCGCATAGCCCTTGCGGGTGGTGTGCACCCGGGCATCCTGGATGCTGAAGCCGGCGCTGTCGAAGTAGCCGCAGATGCGCGCGAAGAGGTCCGCTCGATCGGGCGCAAAGACGAAGACCTGCAGACCTTCACCCACCGAAGAGGGCCGCGCCTGCACCACCGGCACAGGCGTGTCCAGGTGGCGCCAGAGCGACCGGGCGTGCCAGGCGATCTCGGCGGCGTCGTGGCGGGCGAAGTAACTCACGTCCAGCGTCTTCCACAGCGGCTGCTCGGTGCCCGGCAAGGCCGAGTGCAGGGCCAGGATCTGCAGCGCCTCCTGCTTGCGGTGCTCGATCTCCGCCTCCAGGTGCGGACGCGCCCCGCCCAGCGCCCGCAACGTGGCGCGGTACAGGTCTTCCAGCAGCTTGCCCTTCCAGGCGTTCCACACGCGCGGGCTGGTGCCGCGGATGTCGGCCACCGTCAACAGGTACAGCGCCGTCAGTCGGGTTTCGCTGCCCACCAGACGCGCGAAGCGTGAAATCACCTCGGGGTCGCTGAGGTCTTCTTTCTGGGCCACACGGCTCATCGTCAGGTGGTGCAACACCAGGAACTCGATGAGTTCCATATCGGCTCGGGCCACCCGGTGAGCCCGGCAGAAGCGTCTCACTTCCTGGCCGCCCAGCACGGAGTGGTCACCACCGCGGCCTTTGGCCACGTCGTGGAACAGCGCGGCCACGTACAGCACCCAGGGCTGCTCCCACTGCGCGGCCAGTTGCGAGCAGAACGGGTATTCGTGGGCGTGTTCCGGAATGAAGAACCGGCGCACATTGCGCAGCACCATCAGAATGTGCTGGTCCACGGTGTAGACGTGGAAGAGGTCGTGCTGCATGCGCCCCACGATGCGCCTGAACACCCACAGATAGCGTCCCAGCACCGAGGTCTGGTTCATCAGGCGCAGCGAATGGGTAATGCCGCGGGGCTGCTGCAGGATCTGCATGAACAGCGCGTGGTTCACCGGATCGTGCCGAAAGGCCGCGTCCATGCGTTCGCGGGCGTTGTACAGGGCGCGCAAGGTGCGGGCCGACAGGCCCTGGATGCCGGGACTTTGCTGGAAGACCAGGAAGGTTTCCAGGATGGCGTGGGGCCGGCGCAGGTACAGGTCGTCCTGTGCAACCTCCAGCATGCCGCCACGGTCAAGGAAGTCGGCGTTCAGGGGGCGCATGGGCGAGGCCTCCGAGCCTGCGATGCGCTCTTCCATGTTCAGCAGCAGGATCTGGTTCAGCTGTGTCACCGCCTTGGCCGCCCAGTAGTAGCGGTGCATCAAGGCTTCGGACGAGCGCTGCCCGCGGCCCGTGGTCAGGCCGAAGCTGTCGGCCACGGCTGTCTGCAGATCGAACACCAGCCGGTCCTCACGCCGGCCCGCCACCGCATGCAAGCGGGCCCTGATCAGCTTGAGCGTGCCTTCGTGGCGCTGCAGTTGACCCACCTCGAAAGCTGTCAGCAGACCGCCGGCCGCCAACTCGCGCCAGGTCTTGCCGAAACCCGCTCCCCGGGCCACCCATACCAGCACCTGCAGATCGCGCAGTCCCCCGGGGCTTTCCTTGCAGTTGGGCTCCAGCGAGTAGGGCGTGCTCTCGTACTTCACGTGCCGCTGCTGCATCTCCAGCGTCTTGGCGCGCAGGAAGGCCCGCGGATCGAGCACCGCAGCCGTGGCTGCGCGAAAGCGTTCGAACAAGCGTCGCTTGCCGGCCACCAGGCGCGACTCCAGCAGCGCGGTCTGCACGGTCACGTCCCGCTGCGCCTCGGCCACGCATTCCTCCACGGTACGCACCGAGGAGCCGATCTCCAGGCCCGTGTCCCAGCAGGCGGTGATGAAATCCGCCACGCCATCGGTGGACGCCGCCTGGGGCAGCAGCACCAGCACATCGATATCGGAGTGCGGAAACAGTTCTCCTCGGCCGTAGCCGCCCACGGCCACCAGGGCCAGGCCTTCGGGCATGGGCAGGGTCGACAGCAGCTCCTGCAGCGTCAGGTCCACGTGCTGGGCCAGGCCCTTGAGCAGACGTTGCGAGGACCGGCCGGAGGGCCGCTCGCGCATGAACTGCTCGATCAGCGCCGCCTTGCCTTCGCGGTAGCGCTGGCGCAGGGACTTGAGCAGCTCCGGGTCGACAGGGGGGCTCATGCGGCCGCTGCCTTCGCCAGGGGCCGCCGGGACGACATCGCCTTCATGGGCAGGCCCACCGCGGTCTCAGGCGGGAACAGGCATCGCTGCGGGCGTGACGAACGCGGGAACCGGCGGGCTCCCGGCGGACAGCGTCAGCACCTCGTAGCCCGTTTCGGTGACCAGCACGGTGTGCTCCCACTGCGCCGACAGCGACCGGTCCCGCGTGACGATGGTCCAGCCATCGTAGGGGCGGTTGCCGCGCCGGTCTTCCTTGATGTCGCGCCGGCCCGCATTGATCATGGGTTCGATCGTGAAGGTCATGCCCGGCACCAACTCCTCCAGCGTGCCCGGGCGGCCGTAGTGCAGCACCTGGGGTTCCTCGTGGAACTTGCGCCCCACGCCATGGCCGCAGAACTCCCGCACCACGGAAAAGCCGGCGTGCTCGGCATGGGTCTGGATGGCGTGGCCGATGTCACCCAGGCGCGCCCCCGGCCTGACCTTGACGATGCCCCTCCACATGGCCTCGAAGGTCACGCTGCACAGGCGCCGCGCGGCAATGGAGGCCTCGCCGACCAGGTACATGCGGCTGTTGTCGCCGTGCCAGCCGTCCTTGATGACGGTGACGTCGATGTTGACGATGTCGCCGTTCCTCAGCGGCCGATCGTCCGGAATGCCGTGGCACACCACCTCGTTGAGCGAGGTGCACAGCGAGGCGGGGTAGGGCGGATAACCCGGGGGCTGGTAGCCCAGCGTGGCCGGTACGGCCTGCTGCACCTGGGTCATGTACTCGTGGGCGATGCGGTCGATCTCACGCGTGGTGATGCCGGGCTTGACGTGCGGCGTCAGCATGTCCAGCACCTCGGAAGCCAGTCGGCAGGCCTGGCGCATCCCCTCGATCTCGTCGGCAGTCTTCAGC
>JAJTDM010000042.1 GCA_021300575.1 Rubrivivax sp.
CAGCATCGACCCAGGCGACGGAACCACCTGGCGGGTCGGGTTCGCGCTGCTGCGACCAGTGGTCGACGTCTGAGACGAAACCCTCGTCAAGAGGGTGTTCAGGCCACGCTTACCTTCGACCTCCTTCCACGAAGGGGTCAATTCCTCGTGTCGTCAGGGGGTCAGTTTGTCGTGTCGCCTGACAGTCATGCTCAGAGGTGCCAAAGGCGACGAATCCTTGCTGAGGCTGCGCACCGCGGCTTCATCTCCAGCCGTGCGGCGAACTGTTCCGATCCCAGGGACCTCATTGGCCCCTGTCGAGGGAAGACCCGTCACAAGCGGGCGAACTCTGTTGGGCGGTGTGCCATCGCCATCGGGTCGGCGGCTACCGCGTGACAAGACTGTTTGCCCTCGGTCTCGCCTGGCCGGAAATAAAGCGTTATGTGCAGCGCGTCCTCGGCCTTGATGCAGGTAACGCCAGCGTTCATGCGGCCTGCAGCCTGACGGCGTCGGTGTCCTGCACACAACTGAGCACTGTGCATAACGGCCACTACCGGTCGGTCGCCCCGCACGCCCAGGTATCGCCAAGGCGAGCGGCTAAACGACAGGTCTCCGGCGCCGAGTCTGGGGCCGTCTTTGACTTGACCCGGCCAAGAGCTTTCGTAGGACCGTTCAGGAAATCGCCGCGTCAATGACCGGTTTCAAAGGCGGACTCAACTGGTCGATGCAACGCACCGTTCGCTGCGTGAGCAGAAGGAGTGTTGCAGATGAAGTACCGGACGCGAACTTTCTACACTGACAGCCACAAGGCATTGATGTGGGAACGCTGGAGGCAAGGCTGGCCTCTTCATCAGATTGCCCAGCTTTTCAATCGAGCGCATACATCGGTGCAGGGAATTCTGGTTCGTACTGGCGCCCTCGGCCCCTGTTCGGTCGATAGGGCCGCTGCCGTAGGGTCCGGCACCAGCGCGGCCACCAGCTGACCGGCGAAGATCGCCAGCGTGGATCGTCACCGCGCTTGAGTGGGGGGATCGTTGAGGCCACTGGGGCTGCGCCCGAACACTCCTGCCCCCGCGAACCGCCCTGCTGCGCCAGCGAGCTCCTCGATGCGCAGCACCGCGTTCCACTTCGCCATGCGCTCGCTGCGTGCAAAGGAGCCCACCTTCAGCTGGCCCACCTGCCAACCGATGGCCAGGTCGACGATGGTGGTGTCTTCGGTCTCGCCCGAGCGCGCCGACACAATGGCGGCATAGCCGCCATCCTGAGCGGCCTGCCAGCACTGCAGCGTTTCGCTCAGGGTGCCGCGCTGGTTGGGCTTCAGCAGCACCGTGTTGGCAGCGCCCGCGGCCACGGCCTGGCGCAACAACACAGCATCTGACACCAGGAAGTCGTCGCCCACGACCTGCATTCGATGGCCCACCGCCCCCGTGAAGCGCGCGAAGGCCGCAGGGTCGTCTTCGGCCAGCGGGTCTTCGATGCTGACGATCGGGAACCGCTCGCACCAGCGCAGCAGCAACTCGATCAGGCCGTCGCTGTCCAGCTCGCGCCGCTCCAGCCCCAGTGTGTAGCGGCCACCGTGGCCGAAGTCGCTGGCGGCGATGTCGAGTGCAATGGCCACCTGTTCGCCGGGCACATAACCGGCCTTTTCGATGGATTCGACCAACGCCTCCAGCGCCTCTTCATTGGTATCGAAGGCCGGCCACCAGCCCCCTTCGTCGGCCACGCCGGCCAGGCTGCCGCGCTGGCGCATCAGCAGCCCGGCATGGCGGTAGACCTCGGCCGTCCACTCCAGCGCCTGCGCAAAACTGCCGGCGCCCGGGCACACAACCATGAAGTCCTGGATATCGACACGCCGGCCGGCATGCGCGCCACCGCCGAAGATCTGGATCTGCGGCATCGGCAGCAGCAACCCGCCGTCACCGCGCAGGTACCGGTACAGCGGCACGCCGTGTGCCGCCGCGGCGGCGTGCGCAGCCGCCATGGACACCGCCAGCGTGGCGTTGGCGCCCAGGCGCGTTTTGCTGGGCGTGCCATCCAGAGCGATCAACACCGCGTCCAGAGCGGCTTGGTCATCGGCCGCCAGGCCGATCACCGCAGGTGCGAGGTCGCCGTTCACGTTGCGAACAGCGCGCTGCACGTCCAGCCCCCCAAAGGCCTCGCCGCCGTCACGCAATTCCAGCGCCTCGCGCGCCCCTTTGCTGGCGCCGGCCGGCACGATGGCGCTGCCCATGGCGCCCCCATGCAGTTGCACCTCGGCTTCCACGGTGGGGCGGCCACGGCTGTCCCACACACGGCGCGCGTGCAGTGCGCGGATGGAGGTGGCAGCGGTCATGGTTCGAGTCCTTGCCGCCAGGCGGCACTGATGTCGCCCAGACGGGCCACGGGTTGTTGCAGTAGGGGCCGCGCCACGCGGCGCACGGCGTCGCGCTGGGAGTCGGCGGTGAGGTATTCGACCGGCGATTTGCCATCCACGCGCGCCAGCAGCAGGCCGGGCAGCAGCGCTGCAGCGCGGCGCTCGAGCGACTCCCGCGTCTCCCAGTCCACCCCGGCAAGGTAGGTCTCGGCCAGCACCGCAAACCCGGCCAGAAAGTCAGCTTGCGCCGCGGGCGTCCACAGGCATTTCAGCAGCAGATGGTTCAGGCAGAACGCGAGGTCGAACGCGGGGTCGCCCCACCAGGCGCACTCGGCGTCCAGCAGCACCGGGCCGTTGGGGCCGATCAGGATGTTCTTGGGGCTGACGTCGCCGTGAACCAGGGTGCGCTTGTTTGACTGCGTCTGCGCCACCAGCGCCTGCAAGCGCGTGGCGAGATCGGGGTGGCGCTGCGCCGTGGCCAACAGATAGGGCGCAAGACGGATGTCGAAGAAGGTCGCGTCGGTGTCGAACAGCGGAGCCCATTCGTCGGCCCGCGCGGCGGCATATGCGTGAATGCGTACCAGTCTACGGGCCACCGCCTGCGCCGTGGCGGCGTCGGCCTGCCCGTCGCGCAACATCAACTTCCACAAGCGGAATTCGGCCGGCGCCAGCCACTGCATCACCAGCACGCCCAGACCGGGGTGCTGGCCCAGCACCTGCGGCGTGCAGCCGGGGTCTGCGGCCTGCGCCACGCGCATCCAGCGCGCTTCGTACTGGTTGCGCTCGACAGGCGCGTGCCAGTCGGCGGCCACGCGCAACTTGGCCAAGGCACGCTTGGCGCAAACCGGGCCGCGCCCGGTTTCGATGCGCCAGATGTCCGAAGAGACACCCCCGGTCAGCGGCAGGCCCAGCAAGGTCTCGCCGCCAGCCAGCCCCAGCTGGCGCAGCGCCTGGGCGAAGGCGTCCGGGACGGGCTGAAGCTCGGCGTTGGCCACGCTCGGCCTCTCAGCCGGCGTTCGGTTGATGTCGATCAGCTTGACCAGCGCATGCAGGGCCTGGTTCACCGGGGTCGGCACACCCAGCTCGGCGCCGCGCCGAGCCACAAAGCCGTTGAGGTGGTCGATCTCGGTTGTCCTGCCGCGTGCCATGTCCTGCGCGGTAGACGAGTGCTGGCCGGGCATGGCCGTGGCAATGGCGGCCATGGCAGCCAGCGAAGCGTCCAGTTCCATCGTCTGGCCCGCGGCGTTTGCCACGGCCACCACCTCGCGCACCACGGCGCGCTGCAGATCGACGACGGCAGGCAGTGCGGCCATGTGTCCGTAGGGCTGCCGGGTCAGCGCCGACACCGCGTTGTAGGCGCAATTGACCATCAGCTTGCGCCACAGCTCGCCGACGACGTCGGGCGAAACGCGCACCGTCACCTGGGCGCCGGCGAACAGGTCCACCACCCGCTGCAGACGCGCCGCCCATGCGGCATCGGCCGCCGCGGCGGCATGCATCGGTCCGATCACCAGGTCGCCCCGGCCATGGTGATGCACTTCGCCCGGCCCGGGCATGGACGTGGCCACGTACACCGCCACCGGCACCACGGCCTGGGTCAGGTGGCGGACCAGGGTTTCGGCGTTGTCCACGCCGTTCTGCAGGCTCATCACCAGCGCGTCGGGCTTCAACAGGGGGGCCAACTGGCGCGCCACCGCGTCGGTGTCAGGCGACTTCACGCACACCAGAACCAGGTCGGTGTCGCCAACCGCCGCCAGGTCCGTGCTGGCGGCCAACAATACCGTGTGGACCTGGCCTTTCATTTGCAGGCGCAGCCCGTGTTCGGAGATGGCCTGCACATGCGGCGCGCGGCCGATCAGCGTCACCGCGTGGCCGGCACGCGCCAGCATCGCGCCGTAGAAACTGCCAACGGCGCCGGCACCGACGACCGCGATGGACTTAAAAAGTGGGGTCATGGTGGGAGGCAGACTGGCCGCAGTTATTGTAGGGGTTGCGAAAGACGCGCCCCCGGGAAAAGGCAGGTGCGCCCGGCGTCGGCTGCGGTGCCATCCGATCCCTGTTCGGCGGCCGCGGCCGTGGCAGCGCGCCTGTCGCGGCTTACGAGATGTGGGGCGCACGGCGGCTCGCCGGCGCCATCAAGTCGGATGGCAGGTTGCGAGCTTCTGGTTCGGTAGATCGGCTTTCAAGGCACGACCCGCTGCTGTCCTTCACCGCGATTGCCTGAGCGGCGGCAGTGCAGTCAGAGCGGCCGCTTGCCTCCGGGCAGTGGTGGGGCGCCAGGGCCGCAAGAGTCGAACGCCGGTCAACCATGAGAATCCAATGGCTTGGCCACCCACTTCGGGTCTCGGCTGTCTGGCGGTTAGTTCGGGCACAGGGCTGTCGTTGGTCGGTAGAGTCGAGATGTGGCGCGGTGGCAGTAGGTTCGGTTTGTCTGTTGCCGCCCCTTTCGTCTGGCGGTGCCCGAGTGACCTCGCCGTAGCTCCGTTTCCACATCCCGCTCATCGAACCGGACATGCAGATCTCCCGCATCAAATGTGGTCGACCACACTTGATGCGGGAGAAGGACAAGTCCGAAACTCCTGCCAGACGGCATGATTCATCGTCGTTCTGCGCCAGCTCCGACGAGCAGGGCGACAACGACACAGGAGGCAGTAGACAGGCATGCATATCGAACACCAGACCCTTCGTCTCAGCCGGCTTTCCATGCACGTGGCGAGCACTGGATCGCCCACGGGCATACCGGTTCTTCTGCTTCACGGCTGGCCGCAGACCTGGTACGAGTGGCGCAAGCTGATGCCCTTGCTGGCCCCCGAGTACCGCCTGATCGCGCCTGACCTGCCGGGCCTAGGCGACAGCTCTGCGCCCGTCGACGGCTTCGACAAGAAGACCATCGCGCGCGACCTGGTCGAGCTTTGCGCGCAGCTGAAGCTTGAGCACTTTCATCTCGTCGGCCACGACTGGGGCGGTCCCACGGCCTTCGCTCTGGCCTGCGCCATGCCGTCGGCCGTGCGCACGCTCAGCATCCTGGACGTGACGATCCCAGGCCTCGGGCCGGACATCACACAGGGCGGCAAGCGCTGGCACCATGCCTTCCACATGACGCCCGACCTGCCCGAAGCGCTGGTTCAAGGCCGCGAACGCACCTACCTCGGCTGGTTCTACGAGAATTTCAGCTGGCAACGCGGCGCCATCGGCCCGGCCGATGTCGACGAATACGTGCGCTGCTACAGCAAGCTGGGCGGATTGCGCGCCGGCTTCGCGTACTACCGCAGCATGCCCCGCGACCACGCAGACAACCTGGCCCTCTTCGAATCGGGCTTTCGCCTGCCGATGCCGGTGCTGGCACTCGGGGGAGCGCGCGCCGAGTCGCGGGGCCGCGGCGAGGAGCCGCTGGAGTCCTTGCGGACGATCGCCAGCGACGTGCGCGGCGCCAGCCTGCCCGACTGCGGGCATTTCATTCCCGACGAGCAGCCGGAACTGCTGGCCGACCACCTGCGGCGCTTCTTCGCCGCGCATTGAGCGCAGATCGCAGTCACCTGGCCCCTGAGCCCCGGCTCGCTTCAGGCAAGGTGGGTCGCCAGAGAAACCACCGCCGAGCGCTCATGGCGCAATGGCGTCGCCGCAAGGCTCAGCGCTCGACGATCTGCACCGCCTCTTCCTGCTGCAGCGCGAAGATCGACGTGTAGCCTTTTGACCAGTCCGGCGGAATGAGGCAGGGCCGCGGATCGTGGTGCGCAAACCGCGCGCGTGCGCCGCGCAGGATGAACTGGTCGTGCAGCGGCTTGATCGGGTTCACCGTGTACGGGAACGCGTCCGCAGAAGTCATTGTGTTCAACAGCAAGGGCCGGCCGAGATCGGATTCGTTGCGCGCCGAGTAGTGCAGCGTACGGCAGTTGTGCAGCGTCAGCGAGCCGGCCGGCCCCGGCAGGTAGACAGCCTTGGTGAGGTCCAGCCGGGCGCAATCGGCGGCCGACAGGCAACCGGTCCACTGCCCGCTCGCGTCGTATTGAGACAGCATCGGCTCGATCAGATGGCTGCGCGGCAGCACCGCCAGCGGCCCCTGGTCCATGCCGCAGTCGTAGAGGTAGGTGCCCACCGTCAGCGGCGAATAGTTCGTGTGCGGCCAGAAGCTGATGTCGTAGTGCCACTTCACCTCCTCACCCCCTCGAGCCCACTTGAAGTTGAGCTTGGAGTGGTGGAACTTGACGTCGGGACCGACGAGATCGGCGACGATGTCGGGCATCGGTGACTTGACGCAATAGTCCCAGAACGCCGGGTGCTGCTCGACCGGGTTGGAGACGCGGCGCAGGCGCGGCGCGGCAGCGCTGTGTCCAGGCTCGAGATCGAAGACGACGTCGGCCTTCGCCACCGCGCGGCTGCGTTCCACCAGCTCTTCGGTCGCTGCTCGCAAGCGCGCCAGCCACGAGGCATCGATCGCGCGCTCTACGCACAGATACCCTTCGCTGAAGTAGAACTCGCGTTGCGCTTGCGTGAGCACCTTGGGTGGGGTCTTCAGGATCTGATCGGGCGTCATGGCGTTCTCCCTTCGGGATTGAATCAGGGCACCCAGGCGCGCTCGCTCCAGCGCCTGGCCGCATCGCCGCGCGTCGCCGGCACCGGTTCGGTCCCGCCAGACTGCTGCCACTCCTGGGGCGACATCGCTGCTGCAGGATCGAACCGCAGGTCGGGGCCGGTCGCGAGCGCTCCACGCATGAAGAGCAGCTGGCTGCCGACGAAAAGCGGGTCGTCCCTTGCCATATCGGTGAGCCACGCGAGCGGCACGCCGGCATCGAGCAGCCGGCGTTGCAGCCGGGCCAGCAGGTCGGCGTCTTGATGCACTGCCGCGGGTGCCACGCGTTCTTCCATCGCCAGTGCGGCCAGCATGCCGGCGGCCTCGCCGATGTTCCACTCGATGGGGTGCAACCTGTAGCAGCCGTTGGTGATGTGGGTGGTGCCGAGATTCTTGGCCGCGGCGATGAGGTTGCCGATCCGCACGGGCAGCAGCGCGCCCAGGGGGATCTGGAACGGCCGCGTGCGGCAGCTCGCGCCCACGTCGTCGGGGCCCGAACGATGGATGTCGATGGGATACCAGCCTACGCCCACCGAGTCGCTGAAGAATGCAGCGCGCGGTCCCGGCTGATGGTGGGCCGAGACTTCCTGTTCGACGATGGTCTTGCGCGCACGGATGCGCCGCGATTCCCGTATGTACGGAAACTTGCAAAGGCCGTCGGAGCTGCCCATGACGTCGGGTCGCAGGCGGATTTCCGGGGCACCCAGACGCGACTCCGACGCTGGCGCCTCGGTCTGCAACCAGTGCAGGAAGCCCAGGCTGACGCGCTTGGCGTCCTGCAGCGCGCACGCCATGTCGAGGGCCGACCCCTGCAGCAGGCTGCGGTCGCGGTAGTCGTTGCCCGGCCAGTTGAACAAGGTCAGGTCGTGCGCGACGCTGCCCTCGAAAACACGGCGGTCCAGCAGCCGACGATAAGTCCACAGCCCGCCCTTGGTGCCGGGCAGGGTGTCGAAGATCCTGTAGTCCAGCCAGCCGCTCGATTCGCCATAGATCTCACCGCCATGCACCTCGATGCGCAGGCTGTAGGGCTGCGCAGCACGGTAGTGACCGTAGCGTTCCGGCCGCGGGATGGCGTGGTTCTCGCCTTCGTCACGCCGCTCGCAGGCGAAGGTGTAGGTGCAGCTCTGCACGCAGTGCGGCTTGGGCTCGAGAGGCTGCGCCTGCGGCTCGCCGGTCTCCGCCACGGTCTCGGCTCCGACCACGTGCTCTGCGCCGCAAAGCGGCAACAGGTCGCCCAGTTCCGTGGCGTCGATCACCAGCTGCGGATGGAATCGCAGCAGGCTCGCATCGTCCAGGTCCATCGCGACAACGGCGGCTATGCGATCACCCTGCACCTCGGCAGCCACCGCCTTGCTGCGCAGGTGCACCGTCAGGCGCCCGGCGAGCACGTGCGGCTGCAGCATTCGCTCGACCACCCGTACTGCTGCCCGCGGCTCGAACGCCAGGCGCGTCACCCAGCACTGCCCAGGGTTGAAGTCCAGGCGTCGACCCGCCTCACCCGCCTGGGCACGGTAGTGATCGCGCAGCATCGCTCGCAACTGCATGTAGCTCGCGGTACCGCCGAAGGTCTCGATGTACTCGTGCTCGTCCAGCGCGCTAACCCCTTGCGAGGTCATCTGGCCACCGAGCCAATCGGTCTCTTCGAGCAGTACCACCTGCCTGCCGGCGCGTGCTGAAGCCAGCGCCGCGGCCACGCCCCCTGTGCCGCCGCCGACGATCAGGATTTCGCAGTCCCGGTCGCAGGCAGAGTCCAGGATCGGCACCGCGCGAACAGCTGCGCCTGCATCGCCCGTGGCGGGTACGTGCATCACATCGACAACGGCATCCAGCGAGCGCAACACGATGCCGACTCCTCATCGACCCATGGTGCCGGGCAACCAAAGCGCGATCTGCGGGAAGGCGATCACGAGGCCGAGTGCGATGACTTGCAGGCCCACGTACGGCCATATCGAGCGGAAGATGTCGGTCAGCGTGATGCCCGGCGGGGTCACTCCCTTGAGATAGAACGCAGCGGGGCCGAAAGGTGGCGAGATGTACGAGATCTGCATGTTCATGCAGAAAAGCACCCCCAGCCAGACCGGGTCAAACCCCAGCTTGGTCGCCACCGGCACGAAGATGGGAGCCGTGAGCAGCAGAATGCCGATCCAGTCAATGAACATGCCGAGGATGATCCAGATGATCATGATCAGGATGACGACACCGATAGGGCTCACCGGCAGATTGGTCATCATGTCCTGTATCAGCTGGGTACCGCCGGCCAGCGTGTAGACGCCTATCAGGGCCGACGACCCGAAGAAGAGCCAATACAGCATCACCGTGACCTTGGCGGTGTCAAAGGCGGCGCTGCGCAGTTTGTCCCACCCGAACTTGCCGTTCCAGGCCATGGCGGCGATGGCGCCCACCGCGCCGACCCCGGCCGCCTCGGTGGGCGTGGCGATGCCCAGGTACAGCGAGCCGAGTACGCCGAAGGCCACCAGGCCAGGCACGATGAGTTCCTTCAGCAACAGGAGCTTTTCCCGCAGCGGCACAGCGAGTTCCTCGTCGCTGGCCGGCGGCGCAAAGTCGGGCCGCAACTTGCAGCGCACGATGATGTAGGTGATATACATCGCTGCCAGCATCAGCCCCGGCACGACGCCCGCCATGTAGAGCTGGCCGATGGATGTGCCCGCGGTCAGCCCGTACATGATGAAGACGACGCTGGGCGGAATGAGGGTGGCCAGTCCGCCACCTGCGCAGATGCAGCCCAGTGCCAGCTCCTTCTTGTAGCCGCGCGACAGCATTGCCGGCAGTGCGATGACGCCCATCGTCACGATCTCGGCGCCGATCACGCCGACCATCGAAGCCATCAACGCGCAGGAGATGATCACCGCCACGGCCAGCCCGCCCCGCAGGCGCCCTGCCCACACATGCGCGGCACGGAATATGGCTTCTGCGATGCCGGCCTTCTCGAGCACACAGGCCATGAAGATGAACAGGGGCACCGAGAGCAGCACGTAGTTGCCCATCAGCGTGAACACGCGGCCGACGACAAGGGTCAGACCAGGCACGCCGAAAAGGACGAGCGAGAAGAAGACTGCCACCGCTCCCGTGGCGAAGGCTAGCGGCAAGCCCGTCAGCAGGACGGCGACGAACACCGCCACGAAGAGCAAGCTGAGCAGTTCAATACTCATGTCGCGCGCCCCTCGCGTCGCGCCAGGCCCAGATCGCGCAGCAGATTGGCGATGCCCTGCAGCAGCAGCAGCAGCCCGGCCAATGGGATGGCGAGCTTCACTGGCCAGATGCGCGGGTTCCAAGGCGTACCGGTGCCTTCAGCTTGAAGGAACGAGGTCCAGGCGAGCGTGCTGCCGACCCAGATGAGCGCCCCCACGTACAAGCAGAAGAACATGAAGGTGAAGAGGTCGAGCCGGGTGCGGGTCCGGGCTGTCAGACGTTCGTAGATGACGTCGATGCGCACGTGACTGCGGTGCGCCAGCGCATAGCCGCCGCTCAGGAGGTAGGCGCAAGCCGAAAGATAGATCGTGGTCTCGTTGGCCCAACTGGTGGCTTGCCCGAGCACGCTGCGTGCGAAGACCTCGATCAGGATGACGCCCGTGACGATGAAGATCGTCAACGCGAGGCTGCGACCGACCCAGCTGTTGATTCGGTCGACCGCGTCGCAGAAGCGGTCGGCCCTCGACAGCGAGATCGGTGGCGCGACGCTGGCCGCAGTGCCCTCGTCGTCGGTCACCATTATGCGACGACCTTGAGTTCCTTGAGCCAGGCCAGTTGAGAGTCGTAGGCGGCCTTCGCCAAAGGCGTCTTCTTCGCCCAGTCTTCCCAGGTCTTCTGGGCCAGGGTGCGGATCTTGGTCATTTCGGCGTCTCCCCAGTTCACAGGCGTCACGCCCTTGCCGAGCAGTTCGCGCGTCACGCGGGAGTCGTCGACGGAGACACGTTGCACCTGGTCCCAGGTCCACTCCCGCGTCAGGCCGGTCAGCATCGCCTTCAGGTCGTCGGGCAACCTCTTCCAGGCGTCCAGGTTGACGGTGAACTCCTGAACCGGCATCGAGTGGAAGAGCTTGGTCGGGAACTTGGCCACGTCGTGGAAGCCCATGCGGTGGTTCATCGACAGCGTGCCCCAGTCGGCGGCATCGACGACACCCTTGTCCAGCGCCGAGAACACCTCACCGCCCGGCAGCACGACGATAGAGGCACCGAGCTTGGTGAGGATCTCGGCAGTCATGCCCTGCGGCGAACGGAACTTGACGCCCTTGAAATCTTCCATGCGGTTGATGGCCTTCTTGGCCACCACGGTTTCGACGCCCCACCAGCTCACGCCCACCGGGTAGGCGTTGTACCTGGCATAGGCCTCGCGCAGCATCTGCAGTCCGCCGCGGTGGTGAAACCAGGCCTCGGCCTGCCAGGGATGCTGGTAGCCGAAAACGAAGTCGCTGATGACGGCCAGCCCGGCGTCCTTGCCGGTCCAGTAGCCGGGCCACGACGAATGCCCCTGCAAAACGCCCGCAGTCACGGCGTCGAGCGACTCGAACGCACCTGTCACCGCGCCGGCCGCGAAAGGCTGGATGACAAGTCGGCCGTTGGACGCTGCCCTGACGCGGCCGCAGAAGTCCTCGAAAGCTTTGTAGGTCAGCTCGGCGGCACTCCACATCGACTGACAGCGCCAGGTCGTGACGGCCTGCGCGCGCGCAATCGCGGGCGCACCGAGAGCGACGGCCGCCGCGCCGGCGGCGACGGAGGTGCTGAGAAACTTCCTTCGGGCTGTCGACATGCGCATGCACTCCTGGTTGGCGGATCGTGATATGGCACAAACATGATACGTGCCGCCATCCAGCAATGTCAACGGTGGTAGCGCGAAGTCAGGGCCCATTTCGGCTGCTGCATCGCAGCACGGCCGGGACGCCGTGCTTCAGCTTTTGAGCATGACGGTGTCTCGCGTGATCTGCTCGACGTAGTCCATCAGCGACTCTGCCGCCGCACCGGCACGAGCTTCTTCCCCAAGCGCGATGGCGCGGATGACATCGGCATGGTGCCGCGCCGCGACCGGCAGGTCATGCGCCCGCCGGTAGTGCAGAAAATAAAATCGTCGTGACATGGCGTGGGTCGGCGCAATGGCGGCCGCCGCAAAGGGGTTGCGAGCGCACTCGGCGATGTAGCGCTTGATCTCGTAGTGGTAGCGCAGGAACTTCAGCACGTCGCCGTCGACCATCCCCTCCAGCGCATCGGCCATGCGCAGCAGTTGCTCGCGCTCCTCGGGCGTAGCGCGCCGCGCCGCGTTCTGGGCCACCAGGCGTTCGAGTACACGACGAACCTCGAGAAGCCGCAGCTGCTGCGTGACGTTGATCTCGGTGACCTGCACACCCAGCCGGGGCAGGATCCTCACCAGGTGGTCACCCTCCAGTCGTTGCAATGCCTCCCGCACCGGCGTACGGCCGATGCCCAGCCTCTCGCTGAGCTGTACTTCCGACCACACGCTGCCCGGTGGCAGCTCGAGCTGGACGATCAACTCCTCAAGCTGCGCGCGCGCCTGGTCGGCCAGTGCAGGGCCGCCGATTCGTCCCGTCGACAGGGCGGGCGATGTGGTGATCGATGTGTCGGTGGGTGCGGTGGGCGATTCAGCTTCGCGCGCCCCAGTGCGCAGAGTGGATCTTGGACGTGCCCGCACCGGTGGCTGGGTCGCAGACCTTGCCGGCGTCTTGCCAGCCCGCTGGGGATTCGGACGCTGGGGCTTGATCATCGAGTGGGCCGAATTTCAGACATGTTTGTGATATGTTAGAGGCTCACAGAGCCAATTCCGCAAAGGATACTCGCCATGCCCAAGCTGTTGTCGCCCGCCGCCGTCGAGGCCTATCGCCGCGACGGCTACTTCGCGCCGGTTCGGGTGATGACAGCCGAGCAGGCGCTGCAGTACAGGCAGGCACTCGAGGCCCACGAGGGGAAGCTGGGACAGCCCCTGCAGGGCAACCTACGGCACAAGGTGCACCTGCTGTTCACCTGGGCCGATGCGCTGGTGCATCACCCGAAGGTGCTCGACGCCATCGAGGATGCCATCGGCCCGGACATCCTCTGCTGGAACACCAACTTCTTCATCAAGGAAGCCCACAGTCCTGGCTTCGTCTCCTGGCACCAGGACTCCACCTATTGGGGCCTGGACCCGGACGAAGTGATCACGGCCTGGATCGCACTGTCCGACGTGACCGAAGAGAGCGGCTATATGCAGGTGATTCCCGGCAGCCACAAGGTCGATCAGCTGCCCCACGTGGACACCTTCGACAAGGACAACCTGCTGTCGCGCGGCCAGGAGATCGCGGTCGACGTCGACAAGAGCAAGGCTGTGGGACTGACCTTGCAGCCCGGCGAGATGTCCTTGCATCACATCAAGCTCGTGCACGGTTCGGACGCCAACCGCAGCAACGACCGACGCATCGGCCTGGCCGTCCGCTACATCCCGACCTACGTGCGCCAGACCAAGGTGCGTGACTCTGCCGTCCTCGTGAGAGGCACCGACAAGTACCACCACTTCGACCCCGAGCCGCGCCCCAGGGCCGACCTCGACGAGGCCGCCCTGGCCGCCCACGCCGACGCGATGGGACGCCAGGTGAAGGCACTCTACCAAGGCACCGAGAAGACCGAGTTCCGGGCCTGAGCCCGAGTCGTCCGAGAAACCTGCGCGCCTCCAAGGCGCGTCGTTGCAAAGGGGCAAACACATGGCCGAAGAACGCAAGAAGCTGACCGTCCCCGATCTCGCGCTGCGCAAGAAGGCAGGCCAGAAGGTGGTGATGGCCTCCATCCCCGACTACCCCAGCGCGGTCTGGGCTGAACGCGCGGGCATCGACATCGCCGCCGTGGGTGACAGCCTGGGCATGGTGAGCTACGGGTTGCCCAACACGCTGCCCGTCACCATCGACACCATGATCGCGCATGCCCAGGCAGTGCGACGCGGGGCACCGACCTGCATGATCATGGTGTCGATGACCTACGGTTCCTACGCCACGCCTGAACTGGGTGTGCACAACGCGGTGCGCCTCATGAAGGAGGGTGGTGCAGATGTCGTGAAGATGCAGGGCGGCAAGGAGAAGGCGCACATCGTCCGTGCCATCGCCGACGCCGGCGTGCCGGTGATGAGCCATGTGGGCATGTGCCCCCACTACATGCACCTGTACGGTGGCTTCAAGCTTCAAGGCCGCACCGCCGACGAGGCCCTGCGCATCATTGAAGACGGCCAGGCCATAGAAGCTGCGGGCGCGGTCGGCTTCGAGATCGAAGCCGTGCCCGCGGTGGTGGCCAAGGCGGTCGACGACGCGGTGAAGATCTTCACGTTCGGCATCGGGGCGGGCAATGCAAGTTGCGGCCAGCTCTTGTTGGCGTTCGACCTGCTCGGCGTGTTCGACCAGTTCAAGCCGAAGTTCACCAAGCGCTATGCGAACCTCTCGGAGATCGCGGTCGAAGCCCTGCAACGATTTGCCGCAGAAGTCCGCGAGGGCAGCTTCCCCGATGCCGACCATTCCTACGGCATGAAGCCGGAGGAACAAGCCGCACTCGAAGCCTTGATCGCGAAGCGAAAGACCTGAAGCGCCGCCCCGCGGGGGATGCGGCATCGGCCACTGCCGGTACGGCGGCATCCGTCAGTGCCTGCTGCTGCAGTTGCTGACCGAGCAGACGGGTGCTCTACAGGTCCGGCACCCAACGCTCTCAGCCCGACTGCAAGCGCGGCCGCAGCCCGCAGCGTGCCCACATCGCGGCCAGCGTGAAGAAGCACAGCACGAAGATGAGGGCGCCCCACCACTCGGTGACGTTTTCGGTGCGCGCCTTCCAGTCGGGTGACAGCAATGCTGCCACGATGGCATTGGCCACGCCCAGCGCCACCAGCGTGCAGGCCAGCACCACGTGGCTGCGCACCAGCCAGCCTGGCAGGCCGCTGCCACCCCGAAGGGCCAGCGCCTGCAGCGCCTGGCCCAGCAGCCCGTGTCCCGCCCCTGTGAGTCGGCGAGGAACTGCACATACTTGAGCAGCATCGCGGCCACGGTGTTCCGTAGGCGCGCGCCTTCTTCGCCCCGAACCAGTCCGGTGTCGTAGAAGTACACCTTGGGCGACTGCATCACGGCGCGGTCGGCGGCGGTTGACCGAGCTCCACTGCGGACTTCGGAAGTCGGACATCTGGCAGTCCGTCTCGTCCGGCAAATCTACGGGATCGAGATCGGGTTCGCGTGGGCCTGGTTTGGACCCATTGCTGCTCGCCAGGTTGATCCGAAGCAGCCCGACCGGCAGGTTTGGGTCGCTATGCAGAGCTCTCCAAAGCGACCCCCTATGCATAGGGGTCGAGTGGGTGAGTTCGTGGCTGTGAGGAGCGGTCACTGGCTGGGTTCCGGTGGTGCCGCCCAAGGTCGGTGCCTCCTACGTCAGCATCACCTCGCCAAGCTGTCGCTCAGCCCGGCGTCAGCAGTCAAGCCGAACGTCGGCTTGATGACGCTTACCGTGAGTACGACCGCCGGCCGCGACAGACCGCAACCGCTGCAAAGCGCATGCAGACTCCCCGGCCGAACGGTCGCCTCATGAGCCTTCCTGTCGGAACGTGGGCGACACCCATCTGCACAGGCCCCGATGAGCCCTTGTTCCTGAGCCTGGCTCCCGAGCTTCAGCTGGAAAGAACCTTTGCGAGGTATCGTTCAGCAGCAAGCTGTGTCATGGCTCCAGGGCGGCCACTGCCAATCACTCGGCCATCGATCTTCACAACGGGAGTAACGCCCCCGAGAGTGCCCGTGACGAAAGCTTCGTCGGCGTTGTAGACCTGTGCAAGCGTGAAGTCGCACTCGCGGACCGTGCCGTTCGCTGCGCGCCACGCATCCATGACGCTTGCTTGGGTGATGCCTTTGAAGTTGTAGGCACCAGTGCTCGTCCAAAGCTCTGCGCCGCGTACGATGAAGAAGTTCGTGCTGTTGCAACTGGCGACGAAACCTCTCGGATCGAGCATCAGGGCTTCATCAGCACCCGCATGGATGGCCTGAATCAGGGCCTGGATCAGATTCAGCCGGCTGTGTGAGTTCAAGCGCAGATCGAAGACGTCCGGTCCACTGGTGCGGAACGTGCTGGTGAACAAGGTCAAGCCTTTGGCCTTGCTCTCGGGGCGTGGCGTCTTGAACTCCGCAACGATGACGATCGTTGGCGGACCGATCACAAACCGCGGATCTTGATTCACCGTGCGCTTGACGCCTCGTGTGACCATCAGCCGGACATGAGCGCCGTCCTGCATGCCGTTGCGCCTCAATGTCTGCATCACAGCATCGATCATTTCCTGCTGGGTCAGCCCGATATCCAACGCAATGGACCGAGCACCCTCGTACAGCCGGTCCATATGGGCTTGCAGGCTGATGATTCGGCCGTTGACCAATCGCAGCCCCTCCCACACCCCATCACCGAGCCCGAAGCCAGCGTCAAAGACTGACACCACGGCCTCATGGCGGGGCACGAATCGGCCGTTGACGTAGACCTCGACCGAGTCGTTCCTGGGGTCGCTCACATATGCCTGTGCACTGTCGGTATGCTGGAGATTCATGGAGCTCTCAGAAATCGAATTCGCGGTGGCTCGCCAAGAAGGCTTGCGTTCGCGGTTTGGCTGGGTTCTTGAGAATCTGCTCTGGGGGGCCCTGCTCGTAGATCACACCATCTGCGATGAAGAGAACTCGATTGGCGACGTGGTACGCGAAACCCAACTCATGCGTCACTAGCAGCATCGTCCGACCCTCATCAGCCAGGGTGCGAATGACGCGAAGCACCTCGCCCACCAGTTCAGGGTCCAAAGCGGAGGTGGGTTCGTCGAACAGCAGCAATTCCGGCTGCATCGCAAGAGCTCGGGCAATGGCCACGCGCTGCTTTTGCCCACCAGAAAGCCTTGCTGGCCAGGCTGCAGCCTTGTCGGCCAACCCGACGCGCGACAACTCCGCAAGGGCAAGTTCGCGCGCCGCATCGCGAGGCATGCGCTTGACCGTGAGCAGCGCCTCCATCACGTTCCCCAAGACCGTCATGTGCGGGAACAGGTTGAACTGCTGGAACACCATGCCAACCCGCTGGCGGACCTGCGTGAGTTCCATGTCGTTGCGCGCATCGATCGTTCGCCCGCCGATGGAGACGCTTCCACTGGAAGGAATCTCCATGAAGTTCAGACATCGCAAGAGAGTGCTCTTGCCTGAACCACTGGCGCCCAAGATGGCGATGCGATCGCCTTGCTGCACCTCCAGATCAACGCCGCGAAGAACCTCATCTGCGCCGAAGTTCTTGTGTAGGGCCTGAATCGATAGGAGTGCCTTCGTCATGCGTCCACCCGCCCGAGCCGGCGCTCCAGCCAGTAAGTGGCTTGTACCAATGGCAGGAGGCACAAGAAGAAGATCACGGCGATCACGGTATAGGTTTCGATGGGGTTGAAGTTCAGGGACGCCAGCAGCTTTCCTTGCTGAAGCAGTTCGACGTAGGCGACTGTTGACGCAAGCGTCGTCATCTTGAAGATCTCTATGCCCCGGTTGGTAAGGGCAGGCAGCATGCGCCGCAGAGCCTGTGGCAGCACTACTCGGCGCATCGCCTGGCTGTGGTTCATTCCCAGGGCCCGGGAAGCTTCCAACTGGCCGCGGTCGATGGACAGAATGCCCCCTCTGACGATCTCGGATGTGAAGGCTGCGGAGTTCAATGAGATGCCCAAGGCTGCGGCGGCAAGTGGACTGATCTCAAAGGGCAGCAGCAAGGGCAGCGCGAAGTAGAACCAAAGGATCTGAACAAGCACTGGCGTGTTGCGAAAGAATTCGACGAAGACTGTGGCGGGCATTCGCAGCCATGGCCTTTTCGAGTTCCGCGCAAGCCCTACCAGCAAGCCAAGCAGCAAGCCAGCCATCGCGCAAATGGCGAACAAGCGCAGAGTGCCGAAGGCACCTTTGAGCAAGACGTCTGCGTTGTCCCAGACTGGAGCAAAGTTCCACTGGTAGGCCATCAGCGGTTCATCCCCTCTCCGCTGATCAGCCAACGACGTTCCAGACGACCGGCGGCAAGGCTGAAGCCGTAGATGACAACGAAGTACATCAGCGCGGCGACCGTGAACACTTCGAGCGGACGGAAGGTCTTTTGCGCCACTTCGTTCGCTTGGAACAGCAAGTCTGCATAGGAAATCGTGGCCACCAGCGTCGTTGTCTTCATGAGCTCGATGACACGTTCCAGGAACGCCGGCAGCATGCGCTTGATGGCCTGTGGAAGCACGACCCGGCGCATCAATTGGCGCTGCGTCATGCCCAATGCCCGAGCACCCTCCCACTGGCCTCGGTCCACTGACACGATCCCCGCTCGAAACGCCTCAGCAAAGAAGGCCGCAGACTGGATCGCGAATGTGAGCGAGGCGGCGGCAAACGGTGTCATCTCCACGCCAACCAGGATCGGCAGTGCGAAGAAGAACCAGAACAACTGCACCAGAGGCGGGGTCGTGCGAAAAATTTCGATCACGATCCCCGCTGGCCAGCGCAGCAGGCTGCGCTTGGAGAGCCGGGCCAGCGCAAGTACCAAGCCGAGTGGAACGCCGAATGCCAGCGCCGTTCCCGTGACCTGCAGGGTGTGCCACAGCCCGAGCAGCAGCAGATCGGCGTTGGCCCAGACCGGCCCGAAATCCCAGCGGTGCATGCAGCAGCGGCTCAGGCGTCAGCTGCCCAGCATTTCCTTCATGACCGGTGGGACAGTCTTCGGGTCGAGTCCAAAACCGACCAGAAATTCCTCGTACCACTTCTGAGTCTGGCCGCTCTTGTAGTGAGCGGCGATCGATTGATCAACCCAATTCACGAAGGACTTGTCATCTTCCTTGCGTACCGCGACGCTCGATGCCTGGGAGCGCACTGGCGTCGGCACAACGATCTTGCCACTTCCCAGCCGTTGGCGAGCGGCCAGCAACGGCGGATGAAACAGGCACACCGCCTCCACGCGCCCTGCCTGGAACGCTGCAATCGCTTCAGCGTTCCCGGGGAACCTCTGGATTTGAGCCTTCGGCGTGGTTTCGCTGACGAACTTGTCCATCGTGCTTGCTTGCGGAACGGCAATGCGAACTTTTTCGTTGTTCAGATCAGCCCAGGCCCTGACCGGCAGGTCGTCACGCGCCAAGACCGCCAACGAGTAATACAGCAAGTCAGTGGCCGGAAAGTCCACTGCTTGTGCACGTTCAGGCGTTGCGTCCAGCATGTACATGAGATCAATCTTGTTGCTTTGAAGGGCAGCAATGGCCGTGCCCCACGTCACTTCGACGGCTTCAAACTTGACGCCCAGTGCGCTGGCCATGGCCTTGCCCATCGACACGCCCAAGCCAGAGGTCCACTCATTGCTCTTGGGATCCTTGCTGTACCAGGGTGGTGCCTGGGTCACGCCAACTCGCAGGACTCCTCGTTGCTTGACTGCTGCCATCGTGCCTCCCGCCTGGGCTTGGACGGCGAATGGCAGGGCAGTCAAGGGTGCCGCAGCGGCAGCCGCAACCATTTGGCGACGTCTCATCATGTAACTCCTTCAGTGCTGTTGGTCGAAAGGGACTTGACAAAGCGCTCGGTGACTTCCGAGCCACGTTTCATGTGCGACGTCACTTCGGCCAGCATGGCTCGCAGGTCGTCGCCGAGCGCGAGATTGACGTACTGATCGTGACTGTCTCGACGGGGTCCGCGAGATCCGTGGGCGCGATGGTGTGCGGCCCAGTAAAGCTGGAGCTTGCCCCTCAGGCTTTCCCACGCGCGAAGCAGCAGGCGATGCCCGCTGGCCTCGTACACGAGACCATGCAGCGCCAACTCGGCGTTGATGCTTGAAGCGTCATCGCCTTTATCGATGGCCTCTGTCAGCGCATCATGGCGCCGCCTGAGCTCACGAGAAAACTCAGCATCGCGGCGCGACCAAGCTTGTCTGAATGCGAAGCGCTCCAGAGTGACTCGCATCGATTGAATCTCGCGCAGGTCATCGACGGAAAGTGCCATGACCCTGGTGCCGATGTAAGGCACCGTGACCACCACTCCCTCTTCTGCCAGTTGCCGGATGGCCTCGCGCAGTGGTGCCCTACTGACTTGAAATTGAGCAGCCAGCATGGTCTCGATGAGCGGGCTACCCGGCAACAAGTCTCCACCCAGGATCGCCTGTCGAAGGCGGTCCGCAACCTCGATACGGATGGTCGACTTTGCAACACGCCCCAGCGGCATCGCGTCATCAGCGACCGGTCGGGTGTTTGGTGTAGCAAGAATGGACACGTTGCAAATAGTCGACTGTCGACAGTATTGCATGGCGCATCAGGCCTGTCACTGCCGCCTCGCTGGTCTGAGCCATTAGGCTGCATCCACCGTGAATCCGAAGACTCGGTCCGGGCGGGCCGCCTGGAGCGACCAGCCGGGGTTCCGACCATGCACCCGCCCGAGTCAGGCTGCCAGCATCATCAAGCTGGCGTTACCGCCGGCGGCAGCCGTGTTGGTGCTGATGCTGCGCTCGACCATCAGTTGATGCAAGGGGATCCGGACTTCACCAGGTTGCAGGGCGATGAGGCGGACGATGGGCCCAGAACAGCTTGCGGCTTCCGCCACCAAGGCCTCCAATTCCTGCGGGCTGGCGTGGACGAGCCAGGACGGACTTGGATGAGGTGACGCCGCATCGAGGCTCTCTAGCCACACCTGCTCCTGCACGGCCTTGGGCAGGCGATCACGCCATGCCTGAGTCTGGCTGTTCTTGGGCCAGAAGACTTGCCCCCCAGCGGCGAGCACCGCCGCCAGTTGCACCAAAGCGTCGTCCGCGGCCGTCGCCTGGCGTCCGACGCGGCAGGTGATGGCCTGCCGGCCTCGCAACTGGTACAGGTTGCGTTCACCCGTGATGCCCGCCAGCTCAACTTCAAGCCCAGAGAGATGGCTGGCTGCGAACTTCATGCAGGCATCGGCCAAAGACGGACGCTGCGTGTCCAAGGCCCACCGGTGCAATGCCGAAAGCACCAGCGTCGCGTCGGCCAGGTGCGGGGCGCGAGATGACCGCAGGCTGCTGAGTGCGGCGTCCTCGGGGCACCGGGCCACCAGCCGCAGCAGGTACAGCGGACCACCGGCCTTCGGCCCCGTGCCCGACAGGCCGTGGCCGCCAAACGGCTGGACACCCACCACGGCCCCGACCATGTTGCGGTTAACGTAGACGTTCCCAGCCGAGGTGTTCTGCACCACCCGCTCGATCGTCTCATCGACGCGCGAGTGAACCCCCAGCGTCAGTGCATAGCCGGTCGCCTCGATGTCCTGCAGCAACGAGTCCAGCTGATCCCGGCGCCAGCGAAGCACATGCAGCACGGGACCGAACACCTCACGTTCCAGCTCGTCGATGCGGTCGATTTCAATCAGGGTGGGCACAACCCAGGTGCCGTCGGCCGGGCTGTGCCCCAGTCGGTGCACCCGTCGTCCCTTGGCGCGCATCGCGTCCACATGGGCCTCGATCGCAGCTCTGGCGCGTTCATCGATCACCGGACCCACGTCGGTGTGCAGGTGAGTGGGCACATCCAGGCGAAGCTCTGCCATCGCTCCAAGCAGCATGTCGATCAAGCGAGGAGCCACGTCCTCTTGGACGCAGAGCACTCGCAGCGCCGAGCAACGCTGTCCAGCGGCTTCGAAGGCCGAGGCCACCGCATCGGCGGCCACCTGTTCGAGAAGGGCCGATGAATCCACCACCATGCAGTTCTGTCCCCCGGTCTCGGCGATGAACGTGACCGGCCGACCTCGAGCGTCGAGCCGCCTGGACAGGGTGGCCTGCAGCAGCCTGGCCGTTTGCGTAGACCCCGTGAACATCACGCCCTGCACGCGTGCGTCTGCCACCAGCGCCTGACCCACCTGTGCCCCTGTGCCGGGCAGGAGCTGCACTGCTGACCGGGGAACGCCTGCCTTCCAAAGGGCCTGGACCGCCAGGGCGGCGATGGCCGGCGTCTGCTCGGCGGGCTTGGCCAGGACCGTGTTGCCCGCCGCCAGAGCAGCTGCGACCTGCCCCGTGAAGATGGCCAGGGGAAAGTTCCAGGGGCTGATGCACACCACTGGCCCCAGCGCAGGATGGGTGGCGTTGTCGAAGTCACGACGAACCTGCGCAGCGTAGTAGCGCAGGAAGTCCACGGCCTCGCGCAGTTCGGCCACGGCATGCGGCCAGGTCTTGCCCGCCTCCCTGATGAGCAGAGCCAGGCATCGCGCGGCGTCGGACTGCAAGTGGTCGGCGGCCTGCTCCAGCAGATCGGCTCTGACAGCCGGTGCCGTTCGGGCCCAGCCGCCAGCTTGTTCGGCTGCGCTGGCCAGTGCAGCCTCCACTTCCGCAGCACCGGCCGGCCTGACTGTGCCAATGAGGTCTGCCGGGTCGGCGGGGTTGCGCAGCAGCACAGGCTTGTCGCCAGTCCCTGTGCTTGCCGGGGTCGCCACCGGGCTCGCCAACAGGGGGGCCACCGCGATGGGATCCAGGCAGGCGGACATCTGCTGCGACAGCCTCTGCAGCGTGGGCTCGTGGGCCAGGTCCAGGCCTTGGGAGTTCAGGCGTGCCGAGCCATACAGCCGCGAGGGCAACGGGATCGCCGGATGCGGCTGGCCCGGCGCCTGGCCCGACAGTTCCGCCTCCTCCAGCGCATGCTCTGCCGGGCACTTCAGCAGTTCGTCGATCGACACGCTGGGGTCCGCAATGCGGTGCACAAAGGAACTGTTGGCGCCGTTCTCCAGCAAACGCCTGACCAGATAGGCCAGCAAGGTCTCGTGCGTGCCCACCGGGGCATAGATGCGGCAGGGGCGCGCCCGCTCGCCATGTGTCACGACCTGACGGTACAGCCCCTCCCCCATGCCGTGCAGACACTGGAACTCATACTGGCCGTGGGCGAAGTCCCCGCGCAGTTCCTGCGCCATGCAGACGATGCTGGCGACGGTGTGGGCGTTATGGGTGGCGAATTGGGGAAAGATG
Organism: Rubrivivax sp.; assembly: GCA_021300575.1. GTDB lineage: Bacteria > Pseudomonadota > Gammaproteobacteria > Burkholderiales > Burkholderiaceae_C > Rubrivivax. The sequence continues at coordinate 22,835 of JAJTDM010000042.1, forward strand.
GCCTCAGGTTCGGACAGCATGCGGCGTGCACACGCCAGATACGCGATGTCCGTATGGTGCTTGCGGGTGTACACCGGGTAGTCGGCAAGCCCTTCGGCCTGGGTGCGCTTGATCTCGCTGTCCCAGTACGCACCCTTGACCAGCCGAACCATGAGTCGGCGCCCAGTGCGGCGAGCCAGGTCCACGATGTAATCGATGACTGCCGGGCAGCGCTTCTGGTAGGCCTGCACCACAAACCCGATCCCTGCCCAACCGTCCAGGCTGGGGGCCTGACAAAGGGCCTCCAGCAGGTCCAGCGACAGGTCCAAGCGTTCTGACTCCTCGGCATCGATGTTCAGGCCGATGTCGTATTGGCACGCAAGTTCAGCCAGCGTCAGCAGGCGGGGCAGCAGTTCCTGCATCACCCGGTCGCGCTGGCTTCGCGTGTACCGTGGATGCAGGGCCGACAGCTTGATCGATATGCCCGGCCCGTCCATGACGCCGCGTCCATCGGCTGAGCGGCCGATGGCATGGATCGCGTCCTGGTAGGCGGCGAAGTAGCGCCGGGCGTCTTCGTTGGTGAGCGCTGCCTCGCCCAGCATGTCGTACGAGTACCTAAAGCCCTGCGTTTGCATCTCGCGCGACCGCTCCAGCGCTTGAGCGATCGTCTGCCCGGTGACGAATTGCTCGCCCAGCATTTGCATGGCCAGTTCCATCCCCTTGCGGATCACAGGTTCACCGCCTCGGCTGATGAGGCGTACCAGCGCGCCGCCCAGTGATGCCTGGCTGTGGGCACTGACCAGCTTGCCAGTGAGCAGCAGCCCCCAGGAAGCGGCGTTGACAAAAGGCGACCCGCTCTGACCCAGGTGCTGCTGCCACTGCCCGCGCCCGATCTTGTCTCGGATCAGCACGTCCCGCGTCGCATCGTCAGGGATGCGCAGCAGGGCCTCGGCAAGACACATCAGCGCCACACCTTCCTCGGTGGACAGGGCGTACTCCTGCATCAGGGCCTGCACGCGACCGGCGCGGCCGCCCTGCGCTGGCTCCGCGCGCAGGGCCTTCACCAGTTCGCGTGCTATGGCGCCTGTTCGAGCAGCCTGCTGCTGGCTTGGCCGGGCCCATGACAGCAGCGGCCGGATGACTTCGGACTCCGGAGCCCGAGTGGCACGGGACACGGCGTCCCGCAGCGCGCTTCTGGCCGTGGCAGCGGCACCAATGTGGAACACAGCCCCTGGCGGCGCTGCGAGAGCTTCATGATGCAGTGCCTGCTCCCGCGTGATATCCGTTCGCATGTCTGCCTGCGCCCCTTGCTCTGGTCTTGCAAAGCGAGCAGGGTTTGTTTGATTCACGGTCATCCCGGCCTCCATCAACTTGATTCACTCAGAGGCCGATTGGCCGCCCAAGGTCTCCATGATGCGGATTTCAGACAGAATCTTTCGCTAATTTCAATCGCTCATACCGAATAAGTAGCTTCATGAACTCAGGCCCGATCCAGCTGGACCGAATCGACCTGCGCATCCTGGATGTGCTGCAGCGTGACGGCCGGATCAGCAATCTGAAGTTGGCCGAAGAAGTGGCCTTGTCGCCCACCGCAGTCCTCGCACGCGTGCAGCGGCTCACCCGAGAAGGGTTCATCCTGGGCTATGGGGCCCGGCTGGACCCCGTGAAGCTCGGGGCGGGCATGCTGGTCTTTGTGGAGGTCTTGCTGGACCGCACAACCCCAAACGTTTTCGAGCAGTTCAAGGCCGCCGTGCAGGTCCACCCCGAGATCCTGGAGTGCCACATGGTGGCCGGTGGCTTCGATTACCTTCTCAAGACACGCAGTGCCGACATGAACGCCTACCGTGTCTTTGCGGGACGGGTGCTGTGGCAACTGCCCGGGGTGCGCGAGACGCGCACCTATGCCGTCATGGAAGAGGTCAAGAGCAGTTCGGCTTTGCAGTTGTTCTAGGCGACCAGGGTGCCACTCAAGGCATGCGATTTCAGAGCCGTTTCCTTTGCTGCTAACCATCGGACTTCACCACGCTGCGCAGAGCAAGACTCTGGAAATGAGTGGGCAGCCGGGCCGCCGGTCAACTGGGCTCCGACTCCCATTGCTCATGACTCTGCAACGCGTCGATCACCACATCCATGGCCAAGGCTGTGAGCGGGTCGTGGTCGTTCGACCTGCAAACTGCTGATGTCTTCCAGTGAATCGGCTCACCATTGAGCTTCTTCCATACGAGCTCTCTCAGGCCACCATGGCCCCGCCGTCGCAAGATGCGCTCCGTGGTCAGCGTGACCGCGGACTCCGCAATCAACAGCGCGGCGGTCATTCGTACGCCGTGAAGGACACGACCGGGTACATAGCCTCCTGCTTTGCACAACCGAAGCAGCTCGTCATAAAGGCCGGGAGAAGAGGCTCTCGGAAACATCACCAGAGGGTACGGTTGCAGGGCGACCAGGGACACCTCTTCAAGAGATGCCAGGGGATGGTCGCAATGCATCAGGATTCCCAGCTCCTGGCGCAAGAGGGCTGACGAGCGCAAGCCTCTGGCAGAGCAAGGTTGTCGCACAACGCCGACATCAATCTCGCCGGCGTCCAGCAACTCGCATTGCTCAGCGGTTGACGCTTCGGTAACGCTGATCTCGATGCGCTGACGGCTCAGCCTGTTCACGATGTCAAGAATCACATACCTCGATGTCTCTGGGGGCAGGGCCAGACGTAGCTTCTGCGCGCGGGACGGCGACAGCGCTGTAGCCGCCCGAACAGCTTGGTCGAAAGCAGTGACCGCCAGTCTTGCGTGGGGCATCAAAGCCATGCCAGATGCCGTCAGTTCCACCCGCCGGGGGCTTCGATCGAAGAGCCGCGTTCCCAACTCGGCCTCCAAGTCGGCAATTCGTTTGGACAGAGGGGGCTGGCTGATGTGCAGCAATCGCGCTGCCTTGCCGAAGCTGAGTTGATCAGCCACGGCCAAAAAATAGCGCAGATGGCGTATTTCCATGATGGGCCGGTTCGCTTGTAGAGCTTGCTTGAACGATACCAAAAAGGAATCGATGAGACGACAGAAAGTATTTGAACGGCCTGTGGGTCCAAGTCAACATCACACGGCTGCCTTCAACCCAAAGGAGAACCCGTCATGCGCACTCAGTACACCCGGATGTCAGCTGCAGTCGGTGCTGTCAGCCTGCTGCTCGTTGCTTCCACCGCCTTTGCTCAAGCCGATGCCGACCCGGCGTTGGCCGCGATGCGCAAGGCTGGCGAAGCCAAGATTGCTATCGCGGCGGCACCGCCGTGGGCTTTTCTGGCTCCGAGCGGCGAAGCACAAGGCTATCTGGTGGAGGTCAGTGGTCAGGCACTGAAGGCGTTGGGGGTGCCCAAACTGGCGCCCACGGTGACCACTTGGGACGCCATGATCCCTGGCCTTCAGGCAAAGCGCTTCGATCTGGTGCCTGCGGGGCTTCTTATCACGGCAGCCCGGTGTCAGGTCGTTGCCTTCTCCTCGCCCATCACCGCCCAACAAGACGCGCTCTACGTCATTCCCGGAAACCCCAAGCGCCTGAACGGATATGCCGATGTGGCATCCGCTGCGGACGTAAAACTTGCGGTGCTCACAGGTTCTTCCCAGGAGGCATACGCCCTGAGCAAGGGCGTGAAGGCAGATCAACTTGTTCGGGTGCCTGACATCCAAGCCGGTGTGGCGACGGTAGTGGGAGGCAGAGCCAACGCCTTTGCGGTAGGCCAGTTCAGCGTGCCAAAACCGAGTGAGCGGGGAGTCGAAGTGATGGTGGACAGGCAAGCGCCGGTGTCCAGCATCGCCATCGCCTTCCGCAAGGAAGACGCGAAGCTGCGCGATGCGTTCAACAAGCAGTTGGATGCTATGCGTGCCAGCGGCGCCATGAAAGACCTGTACGCTGGCAAGTACGCGATGCCGAACTGGGATACCCTGGCCAAGGTGACCAAGGTCAATGACGTCGTCCCCGGCTGCGAGTGATCCCACGGAAGTACTTGAGAAGGCCTGCGTGAGAAGTCGGACGTGACTCAGGTCCTGGAGTACTGGCCCGCGCTGCTCCAAGGGTTGATGGTGACGGTTTGGGTAGCTGTCGCAAGCATCACCGGAGCAGCAGCGGGCGCCCTGCTCTTGGGCAGTCTGCGTCTGTCACGGCGTAAGGCAGTACGGATATCAGCCATCGTCTTGATCGAATTGATCCGGGGCGCCTCTGCGCTCGTGCTGCTGTTTTGGGTTTTCTACGCGCTGCCCCTGGTTCCCGGTATGCCTCACCTGTCGCCGATGACAGCAGCGATCCTGGTGCTGTCGCTCATTGGGGCGTCCTATGGCGCCGAGATTGTTCGCAGCGGAATAGAGACCATTCCAAGAGGGCAGCTGGACGCCTGCCATGCATTGGGTCTGACGCGGTACCAAGCCTTTACCAGGATCGTTTTGCCACAGGCGCTTTCTCAGATCGTTCCGGCGTTTGGCAGCCTGGCGGCCGACATGGTGAAGTGGACATCGATCGTCAGCTTCGTTGGAGTCCAGGACCTGCTGTACGCAGCCAACTCTGTTCGAAGCGCGACGTATGCCACGGTGCCAGTGTTTTGTCTTCTGGCAGTGATGTACTGGGCGCTGTGCGTGCTCTCGGGTGCCGGTTTTCGTGCCTTGGAATCCGTTCTTCCCTTGAATCGTGCGCTCAACGCCACCGGCGCTATGTCCTCCCGCAAGAAACGATGGTCGGGCGAGGAGGTGCGAGGATGACTTGGGATTGGACCTACGTCCAGAAGATCCTCCCGGACTTGCTGATCGGTGCTTGGTACACCTTGCTGGTCACGTTGGCCAGTTCACTACTTGCCTTGATCGGTGGCTTGATGATTGCCATCTTCGACGCCACGACGGGCCGACTGGGACACATGATCGTCAGGGTCGTACTCGAGTTTTTCAGAGGCGTACCGATCCTGGTATTGCTGTACTTTGGGTTCTATGTGCTTCCAGAGGCAGGCATCACGTTGTCTGGGATGGCGCTGGGAATAGGAGTTCTCGGGCTTGTCTACGCAGCGTTCTGCTCGGAGGTGTTCCGCGGCAGTCTGCTCACCATTCCCCAAGGAATCCGTGACGCTTGCGTCGCTCTGGGTCTGAGTCCTTCAGTTGCGTGGCGCAAGGTGCTGATTCCTCTGGCAGTGAGTCGCGCGGCTCCAGCCCTTCTGAACTACGTGCTGGTGCTGTTCAGGCAGTCATCCTTCCTGTTTGCTATCGGAGTGCCGGTCCTGTTGGGTCAGGCCCAGGTCTCCGGGTATCAGAGTTTTCGATACCTCGAGCCCTTCACGCTGGCAGGTCTCTTCTACCTTGCTCTGAACCTGCCATTTGTCTACTTACTCAACAAGTACAAGGCTGGAAATGCCTAGCTCGGCTTCTGAACCAGCGGTGCCTGCCATTGCCTTCGGCGGGGTTTCAAAATCTTTCGGTGACCTCACTGTCCTGAAGGCTCTGAACCTGGCCGTGGACCGAGGCGAGCGGGTCACGCTGATCGGCCCAAGTGGTTCCGGCAAGACGACAGTGCTTCGATTGGCTATGACACTGGAGAGGCCGACCGCTGGTGACATTCGAGTGTTCGGCGAGAGCATCGTGAACGATGCCAATGGAAGACCCTTGAAACCTTCAGAAGAAGCGCGCATTCGCAGGCGCTGTGGAATGGTTTTCCAGCAGTTCAATCTCTTCCCGCACTTGACCGTGCTTGACAACCTGCTGCTGGCACCGCGTTCAGTGCTGGGAATGTCCAAGGCACAGGCTACAGAACTCGCCATCGAGCATCTCAGGCTGGTCGGGCTCGAATCCAAGGCACTTGCCTGGCCTGGGAGTCTTTCCGGCGGACAGCAACAGCGTATTGCAATAGCCCGAGCACTTGTCTTGCGACCCGAGATTCTTCTGCTCGACGAGATCACCTCGGCACTGGACCCGGAACTTGTCGCTGAAGTGCTTGACGTTGTCCGGGAAATCGCTCGCACTGGCCGGACGACCATGTTGATCGTCACCCATGAGATGCGATTCGCGCGCGAGGTGTCAGACCGGGTGGTGGTCTTCGATGCCGGTCATGTCGTCGAAGAAGGCACCGCTGAGCAGATCTTTCGTGAACCGACCTCTGAACGCACACGTGTGTTTCTGCGCTCCGTCCTGGAGCGATGACCCCCCTGCCATGTACACAGTATCGGAACTCCTACAAGCTCGAGCGGCGGATTGCGCCGATCGAATCTTCTGCGAATTCAAGGGCACTAGGCTGACTTTCTCCGAGTTGCTTACTGGCGTTCAGGAGATGGCAGGGGTACTTCTAAGGGCAGGCGTCACCCCAGGCTCACGTGTGGGCTACATGCTGCCGTCTTCGCTTGAGCACATTCAGCTCTACTTGGCAGCCTCATGGGTTGGCGCCTGTGCCGTGCCGTTCAGTGTTCATCTGAAGTCGTCCGGCCTGGAGCTGCAGATGCTGAGCAGTCAGCCCAAAGTGATGGTCGCCAGCCGTGCCTTCGCGGTGCACTTGCTGAACGCTGTCAAGTGTTTGCCCACGCCACCCAGGCTGCTTTGGCTGGAGGATGGAGTGGTTGACCACCTGCAGACTACGGTGGCCCATGAATTGCGGGCAAGCAGCGCGATACGCCAACCATCGCAAAGGGGGCTGGATGACCCCATCGCGATCTCCTATACCTCGGGCACTACCGGTGCACCCAAGGGCGTGATCATGTCCGAGCGCTTCTACTGGCTCGGCGCCAAGAATGCGGGGCTGCTGTCTGAGGCACATGCCGGTGACACCTACTTCATGTGGGAACCGTTCTTCCACGTGGCCGCCTGGATGACGATCCTCATGGGCCTTCAGCACGGCCTGCGGATTTACATGGTGGACCGATTCAGCGCCTCTCATTTGTGGGGTGAGATAGCCACGGCACGGGCGACCAAGTTCCATTACCTGGGGGGATTGGTCAACATCATGCTTAGCCAGCCTGTTGTGGACGCAGAGCGCGATAACACCCTTTCGATAGCTTGGGGGGCTGCCTGCCCTGCTGACAGTTGGCGAAGGTTCGAAGAGCGTTTTGGCGTGAAGGTACGCGAAGGGTATGGCATCAGCGAGGGTCAGAACTTCACACATGTGAACACGCAAGGTGTCATCGGTTCCATTGGACGGCCGGTGCCTGAGTTTGAAAGCTGGATTGCCGATGAAAGTGGCCGGCCAGCGCCGGTTGGCTCAGTCGGCGAAATCGTCTTGAAACCTCTGGCACCAGGGATCACGATGAGCGGCTATTTCGGCGAACCTCTCAAGACGCGCGAGGTGCTGCGAGACGATGGCTGTGTCTACACGGGCGACACGGGCTATCAGGATGCTGATGGCAACTTCTTCTTCAAAGGTCGCAAGAAGGACGCCTTGCGACGACGAGGAGAGAACGTCTCGGCCTGGGAAGTCGAACGCGTGCTCAATCAAGCACCCGGGGTCGAGGAATCCGCTGTTGTCGGCGTTGACTCGGCCGTTGGCGAGCAAGACATCCTGGCCATCGTCAAGTTCAAGGATGGAGCGCGTCCTGACCCCTTGGCATTGCTTGAGTTTTGCAGCGAAAGACTGGCTTACTACCAAGTTCCGCGTTACGTCAAGGTAGTGAGCGACTTTCCCCGTGGCCCTACACAGCGAATTCGCAAGGGCGAACTCGACACCAGTACCGAGCAGGCTTTCGACTGCGAGCGTGCCGGCTGGCGACCGAAACGAGACACCACTGGAGGATGAAATGGGCACGCTGAAAAACTTTGATCACCATCCTGAAGATCTTCTCAGCGAGGTAGTCGACGGCATCCTCGTGCTGACCATCAACCGGCAAGCCCGCTACAACGCTTGGACGTCTGCGCTACGGGATGCGATGGCCGTGCAATTGAACGCGGCCGATGCCAACCCCGACATCCGGGGTGCTGTTCTGACCGGTGCGGGTCAAAGGGCTTTCTGCTCCGGACAAGAGCTCAGTGAGTTGGAGGTCTTCACCAGCGGGGAGCGTATTGAGGCCTGGCTCAGGCGATTGACGGTCTGCTACGACGCCGTACGAGCCTTCTCCAAACCTTTGGTGGCTGCAGTAAATGGAGTCGCAGCGGGGTCGGGCTTCCAGGTGACGCAGTTCTGTGACTACGTTGTGGCACATCCGGGAGTCCGTATGGGACAGACGGAAGTGACTTCTGGGTTGCCGAGCGTATTCGGCACCTGGCTCATGTGGGAGCGGGTTGGTCGTCGGGCGGTCGAGCTTGCCCTGCAGGGCCGATTGATGATGATCGATGAAGCCAAGAGCCTGGGCTTCGTTCAGGAAGTTCTTGAGGAGAAGGAAGTTCTAGCTGGTGCCCTTCGTGCTGCGCAACGGTTGTCTCAGCAACCTCGTGTGGCGTTCAGGCTGTCGAAACTGGCAAATCGCGACTTTGACCAAGACCGCTATGAAAGAGCCATGAGGATGGCTGGCGCCTACTACCGCGAGGCGTTTGATACCGGCGCTCCGCAGGCTCACATCCACAGCTTTTTCGAGAAACGAGCTGCCGCTGATCGGGCGATCAGCCAAGCTAGTCCCGGCTGAGATCCTGTCACACAACCCAATGATCAACGCCCAACTGCACCGCTCAAGGCAGTTGAGGCAACGAGCCCTCGTGGCTTTGTGAACGCTACCCGCCAGGCCGTGCGGCGCAACCTGGGCCTGGGCTTTGCACGGCGTATCGCTTCTTCATCGGTCCAATCCACGTCTCGGGTTGATCGGGCTCTAGAACTACTTGCTATGGACTCCTGAACCGCCCCGGATTTTGAGGAGGCTCCTTCGATTGAGAATGGAGCCGATATGAGGAAGTCCCCGAAGTTTTCCCCCGAGGTGATCGAGCGTGCAGTGCGCATGGTCTTCGAT
>JAJTDM010000090.1 GCA_021300575.1 Rubrivivax sp.
CAGCATCGACCCAGGCGACGGAACCACCTGGCGGGTCGGGTTCGCGCTGCTGCGACCAGTGGTCGACGTCTGAGACGAAACCCTCGTCAAGAGGGTGTTCAGGCCACGCTTACCACTGCGGCCCATGGGCTTCAGCAGCAGCCCGCCGCCGCCCGCTCGACTTCTGGCACCCTTGCCTTGGCAGGCCCACAGCCACTCTTGGTCGCACCCTGCGCACCACCCGCTCCGCAGCCGCTCGCAGCCGCCCCGTTGGGAGCTACACCGCACGTGGCCGCCTTGCTGGCAATCTCCTCGGGCTTTGCCGGAGCACCACACGAAGTGGTGCTGCAGCTGCTCGTATTGCTGGCCCCGCGGCTCTCAGCGCTCTTGGGTATGGCCGCAGGAGCGAAGGAGACGCTGCACACACCGGTCTGAGGCAAGTCGAGTTCAACCCGGTCAGCAGCTTGCAGGTCGCCCGCCAGCGCTGCCACCACCGAGCGCACCTGCTCAAAGCCCGTTGCCATCAAGAAGGTGGGCGCTCTGCCGTAGCTCTTCACCCCCACGGTGTAGAGGCCGCTCTCCGGGTGGCTGAGCTCGCGGTGACCGTGCGGGCGCACGGTGCCGCAGCTGTGCAAGTTGGGATCGATGAGCGGGCCCAGCGCTTCATTGCACTCAAGCCAAGGGTCAAGCTTGACTCGAAGTTCGCGCGTGAGCTCCAAGTCCGGCCGCTGGCCCGTGGCGCAGACGATTTCGTCGATGCCTTCGAGCCGCAGCTCTTGGCCCTGGGTATCCACCCCGAAGACGCCGAGCTTGTCTTCTTGCTGCTCGATGCGTGTGACTCGCAGTCCTGCGTGGAAGGCCATGGCGCCGGAGTCGCGAAGAGCACGCAGGGCGCTGCCAAGCGCCCCTCGCGCGCTGAGCGCATCCGCATCCCCTCCGCCAAAGACCCGGGTGAGCACCGGCGAGCGAACCGACCAGACCAGCTCAGTGGTTGGGACTTCTGCGGCAAGCCGAGCAAGTGCCAGCAGCGTGTTGGCGGCTGAGTGACCAGCCCCGACCACGAGCGTTCGCTTGCCGGCGTATCGAGCCCGGTGGGCTCCGAGCACGTCGGGGATGCCGTAGAAGATGCGGCCAGCCGCGTGCTCTTCGCCCTGGGCAGCCAATCCACCTGCTCCCAGCGGGTTGGGCTGGTTCCAAGTGCCCGTCGAGTCGACGACGGCCCGAGCGTTGAACTCCACGACCTTGCCGTTACGAAGGGCTCGGACGATGAACGGGGCGTCTTCGCGGCCAGTGCTCTTGACCTTGTCAAAGCCCTCGCGCGTGACCGCCAGCACTCGGGTGGAGAGATGAAGCGCACCCGCCACCTGGGGGAGCCTGGCGAAGGGCTCGAGCAGTTCGGTGACCACCTCTTTGGCCAGCGGGAGGTCTTCCTCAGCTGGCTGCTTCCAGCCCGTACCTTCGAGCAGTCGCACCATCGCAGGCGAGGCGTTGTAGCGCCAGGGTGAGAACAGGCGCACGTGCCCATAGTCAAGCAGGTTGGCGCCAACGCGTGACCCCGCCTCCAGGACGAAGAAGGGAATCCCGCGCTCGATGAGCTGTGCTGCGGCCGCGAGCCCCACGGGCCCTGCACCCAGCACGGCCACGGGCAGTGTTTGCAGCCTGGCTGCTGCCCCTGAGGAGGCCTGGATCTCGAGCACCAGGAACTCAGCACTCGCTGGGCACGCGCCCTGGAACTCGGCCGATGCCTTCAAGGGCGCTGGCGCCATGGCACGGTCGACCACGCGAAAGCCAAAGCCTTCAAACCACTCGCGAGCCGTGGTCGTCAGCAGCGCCCAGCTCTTGAGCCGTCGGCTGCTTGCTTGGGCGAGCATCGCGCTCACCATCTGGCGCCCGATGCCCTGGTGCTGGCGGCTCGGGGCAACCGCCACGGAACGCAGCAACGCGACCTCCCCTCGCAACTCCACACCAGTGCAGCCCACTACCCCCGAGTCGTCCTCGGCCACGAGGAACGTATCGAGGTGGTCACGGGCGCCGGCAAGCGGCAGCCGGTTGGCAGCCAGGAGCAGCTCGATGGCGGCCCAGTCGGATGGTCTTGCAGGACGAAGTGAGATGGTGGTCATGGCAGATCCTGGGGGCAGGTGGGTGGAGCGGGCTTTAGCACCCGCAGGCGTCTGAAGTGGCCACCTCGGTCTCTGGCAGGCCTTGGCAGCAGTTGTCGGTGAGGTAGGCGAGCAGTCCGTTCATCTGCTCGTAAGCGGCTCGGTAGATGACGAAGCGGCCAGCCTGGGCTTGCGTCACCAACCCCGCGACTGCCAGCTCCTTGAGGTGGAACGCGAGGTTCGTCGGCCCCACCCCAATCGCCTCGGCAAGAGCCTTCTGAGCCAGCCCCTCGCGGCCGGCAACGACCAGCGAGCGAAAGGCGTCAAGGCGCACCGGATGGGCCAGTGCGGCGAGGGCTTGGACGACCAATTTTTTATCCATGAATTCAATAATACTTGAATTAAATACCGAGTGCAAGCGCCGGGTGCCGCTGCATCGTGGGTCATTCAGCTGACCAAAGTGTTGAAGGCGTAGTCCGGCGACACGGTCGCCAAGTCCTGGGGGTTGAGCGGCAGGCCCGCTTTCAGGCGAGCAGGCCTGCCGCGAGCAGACCACCCGCAAGACCCCAGCTGCTCATGGCTTCACCCTGCTTCGGCCCAACAGTCGTATTGGCCGACACCCGCCGTTGAACACCAGCCTACGGTTGACCGAATCCGCTGATGAACAGGTCATCGACCTGTTGCGGCAGGACGAAGCTTTTGGCGGCCTGCGCCCGCAGCACGCTGCCCAGCGCTACTCCCCGAGGTAGGCCGCCCGCACCTTCGGGTCGTTCAGCAGGGCCTTGGCCTCGCCTGCCATCGTGATCTCGCCAGAGTCCATGACGTAGCCTCGGTCGGCCAGGCCCAGGGCCCGGCTGGCGTTCTGCTCCACCAGCAGCACGGTGGTGCCGCGCGAATGGATGTCGGCCACGACCTCGAAGATCTTGTCCACCATGATGGGCGACAGCCCCATCGAGGGCTCGTCCATCAGCAGCACCTTGGGCCGCGCCATCAGCGCACGGCCCATGGCCAGCATCTGCTGCTCGCCGCCCGACATGGTGCCCGCAAGTTGCTTCGCACGCTCTTTCAGGCGCGGGAACAGGGCGAACACCTTGTCGATGTCGGCCTGCACCTCGCCATCATTGCGGATGAAGGCGCCCATCTGCAGGTTCTCCAGGATGGTCATGCGGGTGAAGGTGCCACGGCCCTCGGGCACCATCACCAGGCCCTGGCGCACCAGGTCCCATGCGCCCTGGCCCTGGATGCTGCGCCCGGCGTACTCGATGTGGCCTTCCGCCACGGCTTGCGTGCCGGTGATGGCCTTGAGCGTGGTGGTCTTGCCGGCGCCGTTGGCGCCGATCAGGCTGACCAGTTCCCCAGGGAAGACCTCGAAGCTCACGCCCTTGACCGCCTGGATGCCGCCATAGGCCACCTTCAGGCCGCTGACTTTGAGAAGAGGTGTGGTCATGTGGATAGCCTGCGTTCTCAATGCGCCTGATGGCCCGCGCCGAGGTAGGCCTCGATCACCTTCTCGTTGCGCTGCACCTCGGCCGGCGTGCCTTCGGCGATCTGACGTCCATAGTCCAGGACGGTGACCCGGTCGCACAGGCCCATCACCAGCTTCACATCGTGCTCGATCAGCAGGATGGTGCGGCCATCACGGCGAATGCGGTCGATCAGTTCACGCAGGACCACCTTCTCGGTGGCGTTCATGCCGGCGGCCGGCTCGTCCAGCGCGATGAGCTTGGGGTCGGTGGCCATCGCACGCGCGATCTCCAGGCGACGCTGGTCGCCATAGCTCAGCGTGCGGGCGCGGAAGTCGGCGTACTTGCCGATGCCCACGTACTCCAGCAGTTCACGTGCGCGTTCGGCAATCTGCGCCTCCTCACGGCGAAAGCCCGGCGTGCGGAACACCGCCCCGATCAGCCCCGAGTGCGTGCGCACATGCCGGCCCACCATCACGTTTTCCAGCGCCGTCATCTCGGCAAACAGGCGGATGTTCTGGAAGGTGCGGGCGATGCCCGCCTCGGCCACCTGGTGCACCGCTTCCGGCCGGTAAGGCGTGCCGCCAAGCTCGAAGCTGCCGCCATCAGGCGTATACAGCCCCGTAATGACATTGAAGAACGTGGTCTTGCCGGCGCCGTTGGGCCCGATCAGACCGTAGACCTGCCCGGGCTCGATGGTGATGCCCACGTCGCTGAGGGCCTGCAAGCCGCCGAAGCGCTTGGACACGCCCGACACCTTGAGTACGGAAGTGCTCATGTTCACGCCCCCCCTGCTCAAGCCGCCGACACCGGCGAAGGCGCTGCCTTGCCGTGCTCCGGCGCAGGCCACAAACCGCGCGGGCGCAGCAGCATGATCGAGATCATGGCGAGCGCAATCAGCAACTGCCGCAGGATGGCGGCGTCCAGCCGGCCGCCCGTGAGTTGCTGCAGCGGCCCGGCCACGTAGCGCAGCACCTCCGGCAGCGCTGCCAGCAGGACTGCCCCGAGGATGACGCCGGGAATGTGCCCCAGCCCCCCCAGCACCACCATGGCCACGATCATCACGCTCTCCATGAGGCTGAAGGATTCAGGCGAGACGAAACCCTGGAACGACGCGAACATCGAACCCGACACCCCACCGAAAGTCGCGCCCATCGCAAAGGCCAGAAGCTTCATGTTGCGGGTGTTGATGCCCATGGCCTTGGCCGCGATCTCGTCTTCGCGGATGGCCATCCAGGCCCGCCCGATGCGCGAGGTCTCCAGACGGTGGCAGATGATCACGCTGAACACCACCAGCACCAGGAACAGGTAGTAGTACAGGGTGACCGATGGGATGCGGAAGTCTCCGATGGTGATGGCCTTGCCGAAGTCCAGGCCAAAGAAGGTCATGGAATCGATGCGGTCCAGACCACGAGGCCCGTTGGTGATGTTGACCGGGTGCTCCAGGTTGTTCATGAACACGCGGATGATCTCGCCAAAGCCCAGCGTCACGATGGCCAGGTAGTCGCCGCGCAGTTTCAGGGTGGGCGCCCCCAGCAGCGCGCCGGCAATGCCCGCCAGCAAGGCCGCGAGCGGGATAACAGCCCAGATGGGGGTGTGCAGGCCGTCCGGGAAACCCGCCTTGATCCACTCGAAGGTCTCGCTCAGGTGCGGCGAGGCCAGCAGGGCGTACATGTACGCGCCCACCGCATAGAAGGCGACGAAGCCCAGGTCCAGCAGGCCGGCGTAGCCCACCACGATGTTCAGGCCCAGGGCCAGCAGCACGTACAGCAGGGCCAGGGCCATGATGCGTACCCAGCCCTGGCCGAACTGCTGGGCGATCAGCGGCAGCGCGATCAGCGCCGCGGCGGCCAGAAGGAAGACGACGATGCGGGGGTTCTTCATGTGCAGGCTCCCTCGTGTCAGGCGCGGTCGGCCACACGCTCGCCCAGCAGACCGGAGGGCCTGAGGGTCAGCACCAGAATCAGGGCCACGAAGGCGAAGATGTCGGCGTAGTGGCTGCCCAGCAGTCCGCCAGTGAGGTCCCCCAGATAACCGGCCCCCAGGGCCTCGATCAGGCCCAGCAGCACGCCCCCCACCATGGCACCGGCGAGGTTGCCAATGCCCCCCAGCACGGCGGCGGTGAAGGCCTTCAGGCCCGGCAGGAAGCCCATTGCGTGCTGCACGGTGCCGTAGTTGGCGGCCCACATCACGCCCGCCACGGCGGCCAGCGCCGCGCCGATGATGAAGGTGGCGGAGATCACCATGTCAGGCCGCACCCCCATGAGGGCGGCCACGCGCGGGTTCTCGGCCGTGGCCCGCATGGCCCGGCCCAGCTTGGTCTTGTTGACCAGCCACAGCAGCGCCACCAGGATGACCCCGGTGGTCACCAGAATCATGATCTGCACCACGCTGATCACCGGGCCACCCAGGTTGATGGGCTCGCTGGGCAGCAGGATGGGATAGGGCTTGGGGTTGGGCTTCCAGATGATCATCGCCAGCGTCTGCAGCAGCAGGCTCACCCCCATGGCCGTGATGAGCGGCGCCAGGCGCGGCGCATTGCGCAAAGGCCGGTAGGCCACTTTCTCGATGGCGAAATTGAGCACGGAGCACACCACGATGGCGCACACCAGCGAGATCAGCAGCATCGCCCAGCCCGGCAGGCCGGAATCGGCCAGCAGCGACACCACGGTCCAGCTGGTCAGGGCGCCCACCATCAAGACCTCGCCGTGGGCAAAGTTGATGAGGTTGATGATGCCGTAGACCATGGTGTAGCCCAGGGCCACCAGCGCGTACATGCTGCCGAGCACCAGGCCGTTGATGATCTGCTGAATGAAGGTTTCCATTACCAACCCCTCCTGGGCGTCGTCCGACTCAAAGGCGCATGCGTGGGCATCTCCGGCCCAGCAGGCAGCGTGCCGCGCAAAGCGCAAAGGCCGCCAAGACTGCAACATCGGGAAGTCAGGCCCCATCCCCTTGCCGGAATGGGGCGCGATTCTAGGGCCCGCGCTGCGACGGTCCGGGCGGGCTGACCCCTATTGCAGCGCCGGCAATTCAGGCTTCACGGCAGCCCCTGTCGCCAGACGCCTCAGACCCCGGGTGGGCTGCTGTCGCCCGGGGTCTGTCGACCCGCGGAAGCCCGCGCCTGCTCGTTGGCCTGCCGCAACTGCGCCAGCCGCTCCGCGATTCGGATTTCCAGGCCACGCGACACCGGCTCGTAGAACTGCAGGTCCTCCAGGCCGTCCGGCAGGTAGCGCTCACCCGCAGCAAAGCCCCCCGCCTCGTCATGGGCGTAGCGGTAGCCCTGCCCATGGCCCAGTGCTTTCATCAGACCCGTGGGCGCGTTGCGCAGCCGATCGGGCACCGTCCGAGTGCCATCCTGCCTGACCAGGGCCCGCACCGCCTTCCAGGCCGTGTACACGGCGTTGGACTTGGGCGCCACCGCGAGATAGACCACCGCCTGCGCCAACGCCAGCTCACCTTCGGGAGACCCCAGGCGCTCGTAGACCTCGGCCGCCTGCAGGCTCAGCTGCAGGGCGCGCGGGTCGGCCAGGCCGATGTCCTCGCTGGCCATGCGCAGCACGCGGCGGGCCACGTAACGCGGGTCCACACCGCCGTCGAGCATCCGGGCCAGCCAGTACAAGGCTGCATCCGGATCAGATCCGCGCACCGACTTGTGCAGTGCCGAGATGGCGTCGTAGAACTGGTCCCCGCCCTTGTCATAACGGCGCAGTAGTTCGCCCAGGGTGCGCTCCAGCAGCGCTTCGTCCAGGGTCGCCACCGGGCCGGCCGCCGCCACCGTGTTGTCGTAGGCATTCAAGAGGCGCCGGGCATCACCATCGGCGTGAGCCACCAGACGCGTCTCGGCCCCGGGTGTGAGCTGCGGCGCGCCGAGCAGTGCCTGCGCGCGCAGCAGCAACTGGCGCATCTCGGCATCGTCCAGCGGCTTGAGCACATGGACCGTGGACCTGGACAGCAAGGCGGAGTTGACCTCGAAGGAAGGGTTCTCGGTGGTGGCCCCGATGAAGGTGAACAGCCCGCTTTCCACGTGCGGCAGGAAGGCGTCCTGCTGCGCCTTGTTGAAGCGGTGCACCTCGTCAACGAAAACCACCGTGCCGCGCCCCGTGGTGCGTGCGGCCTGCGCCTGCTCCACCGCCTCGCGGATGTCCTTCACGCCCGCCAGCACGGCCGACAGCGTGATGAAGCGCGCATCCACCGCCGCGGCCATCAGCCGCGCCAGCGTGGTCTTGCCCACCCCGGGCGGGCCCCAGAGGATCATGGAGTGCAGACGGTGCGCCTCGAAAGCCACACGCAGCGGCTTGCCCGGACCGAGCAGATGCGACTGGCCGATCACTTCATCCAGGCAGGTTGGACGCAGACGCTCGGCCAGGGGCGCCCCGGGCATCGCGGCGCCAGACAGCCCAGACGGGGAAGCCGCGGGCCCGTCACCGGTCAGGTCGTCATCGAACAGCGAGCCCGCCATGCCCGCTCACTGCTCGATCAGATCGGCCCCGGGCGGCGGCGTGAAGCGGAATTGCTCTGGCGGCACCGAAGCGTTGGCCCTGAAGTCAGGGAACTGCAGCACCGAGCGCTGACCGAAATGATCCAGGATCTCCAGCGCCGCCAGGTCCTTGCCCCTGAACCCCAAGCGCATGGTCTGGATGGTGCCGTCGCGCTGGCGGGGCGTGGCCTGCGCCCAATCCAGCCCGTCGCGCGAGGGTTGGGCGGCGAGTTCGAAATCCTGGTCCAGGCTGCCGCCGGCCAGCAGGGCCGCGGGCGTGGCCCCCAGCGCCTGGGTCAAGCGGCGCACAGTCACCTGGTTCAGTTCGGGGTCGTGCAGCCACACCTTCTGCCCGTCGGACACGATGGTCTGCTCGAAAGGCTTGGCATACACAAACCGAAAGCGGTTGGGACGCTGGAATTCGAAGACGCCCTGCGACACCTTGCGGCGCTTCCCGTCGGGTGAGGTCACGGTCTGCGTGAACCGGCCCTGACCGCTGCGCACGTTCTGCACAAACTCGCGCAGCGTCTCCACCGGTCCGGCCCAGGCGGTGACCGGTGCGGCAAGCGCGCCGACCACTGCACCCGCCAGATGGACCAGCTGGGCCAGCATCTGACGGCGGCTCGCTTCAGGCTGCGGAAAGAGTCGATGCGCTCGCATGGCCTGCCCTTCACTCGGCTCGCGGCGGCACGAGGATGTCCCGGTTGCCATTGGTGGCCATGGAGGACACCACGCCCGACTGCTCCATCTGCTCCAGCAGGCGCGCCGCACGGTTGTAGCCGATGCGCAGGTGGCGCTGCACCAGCGAAATGGAGGCCCGCCGGTGCTGCAGCACCACCGCCACGGCCTGGTCGTACATGGGGTCGTTCTCACCACCCGCAACGCCCTCGCCGGCTGCGGCACCGTCGCCACCCTCGCCGTCCAGTGTGCCGCCCTCCAGGATGCCCTCGATGTAGTTCGGCTCGCCCTGGGTCTTCAGGTACTGCACCACCCGGTGCACCTCCTCGTCGCTGACGAAGGCGCCGTGCACACGCACCGGCAGGCCCGTGCCCGGCGCCAGGTACAGCATGTCGCCCTGCCCCAGCAGGGCCTCGGCGCCCTGCTGGTCCAGGATGGTGCGGCTGTCGATCTTGCTGTTCACCTGGAAACTCAGCCGCGTGGGGATGTTGGCCTTGATCAGGCCGGTGATCACATCCACGCTGGGGCGCTGCGTGGCCAGCACCAGATGGATACCGGCTGCGCGCGCCTTCTGCGCAAGGCGGGCGATCAACTCCTCGATCTTCTTGCCCACCACCATCATCAGATCGGCCAGTTCGTCGATCACCACCACGATGAACGGCATGCGCTCCAGCGGCTCGGGCTCCTCGGGCGTGAGGCTGAAGGGGTTCGCAATCTTCTGGCCCGCCTGCGCCGCCTCGTCGATCTTGCGATTGAAACCCGACAACTGGCGCACGCCCATGCGGCTCATGAGCTTGTAGCGCCGCTCCATCTCGCCCACGCACCAGTTCAGCGCATTGCCGGCCTGCTTCATGTCGGTGACCACCGGGCACAGCAGGTGCGGAATGCCCTCGTAGACGCTCATCTCCAGCATCTTGGGGTCGATGAGAATCAGCCGCACATCGCGGGCCTCGGCCTTGTAGAGCAGGCTCAGGATCATGGCGTTGATGCCCACGCTCTTGCCCGAGCCAGTGGTGCCGGCCACCAGGCAGTGCGGCATGCGCGCCAGATCGGCCACCACGGGCGCCCCCACGATGTCCTTGCCCAGGCCCATGGTCAGCAGCGAAGCCGCCTCGTGGTAGACCTGCGACCCCAGGATTTCGGCCAAGCGGATGGACTGCCGGCGCGCGTTGGGCAACTCCAGCGCCATGGTGGACTTGCCCGGAATCGTCTCCACCACCCGCACCCGCACCAGGCTGAGGGAACGCGCCAGATCGGTGGCGAGGTTGACCACCTGCGAGCCCTTGACGCCCGTGTCCGGCTCGATCTCGTAGCGTGTGATGACCGGGCCGGGCGTTGCGGCCACCACGCGCACCACCACGCCGAAGTCGCCCAGCTTCTTCTCGATCAACCGGGAGGTCATCTCCAGCGAATCGGCCGTCACGGACTCCTGCCGTGAGGGCGCACCGTCCATCCACCTGCGGCAGCCGTGTATCGGTCAACTCCACGAACAGCGGCTGCTGCCGCTCCTTGGCCACCCGCTCGGACTTGGGCACGTCCACCAGCACCGGCTCGATGACCAGGGGCACGGGCGTCGGCACCATCAACTGGTCCTGCACCTGAAGTTCGCGCTCGCGCCGCGCCTGCTCGCCGATGCGGGCGTCCTCCTCCAGTTCACGCCGCTCCTGTCTGCGGCTGCGCAGTCCGTCCAGGCGGTCACCGAGTTGATCGGCCAGGTCTACCCAGGAAAAGCGCAGCGCCATGGAGGCACCTGCCACCAGCAACGCGATCCAGAACACGCCCGAACCGGCAAATCCCAACCACCGCATGGAAAGCGCGCCCAGCAGATGGCCCAGCACCCCTCCGGCGGGACCCGGCAGGTGCGGTTCCAACCGGTACAGGCGCGTCCACTCCAGGGCGCAGCTGGCAGCGATCAGCATCACCAGCCCAGCCCAGAACAGTGCGCGATGCCAGGGCTCGACGGCAGACCGGTCTTGGCTTGCCGGCGGCCACAGGCTGCGCGCCATGGCGGCCCACCAGCCCCGGGCGGCCACCACGCGCACCACCACGCCGAAGTCGCCCAGCTTCTTCTCGATCAACCGGGAGGTCATCTCCAGCGAATCGGCCGTCACGGACTCCTGCCGTGAGGGCGCACCGTCCGACGCAGCCTTGCCAGACGATACGAAGAGGCCGAAGGCTCGACGCTCACGCCCAGACCTGAGCCTTCAAACGCCTGGCCGTCGGCTCGCAGAGATCCCAGCGGAAAGGTCATGCCCTCATTGTGGCCCAGGCCCCCAGCAGGCAGCCGGCGTGGGCGCTCAGAGCTTGTGAAGTATTCCGGCGCGACCGAGCGGGCGCTCCAAAGGGTGCCGATCAAGGCGCAAAGCACAGCCGTAGCTCGCGCTACGGCGAGCATTTGCAACGCCGAGCGGCGCCTTTTGGGGCGAACGAGCGGGTGTGCGGGGATATTTCACAAGCTCTCAGCCCTGCTTGGGGTATCAATCGTCCATCAGGTGGCTGCGCACCAGGACGGAGCCGTCTTCGCGGGTCTGGATGGAGCCGCGCTCTTCCAGGCTCTTCATCACACGGCTGACCATCTCGCGCGAGGCACCCACGAGCTTGGCCAGGTCCTGGCGGCTGACACGGCGCCTGATGATCTGCTGGCCGTTGTCGGTTTCCGACATGTTCAGCAAGGCCCGAAGTACCCGCTCGTAGACGTGCAGCAGGGCCAGGGACTCGATCTGGCGATTGGCTTGGCGCAAGCGCCCTACCAGCCCATGCATGATGGCAAACGAAAGGCTGGCCCGTTCGGGCAGGCACCGCACAAGGAAGGCCCTGGACAGCACCAGCGCATCGCACTGCACCTCGGTTCGTACCGTGGCCGAGTGAGGGCCGTTGTCGATCATGCTCATCTCACCGATGCAGTCGCCCGGCTTCAATGTGGCCAGGATGACCTCCCGGCCGCGATGGTCGGACGTCAGCACTCGGGCCCGCCCGGACAGCAGGATGATCATCTCGTCGGTCTTGCCTCCCTGCTCGACAACCAATTCGCCACGCTTGTACCGACGCTTGGTCACGTTCAAGGCCACGGTCTGCGCCTGCTCTGGCGTGATCAGGGAAAACAACGGCACCCGGCGGATCAGTTCCAGGTTCGAGATCATCGACATGCCATGCACTCCATCACAGCCACGACGGCCGCCAACGCGCGCGGGTCCGGCAGCCCACCATCCGCCCGGACGTCACCAGGGACGGGGTTCAGCTTGCGGAACCGGATCACAATTCACTATATCCGCAGGCCGGCATTCCTTCCCATCCTTTCCATCCCTTTACAGAACCATCCATGTCGACATCGACCACGCACGCACAAGTCCTGATCCTCGGGTCGGGCCCGGCCGGCTACACGGCAGCCATCTACGCGGCCCGTGCCAACCTCAAGCCCCTGCTCATCACCGGCATGGCGCAAGGCGGGCAACTGATGACCACCACCGAGGTGGACAACTGGCCTGCCGACGTGCAGGGGGTGATGGGGCCAGACCTCATGCAGCGCTTCCTGGAGCACGCGGAGCGGTTCCAGACCCAGATCGTGTTTGACCACATCCACACGGTGGACCTGAACTCCAGGCCTTTCGTGTTGTCGGGCGACGCCGGACGCTACACCTGTGACTCCCTGGTGATCGCCACGGGCGCCAGCGCCAAGTACCTGGGGCTGCCCAGCGAGACCGCCTTCATGGGCCGAGGCGTGAGCGGATGCGCCACCTGTGACGGCTTCTTCTACCGCAACCAGGAGGTGTGCGTGGTTGGCGGCGGCAACACTGCGGTCGAGGAGGCGTTGTACCTGTCCAACATCGCCACCAAGGTGCACCTGATCCACCGGCGCGACAAGTTTCGCGCCGAGGCCATCATGGTGGACAAGGTCATGGCCAAGGTAGCGGCCGGCAAGATGCAGTTGCACCTGTGGCACACCCTCGACGAGGTGCTGGGAGATGCTTCGGGTGTCACGGGCGTGCGCATTCGGTCGACGCAGACCGGTACGGCCACGGACCTCCCGCTCAAGGGCTGCTTCATCGCCATCGGTCACCAGCCCAATACCGACATCTTCAAGGGTCAACTCGAGATGAAGGATGGCTACATCATCACCCGCACGGGGTTGGACGGCATGGCCACCATGACCAGCGTGCCGGGCGTGTTTGCCGCGGGTGATGTGCAGGACCACATCTACCGACAGGCCATCACCAGCGCTGGCACGGGCTGCATGGCCGCCCTGGATGCCCAGCGCTTTCTGGAGCAGCAGGCGGACTGAACTCCGCCACCTCGGCTGATTCAGCGCCTCCGCTTTTTGGCCTACAATCGCAGGCTTTGCCAATGCTGCACTCGAGCCACGCAGGTTCCGGTGAAGACAAGCAATTTTCAGCGTCAGGCCTGAAAGGCCTGCCAAGCGTCAACTCCGGGCGATGATGCCCGGTCAACCCAGAGGGGGCCCGAGCCCCCTCGCAGCGGAGCAGCCTCATGGCACGCGTCTGTCAAGTCACGGGCAAGCGCCCGATGGTCGGGAACAATGTGTCCCACGCCAACAACAAGACCAAGCGCCGGTTCCTTCCGAACCTGCAGTACCGTCGTTTCTGGGTCGAGAGCGAAAATCGTTGGGTGCGCCTGCGCATCTCCAACGCAGCGCTTCGACTGATCGACAAGGTGGGCATTGATCAGGTCGTCGCCGACCTGCGTGCCAAGGGTGAAATCTAAGGCGGCCTGCCCGCACGGAGACTGACATGGCCAAAGGTGGACGCGAAAAGATCAAGCTGGAGTCGACGGCCGGTACCGGCCACTTCTACACGACCAACAAGAACAAGAAGACGACGCCGGAAAAGCTCGAATTCCTGAAGTTCGATCCCAAGGCGCGCAAGCACGTCCTGTACAAGGAAACCAAGCTGAAGTAAGCACTTCCCCGGGCGCCCAGGGCGTCCGGATGAGTTCTTATCCTCCCGAGTGAGGAGGTACCCATGAAAAAACCCGCCGCTGGCGGGTTTTTCGCTTCAATGCCTACCTCATCAAGCCCCGCGGACCCAGGCCCGCAGGTCGGACGGGAAGAGTTCAGGCTTGTGCAGCGCGCAGGTTGCGCGCGAAATCCTGCAGCGAGGCAATGCCGCTGTCCTCGGCACGCTTGCACCAGGCTTGAAGATCGACCACCAACTGTTCGGCAGACACGTTGGTACGCGTCCAGAGCTGCCGCAGTTCTTCACGCATGGTCATGAACTTGGCCAGCGACGGGCTCTGACCCACTGCCCTCTCAAGTTCAGGCTTGATCTTCTGGGGAATCTTGTCCGCATCGCGGTGCAGCCACTGGCGCGCCAGACGCATCTGCGCCAACCGGGCCGAACCCTGTCCCCCCTGGGCCTTCAAGCGCTCCAGCTCCGAACCAACGGCCTGGCGCACCGCCTTGGCATACCGGGCCATGACCTCGTACCGGTTCGCGATCAAGGCCTCCAGCGTCTTGTTGTCCGCGACCGGCTTGATGGCTCCCAGGCGCAACTGGGGCGGAGTCTTGCGCACGGTGGCCAGCCCGACGGTCTCCATGATCCGGATGTAGAGCCAACCGATGTCAAACTCGTACGGCTTGACCGACAGCTTGGCAGAGGTGGGGTAGGTGTGGTGGTTGTTGTGCAACTCCTCGCCCCCAATGATGATGCCCCAGGGCGAGATGTTGGTCGACGCGTCCACCGCCTCGAAGTTGCGATAACCCCAGTAGTGGCCGATGCCGTTGATGATGCCTGCGGCGGTGATCGGTATCCAGATCATCTGAACGGCCCAGATCGTCACCCCAGCGGCGCCAAACAAGGCCACGTTCACGATCATCATCAAGGCCACGCCTTGCCATGAATATGGGGTGTAGAGACGGCGCTCAATCCAGTCGTCCGGCGTGTTGTGTCCGTACTTGGCCAGCGTTTCCTGGTTCTTGGCCTCGGCTCGATAGAGCTCGGAGCCCTTCCAGAACACTGTGTCGATGCCACGGGTGACGGGGCTGTGAGGATCCTCCTCCGTCTCGCACTTCGCGTGGTGCTTGCGGTGGATGGCCACCCACTCCTTCGTCACCATGCCCGTGGTCAGCCACAGCCACAAGCGGAAGAAGTGCGACATGATGGGATGCAACTCCAGCGCCCGGTGGGCCTGGGACCGGTGCAGGAAGATCGTCACCCCGGCGATGGTGATGTGGGTCATCACCAATGCAGCCAGCACCATCTGCCACCAGCTTGCCCCGAGCAGCCCGTGGGCCAGCAGGTTCACGACGGTGTCGTGTATCGACCAGAAAATTTCCATCCTTCACCCTCTGTGCCGTGACTCGGCCAATCCGAACATTGTAGGAGCCGACCATCCGCTTGTGGCGCTTGACCCTGCCCGCAGTCGTGGCCGGCTGACGTTCACCGGGCAGGAAGAAGAGTGAGCTTGACGGCAGTCAAACCGCCGCCCGTCCCGACCGCCCCGACCACACCTGACGCCTCAGCGCTTTCGCCACACCGCCGCGAAGAATCCATCGGTCTGGTGCAGATGCGGCCAGGTCCTGAAGAAACCTTCGGACACCAGGCCCTCGCCACCCTGCACACGCGCCTCGGCCAGCACCTCGCCGGCGGGCACAGGCTCGAAAGACCCGGCGTGCGCTGCCGAAAAGGCCTGGGCGATGTCCTCGTTCTCGCTGCGCAAGAGGCTGCAGGTGCCGTAGACCAGCCGCCCGCCCGGCCGCAGCAGGCGCGCCGCCGAGGCCAGGATGCGGGCCTGCAAGGCGCACAGTTCCTGCACGGAGACGGGCGACTGCCGCCACTTCAGGTCAGGATTGCGCCGCAGCGTGCCCAGGCCCGAACATGGGGCGTCCACCAGCACGCGGTCGATCTTGCCCTCCAGCCGACGAATCCGATCGTCGCGCTCGTGCGCGATGCGCACGGGATGCACGTTGGACAGCCCGCTGCGGGCCAGACGCGGCTTCAGGGCGGCCAGCCGGTGGTCCGAGGTATCGAAGGCGTACAGGCGGCCCGTACTGCGCATCATGGCCCCCAGCGCCAGAGCCTTGCCACCTGCACCGGCGCAGAAATCCACCACCATCTCCCCGCGGCCTGCACCCGTGAGCAGCGCCAGCAGCTGACTGCCCTCGTCCTGCACCTCCACCTCGCCCTGCAGGAAAGCAGGCACGCGGTTCAGGGCGGGCTTGCCCTGGACGCGCAATCCCCAGGATGAATACGGCGTGGGTTCGGCCACCACACCGTCGCGAGCCAGGGATTGCATGGCGTCGTCACGCCTGGTCTTCAGGGTGTTCACCCGAAGATCCAGCGGCGCCACGCCATCCAGGGCGCCCACAAGCGCCCAGAATCCTTCATTGCCCAGCGCCTGCCGCAAGGGCGTGGCCACCCAGTCCGGCAGGTTGTGCCGAAGCTTGTCAGCCAAGGTCGCGGGGTCGATGTGCTGCACCTGCTCCAGCCAGGTGTTTTCCTCGGGCGTGCCCCCCCGACGCAGGAAGTCCCGATCACCCTGCCAGGCCAGTTGCGCCAGGCGACGCTCCAGCGGCCCGGTGCCACTCTGGGCCAAGTGCTGAAGCTGAAGACGACGGCGCAAGACCGCATAGGCCGTTTCGGCCAGGGTGTGTCGCTCACGCGGCCCCAAGGCGCGGTGCGCCTTGAAGAACGCCGACACCACTCTGTCGGCGGGCTGGTCCAGGCGCAGCACAGCCTGCAACAGGGAGGAGGTCAGATCGAGAAGTGCGCCAGGATGCATCTCGAGATTATCCCGGTCAGACCTCTCCCGAGATGCCGAACCTGTTCAGGTCGGCTGGCGATCGCGCCGCACACGGCGCAGAATGACGCTTCATGAACCACCGTCCCCACATCCTGATCGTCTGCGACACCGCGGACGACCAGAGCGTGCTGCAGGATGTCCTGGCCGATCTGGCCGAAGTTTCCTTTGTCAACTCTGGGGAGCAGGGGATACGGAATGCGCAGGCTTGGCAGCCGGAATTGATGGTGCTGGGTGCCGCCTTGGCTGACATGGCTGGAGCGCGGGCGCTCGGCGCCTTGAAGAAAGACCCACGGACCGCGAGCATTCCGGTGCTGTTGATGGCCGAGCGGGGCGATGCCGACGCCGAGTCTCGCCTCCTGCTTCAAGGTGCGGCAGATGTGCTCCACACGCCGCTGCGCGCCGAAGCCGTCCGGTCGAAAGTCCAACTGCATCTGAACCTCAGGCGACACGTACGCCGGCTGCACGCCGCCGAGCAGATCGAGCAGCACGCGCAAAGGTCAGCAGAGTTGCTGGACGATCTGTTGGCGACAGCGCAACTGGCTGCGAGGCATGTGGCCGCCGGCCATTCGGCGGAACAGCACTTCGCCCGACTGCTGGCAACGGGGCAGCAAATGAAGCGAACTCTGGCCCCGGGCCGGGAAGTCGGTGCGGCGCCCATGCAGCAGGCCCCTGCCGCGGCCCCTGCAGCCGCGGCGCCCCCGGCATCCGCCCGGCCCGAAACGCCGCCCCCGGCAGCCCCAATCGCTGGCGCACCCGGTGAGGATCACCTCTGGCTTCCCCTGGACCCGCAGGACCCGGCCGCCAGGTAAAGCCGAGGTCAGAGCACAGCCAGGGCTGCCAGAGCAAGCCAGGCTGCAGCCGGGACGATCGATCAGCCAGTCGCCAGGACAGACCCTGAGGGCTGCGCCAACAGGAACTGCGGCTGGCCTTCCAACTGCCGGACCACACCAGCTTGCAGGCACAGCGAGCCCTCGACGAACCAGCGCACGGCGCGGGGGTAGATCAGATGCTCCGCCACCAATACGCGGGCTGCCAGGCTGCGTTCGTCGTCCTTCGGCAGCACCGGGACCACCGCCTGCATCACCACCGGCCCGTGGTCCAGTTCGCTTGTCACGAAATGCACGGTGGCGCCGGCCACCTTGCAACCTGCCTCCAGCGCGCGGCGGTGGGTATGCAGGCCCGGAAAGGCCGGCAGCAACGAGGGGTGGATGTTCAGCAGCCGGCCCTCGTAATGGCGCACGAAGGCATCGCCCAACACGCGCATGAACCCGGCCAGGACCACCAGGTGCGGCTGGTGCTGATCGATGGCATCGGCCAAGGCCTGGTCAAAAGCGGGCCGGTCAGCATGGGCCTGGTGATCCACCACCGCCACGGAGATGCCGTGGGCTTGCGCGAAGGCCAGGCCGGCTGCCTGCGGGCGGTTGCTGATGACGGCGACCACGCGCGCCGGCCAGGCCTCGTGGGCTGAGGCCTGCACGATGGCCTCCATGTTGGAGCCACGACCGGAGATCAGGATGACGATGCGCTTCATGGGCGAAATCAGTGTACGGGCGGGCAAACAGGGGCAAGCCCGAGGCATGGCGTCTGAGAGAATCTCGGGATTCCCGTTTCCGGTCTGACCTCATGCGATCCCGCGTCCTTTCCGGCATGCGTCCCACAGGCGCCCTTCACCTGGGCCACTACCACGGTGCGCTCAAGAACTGGGTGCGGCTGCAGGACGAGCACGAGTGCTTCTACTTCGTGGCCGATTGGCACGCGCTGACCACCCACTACGAAAGCCGCGAGGTGATCGAGAAGACCGTGTTCGACATGGTCATCGACTGGGTGGCGGCTGGCCTGGATCCGGCCAAGTCCACCATCTTCATCCAGAGCCGCCTGCCCGAGCACGCCGAACTGTTCACGCTGCTGGCCATGGGCACGCCTCTGGGCTGGCTGGAGCGCGTGCCGACCTACAAGGACCAGATCGACAAGCTCAAGGACAAGGACCTCGCCACCTACGGCTTCCTGGGCTACCCCCTGCTGCAAGCCGCCGACATCCTCATCTACAAGGCGACCTACGTGCCTGTGGGCGAGGATCAAGCCTCGCACGTGGAACTCACCCGCGAGGTGGCCCGCCGCTTCAATCACCTGTACGGACGCCACCCCGAGTTCGAGGCCCTGGCGCTGGCGGCTGTGGCCAAGCTGGGCAACGACGACGCGCGCTACTTCGACAAGCAGCGCAAGGCCTTTGGCGAGACGGGTTCCGCAGACGCACTGGCCAAAGGCGAGGCCATCCTGCGCAAGGCCGCGGTCTCGGTCAGTGGTTGGACCCCGAACGACACCGAGCTGCTGAACGGCCACTTGCGCGGCAGCGGCAAGACCGTTTTGGTGGAGCCGCAGGCGCTGCATACCGAGGTGGCCAAGCTGCCGGGGCTTGACGGCGGCAAGATGAGCAAGAGTTACGGCAACACCATCGCCATGCGCGAGGAACCTGCACAGGTGGAGGTCAAGATCCGCCGCATGCCGACCGACCCCCAGCGCGTGAGGCGCACCGACCCCGGCGACCCGGCCCGCTGCCCGGTGTGGCAGTTCCATCAGGTGTACAGCGACGCCGACACCAAGGAACAGGTGGTGCGTGGCTGCACCACGGCCGGTATCGGCTGCCTGGAGTGCAAGCAGCCGGTGATCGACGCCATCCTTCGTGAGCAGCAACCCTGGCGCGAACGCGCTGCGGACCTGGTGGCGGACCCCCAGCGGGTGCGCACCATCGTGGACGAAGGCACTGAGCGTGCGCGCAGCGTCGCCCGACAGACCATGGGCGACGTGCGCGAGGCGATGGGACTGGCCTATTGATGACGATGGCGCGACCCGGGACAGCGACTGCCGCTGCCTGAAGCGCCCCCGTATTGCGACGAACCGGAGCCTGCACATGGCCGACTGTCCTGCCCCCTCCCATCACCAGGCCCAGCCGGCCCGGCGGATGGCACTGCGTTTCGTGGCCGCCTCGGGCGTCGCGGCAGCGGTGTCCTTGGCCACCGGCTGTGCGCTGACCCCCTGGGCGGCCAGCGCGCCCACGGTGTACCTGATGTCGGTGGAGCGCCTGCCAGGGGAACCCCTGGAGCGCAGGTTCGATCTTCAACTGCGGATCCAGAACCCCAATCCGAAACCCATTGCGTTCAACGGGATGGCCCTGACCCTGGAGCTCAACAACCGGACCGTGGGCACCGGGGTCACAAACGCTTCAGGGCTTGTGCCCGCCCATGGCGACACCCTGCTGAAGGTACCGGTGAACGTCTCGGCGCCGTTCGAAACCCTGCAGATGCTGGGCTTGACCGACAAGCTGCCACGAGGGGACCTGCCTTACACGCTGAAAGGCCGCCTGACGGGGGGAACCCTGGAGCGCGTGCTGGGCACCGAGGCAACCTTTGAATCCACGGGCTCGGTGCGATGGCCGCGATGAGGCCTTGAGCCGATGCAGACCAGCACCCCAAGCGCCCCACCGGATGCACCGCTGCTGGAGGTATCCTTCCTGGCCGGCAGCCGGGGGGAGCGACGACTCTTCCAGAACCTGGCCATCAGCCTCCTTGCCGGGCAGGTGATGTGGCTGCGCGGGCGCAATGGCAGGGGCAAGACCACCCTGCTTCGCCTGCTGGCCGGCTTGTCGACCCCCGCCCAGGGTGAAATCCGGGTGCTGGGCCAGAGCCTGAAGAGCGCGCCCGTCTCGCTGCGCTCTGCGGTGGGCTATCTTGCACATGCCAACGCCCTGAAGGACGACCTCACGGCCGCCGAAGCCCTGAGCTTTGTGGGGGCACTTTCGGGGCACACGCCTTCACCTGCCGAGGTGGGGGAGGCGCTCAAGCGTCTGGGCATCGCCTCCCGTGCCGACGCTCCTGTCAGAACGCTCAGCCAGGGGCAGCGGCGCCGCGTGGCGCTGGCCCGTCTGGCCTTGCCCCGCGCTCCGCGCGTATGGCTGCTCGACGAGCCCTTCGATGCGCTGGACGACCGGGGCGTGGAAGTGCTCAACCGGCTGCTCGCCGACCATGCAGCGGCAGGTGGCGCGGTGCTGCTGACCAGCCACCAGTCCCTGAGCCTGCGCGAGCCCGTTCCCCAGGTGCTGAACCTGGACGACTACTCGGTGCTCGCTTGAGGAACCGGCCATGAGACACCTGTTTCTTGCCATCCTGGCCCGAGACCTGCGGCTCGCGGCGCGTCGCCGTGTCGATTCCTTGCTGCCCGTGGTGTTCTTCCTCGTCGCGGTGAGTCTGTTTCCCCTGGGAGTGGGGCCCGAGCCGCAGACGCTGCGCCAGATCGCCCCGGGCATCGTGTGGGTCTGCGCCCTGCTGGCGACCATGCTGTCGGTCAACACCCTGTACGCCGGAGACATGGCCGACGGGTCGCTGGAACAGATGTTGCGCGCACCCGCTTCGGGGGTGGCGGTGGCCCTGGCCAAGGCCACCGCCCACTGGCTGGTGGCGGGCCTGCCCTTGATCGTGGCCGCGCCCGTGATCGGACTGCTTTTCGACATGTCCGGGCCCGCCATGGCCACACTGGTGCTGGGCCTGCTGCTGGGAACGCCCATACTGAGCCTGCTGGGCGGCCTGGGCGCTGCGCTCACCCTGGGCCTGCGCAGCGGCGGCATGCTGTTGATCCTGATCGTGCTGCCGCTGGCCACCCCGGCCCTGATCTTTGGCGCCGGCGCCGTAGACGCGGTGGAGTCAGGGTTGTCCGCCGCAGGGCATCATTCGCTGCTGGCCGCCTT
Source organism: Rubrivivax sp. (assembly GCA_021300575.1). Lineage (GTDB taxonomy): Bacteria > Pseudomonadota > Gammaproteobacteria > Burkholderiales > Burkholderiaceae_C > Rubrivivax. The sequence goes on from JAJTDM010000090.1 coordinate 21,193, forward strand.
GCTGATCGCGACCTTGGCCGGGGCGCCGGCAGCTACTGCGGCAGCCCTGAGAATATCCACTGAGTGATCACCTTCCCGAAGCCGCCTCACCCTGCGAACCTGAGCCACACCCCCGCATGCCCCTGACGATCTACACCTTTTCCTCACCCCCGCGGTATTACGCGCTCACGGGGGTCTTGGTGCCGGTGTTCTGGACCCTCGCCATCGTGCTGACCGCCATCGGCCTGTGGATGGGGTTCTTCGTGGCGCCCACCGATGCCACGCAGGGCGAGGTGTACCGCATCATCTTCATCCACGTGCCTGCGGCCTGGATGTCGATGCTGCTGTACCTGGTGATGGCCTTCTGGGCGGCCATCGGCTGGGCCTTCAACGCGCGCCTGGCGTCCATGGTGGCCCGCGCCATCGCCCCCACCGGTGCACTGTTCACCTTCCTGGCCTTGTGGACTGGGGCCCTTTGGGGCAAGCCCACCTGGGGCACATGGTGGGTGTGGGATGCGCGGCTGACCTCCGAATTGATCCTGCTGTTCCTGTACCTGGGGTTCATCGCGCTGACCGAGGCGATTGACGACCCGCGGCGTGCTGACCAAGCAGGTGCGCTGGTGGCCGTGGTGGGTGCAGTGAACGTGCCGATCATCTACTTCTCGGTGAAGTGGTGGAACACCCTGCACCAGGGCGCCTCGGTCAGCCTCAACGCAGCGCCCAAGATGGCCACCACCATGCTGACGGCCATGCTGATCATGTCCCTGGCGTTCTGGGCCTATGCCTTCGCCGTGGTCTTCACACGCACCCGTGCCCTGGTGCTGGAGCGCGAACACGGCGCCACCTGGGTGCGGGAACTTGCCAGCCGACAAAGCACAGGATCCCGCCCATGAACTGGAACAGCCCGGCAGAGTTCTTCGACATGGGCGGTCATGGGCTGTTCGTCTGGGGCTCCTATGGCGTGTGCCTGCTGGTGATGACGCTGGAACCCCTTCTGGCTGCACGACGGCGGCGTCAAGCCCTGGCCGAGGCTGCGGCGCCACAAGGCAACTTGTCACTCAAAGACGAGGAGAACGAATGAAAACCCGTCACAAGCGCGTGGCGCTGGCCCTCGGTGGTCTGGCCGCCGTGGGCGCCATCACCGCCCTGGTGCTCAATGCCTTCGAGAGCAACCTGGTGTTCTTCTACTCGCCCACCCAGGTGGTGGCCCAGGAGGCCCCCAAGCAGCGCACGTTCCGCATCGGAGGCCTGGTCGAGGAAGGCAGCGTCAAGCGTGACGGGGTGCAAGTGAACTTTGTCATCACCGACACCGCCAAGACGGTGCCGGTGCGCTACCAGGGCATCCTGCCTGATCTGTTCAAGGAGGGCAAAGGCGTGGTGGCGCAGGGGCAGTTGCAAGGCGGTGTCTTCGTGGCCCGCGAGGTGCTGGCCAAGCATGATGAGAACTACATGCCGCCCGAGGCCGAAGAGGCTGTGAAGAAGGCGCAGGGGGGCTATCAAGCCTACGGCAAGACCGTGCAGGGGGCCAAGCCATGATTCCGGAGTTCGGACACTTTCTTCTGTGGCTGGCGTTGGGCCTGTCGCTCATCCTGGGGGTGGTGCCCCTGGCGGGTGCCCAGCTTCAGCGTCCGGGCTGGATGGCCCTGGCACGACCCGGCGCGGTGTGGGTGCTGCTGCTCGTGGCCGCGTCCTATCTGGCGCTGACGATCGCCTTCATGCGCAACGACTTCTCCGTGCTGTACGTCGCCCAGAACTCCAACACGGCCCTGCCCATGGCCTACAAGATTGCGGCCGTATGGGGTGGCCATGAAGGCTCGCTCTTGCTGTGGATCCTGATGCTGGTGGGGTGGATGGCGGCGGTGGCGGGATTCAGCCGCCACTTGCCGCTGCCGGTGCTGGCGCGCATCGTGTCGGTGATGGCCCTGGTGAGCGTGGGCTTCATGCTCTTCACCCTGCTGACCTCCAACCCTTTCGACCGCCTGTTCCCGGCAGCACCCGATGGCCGCGACCTGAACCCGCTGCTGCAGGACCCGGGCATGATCTTCCACCCACCTCTGCTCTACATGGGGTACGTGGGCTTCTCGGTCGCCTTTGCCTTCGCCGTGGCGGCACTGATCGGCGGCAACCTGGATGCGCAGTGGGCCCGCTGGACGCGCCCGTGGACCACGGTGGCCTGGATGTTCCTCACCGTGGGCATCGCGCTGGGCAGCTGGTGGGCCTATTACGAGCTGGGCTGGGGCGGCTGGTGGTTCTGGGACCCGGTGGAGAACGCCTCCTTCATGCCCTGGCTGGTGGGCACGGCGTTGATCCACTCCCTGGCCGTGACCGAGAAGCGTGGCAGCTTCAAGAGTTGGACGGTGCTGCTGGCCATCATGGCCTTCTCGCTGTCGCTGCTGGGCACTTTCCTCGTCCGCTCGGGCGTGCTGTCCTCGGTGCATGCCTTCGCCACCGACCCCACGCGCGGGCTGTTCATCCTCGGCTTCCTGGTGGTGTACCCGCTGGTGCTGGACGCGCTGGGCAAGGGCAAGATCTCGGTGGGTCCGCCTTACTTTGACGCCGTCTTCGCGCCCCTGATGGCGCCGGTCGTCTTCCTCATGGGCGTGGGACCCATGGCCCGCTGGAAGCAGACCGAACTGCCTGACCTGGCGATACGGCTGCGCTGGGCAGCCTTGGTCGCCGTGCTGGCCACCGGCCTCAGCGCCTGGATCGCCGAGCGCATCAGCTTCATGTCGGTGCTGGGCCTGTTGCTGGGCTGGTGGATCGTGGCCAGCGTGTTGACCGACCTGTGGGAACGCGTGTCGCCCAAGGGCCAGGGCCTGGGCCTGATGCTGCGGCGCACCTCACAGCTGACACGCGCGACGATGGGCATGATGGTGGCGCACCTGGGGGTGGCGGTCTTCATCTTCGGCGTCACGATCGTGAAGACCCACGAGGTCGAGCGCGATGTGAAGATGAAGCCGGGCGACTACACCACCATCGGAAACATGCGCTTCACCCTGCGGGAGTTCAAGGAAGTTCAGGGTCCGAACTACCAGGCCGTCCGAGGCTTGGTGGACGTGACGGACATCTCGCGCGGCGACCGTCTGGTGGCCCGCATGGAACCCGAAAAGCGCGTCTACCGGGTGCAGACCATGCCCATGACCGAGGCCGCCATCCGCACTGGGCTGTTGCGGGATCTGTACGTCTCACTGGGCGAACCGGTCGAAGGGGGCGCCTGGATCGTGCGCCTGTACGTCAAGCCCTTTGTCGACTGGATCTGGGGCGGCTGCGTGCTGATGGCGCTGGGCGGCCTGCTGGCAGCCACCGACCGACGCTACCGGCAGAAGAAGACAGCGCAGGAGCCGGCCACCACGTCCGCCACGGCCGCTGCCTGAGCTTCACATGAAGAGCCTGCGATTCCTCATTCCCCTGGCCCTGTTCGGCGCCCTGGCGTGGTTTCTCTATGCCGGCCTGAGCCTGAACCCACGGGAAGTGCCGTCACCGCTGATCGGCAAGCCTGCGCCGGCCTTCGCCCTGCCCCGCCTGGACGACCCCACGCAGACCGTCAAGCGTGAAGACCTCCTGGGCAAGGTCTGGGTGATGAATGTCTGGGCCTCCTGGTGTGCGCCCTGCCGCGAGGAACACCCCCTGGTGGTGGCCTTCGCCCGGGAACGCAAGGTGCCGGTCATCGGCCTGAACTACAAGGACCGCCCCGGCGACGCCCGCACCTGGCTGGAGCGCCTGGGCAACCCCTATGCCGCCACGCTGATCGACTTCGACGGCAAGGTAGGCATCGACTTCGGTGTCTACGGGGTGCCGGAGACCTTCGTCATCGATGCCCAGGGTGTGGTGCGGTTCAAGCACGTCGGCGTGCTGACCCGCCAGGTCATCAGCCAGAAGATCGAGCCGCTGCTCAAGGAACTGGGGGTTTGAAATGACCAGCCGATTCCTCATGTCCGCGTGGAAGGTGGACTGGAAGTTGAGCTTTCTCGGGTCCGGCAGGCGCCGCCTGGCAGCCTGGGCCCTGTGTGCTGCATGGGCCGGGCTGACCGCCGGGCCCGCCGCCAGCCAGCCAGACCGACCCGCCGCCACGTCCTTGCCGGCCAATGCACTGACCACTGCCCCGTCCAAGGCACCCACAGCCTCGCCGGCCGCGCTTCCCGGCGTGGCCCAGCCTGCCAGCCCAGACCCGGTGCTGGAAGCGCGGGTGATGAAGCTCTCCGCCGAGTTGCGCTGTCTGGTGTGCCAGAACCAGACCATTGCCGACTCCAACGCGGGGCTGGCCGTCGACTTGCGCAACCAGGTGCGCGACATGCTCAAGCGCGGCGACACCCCCGAGCAGATCACCGACTACATGACAGCGCGCTACGGCGACTTCGTGCTCTACCGCCCGCCCGTCAAGAGCAGCACGGCCGTGCTGTGGTACGGCCCGGCTGCATTGCTGGTGCTGGCGGTGGTGGTGCTGCTGTTCATCGTGCGGCGACGCTCGAAGCTTCCCTCGGAACGATTCGAACCCGACCCTGAAGGCCCCTGAGATCCCGGCCACATCCACGGGCAGCCCTCCTGCCCCGCTGCGCTGGCCGACCACACGCTTGTCCGTACTGCCACATTCCAAGGCCAACACCCACCATGAGCACCACGCACCTCATCCCCCTGGAACGCCTGACCACGGCCATGCACCGCGTGGTCCGCGGCTTTGGCAGCAGCGAGACAGAGGTTCATGCCGTGGTCGGCAACCTCGTGGACGCGAACCTGACCGGGCATGACTCGCACGGCATCGGCATGCTGCCGCGCTACGCGCAGGCCTTCCTGGAAGGCGGACTGAACCCGAACAGCCATGTGCGCACGGTGCTGGATGCCGGCACCCTGCTGCGCCTGGACGGGCAAGCCGGCTTCGGTCAGGTGGTGGGGCAGGAAGCCATGGCCTTGGGCATCGAGCGCGCCGCTCGGCACGGCAGCTGCATCGTCGCCTTGGGTAACGCCCACCACATCGGCCGCATCGGGGCCTGGGCCGAGCAGGCGGCGCAGGCCGGGTTGATCTCCATTCACCTGGTGAACGTGGTGGCGCGCAACGTGGTGGCCCCCTTCGGTGGCGGTGACGCCCGTTTCGGCACCAACCCGGTATGCATCGGGGTGCCCTTGCCCGGGCGCCCCCCGGTGATCCTGGACTTCGCCACCAGCATGATCGCCCAGGGCAAGACGCGCGTGGCGCACAACAAGGGCGAGCCCGTGGCCCCGGGCTGCCTGATCGACGACCAGGGCCGCGACACACAGGACCCGCGCTACAGCGTCATCCCGCCCTGGGGCGCCTTGCTGACCTTCGGCGCGCACAAGGGTTACGGACTGGCCGTGATGTGCGAGCTGCTGGGCGGCGCGCTGGCCGGCGGCCATACGCAACGTGACGGCGACGACAGCAAGCGCCGCGTGCTCAACGGCATGTTCAGCGTGCTGCTCGACCCCGCCGCCCTGGGCGACACCGGCGCCTTCGAGCGCGAGGCCCAGGCCTTCATCGACTGGGTCAAGGCCTCGCCGCCGCGGGAGGGCGTGGACAACGTGCTGGTGGCCGGCGAGCCCGAGCGGGCGAACAGGGCGCAGCGTACTGCCCAGGGCATTTCCGTGGACGGCACCACCTGGCAGGAGATCCTGGACGCGGCGGCGCAACTGGGCGTGGACCCGGCGGCCGTGAACGCCGACGCCGGCGTGTCCTGAGTGCGCAACCCCAGAGGCCAGACCCTGGGGCTCAGCCAAACCACCCCTGCAGCACCCAGCCGCTTTCTGCCTGGGCCGGGGCCTGGGGCAAGCGGGTACGGTAGATCCACACCAGCACTCCTGCGGGTGTGCCGGCGATGAAATAGTCGCGAGCCACCGCGGGACCGTCCCACCAACCGGCCTCGATGCGCTCGGGGCCCGCCAGCAAGCGCAGCGGCTGACCCTCCAGCATCGGACGCCCCTGCCGTTCCGGCAAGGGACGCGGTTGTGGCAGCAACCAGGCCGGCCGGGTGAGGTGCGGCAGGCCCGTGGCCCAACCCGGCTGGGTGGACGGCCCGGTCGGATGAGGGACTTCGGGGCTGCGCGAGGGCACCCGATGCCCGGCCCCCCGCTCGGGGCGGTGGTCCGCCACGGACGCCAGGGCGTGAACCCGATCGGCTCCCAGCCGCGCCTGCAGATGCTCGACCAGGCGCGCCAGGCCCTCCTGGGCCCGCGCCCGGGTAGGGAAAAGCTCGCCATCGGGCGGGGCGGCGAAGGCCAACTGGTCGCAACGCAGATGCAGCTCCAGCGTGGGGGCGGGCAAGGGGGTGCGGGCCAGGCGTTCGCGCAGCAGCCCCCGCAGGTGAGCCACGTCGGCGCAGGGCTGGGCCAGGGCGATGGGCAGGCGGCTGCGGTCCGGGATGTCATCGCCGCGATGGCGGTGTTCATGCGCCATCTCCAGCGTGAAGCCCGACACCCGAGCCTGGCGGGCCTGTGCCCAGTGCACCAGGCGGGTCAGCAGCATGTCCGCGCCGTGCAGCACCTGCTCGGTGGAGTCGGCCCGCGCAAAGAGTTCCAGCCGGGCCTCGAAGACCGCGGGCAGGCTCACCCACTCGCGAGGATCGGGGGCCTCGCCACAGGCCTGGTCCAGCCGGCGCAGCAACTCAGGGCCGAAACGGCGGGCCAGGCCCTGGCGCGGCAGGGCACGCAGGTCGCCCACGCGCTGCAGGCCCATGCCTTGCAACGTTTCCTGCTCGCTCGCGTGCGCGCACAGCAAGGCCAGGGGCAAGGGGTCGAGGGCCGCGCGCAAGGTCTTGAGGCTGGGCGCATGAGGGCCCAGGCCCCGCCCCAGCCGGGACGCCTGGCCCAACGGGGTCTGCAGCGGGTTGGGTGTCTCCTGCCCTGCATCCGCCGGCTTCGGTTCGCTGCCTGCACCGCGGGCCAGCAAGGCCGCACCCCAGGCCGTGGGCGCGCAAGCCAGGTGTATCCGATGGCGCAGCGGGGCCAGGGCGTCGCACAGACGCCGGGCCAGAAGCGCCAGGCCGCCAAACAGCCGCTGTGAGGCCGCCACTTCCAGCAGCACGGTGTGAGGGGCCTGCTCGGTGACGTAAGGGGTGAACTGCAAGGCCGCAAAGGCGACGGCCCGCAAGGCCTGGCGCTCCCGCTCGGCGTGAGCCCGGCCCAGCAGGAGCGAGGGCTCCAACGCCAGGGCGGTGGCCCGCCGCTGTCCCGGGCGCACCCCCGCCTCCCAGGCCCGGACATCGACGGCCGTGATCAGCGCCCCGTCCTGCAGGGCCAGCGGCCGGTGGGCCTGATCGTGCCCTACCGTGGCCGCCAAGGCCTCGATCGGCAGGGCCGGCAGGTGCACGGCGATCCAGCAGGGCATCCGCTTCATGCTGACCCCGTCAACCCGCAGGCGGCATGACGTCGGCTTCGACCGGAACCCCTACCCTCGAAAAGAGACGTTCGGCAGTTGCCGGCGCCGGCGCCGGGGCCGTGGGCGACCACCGCCGACGCGCGGGGGCCGACAACACGGGCGGCAGCGCCAGGTGCAAGGCCGGGCCGCCGGCCGGGCCGCGCCGCTTGAGCACCTGCACGGCCACCTCGTCAGGGCGACGGCCGGGATGCAGGGCCAGGCGCAGCGGCGCCGGGCTGGGCCTGCAGCGCTCGCCTATGCCGCGCAGCATGAAGGCAGGCCCCTCGTGGGCCTGGGCAGCGAGCTGCAAGCGGCGAAGGGAGTCGGCGGCCAACCGCTCCGGCAGCCAGGCGACGACCACGCCCACCTGGCCACTGCGCAGCGCCTGCTCCAGCGCCCACAGAAGATCGGAGGACGTCAGCAGGTGGCGCAAGGCCGCGCCGCGCGCACCCTCGCGCCCGTGGACCACGATCAGACGCCCCACGTCCACCCCCATCTGCTGCAGCGCCTGGGTGCAGGGCATGGCGGGCGGCCCGAACAGCATGACGCTGACACGTTCTGGCCATTCCCGCTGGAAAGCTGGTGGCAGGCCGGCCATCATCGGCGCCAGCAATCGCACTTCCCCCACCCCCGGTTGCGCGAGCAGGAGTTCGGTCAACACGCCGCAAGGCCACCCACCGCCCGGCAACTGCGCATCCAGCACCGCGAATCCCGAAGGCATGACGGCATGCGCAGTCCCACCCAACTGGTGCGCGCGCCAGAGGTGGGGGTGAAGCCGCTCGGGGTCGAGCAGGCGGGTGGAGGAATGCAAGGCCATTGAGATACTGTATATAAATACAGTTTTCCGATCATCCCCTGCAAGGTGTTCCTGCGCAAGAGGTGTTCCAACGCAAGAACCGAACGGTGCGAAGATTCCCGCATGGCCGATGTTCCTGACTACACCCCTGAAACGCTTGCCCTTGAATCGACAGGCGCCATCGCGGGCCCCGCCGTGCTGGACTTCGGTACCAACTGGTGCGGCCACTGCCGGGCGGCAGGGCCGGTGGTGGTGCAGGCCCTGCAAGGGCACGCCGCGGTCCGGCACCTGAAGGTGGAAGACGGGCCGGGGCGGCGGCTGGGGCGACAGTTCGGGGTGAAGCTCTGGCCCACGCTCGTCTTCCTGCGCGACGGGCAGGAGGTCTGCCGGCTGGTGCGGCCCACCCGGGCAGCGGACGTGGCGCAGGCGCTGGAGCGCATCGACCCGCGTGGCTGAGCCGCTGGCAGCAGACGGGACCGCGCCGCCGGCGGCGGCGGGCGGGCGCGCCTGGACCTACACCGTATCGGTGCGCAGCCTGTGCGAGTTCACGGCCAAGCGCGGCGATCTGGACCGCCGCTTCACCCCGGCCGCCACCGCGCTGGAAGGCCTGCAGGGCCAGTCCATCGTGGCCAGCCGGCGCTCGCTGGACTACGAAACGGAGGTGCCGCTGGAAACCGTGTGCGGCCCGCTGCGCGTGCGCGGCCGGGCCGACGGCTACGACCCGCGACGCCGCTGCCTGGAGGAGGTGAAGACCATCCGCGGGCAGCCCGAAGACATCCCCGAGAACCGCCGCCATCTGCACTGGGCGCAACTGCTGACCTACGGCGCCCTGTTCTGCCGCGCACGCGGCGTGGAGGAACTGGCCCTGGCGCTGGTGTACTTCGACATCGCCAGCCAGACCGAGAGCGAGATGTTCCAGGTGTTCGGCGCGGCCGAGCTGGAACAGGGGCTGCTTCAGCGCTGTGCGGCCTTCGAGCATTGGGCCGGGCAGGAGGCCGCCCACCGCCAGGCGCGTGACCCGGCGCTGCGCGCGCTGGACTTTCCGCCAGGCGACTTCCGTCAGGGCCAGCGCAGCCTGGCCGAGGCCGCCTACCGGGCGCTGGCCGGTGGCGGCCACCTGCTGGCGCAGGCCCCCACGGGCATCGGCAAGACCATCGGCACGCTGTTCCCCGCCCTGCGCGCCATGGGGGAGAAGGGGCTGGACCGGATTGCCTACCTGACCTGCAAAGGCACCGCCCAAGGCCCGGCGCTGGAGGCGCTGGAGCACCTGCGACAGGACCTGCCGGGGCAGCCCAGGCACCGGCCCCCCCCCCTGCGCGTGCAGGCCATCGTGGCCAAGGAATCGTCCTGCGAGCACCCGGACAAGGCCTGCCACGGCCAGTCCTGCCCGCTCGCCCGGGGCTTCTACGACCGCCTGCCGGCTGCGCGGGCGCAGGCCGCCGCCGAGGGCTGGCTGGATGCCGCAGCGCAGCGGCGCATCGCCCGGGACCATGGAATCTGCCCCTACTACCTGGGCCAGGAAATGGCGCGGTGGAGCGATGTGCTGGTGGGCGATGTCAACCACGCCTTCGATGGCACGGCTTTGCTGTGGGGCCTGTCGCAATCGCTGCAATGGCGCTTGGGCGTGCTGGTGGACGAGGCGCACAACCTGGTGGAGCGTGCGCGCCAGATGTACAGCGCCAGCCTGTCCACCGCCACGCTGCAGCGCATGGCACAGATCGCCCCGCACGGCCTGAGGCCGCACTTCACGCGGCTGCAGCGGGCGATGGAAGACGCTGCGCCGCCTGAAGGGACGGCCCATGCCGCCTTGGATGACCTGCCTGACGCGCTGGGCCTGGCGCTGCAGAACCTGGGGGCGTCCCTGGCCGATCATTTCCAGGGCGAGCCCCTGGCCACCGGGCCTTTGCTGGACTTCCACTTCGAGGTGCAGCACCTGCTGAAGCTGACGGACACGCTGGGTTCGCACTCCCTCCTGGACATGACCCACGGCGCCGACACCGACGACGGTCTGTGCCTGAACCTGCGCAACGTGGTGCCCGCGCCGTTCATGCGACCACGCTGGGCCGGGCTGCACGGCTGCACCTTGTTCTCGGCCACGCTGAGCCCGCCCGACTACCAGACCCACCTGCTGGGCCTGCCCGAGGGCACCGGCTGGCTGGACGTGCCGCCGGTCTTCCCGGCAGAGCACCTGCGCGTGCAGGTGGCCGAGCGGCTGTCCACGCGCTACGCCCACCGCAGCCGATCCCTGCAGGCCCTGGCACAGGTGGTGACGCGCCAGTTCGATGCGCATCCCGGCAACTACCTGGCCTTCTTCAGCAGCCATGACTACCTGCAGCAGGCCGCCGAGGTGCTGCAGCGGCTGCGCCAGGACATCCCGCAATGGCGGCAGGAGCGGACCATGGACGCGGCGGCGCGCCGCGCGTTCCTGCAGCGCTTCGAGCCCCAGGGCCGGGGCATCGGCTTCGCGGTGCTGGGCGGCGTCTTTGCCGAAGGCGTGGACCTGCCGGGCACGCGCCTGATCGGCGCCTTCGTCGCCACCCTGGGGCTGCCGCCGGTGTCGCCCGTGCAGGAAGCCCTGCGCGCCCGGCTGGACCAGCTCTTCGGCCCGGACCATGGCTACGCCGACCTGGTGCCCGCGATGCAAAAGGTGGTGCAGGCCGCCGGGCGCGTGCTGCGCACGCCCGAGGACCGCGGCTGGCTGTGGCTGCTGGACGACCGCTACCGGCGCCCGGCCGTCAGGCGCCTGCTGCCCGCCTGGTGGGCCGTGGAGTGGACGGGTGGCGAACGGGCGGGCCGAACATGATCGGCCGAGCCGCAGAGGGCCATCAGGTGCGCTTCGGAAGCATCTTTTGCGAGTTCCTTTCGCAAAGCTGAGGCCAACTGTGCCGGCATGGCTTGGCGGCTACGGCATACGCCCTTTGGTTTCCGCTGTCGGCATGTGTAAACTGGCCCCACAGGAGCTACACATGGCCACCAACCTCGCGCTCGACCAGGAACTGCTGGACCACGCCTTCCGGGTGAGCGGAGAGCCCACCAAGAAGGCGGCCGTGACACGTGCGCTTCAAGAGTTCATCGCTCGACGCGAGCAGCGACGGGTAGCCGAACTGTTCGGCAAGCTGGAGTGGGACTCCGCCTACGACTACAAGGCAGAACGGGCCCGCAGGTCGTGAGCCTGCTCGTTGACACGTCCGTCTGGTCGCTGGCCTTCCGCCACGACGCTGAGGCTTCCACCCAGGCCGTAGAGGTGCTTCGAAGTGCGCTTGAAGGCGCAGACCAGGTGTTCACCACCGGCTTGGTCCTGCAGGAACTGCTGCAGGGCTTTGCCGGGCCGAAGGCGCGCAGCCAGCTCATTGAAAGATTCGCTGCGTTGGCTTTTCTCCAACCTGACCGCGAAGACCACATCGAGGCCGCAGAGGTCCGCAACACGTGTCGAAGCAATGGCGTTCAGATCGGAACCATCGACGCCGTACTGATTCAGCTTTGCTTGAGGCACGACCTGGTCATGCTCAGCACGGACAACGACTTTCGGTCTGCTTCCAGGCACGTCAAGTTCCGCCTCTGGAGCGGTGCCGCCTGACGCACTGACCCGTCAGCTCCCACTCGGCACCACCCTAGCGAAGAACCCCCACCATGCGCAGCGCGATGATGACGATGACCGCCAGCCCCAGCAAGGTGAGCAACCAGCGCCCCCAGGGCAGGCCCTTGTCAGCGTAGGGGTCGCTCAGGGCGCGGCTCGCGCCGCCGGGCAATTG
>JAJTDM010000091.1 GCA_021300575.1 Rubrivivax sp.
CGTTGCTCAGGGCGTACAGCCGGTAGACGCGCTCGCCGGCGTAGCGGCGTGCAAACCAAGCCTGCACCAGCGGCCCCGTGGTGGACAGCATGAGGTAGGGCAGACCGATGGTCAGTGCCAGCAGGCCCAGGATGCGCAGTGTCGGGTCCGATCCATCCACCGGCTTGAGCGCTTCGCTGGGCACGATGGGCAGCACCGCCAGGCTCAGCAGCAGCAGCGAGGTGTGCACCACGGCCTGCCGTCGGGGCGCCACCTTGCGCACCATCGTGTCGGCGTAGAAGTAACCCGCCAGCAGCGTGAACTGGAAGAACACCATGCACGTGGTCCACACCGCGGCCGACCCGCCGAACCAGGGCAGGATCTGCTTGGCGATGATGGGCTGCACCAGGAACAGCAGGAACGCCGACAGGGCGATGGTGGAGGCGAAGAGCGTCATGCGCAGGGTCTCAAGGTCAGCGGTCGGTGTGGATCTGCTCGCCGATCAGGCCGCGCGGCCGCCACAGCAGCATCACCGCAATCAGCACCCCGATCAGCACCACCTGCAGGGCTGCAGCCCGTGCCTGCTCCGAAGGGGGGATGAAGCCGCGCAACAAGGTACCGGCGGCGGCCCAGAAGCCCCACACCACGAAGGCCCCGAGCACGGCGCCGCGGTGGTTGCCCGAGCCGCCGACGATCAGCATGGCCCAGATCTGGAAAGTGAGGATGGGCAGGAAGTCTTCTGGCGCGATGTAGCCCACGAAGTGCGCGTACACCGCGCCTCCCAGACCCATGAACATGCTGCCGATGACGAAGCTCTGCAGCCGGAACAGGAAGGCGCGCTTGCCCAGCGATGCCGCCGCGCCTTCGTCCTCGCGGATGGCGCGCAGCACCCGGCCCCAGGGGCTGCGCGTGAGGGTCTGCAGACCGGCGTAGACGGCCAGCAGCAGCGCGCCCACCAGCCCCAAGTAGGCCAGCGTCCAGGGCGTGCCGGTGCCCAGCCAGCCCTGCAGCGGCTTGGGGATGAACTGCACACCGAAGGTGCCCCCCGTGAGCCACTGCGCGTTGGTGGCCACCAGCTGAATGGTGACGGCGATGCCGAAGGTGGTGATGGCCAGGTAGTCGCTGCGCAGGCGCAAGGCCACCACGCCCACCGCCAGCCCGGCCAGGCCTGAGGTGCCCATGGCCGCCACCCAGCCCGCCGCCACTGGCCAGCCCAGGCCGAGGGCGCGGTCGGCCGTGGCCGGGGTGGTCAGCAGGGCCGAGGTGTAGGCGCCCACAGCCACGAAGCCGGCCACGCCCACGTTGAACAGCCCCGTGAAGCCCCACTGCAGGTTCAGGCCCAGCACGATGATGGCGAAGGTGGCGGCGAAGACGAGGAAGAAGCTGCCGTAGGACAGCCAGCCGGACAGAGTGTTCAGCAAGTCGGTCATCACCGCCCCTCCTGCGGCTCGCCGAACAGCCCGTTGGGCTTGACCAGCAGGATGGCGATCAGCACCGCGAAGGCCGCCGCGGCGCGGTACTCCGCGCCCACGATGTGCACCGAAGCGCTCTCGGCCAGGCCCACGATCAGGCCGCCCAGCACGGCGCCGCCCACCGACCCGATGCCGCCCAGGATGACGGCGGCAAACAGCGGCAGCAGCAGGTCCAGGCCGAGGGTGGGCCGCAACTGCACGGTCAAGCCGGCAAACACGCCCGCCACGGCTGCCAGCACGCCGCCGATCACCCAGGTGGCGCGCAGCACGCGCTCCGGGTCGATGCCGGCCACGCGGGCGAGCTGCGGGTTCATCGAGGTGGCGCGCATGGCCCGGCCCAGGGTGCTGAACTTGAGGAACAGGTGCACGCCCAGCACGGTCACGGCGGTGAGCGCGAGCACCAGCAACTGGTCGGGCGTCATGCGCATGCCGCCAGCGATGCTGCGCGGCACCAGGGCCACGGCGATCTGAAGGTCCTGCGAGTAGTACTGCGGCACGCCGCCGTAGAAGAACAGCAGCAGGTTGCGCAGCGCCAGGGCCGCGCCGAAGCTGGCGATCACCAGCGTGATGGCACCCTGCCGGCGCAGGCGCTTGAACAGCGCGGTGTCCAGCGCCAGGATCAGCAGGGCCGTGAGCGCCGCTGCACCGGCCATCGCGGCCAGCAGCGGCCAGCCGAAGCTGAAGGGCCCGATCTTGGCAGCCGCCGCACCGCCCACCGCGGAGAACACCGACAACAGCGTCAACGCGAAGTACGCGCCCCAGGCCAGCAGCTCGCCATGGCCGAAGTTGGAAAACCGCAGGATGGAAAACGTCAGGCTCAGGCCGATGGCGCCCAGCGACACCACCGAGCCGATGATCAGGCCGTCGGCAATGATCTGCAGCATCAGAAGGGCTCCTGTCCGTCGGCGGCTGTGCGTTGCCCCGTGCGGTCGGTGGCGGTGGTCGCTGTCGCCGGCTGCGCACCCGCATGGCGCCCCAGGTACAGCGCGGCCATGCGCTCGTCGGCCAGCAGTTCGGCGCAGGGGGCCACCACGCGTTCGCAGCCCTCCACCAGCACGGCGGCTCGGTCGGCTAGGGCCAGCGCGGCCTTGACGTTCTGCTCCACCAGCAGCACCGTCACGCCCGAGGCACGCACCTCGCGCAACTTGGCGAACACCTCGCCCACCAGCTTGGGGCTCAGGCCCGCCGAGGGCTCGTCCAGGATCAGCAAACGCGGTTGCGCGATCAAGGCGCGTGCTACGGCCAGCATCTGGCGCTGTCCGCCGGACAGGCGCCCGGCATCCAAGGCACGCTGGCGCGCCAGGTCCGGGAACATCGCGTACACCGGCTCCAGGCGCTGCGCCCGCTGCGCGCCCCGGGCCTTCAGCAGCGAGGCCGCCAGCTCCAGGTTCTCGGCAATGGTGAGGTTCGCAAACACGTTCTCGGTCTGCGGCACGAAGGCCAGGCCTTCGAACACCATGCGGTGGGCGGGCACGCGGGTGATGTCCTGCCCCAGCAGCAGCACGCGGCCGGCGCTCACCGGCACCAGGCCTGCCACGGCCTTGACCAGGGTGGACTTGCCCGCCCCGTTGGGGCCCAGCACGGCGACGATCTCGCCTTGCGCCACGCTCAGGCTGGCACCGCGCACGATGGGCAGGCCGGGGTCGTAGCCGGCCTCCAGGGCTTCGATCTGCAGCGCCGGCACGGTCACGGGACGACCCTCCGCGCTTCGCACGCCGGGATGAGCGCTGGGGAGCGGCCGGGCGCGCTCATGCGCCATCCCCCAGGTAGGCCTGCACCACGCGCTCGTCGCGCAGCACGGCGTCGGCCGGCCCTTGCGCCAGCATGCGGCCCTGGGCCATCACCATCACCGGGTTGCACAGCGTGGCCACCAGGTCCATGTTGTGCTCGATGACGAGAAAGGTCACGCCCTGGCGGTTGAGTTCGGCCACCCGGTCGACGATCTGGTCCAGCAGCGCCGGGTTGACGCCCGCGCCGGGCTCGTCCAGCAGCACCAGCTTGGGCTCGGCCACCATCACGCGGGCCAGTTCCAGCAGCTTGCGCTGGCCGCCCGACAGCACCCGTGCAGGTTCGGCCGCCAGGGCCGACAGGCCCACGAAGTCCAGCCAGTGCCGCGCGGCGGCCTGCACGGCGCGCTCCTGCTGCGCAACGGCGCGCGGGCGCAGCCAGTTGGCCCAGAAGCGCTCGCCCAGCTGGCCCCGGGGCGCGAGCATCACGTTGTCCAGCACTGACATCTCGGGGAAGGGGCGCGGGATCTGGAAGGTGCGGGCGAGGCCTGCGGCGAAAACGCGGTCAGGCGAGGCGCCGGTGATGTCCCGGCCATCCAGCTTCACCTGCCCGGACGTGGGTTGGAGCGCGCCGGCCAGGCAGTTGAACAGCGTGGTCTTGCCCGCGCCATTGGGCCCGACCAGGCCGCCAATGGCCCCGCGGGCAAGGGTAAACGAGAAGGCGTCGACGGCCCGGTGGCCGCCAAAGCTTTTGGTAACCTCCCTCGCAGTCAGAAAGCCGTCATCCTTCATGGCGGCGCGCAGAATAACCGAGGGTTCACTTGACACCAGATACGGCGGACATTTCAGGCTCCGCGCCCGCGATGGACCGCACGGCCGGCGAGCCGGCTGCAGGGACTCAATCGGCCCGCACGGCGGCGCCTGCAGTCCCTGAGGCGGTGGACGACCGCTTCGAGCTCTTCGACCTGCGCGTGGAAGTGGTGGCGCCCGAGGGCGTGCCCATCCAGTGCAACGCCCGCGTGGGCGACTGGTTCGAGGTGCGCGGCGAACTGCTGCACTTCCCGCCCGGCCAGCCTTTCTCGATGTACTCGCTGGCCGCGCTGCTGCCGCTGCTTCCTGCCAAGCAGCGCCCCACCCACCCGAACGACTGGATGAGCACCGACGCCGAGGTGGCCTGTCCTGACCCCCACTGCCCGACGCGCTTTCGCATCACGCGCCTGGGGCGGCGTGTCTTCAGCCATGCGCAGACCACGGCGGTGCCCTTGCCCATTGCGGCCGGGGATTCGGCATGAGCAAGGTCTTCAGCCCATCCGCGACAGGCGAGCGCGCCGCGGTGCAGACGGTGGAACTGGCTCCGGGCTACCGCATCCCGCGCGTCATCCGCGGCGGCTGGCAACTGGCGGGCGACCACGGCCCGGTGGACCGGGCGCGCGCGGTGCAGGAGATCGGCGCTTTCGTGGATGCCGGGCTGAACACCGTGGACGGAGCCGACATCTACACCGGTGTGGAGGCGCTGTACGGCGAGTTCAACGCGCAGCGCCGTGCCGCGGGGCAAGCGCTGCTGCAGGTGCACACCAAGTTCGTGCCCGACTACGACGACCTGGCCCGCGTGGATGCGGCCTACGGCCGGCGCATCGTGCAGCGGTCGCTGCAGCGGCTGAACGCAGAGCGGCTGGACCTCGTGCAGTTCCACTGGTGGGATTACCGCGTGCCCGGTCTGGTGCAGGCCGCGCTGGCCTTGCGCGAGCTGCAGCGCGAGGGCCTGATCGCCCACCTGGGCGGCACCAACTTCGACAGCGCGCACACGCTGGACATGCTGGAGGCCGGCGTACCGCTGGTCAGCATGCAGGTGCAGTACTCGCTGCTGGACCGCAGGCCGGCCCACGCGCTGGCCGCCGCGGGCGCGCGCCACGGCATGCAACTGCTGTGCTACGGCACGCTGGCAGGCGGCTTCTTCTCCGAGCGCTGGCTGGGCCAGCCCGACCCCGGTGACAGCCTGAGCAACCGCTCGCTCATCAAGTACCGACTGGTGATCGAAGACTTTGGCGGCTGGGCGGCCTTCCAGCGCCTGCTGCAGGCGCTGAAGGCAATAGCCGACCGTCACGGCGTGCGCATCGCCACGGTGGCCACGCGCTGGGTGCTCGACCAGCCGGGCGTGGCCGCGGCCATCGTGGGCGCCCGCTACGCCGATCACCTGGGTGACACGCTGGCGGTGTTCGGCCTGCAGCTCGACGCCCAGGACCACGCCCTGCTGGCCCCGCTGCTGGCCGCTCACCCCGGCCCCGAGGGCGACACCTACACGCTGGAACGCGACAAGACCGGCCGCCACGGCCGCATCATGAAGTACAACCTCAACAAGTCCTGATTTTTCACCGAGTCCCTTTCCCCTCAAGGAGTTCTGACCATGCGCCTCGTTCTCACTTCCACCGCCCTGGCCCTGGCGGCCAGCCTGGCCCCGCTGTCGGCCTCTGCACAGGCACCGTCGTGCACCCACAACGTGGGCATGGTGGTGTCGCTGACCGGCGCTGCCGGCCGCTTCGGGCAGGCCGCCTCCAAGTCGGTGGAGCTCGCCTTCGGTGAGCTGAACAAGGCCGCCGGGGCGCAAGGCATCGCCGGCTGCCGCCTGGCTTTCGAGGTGCGCGACGCGCAGAGCCAGGGCGCCGTGGCCGTGGACCAGGCCCGCCAGTTGGTGGACCTGAAGAAGGTGCCCGCCATCATCGGCGGCATCATCAGCTCGGTGTCCATCCCGGTGGTGACGTCGGTCACCGCGCCGGCCGGCGTGGTGCAGATCTCGCCCGCCTCCACCTCGCCCACGCTCACGCGTCTGGCCAACGAGGGGACGACCAAGGGCTGGTTCTTCCGCACCATCACCAGTGATGCGCTGCAGGGCACGGCCGCGGCCAAGTACGCCATGGACCAGGGCATGCGGACCCTGACCATCATCCATGTCAACAACGACTTTGGCGTGAACATGCTGGCCGAGTTCCGCAAGGCGTACGAGGCGCTGGGCGGCAAGATCCTGAGCGTGACGCCGTATAACGCGCAGCAGCCGTCGTATGCCGCCGAGGTGACGAATGCGCTCAAGAGCGACCCGCCGGCGCTGTACTTCATCGGCTACCCCGGTGACGGCACCACCATCGTGCGCACCTGGATCCAGCAGGGCGGGCCGCAGCGCTTCCTGCTCAACGACGGCATGAACGCGGCCGACTTCATCAAGGGCGTCGGCCCCCAGTTCCTGAACAACGCCTTCGGCACGTCTTCCGGCACCACGCGCACCCCCTCCACCGAGTTCTTCGCCTCGGCCTACCCGGCCATGAGTGGCGGCTTCGATGCCGGCGCACCGGCGGCTGACCGCGCCTTTGATGCCGGCGCCATCCTGGGCCTGGCGATCGCCCAGGCCGGCAAATTCGACGCCGCCTCCATCCGCGACGCCATCCGCAAGGTCACCGATCCGGGCGGCGAAGTGGTGCATGCCGGCCCGCAGGGCTTTGCGCGCGCGCTGCAGCTCATCCGTGAAAAGAAGCCGGTGCGCTATGTGGGCGTGATCGGCCCGGTGCAGTTCGACCGCAACGGCGACATCGTCGGCCCCTTCCGCACCTGGAAGATCACCAACGGCGAGGTCACCACCGTGGGCCAGATGTCCATGGAAGACGTGCAGGCCGTGCAGGCACGCTTGCCGCGTTGAGCCCCGTCCGACGCTCCCGCCCCGAGCGCACCCTGCTGGCGCCGGGGCTGGAGATTCCGCGCGTGGTCACCGGCCTGTGGCAGGTGGCCGACATGGAACGCGGCGGCACGCTGCTGGACGCGCAGCGGGGCGCCGCCACCCTGGCCGGCTACGCGGCCGCAGGCTTCGACGCCTTCGACATGGCCGACCATTACGGCTCGGCCGAGGTCATCACGGGCACGCTGCTGGCTTCGCCGCAGGGCCAGGGTGTACGCGCCTTCACCAAGTGGTGCCCGCCGCCCGGGCCGATGACGGCGGCCGTGGTGCGTGAGGGTGTTGAACGTGCCCTGCAGCGGCTGCGGGTGGACCGCATCGACCTGATGCAGTTCCACTGGTGGACCTTCGAGCACCCCGGCTGGCTGGACGCGATGGGGGAACTGGCCCGGCTGCGCGAAGAAGGCCTGATCGCCCACCTGGGCTTGACCAACTTCGACACCGCGCACCTGCGCGTGCTGCTGGCCGAAGGCATTCCGGTGGCCAGCAACCAGGTCTGCATCTCGCTGCTGGACCGCCGCGCCACCGAGGAGATGTCTGCTTTGTGCCTGCAGCACGGCGTGCGCCTGCTGGCCTATGGCACGCTGGGCGGCGGCTTCCTCACCGACCGTTGGGTGGGGGCAGCCGAGCCCGAGGACGTGGCCGACTGGAGCAAGATGAAGTACCACCGCTTCATCCGCGCCATCGGCGGGTGGGGCGCGTTGCAGCAGGTGCTGGGCGCCGCCCGCCAGGTGGCCAGCCGGCATGGCGTGTCGGTCGCCAACGTGGCCACGCGCTGGGTGCTGGAGCAGCCGGCGGTGGCGGCGGTGATCGTGGGTGCCCGCCTGGGCGAGCGCGAGCACCGGGCCGACAACCTGCAGCTCTTTTCCTTTGCGCTGGACGACGAAGACCGGGCGCTGCTGGATGCCGCCTTCGCGGCCACCACGCGCATCCCGGGCGATTGCGGTGACGAGTACCGCCGGCCGCCTTTCCTCACCGCCTCGGGTGACCTGAGCCACCACCTCGCGGCGCTGCCGCCGGTGTGGCCCAGGCAGGCCGTGTCCGGCCATCCCGACCGCTGGCGCGTGGACAGCGGCAGCGTGTGGGAGCCGCTGGCGGGCTATGCGCGCGCGGTGCGCAGCGGCCGGCGCATCCTCGTCAGCGGCACCACCGCCACGCACGGCAGCGGCCGGCTGGTGGGCCGGGGCGACGCCGCGGCGCAGACGGTCTACATCCTGGACAAGATCGCCGCCAGCATCACCGCGCTCGGCGGCCGGCTGGAAGACGTGCTGCGAACCCGTGTCTACCTGGCGGACGTGGCCGACTGGGAGGCCGTGTCCCGCGTGCACGGCCGCTACTTCGGCGAGATACGCCCGGCCAACACCCTGCTGCAGGTGGGCGCGCTGGTGGGTGAGGGCTACCGCGTGGAGATCGAGGCCGAGGCGGAGGTGGCGGGCTGAAGCATCAGGGCGCGCATCGGTATGCGGGGGGAGCCCGGCACACCATGTGGTGTTCATCATGGGGCTCGCCGGCCACGATGAGTGCCCCTCTTTCTGTGCCCCAGACCTCGAAGCCGAAGCGACGGTACAGCGCCAGCGCGCTCACATTGCCGGTGTGAACACCGAGATGGGCCTGGGCCACGCCAAGCGATTGCCAGACGTAGGGCAGGGCGTGCTCCAGCAGCCGTGAGCCCACACCGCTCCTGCGGTGCTCGGGGCTGACGTACATGCCCCAGAGCCAGGCTTTGTGGCGCAGCTTGACCATGGATTCGCGCTGAACCCCGGCCAGGCCGACCAGCTGGCTGCTGGTGAATGCGCCGAACACGGCACCAGTCTCGTCGGGCCGCAGTCGACGCGCGACCTCTTCCAGGGGAGCCCCCTGCTCTTCCTCCCAACTCGAAGCAAAGGCGGTCGGTACTTCCGCCAGGCCGCGAAGGCGTAGCGCCTGGTACGCCGCGGCGTCTTCAGGCTGGAGGGTGCGGATCAGCATGACGGGCGAAAGCATCGGGGGATCGGCTCAGGTCGCACGCTGAGCCTGCGCTGCCGCCTGCACCAGCATGAGCGCACCGGCCCTGGCGAGGAGGACGTCTCCCGGGCAGGCGGCCAGGTCCTGCTGGAACCTCGCGGCCAGGGATCCGTAGAGCTGCATGAGGTGCTGCACAGTGGGCTCCTGCGAGCCCGACAACCTCGCCTGCATGCGCTGCACGGTGGCAGTGAGGCAGGCGCATGCGGCGGGTCAGCAGGATCGTCATCTCCGCAGTTTCTAGGGGTACGGGGCCTGGGCGGGCGGTACTCAACGCTCGTTCTGCGGCAACCCGTCAGCCAGGACGTAGTAGTCACCCTTCTCGGCGACGAAGATGTGTCGCTCCAGGCTCAACCCCGTTGGGCCCTCGATGCAGCCCAGAGCGACCGAGGTCCAATCCCTGAAGACGGGCTCCCAGAACAAGGTTGAGCCGCACTTCGCGCAGAAGCCTCGCCTGACCTTCTCCGATGACTGAAACCAGCTCAGTGTCTCGGCGGCCAGGAACTTGATGGCCGACTTCTTGACGTTGGCAGAGGCCAGGAAGTGACCGGTTTGCTTTCGACACTGGGTGCAGTGGCACGCAGTCGGCTCAGTCGGCGCCTCCAGGATCTCGAAACGCACGGAGTTGCACAGACAGGTCGCCTTCAGCATGCGTGAAAACTCCAGTCGGTGGCGGTGCGGTGCAAGGCGTGGAGCCTTCGGTCTTGGCGAGAAGCGATCACTGCCCAGGTCTCGGACCTTGCGTCCATCTTCAGCGAACTCACCACGGTTCGGCAGCAGGAGTGCCCTGGTGAAACCGCAGTTGCCAGCCCGCCTCGCTGCGGCTCCAGAGAGATGATCGTAGGGCGTGGTCGGTCAGGCTGCCGTCCTGCAGCAGGTGCGCTGAGCGATAGGTCAGCAGCGCGATCTCGGATCCAAGCTCAGCCACCAGAAACCTTTCCGATTGCACTCTTGCGTGCTGTTCTTGTGAGACCAGGAAATGGATGACAGTGTCACGGCTGTATGCCCTGCCCGAGCGACCAACTTCATGGAAGTCTGGGTGCAGCAAGAACTCCAGGCGATCACGGCTGCACCTGACGCCAGGGTGATGCAGCTCGACTTCAAGCGCCTGGAGCATGCCGAGGAGTTGACTCATGGGTGGGACTCATGGAGCGAGGAGCGAGGCTGAACCTTCGGTGCGCTGCTGGAGCCATCAGGCATCGCCACGCAGCCTGCGCCCCCGCAGTGCCTTGGTCGGAACCATCTGCGCCAACTGCGCCTTCGTCAGCGGCTGCGCGTCGGGGTCCGCTTTGGCGGCTGCGGTGATCTTGCGGTCCTCGGCCACGCTAGGCATCTGGATCAGCATCTTCTTCGAAGATTTGGACATAAGGTCTGACCTCTCGTCCGTTGGCGCGCCGAAGGCTGATCACCCTGTGCTCGTCGCCACGGTCGGGCACCACGCAGGGAGTCACTGGGCCCCAGTGACGGACGATTGCGCAGGGGATTGGTGAGGTTTGTCCTTGCCGCGAACGGAGCGCGACAGGCGCACCCAAAACCAGCACTCGAGGCCCAGGCCGAGGATGATGATGGCTGTGCCCCCCTTGTGAAAGCCAATCCCGTAAGCCACCAAAGCGGCCACGAGGAGTAGTGCGGTAACGACATGGTGATTCATGTGTTCCTCGATTCGAATGAGAACGGGCTTAGACCGAATGTACGCTGAGCGGTGAACGCTTCCTCCAGCGGAAGCATTCGCGGTGCCCGACACGGGTGAAGGTCTCGCGGTGTCTCAGTCATGCAACGCCTCCACCACCGCCTCCCCAATGGCCAGCGAAGCCGTAAGGCCCGGGGATTCGATGCCCAGCAGGTTCACCAGTCCGGGCACGCCATGCTGCGCCGGGCCGTCGATGCGGAAGTCCAGGTTCGGCGCCTCGGGCCCTGCGAGCTTGGGGCGGATGCCTGCGTAGCCCGGTTGCAGCGCGCCGTCGGGCAGGGCGGGCCAGTAGCGCCGCACCTCGGCGTAGAAGGCGTCGGCGCGCTTCGGGTCCACGGTGTAGTCGATCGCGTCCACCCACTGCACGTCGGGCCCGAAGCGGGCCTGGCCCTGCAGGTCCAGCGTCAGGTGCACGCCCAGCCCGCCGGGCTGCGGCACGGGGTAGATCAGGCGTTGAAAGCGCGGCCGGCCTGACAGCGTGAAGTAGTGGCCCCGTGCGTAATGGGCGCGCGGCACGTGGCGGGCGTCCAGCCCCTCGATGCGGGCGGCCAGGTCGGGGGCGTGCAGGCCGGCGGCGATGATGAGGGTGCGGGCGTGCCAGGTGGTGGTGGAACTGCGATGGGCGGCGGGGCCTGAAGCACCGCGGATACCCGCATGTGCAGCACCCCGCTCTACAGCCCTCGGATCCGATGGGGGTCCAGCGGAGCCTGCGCGCCCTGCATCTTCCTCCAGCGTCTGCACCTCGATCTCAAACCCGTCGTCCACCACGCGGGCCCCGGCCACGCGGGAGTGGAAGGCGAAGACCGCCCCGGCGTGCTCGGCGTCGCCCTGCAGCGCCAGCATGAAGGCGTGCGAGTCGATGATGCCGGTGGACGGCGACAGCAGGGCGCCCACGCATTCGATCTCCGGCTCCAGGGCCTGCGCCTCCTGGCGGCTCAAGGGGGTGAGGTCGCCCACGCCGTTGGCGACGGCCTTGGCGCGGATGTCGGCCAGCGTGGCGAGTTGGGCCGCCTCGGTGGCGACGATCAGCTTGCCGCAGCGCCAGTGCGGCACGCCGCGCTCGGCGCAGTAGGCGTACAGCGCCTGCTTGCCCTGCACGCACAGCCGCGCCTTGAGCGAACCCTTGGGGTAGTAGATGCCGGCGTGGATGACCTCGCTGTTGCGCGAACTGGTCTCGGTGCCGATGCCCTCGGCCGCTTCCAGCACCACCACCTCGCGCCCGGCCTGGGCCAGCGCGCGCGCCACCGCCAGGCCCACCACGCCCGCGCCTACCACCACACAGTCCAGGCTCTCGTCCATGGATTGATTTTGCCCACGCCTGGCCGGCTGCCGTTCACACATCTTTACCGCGGGCGCAAGGAGCCGACACTCAAGGCGCGCAACATCCCTTCATCGCCAACCGTTCCTGAAGGGACCACCATGAACCGCAACCTCTTGTCTTCGATGCCCCTCTTGCGCAGCACTGCAGGCGGGCTGCCTCGCTTTATCCTGTCCACTCTGCTGGTGGGTGCTGCGGCCTTCTCGGCGCTTGCCGTGCACGCCCAGCCCATGCCCCCTGCCGGCCCCGCGGGCCCCGGCGGCGCGGGCGCACACCGCCACGCGATGATGGGTGGTGAGCACGGCCACCACGGTGGCGGCATGGACATGAAGTGGTCCGGCCGGATGCTGGAGGCCGTCAAGGCCACGCCGGAACAGCGCTCACAGATCCAGAAGATCATGGAAGGTGCCCGCACCGACCTGCAGGCCCAGCGCGAGGCCGGCAAGACCCTGCGGGGTCAGCTCATGCAGACCATGGCCCAGCCCAACATCGATGCGAATGCCGTGGAGCAGGTGCGGCAGAAGATGCTCGCCCAGCACGACCAGGCCAGCAAGCGGCGCTTGCAGGCCATGGTGGATGCGGCGAAGGTGCTGACGCCTGAGCAACGCAAGCAACTGGCCGAGCGCATGAGCCAGCGGGGTGACATGATGGAGCGCCACCACCGCGAGCGTCGGGCCCTGGAAGCGCCCAAGTCCTGAACAAGCAAGGCTCCAGCGGACTGGCCGCCTGGACCTGATGCCGAACAGGCGCCTGCAGCCTCTTGACGCCTGCAACCTTTCCTCCTCGAGCCCCCTGACGGG
>JAJTDM010000092.1 GCA_021300575.1 Rubrivivax sp.
AGCCATTCGAGGGTCCACCTTGCATAGCCTGCAAGAAAACCCACCAAACAGCCCCTTCATCTCCAGGCTCCAGTTCGAATCCCCGTGGGGAGGGAGGCATCCATTACATCTCCAAGGGTCATTCGATGGCCGAGGCGCTCTTGGCACGCTCGCGCAGCTGAAACTTCTGGATCTTGCCGGTGCTGGTCTTCGGGATCGGTTCGAAGCGGATCTCGCGCGGCACCTTGTAGCCGGCCAGCAGGCTCTTGCAGTGGGCCACCAGTTCCTCGGCGCTGACGCTGGCGTCGGGCTTGGTCTCCACGTAGGCCAGGGGCGTCTCGCCCCACTTGGGGTCGGGCCTGGCCACCACGGCGCAGGCCAGCACGGCCGGGTGGCGGTACAGCGCGTCCTCCACCTCCAGCGAGCTGATGTTCTCGCCGCCCGAGATGATGATGTCCTTGCTGCGGTCCTTGATCTTGACGTAGCGGTCGCTCTCCATCACGGCCAGGTCGCCGGTGTGGAACCAGCCGCCGGCAAAAGCCTTGTCGGTGGCCGCCGGGTTCTTCAGGTAGCCCTTCATGACGATGTTGCCGCGGAACATGATCTCGCCCATGGACTGGCCGTCGGCCGGGATGGGGGCCATGCTCTCGGCGTCCAGCACCGTCATGCCTTCCTGCAGCGCATAGCGCACGCCCTGGCGGCCGTTCAGCCGCGTCTGTTCGGACAGCGACTCCGCAGCCCAGGAGGCACGCTTCACGGCAACCGCCGCCGGGCCGTACACCTCGGTGAGGCCGTACACGTGCGTGATGTCGAAACCGATCTTGGCCATGCCCTCGATCATGGCCGCGGGCGGTGCGGCACCCGCCACCATGCCGCGCACGCCTTGCACGCCCTGCCTCCACTCGGCCGGCGCGTTGATGATGAGGTTGTGCACGATGGGCGCGGCGCAGTAATGGTCCACCGCGTGCTCGCGCATGGCCTGCAGGATGGCCTGGGCCTCCACGCGGCGCAGGCACACGTGGGTGCCGCCCAGCATGGCCACCGTCCAGGGGAAGCACCAGCCGTTGCAGTGGAACATCGGCAACGTCCACAGGTAGCGTGGGAAGTGCGGCATGGTCCAGGTGGCCACGTTGGACACCGCATTCAAGTAAGCGCCACGGTGGTGCGTGACCACGCCCTTGGGGTCGCCCGTGGTGCCGCTGGTGTAGCTGACCGCAATCGCGTCCCACTCGTCCGCCGGGCCGGGCAGCTCGTCCATCGGCGCGTGGGCCGCCAGCAGGGCCTCGTACTCGTGGGCCCCCAGACGCTCGCCGGGGCCGGTGTACTCGCTGTCGCAGACGTCGATCACGATGGGCTCGCGGCCGTGTTCATCTTTGAGGATGCGCAGGGCCTGGGCGATGACGGGCGCGAACTCGCGGTCGGTGATCAGCACCTGAGCCTCGCAGTGATTCATCTGCCAGGCCAGCAGCGGGGCGTCCAGCCGGGTGTTCAGCGTGTTCAGCACGGCGTTCAGCGCCGGCACGCCGTAATGCGCCTCCACCATCTCAGGTGTGTTGGGCAGCATGGCGCTCACCGTGCTGCCGCGGCCCACACCCAGGGCGCGCAGGGCCGCCGCCAGGCGCGCCGAGCGCTCGCGCGTCTGGGCCCAGGTGTAGCGGCGCCGGCCGTGCACCACGGACGGCAGGTCGCCAAACACCTCGGAGCTGCGCTCCACGAAGCTCACGGGCGACAACGCCACGAAGTTGGCCGGGCTCTTGTCGAGGTGCTGGTCGTAGATGCTCATGGTCTGGTTCTCTCAAGAAGGCGCTGGGCCGCCCCAGGTGTCGTGGCGCCCCCTGGCGGGCTCACATCACGCCATAGGTCCTGAAGGCTTCCTGGGTGCTCATGCCGCGCTCGATGGCCAGGCGCACGGTGTTCTCGGCGCTCACCTTCTCCAGTGCACGGCGGATGGCTTCTTCCTCGGCGGCCTTCGGGATCACGAGCACACCGTCCATGTCGCCAAAGACGATGTCACCTGGTTGCACGCGCACGCCGCCCAGCTCCAAGGGCACGCGCCAGTCCACCACCTTGCCGCGTGCGCCTTGGTCTTGCGCGTAGCCGCCCATGGAGAACACCGGCAGGCCGGAGGCCAGGACCTCCGGCGTGTCACGGTGGTAGCCGTCCAGCACCGCACCGGCGGCCTTGAGATGGCGGGCCCGCGTGGTCATCAACCCGCCCCACAAGGCGAAGGTGGGCGTGCAGCCAGTGGCCAGGTAGACCTCGTGCTCGCGCAGGTCGTCCAGGGCCTGGAACAGCAGGCCGAAGGGCTGGCGGCTCAAGGGGCCCAGGCCGGCGGGCTCGCTGGCGGCGAAGGCGTTGGACTCCAGCACCGGCATGGCCCGGCCCAAGATCACCATCTCGGGCCGCAGCGGCCGGATGTGGGCGGGCAGGAACTGGTGCAGCAGCCCCATGGTGTCGAGGATGTCGCCGATGACGGCGGGGAAGAGCTTGCCGCGCATCAGGGCGAAGAGTTCGGCGTCGTCGGTCCAGGTGTTCATGGGTGGGCTTTCAGAAGTTGGTGAGGAACGGGGCTCAGGCCACCGCGGCAGACAAGGCCTGGTCGATGTCCCAGAGGATGTCGTCGATGTGCTCCAGCCCCACCGAGATGCGGATCATGTCCGGCCGCACGCCGGCGGCGAGTTGCTGCGCGGCGTCGAGCTGGCGGTGCGTGGTGCTGGCCGGGTGGCTGATGAGGGTGCGCGTGTCGCCGATGTTCACCAGGTGGCTCATGAATTGCGCGCTTTCGATGAATCGGATGCCGCGCTGCAGGGCCTGGTCGGCCGAGGTGGCCGAAGCGCCTGAAGTGCCTGATGCGGCCATGGCGCCCGAAGCCGCGGCCACGCCAAAAGCCAGCAGCCCCGAAGCGCCGGACATCTGGCGCTTGAGCAGTGCGTGCTGGGGATGGTCTTCCAGGCCGGGGTAGTTCACCCAGGCCACACGGGCGTCTTCTTTCAGGAACCGGGCCACCGCCAGCGCATTGGCGCCGTGCCGCTCCATGCGCAAAGGCAGGGTCTCCACGCCCTGCAGGATCTGCCAGGCGCTCATGGGGCTGAGCGCTGCGCCAAACACGCGCAAGCTCTCCATGCGGCAGCGCATGGAAAAGCCGAAGTCGCCGAAGGTCTCGTAGAACCTCACCCCGTGGTAGCCCGGCGACGGTTCCGTCATGCCCGGGAACTTGCCGTTGTCCCAGGGGAAGGGCCCGCCCTCCACCACCACGCCGCCCAGCGTAGTGCCGTGGCCGGCCAGGTACTTGGTGGCCGAGTGCACCACGATGTCGGCACCATGCGCCAGGGGGTTGCACAAGGCCGGGCTGGGCACCGTGTTGTCCACCACCAGCGGAAGGCCGTGGGCGTGCGCCACGTCGGCCACGGCCGCGATGTCCAGCACCACGAGGCTGGGGTTGCCCAGGGTCTCGGCGTAGACGGCGCGCGTGTTCGGGCGGATGGCGGCGGCGAAGGCGGCGGGGTCGGTGGCGTCAACGAACGTGGTCTCGATGCCGAACTTGCGCAGGTTCACCGCCAGCATGGTGACGGTGCCGCCATACAGCGCCCCCGCAGCCACCACATGGTCGCCCGCCTGCAGCAGCGTCATCAGCGCCAGCGCCTCGGCGGCCATCCCGCTGGCTGCGGCCACCGCCGCGCGCCCGCCTTCCAGCGCCGCCACGCGTTCCTCCAGCGCGGCCACCGTGGGGTTGCTCAGGCGGGAATAGACGTTGCCGAAGGTCTGCAGGTTGAAGAGGCTGGCGGCGTGGTCGGCCGAATCGAAGACGAAGCTGGTGGTCTGGTAGATGGGCAGCGCACGGGCACCGGTGGCGGCATCCGGGATCTGGCCGGCGTGGATGGCCAGGGTTTCGGGGCGAAAGCGGCGGTTGGGCATGGGGTGCGGTCCTCAAGCGTCAGCGCAGGTTCATGGGCTCAAACCGGGCGCCGGGCCGAGATCACGCGGGTGTTCACGCCCGCCCAGTGCAGGCCGCCGAACAGACGCGCGTGCTCGATCTTCACGCAGCGGTCCATCACCGAGTCCATCCCGGCGGCACGCGCAATGCCGTCGGCCTCCTGGTTCTTCACCCCCAGTTGCTGCCACAGGCACTTGGCGCCGATGGCCACGGCCGAGCGGGCGATGGGCGGCACGTCAGCCTCGCGCCGGAACACGTCCACCATGTCCACCGGAAACGGGATGTCCTCCAGCCGGGCGTAGCTCTTCTCGCCCAGGATCTCGGCGTACTTGGGGTTGACCGGCACGATGCGGTAGCCGTGCTGCTGCACGTACTTGGCAGCGAAGTAGCTGGGCCGGTGCCACTCGGCAGACAGGCCCACCACGGCGATGGTGCGGCAGTCTTTCAGGATGCGGCGCAGGCTGGAGATGTCGTCGGCCATGGCTTGATTCTCCGCCGGCCGCAGGGCTTGGAGACCCCGGGAGATCACGGGTGGCGCCTGGGCCCCCGCATATACTGGCTGCGCCAGGAGAGAGTACGCACTGCGTGCCGCCGAAGGCGAAGCCGGGACCGAAAGTGCCCGGTCGAACGCTCAGGCAAAAGGACTGGCGAGCGGCAGCGGGCTGGAGGGCTCGTCACCGATCCTCACTGGAGAGAGGCGGCACGCCCTGGGCGCGGCGTCCACCGAAGGGGCAAGCGCTGCAGCGTCCACCAGGCCGCCAGCGTCAATCTCTCAGGTAAAGCGGACAGCGAGGGCAGACCCGAGGACCACCGGCGCGGGCCGGGGCTTCGGCATCACGATGCCCTTGAGGAGAGACCCTTGTCCGCTGACCCCCTCGCCGCCGCTGGCGCACCTGCCTCACAGGCGGAACCGCTCTCCCGCACACCCCTGCACGCCCTGCATGTCGAACTCGGCGCCCGCATGGTGCCTTTTGCGGGCTACGACATGCCGGTGCAGTACCCGGCAGGCATCCTGGCCGAGCACACGGCCTGCCGCACGGCAGCCGCGCTGTTCGATGTCTCGCACATGGGCCAGTTGCGCCTGGAAGGCGCTGATGCCGCCGCCGCACTGGAGACCCTGGTGCCGGTGGACGTGCAGGGCCTGACCGTGGGCAGGCAACGCTACGCCTTCTTCACGAACGACGCCGGCGGCCTGCTGGACGACCTGATGATCACCCGGCGCGAGACCGACCTGCTGCTGGTGGTCAACGCGGCTTGCAAGGCGGCCGACACGGCCCATCTGCAGCAGCACATCGGCGAGCGATGCCGCGTGGTGCCCATGCCCGATCGCGCCTTGCTGGCTCTGCAGGGCCCGAAGGCGGTGGACGCCCTGGCCCGCCTGGCGCCGGGCGTGCGCGCCCTGACCTTCATGACGGGCGGCACCTTCATGCTGGAGGGGGCCGAGTGCTACCTCACGCGCTCGGGCTACACGGGCGAGGACGGCTTCGAGATTTCCGTGCCGGCCGAGGCCGCCGAGCGCGTGGCCCGCGCCCTGCTGGCCCAGCCCGAGGTGCAGCCCGCCGGCCTGGGTGCCCGCGACACGCTGCGCCTGGAGGCCGGGTTGTGCCTGTACGGCCACGACATCGACACCACCACCACGCCTATGGAAGCCGGGCTGACCTGGGCCATCCAGAAAGTGCGGCGCGCTGGCGGCGACCGCGCCGGAGGCTACCCCGGCGCTGCCGTGGTGGACGCCCAGCTGGCCGGCGGCGCCGCGCGCAAGCGCGTGGGCCTGGTCGGCCTGGACCGCGTGCCCGTGCGCGAAGGTGCGCCGCTGGTGCTGGCGGACGGACGCGCCGTGGGACGCGTGACCAGCGGCACCGTCGGCCCGACGGTGAAGCAGCCCATCGCCATGGCCTGGCTCGAAACGGCCCTGGCCACTGCCGGCACCGACGTCTTCGCCGAAGTGCGCGGCAAGCGCGTGCCCATGCGCGTGACGGCCATGCCGTTCGCTCCCCATCGCTACCACCGGGGTTGAGACCCTGAACCGTGCCGCGTTCAAGCCACCACGCACGTCGTTCACCCCGCCAAACCCTTTCGAACCTCACTGCAACTTCACTGAAGCCTCACTGAAAAGGAACCTCACCATGACAACCATGTTCACCCCCGACCACGAGTGGATCAACATCGAAGACCACGACGCCGCCATCGTGGGCATCACCCAGCACGCGCAGGATGCCCTGGGCGATGTGGTGTTCGTCGACCTGCCCGAGGTGGGCGCGAGTTTCAAGCAGGGCGACCCGGCCGGCGTGGTGGAGTCGGTGAAGGCTGCAGCCGACGTGAAGATGCCCGTCTCGGGCGCGGTGGTCGAGGTCAACGAGGCCCTGCGCGCGGACCCTTCGCTGGCCAACAGCGACCCCATGGGCAATGGCTGGTTCTTCAAGGTGAAGGTATCGGACATGGCCGAGTTCGACCAACTGATGGACCCGCCGGGCTACGACGCCTTGCTGAAAACGCTGTAAAGCGCGACCCACCCCCGCCCCAAGCCCTGCCGCCCCGTCCTGCCTGAAGAGCACCGGAGACCGCCTGCCATGCTGATGACCGCCCACACGCCCCTGCACGACCTGGAGCGCGCCGACGAGTTCGTGCCGCGCCACATCGGCCCCACACCCGACGACGAGGCGCACATGCTGTCGGTGATCGGCGCCGCCTCGCGCCGGGCGCTGATCGACGCCGTGGTGCCCCATGCCATCGCCCGCAGCCGCCCGATGGCACTGCCCGCGCCGGTGACCGAGGCGCAGGCGCTGGCCGAGATCAAGGCGCTGGCGGCCCGCAACCAGGTGCTCAAGAGCTTCATCGGGCAGGGTTACCACGGCACGCACACGCCCGGCGTCATCCTGCGCAACATCCTGGAGAACCCCGCCTGGTACACCGCCTACACGCCCTACCAGGCCGAGATTTCCCAGGGCCGCATGGAAGCGCTGGTCAACTTCCAGACCATGGTGTGCGACCTGACCGGCATGGCGATCGCCAACGCCTCCATGCTGGACGAGGCCACGGCCGCCGCCGAGGCCATGACCCTGGCCAAGCGAAGCGTCAAGAGCAAGTCCGACACCGTGCTGGTGGCGGGCGACTGCCACCCGCAAACCATCGAAGTCATCCAGACACGCGCCGAGCCGCTGGGCCTGAAGGTGGACCTGGCCCTCTCCATGCAGGACTGGAATGCCAGGATCGAGGCAGGGCAGTACTTCGCGGCCATAGCCCAGTACCCCGCCACTGACGGCACAGTGCAGGATCTGCGCGGTGAGGCCGAGCGCATCCACCGCCACCAGGCGGCTTTCATCGTCGCCGCCGACCTGCTGGCCCTGACGCTGCTGGTGCCCCCGGGCGAACTGGGGGCGGACATCGTGGTGGGCACCACGCAGCGCTTTGGCGTGCCCATGGGCGCGGGCGGCCCGCACGCCGCCTACCTCGCCTGCCGCGACGAGTTCAAGCGCTCCATGCCCGGCCGGCTGGTGGGCGTGAGCGTTGATTCGCACGGTGCACCGGCCTACCGCCTGGCGCTGCAGACGCGTGAGCAGCACATCCGCCGCGAGAAGGCCACCTCGAACATCTGCACGGCGCAGGTGCTGCTGGCGGTGATGGCCAGCATGTACGCCGTCTACCACGGGCCGCAGGGCCTGAAGCGCATCGCGCGGCGCGTGGCCTCCTACACCGCGATCCTGGCGCAGGGGCTGAAGGCGCTGGGCGCCCAGGTCGGCAACAGCACCGCCTTCGACACCCTCACCGTGACCACGGGTGACGCCACTGCAGCCGTGCTGCAGCTCGCCCGCGCCGCCGGCATGAACCTGCGCGCCTTCCCGCAACGGAACGGCGGGCTGGTGGGCATATCGCTGGACGAGACCACCACGCGTGAGGACATCACCGCGCTGTGGAAGGTGTTCGCCGCGCCCGGGCAGGCCCTGCCCTCTTTCGAGGCCTTCGAGAAGGGTATCGAGCCGCTCATCCCGGCGGCCCTGCGCCGCAGCAGCGACTTCCTCACCCACCCGGTGTTCAACACCCACCACAGCGAGACCCAGATGCTGCGCTACCTGCGCGGCCTGTCGGACAAGGACCTGGCGCTGGACCGCACCATGATCCCGCTGGGCTCGTGCACCATGAAGCTCAACGCGACGAGCGAGATGATCCCGGTCACCTGGCCCGAGTTCGCGCACATCCATCCCTTCGCGCCTGCCGAGCAGAAGGCCGGGTATCAAGCCCTGGCCGATCAACTGGTGGGCTGGCTGTGCCAGGCCACCGGCTATGCCGGCATCAGCCTGCAGCCCAACGCCGGCTCGCAGGGCGAGTACGCCGGGCTGCTGGCCATCCGCGGTTGGCACCGCTCGCGCAGCGAAGGCCACCGCCACATCTGCCTGATCCCCGAATCAGCCCACGGCACCAACCCGGCCAGCGCCCAGATGGTGGGCATGAGCGTGGTGGTGGTGAAGTGCGACGCCAGCGGCAACGTCGACATGGACGACCTGCGCGCCAAGTGCGCGCAGCACAGCGCGAACCTGGCCGCGGTGATGATCACCTACCCCTCCACCTACGGCGTGTTCGAGACCCGGGTCAAGGAGTTGTGCGCGCTGGTGCACCAGCACGGCGGGCGCGTCTACGTGGACGGCGCGAACATGAACGCGCTGGTGGGCGTGGCCGCACCGGGCGAGTTCGGCGGCGACGTCAGCCACCTGAACCTGCACAAGACCTTCTGCATCCCGCACGGGGGTGGCGGCCCGGGCGTGGGGCCGGTGTGCGTGGTGGAGGAACTGGTGCCCTTCCTTCCCCAGCACGTGGCCAGCGGCCTGGGTGACGAGAACTCACCCGTCAAGGCGGTCTCCGCCACCTGGCTGGGCAATGCCGCCGTGCTGCCCATCAGCTGGATGTACGTGCGCATGATGGGCGCCGAGGGCCTGCGCAGCGCCACCGAGACGGCCATCCTGTCAGCCAACTACGTGGCCGCCCGCCTGGCGGACCACTTCCACGTGCAGTTCAGCAGCAACGTGCCCGGCCTGAAGGGCGGTGGCGTGGCGCACGAGTGCATCCTGGACCTGCGCCCGCTGAAGGAGACCTCCGATATCAGCGCCGAAGACGTGGCCAAGCGCCTGATCGACTACGGCTTCCACGCCCCCACCTTGAGCTTCCCCGTAGCCGGCACGCTGATGGTGGAGCCCACCGAGAGCGAATCGCTGGCCGAACTCGACCGCTTCTGCGACGCGATGATCGCCATCCGGCAGGAGATCGCGAAGGTGGAGTCCGGTGCCTGGCCGCGCGAGGCCAACCCGCTGAAGAACGCACCGCACTCGGCCGCCAGCCTGCTGGCCGCCGACTGGCCCCACGCCTACTCACGCGAAGAAGCGGCCTACCCGGTGAAGAGCCTGCGCCAGCAGAAGTACTGGCCGCCCGTGGGCCGCGTGGACAACGTCTACGGCGACCGCAACCTGTTCTGCAGTTGCGTGCCGGTGAGCGACTACGCCGAGGGCTGAGAAGCGCCGGTTTGGGATGAGGCGGGCTCGTGGGAGGGACCGCGAGCCCTTCGGGCCGTGGCCTGGGTATTCCCATGTCCAGAACATGGAAAATATGCAGCGGTTTTCCTGCGAACTTCTCTGCGCACACCATGAAACTCAAGACCCTCACCGCCGCCTTGCTGACCTGCACCGCGCCGCTGCTCTGCCAAGCCGGCCGCCCCCTGCAGACCGAGGACGCGGGCATCCTGGAGGCCAAGACCTGCGAGGTGGAAGGCGTCAGCGCCCGCACCCGCGTGGCCGGTGCATCGTCGATGCGCGACAACGCCCTGCAGTTGGGCTGCGGGGTAGGCCTCAACAGTCAGGTGTCCCTGGCCGCGTCTCATTCCTCCGACGGCACCGACCGTGAACGCGGCCTGCGCCTGGGCGGTAAGACCCAGGTCTGGTCGGCTGGCGGCGATGATGGCGCTGCCCTCACCCTGGCCTGGGGGGTTTCAGGCGCGCGTGCCGCTGCTGGTGGCTGGAAGACGGCCAGTGTGGACGCGCGTGCCGTGGTGAGCGTACCGGCCGGGCCGCTGACCTGGCATCTCAACCTGGGCCACGAGCGCGACACCCAGGTCCGCAGCAGCAGCACCGTCTGGGGCGTGGCCCTGGAGCATGAAGGTTTTGGCGCCCTGGCGCCCATGGCCGAGCTGTTCGGCAACGACCGCGAAGCCCCCTGGTGGAACTTGGGCCTGCGCTACACCATCGCCAAGGACCAGGCCTACCTCGACATGTCCTATGGCCGACAGATCAGAACCGGCACGCCCAGCCTGCTGACCGCAGGCTTCAAGCTGGTGTTCTGACCTAGGCACGGGCCAGTGCCCGGGCGCAGCGTCGCGCACACAGCCAGCCCAGCGCCGCGGCGGCGCTGGCGGCCCAGAAAGTGGGCTCGTAGCCCAGTCGCTCGATCATCCAGCCGCCGCCAAAGCCCCCCAGCACACCCGACAGTCCGTAGCCCAGGATGGTGTAGAGCGCCTGGCCACGACCCCGGGCCCGGCCCGGGAACAGGTGGTGGATCAGCGAGATGCAAGCGGCATGGTGCGCCGCAAAGGTCACCGCGTGGGACACCTGCGCCAGCACCAGCACCCAGCCGAGATGGCCCGCGCCCGCGGTGGCGGCGAAGCGCGCCGTGGCCACCGCAGCGACCACTTGCAGCCAGCCAGCAGGTGGCAGCCGGGAAAAGAAGCGGCCCTGGGTCCAGAAGAACAGGATCTCCACCGCCACGGCCACCGCCCAGAGCGCCCCCACGGCTGATTTCCCGTAACCCAGGTGCACCAGGTAGAGAGAGAAGAAGGCATACATCGCCGTGTGGGCCAGCACGGTGAAGAAGATGGACGCGAAGAACCAGGCCACTTCGGGCTGCCGCAGCAACTGCAGCACGGCAGGGGGTGGCTCGTCATGCGCCACCTCTTCGTGGCCCCGCGGCAGCCGCAGGGCCGCCCACAGCAGCAACAGGTTCATGCCCGCCACCACCCAGGGAAAGGCCCGAACGCCCGCGCGCTCCAGCACGAAGCCGAAGGCCGTGACCGAGGCGATGAAGCCGACCGAACCCCAGACCCTCACCCGTCCGTACTTGCCTGCATCCAGCCCCTGCCCGTTGCTCAGCAGGTGCGCCAGGGAGGTCTCGTACAGCGGCACCACCCCGCTGTTGGCCAGGAACAGCAGGGCCGTGACGGCGGCCACGGGCCACAGGCTTTCCACGAACAGCAGGCTGAAGGCCGAGACCACGCAGCCCGCGCAAGCCAGGCGGATGAGCGTCACGCGCTGGCCGGTGTGGTCGCCCAACCACCCCCAGCCGTAGGGGCCGACGATGCGGGTGCAGGACTGCAAGGCCGCGATGCCGCCAATGGCAAAGGTGCTGAACCCCAGCTCCTTGAACCACAAGGGCGCGTACGGGTTGAACAGGCCGATGGCCGCGAAGTAGGTGAAGGACAGCAGCGCGAAGGCCGGCAGCGGTGCCGGCAAGGGCGCCGGCAGCAGCGCCGAAGCTGACTTCAAGCGCCGGGCCTCGACGTCGATGGTCTGGACGCCGCTGTCATGCCTGGGCCGCCAGCGGCGGGACCGGGAGGGCCACATCGCCGCACTGGGCACGGTGGCGCAACGCGTGGTCCATCAGCACCAGGGCCAGCATCGCCTCGGCGATGGGCGTGGCGCGTATGCCCACGCAGGGATCGTGTCGGCCGAAGGTCTCCACCGTGGCGGGCTCACCGGCACGGTCCACCGAGCGGCGAGGCAGCCGGATGGAACTCGTGGGCTTGATGGCGATGGACACCTCGATGTCCTGCCCGGTGGAGATGCCGCCGAGCACGCCGCCGGCGTGGTTGCTTGCAAACCCCGCAGGGGTGAGTTCATCGCCGTGCACGCTGCCCCGCTGCGCCACCACGCCCACGCCGTCGCCAATCTCCACGGCCTTGACGGCGTTGATGCCCATCATGGCGTAGGCGATGTCGGCGTCGAGCTTGTCGTACAGGGGCTCGCCCCAGCCGGCTGGCACGCCGCGCGCCACCACGCGGATGCGGGCCCCGCAGGAGTCGCCCGACTTGCGCAGCGCGTCCATGAAGGCCTCCAGCGCGGGGATCTGGCTGGCATTGGCGGCAAAGAAGGGGTTGTGCGGGATGTGGGACTCGTCCTCGAACGGAATCTCCATCTCCCCCAGGGCCGTCATCCAGCCCGTGACCGTCAGGCCGTGCTGCGCACGCAACCACTTGCGGGCCACCGCACCCGCGGCCACCATGGGGGCGGTCAGGCGGGCCGAGGAACGTCCGCCTCCGCGGGGATCCCGCAGCCCGTACTTGCGCCAGTAGGTGTAGTCGGCATGGCCGGGGCGGAAGGTGTCCAGCAGGTTGCCGTAGTCCTTGCTGCGCTGGTCGGTGTTGCGGATCAGCAGGCAGATCGGGGTGCCCGTGGTCTGCCCTTCGTACACGCCCGAGAGAATCTCCACCTGGTCAGGTTCGTTGCGCTGCGTCACGTGACGGCTGGTGCCCGGGCGGCGGCGGTCCAGATCGGGCTGGATATCGGCCTCAGACAAGGCCATGCCCGGCGGGCAGCCGTCGATGACGCAACCGATGGCGGGGCCGTGGCTTTCGCCGAAATTCGTGACGCGAAAGAGTTCGCCAAAGGTGGATCCGGACATTGGTAGATGTTGGCCCTGTTCAGGCCTTACGGTCAGTTACAGAACCAACACCCCCGTTCAAACCGTGCATGCGGATTTCCCGCACACGGCTTACCGGTGGTCTGTCGGCTC
>JAJTDM010000011.1 GCA_021300575.1 Rubrivivax sp.
CCCTGATGGTGCCTCAGTTCCAGTACCAGTTCGTCGAGCCGAGCGGCATTCAGCGGGTCCAGCCCGGAGCCGGGCTCGTCCAGGAAGAGCAGCGGCGGGTCCAGCGCCAGGGCGCGCACCAGCGCTGCGCGCTTGCGCATGCCGCCCGAGAGCTGGGCCGGCATCAGGTCGAAACCTTCCTGCAGTCCCACCCGCGCCAACAGTTCCCGCGCCCGCTCTTCGCGCTGCGCGGGGCCGAGCGGGGTGAACAGGCGCAGCGGCAACAGCAGGTTCTCGCCCAGCGTCATGGAGCTCCACAGCGCGCCGGCCTGGAACATCACGCCAAAGCGTCGGCGCAGCGCGGCCAGGGCGTCCTCGTCGCCTGTGTGCAGGTCATGCCCTTGCAGCAGGACCTGGCCGGACAGGGGTCGCTGCAGGCCCACCAGGTGGCGCAGCAGCGTGCTCTTGCCACAGCCGCTGGGCCCCACGATGGCCAGCACTTCCCCCGTGTGGACGGTGAAGTCAATGTCTTGCAGGATGGTGCGTCCACCCGCCTGAACGGCCAGGGCTCGCACCTGCAGCATCGGGTTCGTGCCCGCGCGCGTGTCGCCGTTCTTCAGCGCGGCAGGCAGGGCGCCTGTCGGGTCTGTGGCTGAAGATGTTGGCATCAGTACCCCAGCGCAGTGAAGACCACCGTGGTCGCGCAGGCGGCCGCCACGATCCACACCAGCGCCTTGACCACCGCGGTGGTGGTGGCCTCGCCCACGGCCTGCGCGCTGCGTCCGGCATGCAGGCCCTCGCGGCAGCCGGCCAGGCCCACCAGGGCCACGTACAGCATGCACTTGAACAGGCCGATCCACAGGTGCGTGAAGCTCAGCGCGCGCAGGCACTGGTGCAGGTACTCGCCGCTGGACACGCCATAGACCGCAACCGCCGCCGGCCAGCCCGCCAGCACCCCGGCCAGCGCGCCGAAGGCGTACAGCACGGGCGCCACCAGCAGCAAGCCCAGCAGGCGCGGCAGCACCAGGTGGGCTACCGGGTCCACGCCCAGCACGCGCAGGGCGTCGATCTCCTCGCCCGCCTGCATGGTGGCCAACTGCGCGGCGAAGGCCGAACCGATGCGCCCGGCCAGGATGATGCCGGTCATCATGCCGGCAAGCTCGCGCACCATGCCCACGGCCACCACGTCGGCCAGGAAATTCTGTGCCCCGATGCGCGCCAGCTGTGCCCCGCCCATGTAGGCCAGCATCAGTCCGATGAGCGCGCAGCTCAGGGCGACGATGGGCAGCGAGCGCGGACCGCTCTGGTCCAGTTGGTGCAGCACGTCACGGCCCGCCGGGCCGCTGCGGCCGCGCACCCAGCGCCAGAGGGCGATCAGCACCTCGCCCAGGAAGGCGAGCGTGCGGGCGGCTTCGGCCAGGGGCCGGGGCCAGGGAGGGTTGTGGGCGGTGGACACGCCCGCATGATGCCCTTAGGCGCTCCCTTCTTGCGTTGGGGGCCCTCACATCCCTTTGAACAACCCGGCGTAGCTGCGGCTGACCTCCAGCTTCTCGCCGTGGCCCCTCGCGCTGACGATCTGGCGGCCGCGGGCGTCGCGTGTGATGCTGTCGACCTCCCGGACGTTCACCAAGGTGCTGCGGTGGATCTGCCAGAACAGCTCGGGGTCGAGCTCGTCCACCAGTTCCTTGATGGGTTTGCGGATCAGGGCTTCGGTCTTGGCCGTTTGCACGCGGGTGTACTTCTCGTCGCTGATGAAGAACAGCACCTCGTCCACGGGGATCATCTGGATGGTGGACCCCACGCTGGCCTGGATGCGCGTGAGCCTGGGCGGTGCGGCGCCGGGGTGCATCTTCGCCGCCAGCTGGTGCAACAGGTGCTGCAGCGGGGGTGCCGCAGCTTCTTCGGGTGTGCCGCGAGAGTCCAGCCGCTTACAGATACGCTCGACCGTGAGCCGCAGGCGCTGCGCTTGGGCCGGCTTCAGCACGTAGTCGGCCGCACCCTGCTCGAAGGCCTCCACCGCGTATTGGTCGTAGGCGGTGATGAAGACGACCTCCGGCAGCAGCTCATCGTCGGCCAGCGCCATCTGGGCGATCTGACGGGCGGCCTCCACGCCCGTCATGCCGGGCATGCGGATGTCCAGAAACACCACCTCCGGCCGGTGTTGTGTCACCAGCTCCACCGCCTCCAGCCCGTTACGGGCCTCGGCCACGATCTGCAGACCGGGCCAGACCTCGGCCAGGCGGCTGCGCAGCTGGTCCCGCATCAGACGCTCGTCGTCGGCGATCAGGGCGCGGGTGGCGGCTCGCGTCGCGGTGTGGGGCGGGGTATCGGGCATGGTGTCAGTCCTGGGTCGGGGTCGCGGTGCTGCCAGGGGCGAAGACTGGACCCGCAGATGGCTGCCCAGGGGCGGGGCCTGGCGGCGCTGGTGTCGGGTTACGCCTGAAGATCCACCAGGCCAGCGCGCCCATCAGCAGCAAGGGTGACAGGGCGGCGGCCAGGCTCAGCACCCCAGCAGCGGCGCTGAAGCCTAGAGCCAGCAGCACCACCAGGGGCAAGATCAGAAAGACGAGCAGCATGGCGAGCGCGATGCCTGCGATGAGCGGCACCCATCCGATGTCCTGGCCGATGTGCAGGTGCACGGGTTGTCCGTCGATGATCAGCCGCACCGTGTCCTGGGTGGAGAACCACTGCAAGGCGCCTACCAGGGCCACCGTGGCCAGCGCCGCCAGCAGCAGGGCGATCAGCAGGAACAGTCGCAGTACCGTCTTCATGTCACGCCCCCGGCGGATGGGCCGGCCATGTGGGCCTTGTAAGGCAGCGTCACGCGCGCCTGGGTGCCGCCGCCCTCGGGCGTGCTGACGTCCAGCCGCGCCCGGTCGCCGTACAGCAGCCGCAAACGCTCGCGGATGTTGGCCAGGCCGGTGCCGGTACCGGCGGTGTCGGCTTTGCCGAAGCCCACACCGGTGTCGGTCACGGTCACCACGAGCTGCCCGTGCGCGATCTCGGCCTTGACCGTGAGCTGCCCGCCCTGCGGCTGGGGTTCCAGTCCGTGCTTGATGGCGTTTTCCACCAGCCCCTGCACCATCATGGGCGGGAACTCGGCCGAGCGCAGGCTCTCGGGCACGTCCACCTGGGTCTCCAGACGCTCTTCCATGCGCACCTTCAGGATCTCCAGGTAGGGTTCGATGACGGCGATCTCCTGGCCCAGGTCACGCACGCCGTTGACCGTGCCTTCCCGCATCGCCGGCATGGTGGCGCGCAGCAGGGCGATCAGGCTCTTTTGCATGCGGCTGGCGCGCGGTGGGTCGGTCTCGATCAGGTGGTCGATGGAGGCCAGCGTGTTGAACAGGAAGTGCGGCTCCACCTGGGCCTGCATGGCGGCCATGCGCGCCTCCACCACCTGGCGCTTGAGCTGCTCGGCCTCGGCCGTCTCGGTGGCCAGGGCGGCGGCGGCTCGGGCCTGCAACTGACCCTTGTAGGTGATCTTGATGACGATGGAGGCAATGATCCACAGGGCGGCCAGATCGGTGAGGAAGTCTCCGAACTTCACCACCCGGATGCGGGTCTGCAGGCTGGCGCTCTGCGCCTTTTCGGCGGCGTCCCGGGCGTCCTCTGCGGCCGCGCGTGCAGCGTCGCGCGCTTCCTGTATCGCTTCCCTGATGCCCTGTTCAGCTTCGCGGACTGCCCTGCGCACCTCTTCTGTGTCCACGCCTGCGGGCACCGTGATCTGCACCGTCGGACCGCTGTGCGGGCCGTCCTTCCAACCGTCCTTTGCGCCGCGGACGACGTCTTGCCACACGGTGCTGGAGGCGGTGCTGGCTGAAGCGGGGGCGGACGCTGCGGGGGTACTGGACGGGGCCTCTGTGGCAGGCGCCGACGCGGCCCGGGGCGTGATGCGGATACCCCGTTCGTCAATGGAGATGTCCAGCCCCTCGGTTTTTGATCCCGGGGCGGGCTTGTCGATCTTGATCGACGGTTCTTGCGGTGGCTTGGGCGGTTTGGGTGGTTTGGGCGCTGACGGTGTCGGCGACTCGATCACCTCGCTGATGCGCCAGCTGAACGGTGGGATGGACTCGAGGATGCCCGCCGTGATCATCAGCAGCAACGCCAGCAGGAAGAACCGTTTCCAGCTGATGCCCACCAGCCAGACGGCGTAGCGGTGGAAACCGATGATGCTGGCGTTGACCAGGCGCTGCCAGCGTTGACGCGAGGGGGTGCCGGTTTCAGGGGCCTGGGAGGGTGGATTCATGGCGAACGGGCCCGGTGCAAGACGACGAGATCGCCACTCTAGGCTGCTGCCGGCGCTTGGGCGCCCTCCGGGCGATGGTCTGTCGGCCCCATCCGATGAACTGCGTGCCGGGGCGACGGGCCGCTGGCCACTCGCAGCGCGCAGGGCTGGCACCCCGGCGCTGCGGCGGGCCTCAGTGGGGCCCGACCTGCCTCAGCGGTACAGCACCTCCGGCAGCCACATGCCGATGCCCGGGAAGTTGTACAGCAGGATGATCGCGATGATCTGGATCCCCATGAAAGGCAGCATGCCCGCGAAGATCTGGTTCAGCGTCACATGTGGCGGGCTCACCCCCTTCAGGTAGAAGGCCGCCATCGCCACCGGCGGGCTCAGGAAGGCCGTCTGCAGGTTCAGCGCCACCAGCAGGCCGAAGAACAGCGGGTCCACCCCAAAGTTGTCCAGCAGCGGGATGAAGATGGGCATGAAGATCACGATGATCTCGGTCCACTCCAGCGGCCAGCCCAGGATGAAGATGATGACCTGGCTGAGGATGAGGAACTCGGTCTTGGTCAGGTTCAGCGACATGACCCAGTTCTCCACCAGCTCCTGCCCGCCCAGCAGGGCGAAGGCCGCCGAGAAGATGGCCGAGCCCACGAACAGCCAGCACACCATGGCGCTGGTCTTGGCAGTGAGGAACACCGACTCCCGCAGCATCGTGAGGTTGAACTGCTTGTAGGCCACCGCCAGCACGAAGCCGCCAAAAGCGCCCACGGCCGCAGCTTCAGTGGGCGTGGCCAGGCCGAAGACGATGGAGCCCAGCACGGCCAGGATCAGCACCAGCAGCGGGAAGAAGCTGCCCAGCAGCATCTTGAAGATCTCCAGCCGCTGGAAGCTGAGGATGGCGTAGAACGCCACCATGGCCAGGGCGCCCACGCCCGCGCCGATCCACCAGCCGATGGTGGGGGGTGTGCGCGGGGCCTCCGCCTGAGGCACGGGAGCCCCTGTGCCGCCTGCGGTGGCGGCGGCGCCCGGAGGTTCCTGCACGCCTTGCGACGCGCCGGGAGGCTCTTTCACGCCGCCGGATTCCGAGCCAGGAGGCTCCTTCACACCGGTGTCGGCCCCAGGGGGTTCTTTCACCCCCGAGTCTGCCCCGGGCGGCTCCTTGACGCCGCCGCCACCTGATCCAGGCGGCTCCTTGACGCCGCCGCCACCTGATCCAGGCGGCTCCTTGACGCCGCCAGTGTCGGCTCCTGGAGGCTCCTGCACGCCGCCCGAAGAACCACCTGACGAGCCGGCCACACCGGCCTCTTGGGCCGCACCTGCAGGCTCTGACACGCCACCACTGGAGATGGCTGCCACTGCCTGAGCTTCCACCGGGCGGGTGTTGAGGTGCCAGCTGCCTGTCAGCGCCAGCAGGAAGAAGGCTGCCGGCATCAGCGTCACGCCCAGCTGGCGCACCAGATAGCCCGTGGGCACGTTCACATTGCGCTGGCCCTTCAGGGCCTTCAGCAGCGCCGGCAGTGCCGTGTTGGACACCGTCTCGGAGATCTTCTGCGTCAGCGGCGGCAGGGGCACGAAGCGGTCCTGCGCCGACAGCGGCGGCATCAGGTGCGGCTTGAGCTTGGCCAGCACGATCACGTAGACGACATACAGGCCGGCCAGCATCAGGCCGGGGAAGAAGGCGCCGGCGTACAGCTGCACCACCGACACGCCGGCCGTGGCGCCGTAGACGATGAGCATCACGCTGGGCGGGATCAGGATGCCCAGGCAACCGCCGGCCGTGATGGCCCCGGCGGAGACGCGCACGTCATAGCCGCCGCGCAGCATCTGTGGCAGCGCCAGCAGGCCCATGAGCGTGACCACGGCACCCACGATGCCCGTGGCGGTGGCAAACACCGCACAGGTGAACAGCGTGGCCACCGCCAGCGAGCCCGGTACGCGCGCCATGGCCAGGTGCAGGCTCCTGAAAAGCTTCTCGATCAGGTTGGCCCGCTCGACCAGGTAGCCCATGAAGACGAACAGCGGGATCGAGATGAGCACGTCGTTGCTCATCACCTTGTAGGCCGACTGCACCATCAGCGTGAGCGTCTTTGTGGTGTTCTCCTCATAGGCGATCCAGGTGAAGATCATGCCCATGCCCATCAGCGTGAACGCCGTGGGAAAGCCCAGCATGATGGCCACCACGACCAGCGACAACATCATCAGGCCGAGGTGGCCGCTGGTGATCTTGGGCGCCGAGATCAGCATCACCGCCGTGCCGGCGATGATGAGCGCCATCAGGATGAAGCCGAACCAGAGTTCCTTGCGGATCTTCATTTCTGGCCTCCTGCGGTGTGGCCGGGACCTGCCGGCGCCACATACTTGTCCAGCGCCGCGATGTCCTCGTCCTTCACGTGGACCATGGCCTTGAGCTTGTCCACATCGACTTCTTCCACGTCCTGCTCGCGTGACGGCCATTCACCGTTGCGGATGCACTGGATGCAACGCACGATCTCCACCAGGCCTTGCAGCAGCAGCATGCCCCCAGCGATCGGGATGACGAACTTGAAGGGGTAGACCGGCAGCGGCGTGGCCGAGAAGGTGCTTTCGCGTATGGCCGCGGACTCGGAGGCAAAGATCCAGCCAGCCCAGGTGAGTGCCACGATACCGGGCAGAAAGAACAGGATGTACAGGATCAGGTCCAGCGTGGCCTGGGTGCGCGGCATGAAGAAGCCGTACAGCACGTCGCCGCGCACGTGTCCGTTCTTGCTCAGCGTGTAGGCGCCGGCCATCATGAACAGCGTGCCGTAACCCATGATCTGGACATCAAGGTTCCAGTCATGCGGCGTGTTCAACACGTAGCGGGAGAACACCTCGTAGGTGATCACCAGCGTCAACAAGACGATGGACCAGGCGAAGATCTTGCCCAGCCAGGTCGACGCCCGGTCCACGAGCAGCAACACGCTTTGCATCAGGGGAACATCCAGTCAGGGAAACGAAAAAGGCCACCGGGCGCATGCCGGTGGCCTGTGGCGGGAAGCGCCCGAGCGTCAGGCCTTCTTCTGTCCGGCAGCGGGACGGCGGAAGTAGTGGTTCCACGCCATCTTGAAGTCGACCATGTAGTCGTTTTGCCACTCGCCGGCACGCTGGGCGAAGGCCTTCTGCGAATCCAGCACCTTCTTGAACAGCGGGTTTTCACCGGACTTCGCCGCGATGACCTTGTC
This sequence comes from Rubrivivax sp., assembly GCA_021300575.1. Lineage (GTDB taxonomy): Bacteria > Pseudomonadota > Gammaproteobacteria > Burkholderiales > Burkholderiaceae_C > Rubrivivax. The sequence continues at coordinate 7,411 of JAJTDM010000011.1, forward strand.
CCAGGCGGCCAGCTGCGCGCGCAGGATGGCGTCCGGCGTCTTGTAGAAATTGACCTTGTCCTTGGTCTTGAGCTCGATGTAGTCCTGCGAGTTGCGCTGAATGGCCTTCCAGCTCATGTCGGCGCTGGAGGCCTCCACGGCGTGGGTGATCACGTTGCGCAGTTCAGCCGGCAGGGCTTCCAGCTTGCCCTTGTTGAACAGGATCTCGAACTGCTCACCGCTCTGGTGGAAGCTCTGCAGCATGCAGTTCTTCACCACGTCGGCAAAGCCCAGGATGCGGTCGGACGAGGCGTTGTTGAACTCGGCCGCGTCGATCAGGCCACGGTCCAGCGCCGGCACGATCTCGCCGCCGGGCAGCGGGTTGACGGCGGTGCCCAGTTCCTTGAACACGTCAATGGCCAGGCCCACGGTGCGGAACTTCAGGCCCTTCATGTCGTCCACCTTGGCCACCGGCTTCTTGAACCAGCCCAGAGGCTGTGTGGGCATGGGGCCGTAGACGTAGGACACCACGTCGATGTTCAGGCTCTTGTAGATCTCTTCCAGGATGGCCTTGCCGCCACCGTAGTAGTGCCAGGCCAGCACCATGTTCGGGTCCATGCCGTAGGCCGGGCCGGAGCCCCACAGGGCCAGGGCGGTGTTCTTGCCGTAGTGGTAGGCCAGCACGCCGTGGCCGCCGTCCAGCGTGCCCTTGTTGACGGCGTCCAGCAGCTGGAACGCGGGAACCACGGAGCCCGAGGGCAGCACCTCGATCTTCAGGCGGCCGCCGGCCATGTCGTTCACCTTCTTGGCGAAGTCATTGGCGTACTCGTGAAAGATGTCCTTGGCCGGCCAGGTGCTCTGGAAGCGCAGGCTCACGGTCTGCGCGTTGCTGACCATGGGTGCGGCCATGGCGGCTGCGCCCACGGCACCGGCCGAAGCGTGCTTCAGGAAGCTGCGGCGCGGCGCGCCCGATTGGAGGGGAGAGGTCATCGAGCGGACTCCTTGGAAAGGATGGACTGGGAAAGACTCAAATGGGTCGAGCAAAACCTGACAGCCTGATTGTCTGGTGTCTAGGACAACGGCGACCGAGCACTGTGTCGTGCGGCTTGAGCCTCGGCAAGCCGGGTTTACCCGAGTGTCGGGGCGGGTTCGTGACGCGGCCGCCGGGTGCGGCTGCCGCGCTCGGCCTACGCCCTCGACGCCCTGGGTCGCTGAAGGTGCTTCAGGTCGTACCCGCGCAGAGCCTGGCCAGGCCTTCTTCGAGGACGGCGGCGGCCTCGGGGGGCGCGACGAGTTTGCGGCGCAACAGGAAGTCCAAGGTCACGAGGGCGGCGTCCACCGTCATCTCGTCGGTGGACGCGGCGGCGCAGGTGTGGTGGATGGACCACAAACACACCTCAGCCACTTCACCATCTTGGTTGACGGGACATTCGCCCTCCTGCAACTCGAGATCGAACACTTGCAGGCGTTCGAACTGCCGGCCTTCCGGGACATCGCGGTCCAGTTCGATCACGCGTCCTGGGGTGGCTCGTGCCATTTGCGCCGGACTCAGCCCGGCTTCCTCGAAGCCCTCGCGCACCAGGGTCTCCCACGGGGTTTGCCCCCATGGGACACCACCGCCGATCAGGTTGTCGAGCTTGCCAGGGTCGGTGGCCTTGGTGGCTGAGCGGCGTGCGATCCACATCGCTCCGGGTTGCCCGTCCGGTCCGGCCACCCAGCCGTTGCAGTGCGCTCCCAGCGTGAGGGTGCCCCAAAAGCGTGCCGCAGCACGCTCGAACACCGCCATCACCTGCCCGGTGGTGGGCGACAACAACGGGAAGGGCTCGTCGCGCCAGGCGCGGATCAGCCCCTGCTCATGCAGGCGGGCGTTGACCTCCGCAAACACGGCCTCGCGTTCGGCAGTCCCTGCGGTCAGCACCACGGCCTGCTCCCGCACCTCCACCCAGCGTGACCAAGGCTGCAGCGCTGCCAGGTGCGCTTCATCGACGCTGCCCACGTGCTCGCCGTCCACAACGAAGGCGCGTCTCGGCCGTTGCTGCTTGCGGGCTTCGGCCAGGGCGTGCCAGCGCAGCCTCTGGTTGGCGACCAGAGGGTGAGGCGAATTGGGCTCGGGCGCTGTGTGTGCGGTCATCGGTGGTCCTGGAGTTTGTCGAGCATCTGCCTGGCCAGGCCGCGAAAGCCCCGGCTCAGATGAGCGCAACCGGCCGCAGCAGACCAGAAGGCGCAGGCCACGGGCAGCGCCGCGCTTTGCAGGTCCACCGGTTCGGGCGAGAAGGGCCACAGGTCCAGCGCGCCGGCCTGGAGGTCGGGCCGCCACCGCATGGGCAGCATGTCGTACATGGGGGCCAGCGTGAAGCGACCGGCCGCCACGTCCGCGGGCTCGACCCACAGGCTCAGGTTGCCGAAGTGCATGTCGCTGTTGCCGATGAGACGGCCAAAGCGCAGCAGTGCTTCAACCTGTGCCCCCGCTTCGGCGGGCAGGCGCCGCTGGCGAACCAGGGCCTGCGCCGTGGCGGCCCAGTGCTGCCGGGGCCCGCTGACGAAAGCGTCGTGCACCGCGTGCAGCGGCACGGCGTGGCGTCGGCCCTCGAAGCGTTGGGCTTCCCTCGGCGGCAGGCGGTCGAAGCGCTCGGACACCAGGCAAGTCCGCGCAGTCGTCTCGATCACCGTGCTTTGCGCCACTGGCACGCCGTGCGTGTGCAACACCTGCAAGGCCAGGGCTTCGGCGTGCAGCAGGTCATGCCAGCGCTCGCCAAAAGGCGTGTCGCGCGGGGGGGAGAACTTCGCCAGCACGGCCTGGCCATCTGCGCGGCGGGCTAGGAACTTGGCTTGTTCGCCGCCCGCCGATGAGCCCGCAGGCAGCGTGGCCGCAACGTCTGCAGCCAGGGCGTCCAGGTCTGCCTCGGTGCGCCACGTCGGCAGGGCGCTGGTGCGCGGTTCGCCCAGCACCAGCGCGCCGGGTGCGTCGGGCTGCGCGCAGGCCGCAAACAACTGCTGTGCCACCGACCACCGCTCAGGCTGCCGGTCCAGCCCCTGCAACGCCAGGCGCTGCGCCAGCAACCGGCCGAGAAAGCCCTCCGCGCGCAGCGGCGCCAGCAGCCAGGGCAACTCCCCTTGCGTCAACAGGTCCAGGCCTGGTGCTTCCAGGTGGATGCGCTGGCCGGTGGCCACTGCCACGCTGCCCCACGCCTCGATAAGACCGTCGGGGTGCACCCAGTGCAGCGGCAGGCGGGGGGGCATGCCAGAGAAGGGTTCCGCCAGCGCATAACGGGTGCTGCGCCCCTGGCCCATCACCAACAGGTCAGGGCCCTGGGCGTTGAGCAGGCGCGAGACGGTGGGCTGACTGCGACCCAGGGCCGCTTGAAGTTGCCCCGCCGTGGCCACACCCAGGCCGAGGAGGGCCTGTCTCAGTGCGGATTCGAGGGTAGTGTTGTTGGATTCCATGAATACAAGCCGATGGCCCGAAAAGGACTTCTCATCAATGACTTGCAGTTCATGAAGAATAGCAGATGAATAGAAAACGAATGAAAATCAGGCGTCGCGCCACTTGACCATCAACCCGTCCCACTTGGCCCGCGCGGCCTTCACATGACGCTCCTTCACGTGACCGTAGCCGCGGATCTCCTCGGGGATGCGGGCGATCTCGGCGGCCAGCGGCAGCTTGTCGGCGTTCAGGTTCTTCAGCAGCTCGGCGATGCAGGCCTCGTAGTCAGCCAGCAACTGCCGCTCCATGCGGCGCTCCTCGGTCTTGCCGAAGAGGTCCAGTGCGCCGCCGCGCAGGCCCTTCATGCGTGCCAGCAGCGGGAAGACCTTGCGCACCCACGGCCCGAAGGGCTGCTTGACGAGCTCGCCCTTGGCGTTGCGCTTGGCAATGGCCGGCGGTGCGAGGTGGTGCACGAGCTTGAAGTCGCCCTCGAACATGCTCTCGATCTTGCGGGCGAAGGCCGGATCGGTGTGCAGGCGGGCCACCTCGTATTCGTCCTTGATCGCCATCAGCTTGAACAGGTAGCGCGCCACCGCCTCTGAAAGCGCCGTGCCCTTGCCCAGTGCCGCCTCGGCTGCGCGGACGCGCTCCACGGCCTGACGGTAACGCTCGGCGTAGCCCGCGTCCTGGTAGCCCGTGAGGAACTCCACGCGGCGCTTGACCAGCTCGTCCACCGAGGGCTTCTTCACGATCTCGATCACTTGACGCGCGGCGAACAGCGCCTGCACGGCGGCCAGGTCGTGCGCGCAGCGCCGGCCCCATTCGAAGGCCGCCTGGTTGTTGGGCACCTGCACGCCGTTGAGCTCCATGGCGCGCAGCACCGCCGCGCGGCTCAATGGCACGCGACCCTTCTGCCAGGCGTAGCCCAGCATCAAGGGGTTGGTGTAGATCGAGTCACCCAGCAGTTGCACCGCCACCTCCTCGGCGTCGAAGGCGCCCAGGCCCTCAGGCCCCACGGCGCCGGCGATGGCGGCTTCGCAGCTGGCCTCGGGGAACTGCCAGTTCGGGTTGTTCACGAAGGCCGCCGTGGGCGTGCCGTGGCTGTTCAGCGCCACATAAGTGCGCCCGGCGTGCGCCACGGCCAGCGTGGCCTTGCTGGCGGTGACGATGGGGTCGCAGCCGATCACGAGGTCGGCCTTGGCCATGTCCACCTTGCTGGTGAACAACGCCTCGGGCCGGTTGGCGATCTGCACATGGCTCCAGGTGGCGCCGCCCTTTTGCGCCAGGCCGCCGGCGTCCTGCGTCACCACGGCCTTGCCGTCGAGGTGCGCGGCCATGCCCAGCAACTGGCCGATGGTGATGACGCCTGTGCCGCCCACGCCGCCCACCACGATGCCCCAGGCGCTTTCGGCCACCGGCAGCACCGGTTCGGGCACGGCGGGCAGGGCGGCGAGATCGCCACGCTGCTCCTTCTTCGGCTTCTTCAGCGTGCCACCCTCCACCGTGACGAAGCTCGGGCAGAAGCCCTTGAGGCAGGAGAAGTCCTTGTTGCAGGTGTTCTGGTTGATGCGGCGCTTGCGGCCGAACTCGGTTTCCACCGGCTCCACGCTCAGGCAGTTGCTCTGCACCGAGCAGTCGCCGCAGCCCTCGCACACCAGCTCGTTGATGACCACGGTCTTGGCCGGCGTCACCATCGTGCCGCGCTTGCGGCGGCGACGCTTCTCGGTGGCGCAGGTTTGGTCGTAGATGAGGATGGTGCAGCCCTCGATGTCGCGCAGCTCGCGCTGCACGGCGTCGAGCTCGTCACGGTGGCGCACGGTGACGCCCGGCGCCAGGCGGGCCTTGATCTCGGCGTCGTCGTACTTCTGCGGCTCGTCGGTGACGACCACGATGCGCTTGGCGCCTTCGGCGTCGAGCTCGCGCGTCATCTCGGGCACCCGCAGCGTGCCGTCGATGGGCTGGCCGCCGGTCATGGCCACGGCGTCGTTGAACAGGATCTTGTAGGTGATGTTGACCTTGGCGGCGATCGCCTGGCGCACGGCCAGGAAGCCCGAGTGGAAGTAGGTGCCGTCGCCCAGGTTGGCGAAGATGTGCTGGTCCTGGCTGAAGGGTGCCTGGCCGACCCAGCTGGCACCCTCACCGCCCATCTGGCTGAAGGTGACGGTGCTGCGGCCCATCCACACCGCCATGAAGTGGCAGCCGATGCCCGCGGCCGCGCGCGAGCCTTCGGGCACGCGCGTGCTGGTGTTGTGCGGGCAGCCGCTGCAGAACCAGGGCTGGCGGTCGATGCTGCGCGCATCGATGGCCGCCAGCGAGCGCTCCTTGGCCTCGATGATGGCCAGCCGCGCATGCATGCGCTGCTCGATGTCGGCCGGCACGCCCAGCTTCTTCAGCCGCTTGGCAATGGCCTGGGCCACGATCGCGGGCGTCAGGTCGGCCTTGGCGCGCAGCAGCCAGCGGTTGCTGGGGTTGGGCTGGCTCCATTCGCCGCCCGACAGATCGCCCTCGGGCTCGTCGAACTTGCCCAGCACGTTGGGGCGCACGTCGTCGCGCCAGTTGTAGAGCTCTTCCTTGAGCTGGTACTCGATGACCTGGCGCTTTTCCTCCACCACCAGGATTTCCTGCAGGCCACGGGCGAACTCGCGCGTGGCCGTGGCCTCCAGCGGCCACACCACGTTGACCTTGTGCACGCGGATGCCGAGTTGACGGCAGGTGTCGTCGTCCAGACCCAGGTCGTCCAGCGCCTGTCGCATGTCGTTGTAGGCCTTGCCGCTGGCGATCAGGCCGAAGCGGTCGCCCTGACCTCCATTGCGCCCCTCGATCACGTTGTGGTTCAGCCGGTTGGCGCGGATGTAGGCCAGCGCCGCGTACCACTTGTAGTCGAACAGGCGCGCCTCCTGGTCCAGCGCGCCGTCGGGCCAGCGCATGTGCACGCCGCCCTCGGGCATGACGAAATCTTCCGGTAGCACGATCTTCACGCGCCCCGGGTCCACCGTGACGCTGGAGGACGACTCCACCACCTCCTGGATGGTCTTCATGCCGGCCCACACGCCGGAAAAGCGGCTCATGGCGATGGCGTGCACGCCCATGTCCAGGATGCCCTGCACGTCGGAGGGGAAGAACACCGGCAGCCCGCAGGCCTTGAAGATGTGGTCGCTCTGGTGCGCGGCGGTGGAGCTCTTGGCCACGTGGTCGTCACCGGCCACGGCGATCACGCCGCCGTGGCGCGAGGTGCCGGCCATGTTGGCGTGCTTGAACACGTCGGAGCAGCGGTCCACACCCGGGCCCTTGCCGTACCAGATGCCGAACACGCCGTCGAACCTCTTCGACTGCGGGAACAGGTCCAGCATCTGCGTGCCCCACACGGCGGTGGCAGCCAACTCCTCGTTCACGCCGGGTTGGAAGACGATGTGCTGGCCCGCCAGATGCTTCTTGGCCTGCCACAGCGCTTGGTCATAGCCACCCAGCGGGCTGCCCCGGTAGCCGCTGATGAAGCCGGCGGTGTTCAGCCCGGCCAGCGCGTCGCGCTGGCGCTGCAGCATGGGCAGGCGCACGAGCGCCTGAACCCCGCTCATGAAGGCCCGGCCGTGTTCCAGCGCGTACTTGTCGTCGAGCGTCACGCTCTCCAGGGCTTTGCGGACGTCTTCGGGCAGCGGTGCGTTCATGGTCCCTCCAGAGGCTGGGCGGTGGGCCGAAGCGCGCTTGGGTGCGCCGGGCCGTCATGGTGGCGGGTTTCTCACCCCCCGATGGGCTCAGTTTAGAGGTTCGCTTGCATGAAGTGCTTTCTTTCTCGTGCCCGAAACCGGGCCGTGAGCGCAACAATCAGACATCTTTCATCCGCATTAAGAAACGATGACGCCAGGAATACGAAAATCAGGGAAAACCCAGGGTCCCGTCACAGAGCCAGTCGAGCAGGCCCCACCCGCCATGCTGGACCGCTACGACCTGGCGTTGTTGCGTGAACTCCAGGCCGATGCGCGCCTGTCCAATGCCGAACTGGCCCAGCGCATCGGCCTGTCGCCGGCGCCGACATGGCGCCGCGTCCGGCGGCTGGAGGAGCAGGGCTACATCACCGGCTACCGCGCCGAGATCGACCGCCGCAAGGTGGGGCTGGGGGTGCTGGCCTTCGTACGGGTGGACGCTGAGCGCAACAACGCTGTGGCCACCCAAGAGCTGGAGGACCGCATCCGCAGCCTGCCCGAAGTGGTGGCCTGCCACTACATCAGCGGCGCGGGCACTTTCGAGCTGCACGTCGTGGCCACGGATCTGGACGCCTACTCGCGCTGGGCGATGGAGACGCTGTTCAAGCTGCCCAATGTCAAGGACATGCACACCAGCTTTTCGCTCGGCGAAGTCAAGGCCGGTGGGGTCTTGCCCCTGAACCATCTGCATTCGCCCGGACCCAGGCGCTGAAGCCACTGAAGCCGGCAGGCATGGCCAACGGGGGCGGGGTGAAGTGGGGCGATGCCTGTGTGGCGGCCTTGCCACGGCGCCGGTTCTGGGCGGGTTACGCTCGCGGGTTGCGAAATCTGGCCGGTGCGGCCCGCTGCGTTGCCCATGAACCTCCAAGGCCTTGCAGATTGGCTGCTGACCACCGACCCCGCCCAGCGGGGCCGGCTTGCGCAGTCTGGCCGCGCGATGGTGGTGATGGGCGCGGCCGTGGCGGCGGTGCACTACTTTGTGGCCATCGGCATCGCCACGGTGCCGTCGGTGCGGGCCTGGACGGTGGTGTCGCTGGCGGGATTGGCCGTGGCCTTTCTGATGGTGCGCACGGGGTGGTCACGCCGCTGGGCCGATCCCTCGCTGACGGTGGCCCAGATGCTGTACGCCCTCACCATGGCGGCCTGGGCCTACGCCATGCTCGGCCCAGCACGCGGCGCGGTGTTCCCCATCGTGATGGTGATCTTCATGTTCGGCCTGTTTGCGGCCAAGCCGCGCCAGATGGCCTGGGCCAGCCTCTACGCCGTCGTGGTGTTCGGGCTGGCCATGGCCTTCATGGCCTGGCGCCTGCCGCGGGTGTATCCGCCATTGGTGGAACTGGGCCACTTCATCATGGTGGCCACCATGTTGCCGGCGGCCTCGATGCTGGCCGCACGCATTTCCCTGATGCGCCACCGCATGCGCGCGCAGCGGCTGGAACTCAAGCAGGCCCTGGTGCGCATCGAGGAACTGGCGACCTGCGACACATTGACCGGCCTGCTCAACCGGCGCCATCTGCTGGAGGTGCTGGAGCGCGAGTTGCAGCGCAGCGTCCGTTCGGGCCAGGCTTTCTGCATCGCCGTGCTGGACCTGGACAGCTTCCGGGATGTCAACCGCCGTCACGGCATTGCCACGGGCGACCAGGTGCTGCGCGTCTTTGCCCAGGAGGCGCAGTCCTCGGTGCGCATCGTTGACCGCCTGGGCCGCTTTGGTGGTGGGACCTTCGTGCTGCTGCTGTGCGACACCCGTGGCCCGCTGGGCCGCCTGGCCGTGGAGCGGCTGCGCGAACGCGTGGCGGCGATGCAGGTGCCGTCTGCGTCGGGTGAGCCCGTGCGTGTGACGGTGTCTGCCGGCATGACCGAGCACCACGCCGGCGAGTCCATCGATCAGGCCCTGTCCCGGGCCCGTGACGCCTTGCGTGAGGCCAAGACCCAGGGGCGCAACCGGCTGGTCGTGCATTGAGCCCCTGGGAGACACCTCCGCAGCCCTCCTCCGAAGAAGACCCTCGATTCCTCAAGAGACCCCGACATGCCCGATACCGCTACTTTTGCGACGGCTGCGTCCGGCGCGCCACAACGTCCGAGCAGCCTGCGCATGCACCAGTTCCACGGCCTGCGACCTGGGCCGCGCTTGATCGTGCTGGGCGCCGTGCACGGCAACGAGGTGGCCGGGCCGTTGGCCATCGGCCGGGCGCTGGCCGAGCTGGACGCGGGCCGTTGGCGCATCGAGCGCGGCGTCGTCACCTTCGTGCCCGTGACCAACCCGCTGGCGCATGCACGCGGCCAGCGCACGGGCGAGCGCAACCTCAACCGCAACCTGCGCCCTACCGCCGTGCCGCAGGACTTCGAAGACCGCGTCGGCAACGTGCTGTGCCCGCTGCTGGATGCACACGACGTGCTGCTGGACCTGCACTCCTTCAACCGCCTGGGCGAGGCCTTCACGCTCTTCGGCCCGGAGGACAACACCGACGATCTGGAACCTTTCGCCCACGCAGCCGACGAGGCCCGCCTGGCCCGCCACCTGGGCCCCAAGCGCATCGTCGAGGGCTGGCTGCGCACCTACGAGGCCGGCGTGGCGCGGCGTCGAGCGCGGGCCCGCAGTGCCGGGCAGAGCCTGGACACCGACGCCAACTACGGCGTGGGCACCACGGAGTACATGCGCTCACGCGGCGGCTGGGGCGTGACGCTGGAGTGCGGCCGGCATGACGACCCGAAGGCGCCGGACGTGGGCCTGCAGGCCATCCGCCAGACCCTGGCCCTGCTGGGCCTGGTGGACTGGACGCCTGACGCCCCGGCGCAGGACCATGAAGTGCTGCGTCTGGAGGAGGTGACCGACCGCCTGCATCCGCAGGACCGCTTCGTCAAGGAGTGGACGAGCTTTGACGCCCTGAAGGCTGGAGACGTGATCGGCCTGCGCCACGACGGCACGCCCGTCACGGCCCCGGCGGACGGCCGCATCGTGTTCCCCAACGTGCGTGCCGAGCCCGGGCACGAGTGGTTCTACTTTGCAAGGCCCAGCTCGCGCAGGCTGGCTTGACGCGGGGGGACACGGCACGGTGGACCGTGCCGTGTCCTAACCCGCGGCCTGCTCGACGAACTTCAACATGTCCGGCAGGCACACGCGACGCAGGTCGTAGCGGTCCGCCACGGTCTGCCGGGCGGCCTGTCGAAGCGGCTGCAGCTCCTGCTGGCGCGTCAGGGCCTCGGCCATGGTGTCTGCCAGGGCCTGGTGGTCGAAGAAGTCCACCAGCAGCCCGTTCCGGCCGTGCTCGATGACCTCCTGGACCGGCCCTGTGCTCGAAGCCACCATCAGCGCCCCCTGGCTCATGGCCTCCAGCATCGACCAGGACAGCACGAAGGGGTAGGTCAGGTAGGCGTGGACCGCGGACACCTGCATCAGGCGCTGCAGCAGAGGGTGGGGCACCTGCCCCACGAAGTGCACCCTGCTCATGTCCAGCTCGCCCTTCACCTCGTTCAGGAAGATGTTCTTCCACGTGGAGCCTGCGGGCGGCGATGCACCGTAGGCCGTGCCGTCTCCGCCCACGATCACCACGCGTGCCTTCGGGCGCAGGCGCTGCAGACGGGCCAGGCTGCGCATGAAGATGTGGTATCCGCGGTAGGGCTCCAGCTGCCGGGCCACGAAGGTGACCACCTCGTCGCCATGCTTGAGCTCCACCTGCGCCTGCTGGAGCTTGATGCTGGCGCCGGGATCGGGTGCGAAACGGTCGGTGTCGATCCCGTCGTGGATCACGCGGATGCGGTCGTGGAAGATGGAGGGGTGCTGGCTCTTCTGAAAGACCGTGGGCGACACAGCGGCATCGCAGTCGGCCAGGGCGTGCAGCAGGTGCGTGTTCTTCAGTCGCAGGCGTTGCAGGCTGGGCAGGTCGACGGGGCCACGCCGAAACTCGGGGTCGAAGAACGAGTCCCCGTCGTCGGCGCCGTAGTAGTACTCCGCGAACACCAGATTCCGGCTCTTGGGAAACACGTCCCTCGCGTGCAGCATCTCGCCCCAGCCGGGGTGTCCGAAGACGACATCGGGATGGAATCCTTCGGCCTTCAGGTTTGTCATCGCCTGGGCCGCGGATTGGGCTCGCGCCCGCTTGGCGGCCCATTCCTGGGAAAAGCTGTCGGCGTCCCGAGGGCCTGGTCCCGGGTCGCTCGGTCGATGGGTGATGTGCCGAACCCCGGGCAGGGGCGCCTTCAGGGGATTCACCCCCAGACCCACGACCTCGTGGCCGCGTGCAGCCAGGGCAGGCGCCAGATGCAGGAACTGTCCCGGAAAGTTCTGGTGGACGAAGAGAAACTTCATGGCCTGTCTCTTGTTGAGGGGCTCTCGGTGAACGTCACGCCGCAAGGCTCCAGGTGCCGCTGCGCTGCACGAGGGTCGTCGCCGCACCGGGCATGCCGGTTCTTCCCACGGCCTGCAGCACCGCCCGCTCGGCCCCAGGGTCGAGCATATGGTGGTCGACGCCGGGCCTGGGCAGATGCAGCACCTCCCACCTCCCCTGGCGCCTCACCTGCAGCACCACCCACCTCCACGGCGGGCCGCCCGCCGGTGCGCGCCAATCCACGCGCGCGGCCCCAGGCGGCTGCTGCGGCGTGACCGTCACCTCGGGCGCCGCAGGCGGCGGCTCCGCCAGCCAGGGTGTGGCCGGCGGCAGGGCGGGTTGAGCGTACGGTCCCTCGCGCAGGCGGTCGGCGATGCGCTCGCGGTTGGCGGCCAGGGCGGCCATGCTGAAGTGCAGGTGACCGGCCGCCAGGGGTTGGGCGGCGCTGCGCTCGCGCACGAGTGCGATCTGGTCCAACACTTCCTGCGTGGTGTAGGGTCGTTGCCTGTCGCCGATGCGGCTGGTGAACAGGCCTGCCCAGATGTGGCGCCCCCGGGGGTTGTCGCGCAGCCAGGCGTCCAGCAGCACGGGGAAAGACTGTGCCGGCTGGGCGATGGGCCAGTACAGCTGCGGCGCCAGGTAGTCCAGCCAGCCTTCGCTGAGCCAGCGCTCCACGTCGGCGTGCAACTGGTCGTACTGGCTGAAGCCGGTGATGCCGGGTGGTCGGCGGTCGGGCCGGGGCAGGCCGAAGGGGCTGATGCCAAAGCGGACCCAGGGCTTGGCCACGTGGATCGCCGCGTGCAGGCGTTCGATCAGCTGGTCTACCTGGGCGCGGCGCCAGGCGGCCCGGTGGGCGGGGGCGCCGGCGCGCTGCCAGGAAGGCTCGTCGGGGAAGGGGATGTCCCGCCCCTGCGCGTCCTTCAGGGGGTAGGGGTAGAAGTAGTCGTCGATGTGCACGCCGTCGATGTCGTAGCGCTGCACCACGTCCAGCACCACGTCCACCATGCGCTGTGCAGCGCGGGGCTCGCCGGGGTCCATCCACAGCAGCTCGCCGTAGCGTCTGACGATGCCGGGGTCGGTGTGCGCCAGATGGTTCGCCGCCACAGGCGTGGTGGCTGAGCTGTGGCGCGCACGGTAGGGGTTGAACCAGGCGTGCAGCTCCAGCCCCCGCCGGTGGGCCTGCTCCACCCACTCGGCCAGCGGGTCCCAGGGGGTGTCGGGTGCGCGGCCGCTGGCGCCGGTGAGGAACTCCGACCAGGGCTCAAGCGCCGAAGGGTAGATCGCATCGGCGGCGGGGCGCACCTGCAGCACGATGGCGTTCAGGCCGATGGCCTGGGCCTTGTCCAGCAGGTCCAGCATCTCGGCACGCTGTTGTGCGCTGGAGAGGCCGCGCCGGCTGGGCCAGTCGATGTGCGCGACGGTGGCCACCCAGGCGGCGCGGAACTCGCGGGCGAGGGGGGGAGGGGTGTCCGTGCTCCCGCCTGTGGGTGCCGCAGGGGCGGCCACCGCCTCCGGGACAGCGGGCGCTGTGGGCTCTGGTGAAGGGGCTGCCATCGTGGGTGCGGCGGCCGCAGTGGCGCCTGCCTGAGCGGTTGACAACGGGCTGGCGCAGCCCACCCACCAAGGGGCGGCCAGTCCGCTGGCCGCCAGGCCCAGCACCCGCCGTCGGTTGGCCTGCGCCGCAACAGACGACCTCTCGGTCGGTCCGGGGCCGGCTCGCGCCGACAGCGCGGCTTCAAGCGGGCTCAAACCCGCCATGGCGTTCCTGGCGCGGTGCCCCTGTCTTCGTCGGGCGGGGATGCTCTGAGCACGCGCTGCAGCCACATCACGTCATGCCAGGTGTCGAACTTGTGTCCCCCTCGCTTGAAGACCCCTACGTCCTCGAACCCCACCGAGCGGTGCAAGGCCAGGCTGGCCGGGTTCGGTAACACCACCACGGCCAGCGCGTTGCAGTAGCCGCGTTCGGCCAGGCGCTCGAACAGGGCCTGGTAGAGCATCTTCCCCAGCCCCTTTCCTTGCCAGCCCGCCCGGATGTAGGCCGAAGTCTCGGTGGACCAGCGGTAGGCCGCGCGCTCGCGGTGCGGGCCGCCATAGGCGTAACCCACGCACTGGCCGTCTTCCTCCGCCACCAGCCAGGCCCAGCCGTTCAGCGCCTTGTCGATGCGGTCCGCAAAAGCCTGCACCGAGGGCGTCTCGGTCTCGAAGGACACGGCCGTGCCTTCGACGTAGGGACGGTAGATCTCCAGCAGGCTGGCAGCGTCGTCAGGTGTGGCGGGGCGGATTGCGGGCATGCCTGCATTGTCCCTGGCACAGAGGGGTACGCCGCTGAGTCAAGGGGCCGGCCGGGCCACGAGGCGCAGCCCTGCGAGCATGCAAAGGCCCTCCACGGTCGTCGTGCGGGTACTGGTGCTGCGTAAGATCCGGGCGCTTGATTCATCACCAACTCAAGGAAACCCGCCCATGTGGCTGTTGATCCTGGAAGCCCTGGGCGCGCTGGCCTTGCTGATCTTCCTGGTCTGGTGGACCATGTTCTCCGGGCGCAAGCGCGGCGAGCCAGACCGCCGGGACCGGGACCCCGGCTGAATCGCACACCGAGGGCCTGACCCCCGCTGATCAGTGCAAGGACCCCGGCGACACCAGGTCGAATGCCGCCACCGTTGCCTCAAAAGGCCGTGCGTCCTCCGTCATGCAGAAGAAGGTGCCCTTCATGCTGCCGTGCGGCGTGGCCACCTGGGTCCAGCTGTTGTACTCGAACACCTCGCCCGGCTTGAGCACCGGCTGGTGACCCACCACGGCCAGGCCCCGCACTTCCTGGGTGCGGCCATGGGCATCGGTCACCAGCCACTGCCGTGCCACCAGCTGGGCGGTGCAATCCCCCGTGTTGCGGATGGTGACCGTGTAGGCGAAGGCGAACGGCCCCTCGGGCGGGTTGGAGCGGTCCGGCAGGTACTGCACGCGCACGCTGGAGCTGAACTCGGGTCTGGACATGTGTCGAGTTTAAGATCGTCCGCATGACCCCTTACCGCATCGCCCCGTCCATCCTCTCGGCTGACTTCGCCCGTCTGGGCGAGGAGGTGCGCAATGTGCTGGCCGCAGGTGCGGACTGGATCCACTTCGACGTGATGGACAACCATTACGTGCCTAACCTCACCTTCGGCCCCATGGTGTGCCAAGCCCTGCGCCGGCATGCGGTCAAGCCTGACGGCACGCCAGCGCCGATCGACGTGCACCTCATGGTGCAGCCGGTGGATGCGCTCGCCCAGGCCTTTGCGAAGTCCGGTGCCGATCTGGTGAGTTTTCACCCGGAGGCCAGCGCGCATGTGGACCGCACACTACAACTCATTCGCACCGAGGGGTGCAAGACCGGCTTGGTGTTCAACCCCGCGGCCTCGCTGGACGTGCTGGAGTGGACGATCGACCAGCTGGACCTGGTGCTCATCATGAGCGTGAACCCGGGGTTTGGCGGGCAGAGCTTCATCGAGGGCGCCTTGCGCAAGATCGAGCGCGTGCGCAAGCTGGTCGACGCCACGGGCCGCGACATCCGCCTGGAAGTCGATGGCGGCATCAAGGTGGACAACATCCGCCGCGTGGCCGACGCCGGTGCCGACACCTTCGTGGCCGGCAGCGCCATCTTCGGCCAACCCGACTACCGGGCCGTCATCGAGGCCATGCGGCAGGAACTGGCGCGGCCTGCGGGCGGCTGAACAGCGCGTTCAGCAACGCGCACGCCGTCCAGCAGATCCCGGCAAGCAGGCCGAGCCCGACGACCAGGGCGTCACGGCGTCCATGGGGCGCTGTCTGCAGAGGATGCACCTTCCGGGAGGTCATGGCTTGATGCACTCTGCACTCAGGTCCCAGGTCTTCTCGTGCACTGCGGTACGCACGTCCACCAGGCCCAGCACCGTGTGGAACACGTGGGCGTGCGTGGGCGGCCTCCTCGGCATCAGTGTGCAGCACGTTGCGCAGCATGGTCGGGTCGAGGTAGACGCCGAACCGGTCCATGAAGTGGCTGGCAAACGCGGTGTCCAAGATCAGCACTGCCGCCGGTGTCCGCCCATTCGCGGCCCTTCAGCGCGGCGCTGAGAAAGGGACGGTTGGCCGGCAGCAGCCAGAACAGGCTCAGCAGCAACGCGGCGGTCTTGGTCGAAGCGGTCCAGGTCTACCGTGCCGACGGTGCCGGCGGGATGCCCATGCGCAGGGTTCCGGACCTGCGGTTCTTCGAAATCCACATGCAAGGAGTTGTCGCGTGGCTTGGGCCGTGCACCCGTCACCACCTGTATCCCGTGGCGTTGCCCAGGGGCTGAGGCGGCTCGGAGGTTCATAATTGCGTGCTCTCATTTCGGAGACGTTCCTTGGACCAGAGTCACCCTCGGTGACCGTCCGCTTCGGCATCGCGGCCCGCCCGGCCTGAACCGGCGGCCCATCCGGGGCGAGGCGGTACCCACCCCTTGAACCCCGCGCCGCTGGCCCCCGCGCCGGCGACGGAGAACGCGATGCTCAACGTCTTCACGCTGGCCAACGGCCGGCTCACCCAGCACGATATCGACAGCCAGGACGCCCTGTCCGGCCTGCAACCGGTGTGGGTGGATCTCGAGTCCCCCAGCCGCGACGAGAAGTCCTGGGTCAACCAGCGCTTCGGCCTGGCCATCCCCGATGACGCGGTCGATGACGATCTGGAGGAGTCGGCGCGCTTCTACGAAGAGGACAACGGCGAGCTGCACATCCGCTCCGACTTCCTCATCGACAGCGAGGACGGCCCGGACGGCAAGCCCTCGCGCAACGTGCGCGTGGCCTTCATCCTGCGAGAGGGCGTGCTGTTTTCGGTGCACGACGAGGACCTGCCGGTGTTCCGCCTGTTGCGGCTGCGCGCGCGGCGCATCCCGGCCCTGATCGAGGATGCGAAGGACGTGCTGCTGAAGCTCTACGACGCCGACGCCGAGTATTCGGCCGACGCTCTGGAGGGCATCTACGACCACCTGGAGCGCGTGAGCGCCCGGGTGCTGAAGGAAGACGTCAACGACACCATCGCAGGCGAGGCGCTGGCCGCCATCGCCAAGGAAGAAGACCTGAACGGCCGCATCCGCCGCAACGTCATGGACACGCGCCGCGCGCTGAGCTTCATGATGCGCAGCCGTATGCTCAACGCCGAGCAATTCGAAGAGGCACGGCAGATCCTGCGCGACATCGACTCGCTGGACTCGCACACCGCCTTCCTGTTCGACAAGATCAACTTCCTGATGGACGCCACGGTCGGTTTCATCAACATCAACCAGAACAAGATCATCAAGATCTTCTCGGTGGCCAGCGTGGCGCTGCTGCCGCCCACGCTGATCGCCAGCATCTACGGCATGAACTTCAAGTTCATGCCCGAGCTGGACCAGCCCTGGGGCTACCCCTTCGCGCTCGCACTCATGGCTGCCTCGGTGGCCGCGCCCTTCCTGTACTTCAGGCGCAAGGGTTGGCTGCGCTGAGGCGGCAGGTTGCAGGCCCCCGGCGCTGACCGGGGCTGGGACAACCCTGGTAGGCCGCTGCCCGCTCTTCGATTAACCTTGTGCCCGACCCCGGACAGGGGCACCGCAGGCCAAGGGGCCTGAGGCTTGGCTTGGGTGGCTCGGCATGAGGAACTCGATGCATGGTGGGTGGTGATGGCTGGAAGGCGCGGCTGAGCGCTTTTGCACTGGCAGGGGTGGTTTCGGCTGCTCAGGCGCAGTTTGCCCAGGTGCCCGTGCCGGCGCTCAACCAGGCGCCAGTGTCTTCCGAGGCCGAGGACGGCCCCGGCTACCGGCTGGACGCAGCACGACATGTCTATGCAGCGTTTCCCAGCCGCATCCACAAGGGCAAGATGCCCCCCATGATGTACGCGGTGATGATCACCGAGGCAGACGTCGACGCCGAGGGTCAGGTGATCGCTGTCCGGGTGGTGCGGCCGCCGGCAGCGGCCAAGGAGGTCACGCCCTGGGTGGTCTCGCTCATCCGCCGAGCGGCTCCGTTTCCGCCGCCCGTGCGCATGGCGGGCGGCACGGCGGTGTGGCGCGAGATCTGGCTGGTGGACAAGACCGGCACCTTCCAGGTCGACGCGCTGACCGAGGGCCAGCGCTGAGAAGGACGCTCAGTTGTTGGCCCGGCGCTTGAGCCAGCGCATCAGTGCCCCCACGCCCGGCAGCTTCTCGTACAACTCCTCGGCGGCGTCCCAGTAGTCACGGTGCTGCGTGATGCGGCCGTCGGCGCCAAACTGCAGATGGGACCCCCCCCGCACACATTGCGGTTCGGACGAGAAACGCTTGAAGCGGAACAGGAAGTCCCATACGAGGAAGCACTGCCCGCCTTGCACGATGGCCTCGTGCACGACGAAGCGGGGCTCGTGCAGGGAGGCGTACATGTGCTCGAACACCGCCTGGATGCCCGGCAGTCCCTGCACCTCGTTGAACGGGTCCTTGAAGCGCGCGTCGGGCGCGTAGAACTCGCCCAGGCGCAGCAGGTCGGCGGGCGTCAGCTCCTCGAAGAGTGCGATGACGCGTGCGGTGCGGGGGTCGTCGGTGATGACCATGTCGCTTCCGGAAAAGAGGCCGCTGTGCAGGCAGATGGGTGAGTGGTGCTCACAAGCCCGTGGCCCGCCGCACGGCGGCGAAATACGGGCTGTCCGGCAGCAGGCCCAGGACCTTGAGCACGCGCGTAAAGCGCTTGGGGAAGTGGATCTCGAACTCGCCGCGCCGCCAGCCGCGCAGCATTTCATCGGCGGCCTGCTCCGGGGTGATGAGCGCGGGCATGTGGAACTCGTTCTGCGCGGTCAGCGGCGTCTGCACGAACCCCGGGTTCACCACCGACACCCCCAGGCCCAGCGGGTGCAGGTCCAGGTACAGGGTCTGTGCCAGGTGGATCAGCGCGGCCTTGGTGGGCCCGTAGGCCAGGGACTTGGGCAGCCCCCGGTAGCCTGCCACGCTGGACACCAGGCTCAGATGGCCGCCCTGGCCGGTGCGGGCCTGCGCCAGCAGATGAGGCAACACCGCGTCCAGCAGGTACAGCGCGCCGACGTAGTTCACCTGCTGGTGCTGCAGCGCCACCTCCAGGTTGAACTCCGTGGCGCGCATGGGTGCGTAGGTGCCGGCGCAGTACACCACCAGGTCGATGCGGTCGTGCCGCGCCACCACGCCAGCGGCGGCGGCGTGCAGCGCCTCGCGGTCGGTGGCGTCCAGCGCGATGGCTTCGCTGCCGGGGTGTGCCACCGTGAACGCTTCCAGCGAGGCGGCATTGCGCGCGCTGACGATGACCCGCGCGCCCAGCGCGTGGAGGCGGGCTGCCGTGGCGCGGCCGATGCCGGTGGAGGCGCCCACCAGCCAGGCGGTGCGCCCGGACCAGTCGGTGATGGGAGGGTTCAGCGGCATGGGGTTTCCGAGGCAGCGGGGTGGGTCATCGCTTGTAGAAGGACAGCGTCACCTCGCCCAGGCGGATGCCGAACTTGCTCATCACGGCCCGGTTGAGCATCACGCGCTCGTCCATCAGGTACATCCAGTCGTCGAACTGCACCTCGTACACCTGACCATCCACGGGCAGGCGCAGGGTATAGGCCCAGTTCAGGGCGTTGCCGGCGGCCTGACCTGCGGCCTCGCCCACCACGTCGTCGGCCTGGCCCTTCCAGCGGCCGTTGCCCATGTCGGTCAGGCGCCACACCCGGCGCTCGGTCGTGCCATCGCTGTAGGTGAATCGCTCGTCGAGCGTGCCCTTGGCGCCTTGCCAGGTGCCGGTCATCGCCACGGTGAAGCGGCGCACCACCTTGCCCGAGCGGTCGGTGAAGATGCCGTGTGCGGTCAGCTCTCCGTTGAAGTAGGTCTTCAGGTCCAGTACCGGCTTCTCGGCAGCGTAGTCGGCGGGCACCGGGGCGCTGGCGCACCCGGTGAGCGGTCCGATGGCGGCCAGGGCCAGGGTGGTGGCCGCCGCAGCGGCCCAGAAACGTCGTGTGGTCATCGGGGTTCTCCTCGGATCCAAAGCACATGCAGCAGGCCGGCGGCGGCCAGTTTGAGGGCGCAGGGCAACAGGCAATAGGCGATGGTCAAGGCCTGCAGCGCCTGGGCGTCACGTCCTCCGGGCTGGTAGCCGAAGGCCGCCAGCAGCGGCAGCGCAATGCCTGCGGCCAGCGCCAGGTTGAGCTTGGTGGCGAAGTTCCACCAGCCGAAGTAGCGGCCCTCCAGGCGCCCGCCATGCCCTGCGCGCTGGATCACGCCCGCCAGCAGCGCGCCGGGCAGTGCCAGGTCGGCCCCCAGCGCGATACCGCTGGCGATGCACACGGCGGTGAAACCGGCCACGTCACCCGCGCCCAGCAGGGCGGCCCAGGCGAAGGCCGCCACCGCCAGCACCATGCCCGCCAGCCAGGCCCGGGCCAGACCCAGGCGCTGCACCAGGCGCACCCACAGTGGCATGGACAGGGCACCGGCGGCGAAGTAGCTGGCCAGGAACAGCGGCTCGAAGGCCGGCGCCTGGAGGCGGTCGCGGATGAAGAACAGCACCAGCGTGGCAGGCACCGCGCTCGCAATACCGTTGAGCAGGAACACGGCCAGCAGGCGTCGAAAGCCCGGCGTGCGCCAGGGCGAGGACGTGTCTGCCACGGGCTGGGTCCCGGTCTGAGCGCGAGCCAGGGTCTGGGGTGTGGCCGGGCTGCCCAGGGCCACGGGCCGCGGGGCCCATGCCGCGCCCGCCATTGCGACAGCCAGCAGCCCTGCGAAAACCGCCGTGGAGACTTCAAGGCCGGCCACCGAGGGCAGCACGCTGGCCACCAGCACGCCCACCAAGGCCAGGGCCTCGCGCCAACTGACGATGCGGGCACGCTGGGCCTCGTCGCCCCCCAGGCGTGCGCCCCAGGCCTGGTGGATCACCGACAGCACGCTGTAGGCCAGGTAGGTGACCGCCAGCACCCCGCCGCACCACCACAGCAGCGCGGCCTGGCCCGTAACGGGCGGGAAGAACAGACCCCGGAACCCCAGCGCCAGAACGACAGCAGCCATCACCCCGGCCAGCGCCAGGCGACGCAGCCCGGTGGTGAACCAGCGGTCCACCGCATGGCCGATCCACGGGTCGGCCACCGCATCCAGCAGACGGGCCGCCAGCAGCAAGCTGCCCAGGGTGGCCAGCGGGATGCCGAAGGCGGTGGCGTAATGGTTGGGCAGCACCACGTAGAGCGGCAACGCCACGAAGGCCAGGGGCAGGCCCAGCCCGCCGTAACTCAGCCCCTGACGCCAGCCACCCTGCCAGGCCGCCTGGGCTTGATCCGTGCGGTTGGGCAGCGCGGGGCCCGCTGGGGGCTCGACAGCCGCCGCAGGGAACTCGGGACGGTTCATCGTCTTCCCAGCAGGCTGTCGCGCAGTGAAGGTTCGGAGGTGCTCTCGCCGAGCCAGATCCCGAAGAAGCGCCGCGTGAACTCGGCGTCGCGCACCTCGCCGCGAAGGCTGCCGTTGTGGAAGAAGCGGGTCAGCCCCTCTGGGCGGTGCACGCCCGTGATGCGGTCGCCGGGCTTCACGTCGGGAAACACCTGCGACATGGTGCGCAGCCACCGGTCGGCCACGTCTGCGGCCACGGGCCCGGAGCGCCGCATTTCGTCCAGAGAACGTTCAGCGATCATCCGCGCTGCGAAAGTGCGTGCGTACTCGATCTCCAGCGCCAGGGCCTTGCCAGGCCAGTCCTGCGCCGGCAAGGCGGGCTCGGTGGTCCACAAGCGGATGTCGTAGACCTGCAGGCCCAGGAAGCGCAAGCGTCCCTGCCCTTGCAGGTGAACGGCGGGCCACTCGCCCAGCAGTTCCTTGGGTACCGCGCCCTGGGCCCGAAGTACCGGGACGGTGGCGAGCATCAAGGCGGCGAGCACACGCCGACGGGCGGCCGTGTCCGTCGGGGCTGGCCTGCTGCGTCCTGAAAGGCCTAGCATGGTCTTGTGCACGGTCATCATGGTCAGGACCTGCTCAGCGTGAACTGGATGACGTCGGTGTTGCCAGTGTCGAAGGCGGCTTCGCAGTACGCGAGGTAGAACTCCCAGATGCGCATGAAGCGCGTGTCGAAGCCCAGTTGCCGCACCTGGCCATCGCGGCTCAGGAAGTCGGCGCGCCAGCGCCGCAGCGTTTCGGCGTAGTCCGGGCCGAAGGCCAGTTCATTGACCACCTCCAGACCGGCCCGCTGCGCCTCGGCCCGGAAGGCCTGGGGGCTGGGCAGCAGCCCACCGGGGAAGATGTACTGCTGGATGAAATCGGTGGACTTGAGATAGCGCTCGAACAGGTCGTCGCGGATGGTGATGCTCTGGATGCAGGCCCGGCCCCCCGGCTTCAGTTGGCGGTGTACGGTCTGGAAGTAGCTGGCCCAGTACTCGCGACCCACCGCCTCGAACATCTCGATGGAGGCCACGGCGTCGTAGGGGCCGTCGCTGATGTCGCGGTAATCCTGCAGCCGCAGGTCTGCGCGTTCGGCCACGCCCAGGCGCTGCATGCGCTGCTGGGCAAAGGCCAGTTGCTCGGTGGACAGCGTCACCCCGGTCATCTGGGCGCCCAGGCCGGCCGTGGCCTCCTGCGCCAGCGCACCCCAACCGCAGCCGATCTCCAGCACCCGGTCGCCCGGGCGCACGCCGCACTCGGCCAGCGCCCGCCTCACCTTGGCGGTCTGCGCCTGGCTGCTGGGCCTGGAGAAGTCGCCTTCGAACAGCGCGCTGGAGTAGTTCATCGTCTCATCCAGCCACAGCTTGTAGAAGCTGTTGCCGATGTCGTAATGGGCGTGGATGTTCTTCCGGCTGCCGCTGCGGGAGTTGCGGTGCAGCAGGTGCTTGAGCCTGTACACGAGCGAGCCCCACCAGGTGCCGTAAATCACGGACTCCATGGCGTCCCGGTTGGCGATGAACAAGCGCAGCAGCGCAGCCAGGTCGGGCGTGGTCCAGTGGCCCTCGATGAAGGCCTCGGCAAAGCCGATGTCGCCGCTCTTCAGGGCGGCCGAGCACACACGCCAGTCGATCAGGCGCAGGGCGGCCTTGGGCTGGTCGGCTGCGCCGCTGCCGAAGCGTTCCTGGGTGCCGTCGGGCATCTGCACGTCCAGCGTGCCATGCTGCAACTTCTTCAACAGCGCGAAGACCGTGCGCGCCGCGGCCGGCGCGGCGCTGGGCAGGGTGAAGGCCTGGGCAGTGGTGGTGTTCATGGCGCGCTTCCGCGGGTGACGAAGCTCTCAGGAGCCTCGGGCTTGGAGATGAAGGGCACACGCTTGAGCCAGAGTTTCAGCGCCTGCCAGTGAATCCGGAAGATGACGCCCAGCGTCATCAGCGGCATGCGCAGGCTGGCGCGCGCCACGGCTGCACGGGTCAAGGGCTCCAGGCGGCCCGACATGCTGGTGAGGATCAAGGGGCCCGTGTCGTCGTCGTGCTCCACGCGCGCGACGATGCGGTCGGCCGTGCGCATGAAGCGGAAACGGTAGCGGCCTTCCACGCGGCAGAAGGGGGACACGTGGAACACCTTCCTGGCCTGCAGTTCCTGACCGAAGTGCAGGGCCTCGTCCGTCAGCAGGTAGCAGTGCCGCTCGCCGAAGGTGTTGTTCACCTCCGCCAGGATGGCGCTGAGCGAGCCGTCCTGCCGGTGGCAGTACCAGAAACTCACCGGCTTGAAGGCGATGCCCAGCACCCGAGGGTAGGTCTGCAGCCAGATTTCGCCGTCTGCATCGTGCAACCCCTCCTGGGCCAGCAGATCTTCCACCCAGGCCAAGGCGTCCGGGCCACCCAGCCCGTGATCGGCATCATGGAAGGACAGCCACCCCCTGCGGTTGCGTGCGATCACCGGGCGCGCCTCGGAGCGCATGGCGCGCATGGGCAGCAGCACGAAGAACGTGGGGTAGTCGAAGGCGTGCCGGGCCGGGCGCAGCCGGGTGTGCCGCACCTCGCCCGTGGCGAGCAGGGCGTGCGCCGGTGCGTTCACGCCGCCCTCAGGCTGGGCCGTTGCGTTGCCATCGTCATCTGCGCGCGCAACGCCTCGGCAACCGCCAGGCCCGACATCAGCCCGTCTTCGTGGAAGCCGTAGCGTGTCCAGGCACCGCAGAACCACACGTGCGAGTGGCCCTGGAATTCCTGCAACCGGGCCTGCGCGTCGATGGCTGCCTGGTCGAACACCGGATGGTGCACTTCAAAGGAGCGGATCACCTTGGAGGGATCGGGTTCGCGCGAGGGGTTGAGCGACACGATGACCGGCGTGTTCCATGGCAGGGGCTGCAGCCGGTTGATCCAGTAGTGCAGGCACACGCTGGCCTGCTCTTGCTGCAGTTGTGCCGCCCGCTCGTAGTTCCAGGCCGCCCAGGCCAGACGCCGGCGCGGCATGAGCGAGGTGTCGGTGTGCAGCACCGTGCGGTTGGGGTGGTAGCGCAGGGCGCCCAGCCAGTGCCGCTCTTGCGGGCTGGCGTCGCTCAGCAGGGCCAGCGACTGGTCACTGTGGCAGGCCAGGACCACGTCGTCGAAGCGCTCCTCACCGGCGTCGGTGGCCACCCACACGCCGGCCGCGCCGCTGCCCTGGCCTGCACCGGGCGGTGCTCGGCGCACCGAGCGTACCGGCGTGTTGAGCCGGGCATCCTGCAGGCGTGGCAGCATCTTGCGCACGTACTCGCGTGAACCGCCACGCACCGTACGCCACTGGGGCCGGTTGGCCACCTGGATCAGGCCGTGGTTGTGGCAGAAGCGGATCATCGTGGCCACCGGAAAGCGCAGCATCTGTTCGGTCGGGCAGGACCAGATGCACCCGATCATCGGCAGGAAGTACCACTGACGGAACACGGTGCCGAAGCCATGGCGGTCCAGGAACTCGCCGATGGGCTCGGTGAGTTCCCGCTCCTCATGGCGCTCGGCCACTTCGGTGGTCAGGCGGTTGAAGCGCAGGATGTCTCGCAACATCGCCAGGAACTGAGGCCGCAGCAGGTTACGGCGCTGCGCGAACACCGTGTTGAGGTTGGAGCCGCTCCACTCCAGGCTGTCGGCACGGCTCTGCACCGAAAACGACATGTCCGACGGCGCCGTATCCACGCCCAGTTCGGCGAACAGCCGGATCAGGTTCGGATAGGTGCGGTGGTTGTAGACCAGAAAGCCGGTATCCACGCCGTGCGTCACCCCTTCCAGCGTGACGTCCACCGTGTGCGCATGGCCTCCGAAGTGGCTACCGGCCTCGAACAGCGTGACCTGTGCGTCTGGCGCCAGCGACCATGCCGCCGACAGGCCGGCAATGCCGGAACCCACCACTGCAATGCGCCTGCTCATGGCGGGCCGCCTGCAGGGCCGGGGCCCGGGCTGACGGCGCAGCTTGCGCCGTCAGCGGAAGAAAAATCTGTCGTGCAGCGCCCCGGAGCCAACGAGGGAGGGAGGGAGGAGGAGGAGAGCGGCTCAGGGATTGCAACCGGCGTGGCCGGCCGACTGCACGACAGGAAAACAGTACCAACCGACCTCGCTCGCGGTGCCGCGAGCAAGGCCCCGCCGCAGGCAGCGACAGCCCACCTCCCGGAACCCCCGGGACTCAGTGAGAGCGTGGCCAACCTGTTGCATGAGCGCATGAATCAACTATAGCGTTCAATATTGGAACTGACCAGTAATTTTTTACTCTTGACGGTCATGTTTCGAGTTCTGGATTTCCCTGGAAAGTGTCAACTTGAATTGACATCCCATTGTGTACCTTTGGGCGCTTTTTACAAGTAGGCAGACAAAGTCTTTTCCAAGCGTTGCTCAACCCAGAATGTCCAGGACAAAATGAGGGATGAACATGAGGGACTTGACGGGGTCGCCGCCTGCTGAGGCTGGGGAGGCCCGCCAAATCGACGCCAAGCGCCTGCTGTCCATTGCAGCGGTCGAGCGCGAAACGGGTCTGTCCAAGGACACCTTGCGGGTGTGGGAGCGTCGCTACGGCTTCCCGTCCCCGGGCCGAGACCCCTTCGGCGAGCGCGTCTACCCGCTCGATCAGGTGGAACGGCTGCGCGTGGTCAAGCGCCTGCTGGATGCGGGCTGGCGGCCCGGGCGCCTGTTGAAGATGAGCCCCCAGGAAGTGGAGGCGCTGGCCGACAGGGGTCAGGCGGCCGCCGCGCTTGCCAGCGGTTCATTGGCGCCACAGTCCGAGTCCCTGGACCCCTTCCTGGACCTTGTCCGGGCCCATGACGCTGCGGGCCTGCACCGGGAACTGGGTCGCATGCTGTCGCGCCTGGGGGCCTTCCGGTTCGTGACCGACCTGGTGGCGCCGCTGAACGTGGCGGTCGGGGAGGCGTGGATGCGCGGGCGCCTGGAGATCTTTGAGGAGCACGCCTACACCGAAGAGGTACAGGTGGTCATGCGACAGGCCATCGCGCAGATTCCGGTGCCGCAGACGGCAGCCCGCCCCTCGGTGCTGTTGTCCACCTTCCCTGGCGAGCCGCATGGCCTGGCGCTGCTGATGGTGGAGGCCTTGTTCCGTCTGGAGGGGTGCGCCTGTGTTTCCCTGGGTGTCCAGACGCCGCTGCTGGACATCGTGCGTGCGTGCCAGGCCCACCAGGCCGACATCGTTGCCCTGGGCTTTTCGGGCATCCTGGGCGCGCAGCAGGTGCTGGAGGGGCTGGGCGACTTGCGCGCGCGGCTGCCGGCTGGGGTGGAACTGTGGGCCGGTGGTTCGGCTTCTGTCCTGTCGCGCCGCCCGGTGCCCGGAGTCCACGTGGTGCAGGACCTTCGCAGCATTGCGGGCGAGGTGCGGCGCTGGCGGGAAGCCGGCGAGTCCGACCGTCTCGCCTGAGCAGGCCCGCCTGGGATTGACGAGCCCCTGCGAGCCGTACGGCTTGCCCAGGGGTCGACCTGCACCTCCCTAGAATAGGATGGGTGATGTCAACCTGACTTGACGGGGCCGTGCATGCTCTACCCTGAACTCTTCAAGCAACTCGAGGCGGTCCGCTGGAACATGGACACCGACATTCCCTGGGGCCAGTTCGATGCCACCAGACTGTCGGATGAACAGGCCCGCACGGTGAAGATGAACGCCATCACCGAGTGGGCGGCCTTGCCCGCCACCGAGATGTTCTTGCGCGACAACCGCGACGACAGCGACTTCTCGGCCTTCATGAGCGTGTGGTTCTTCGAGGAGCAGAAGCATTCCCTGGTGCTCATGGAATATCTGCGGCGCTTCCGCCCGGACCTGGCGCCCAGCGAGGAGGAACTCCATGAGATCCGCTTCGAGTTCGACCCTGCGCCCGCCCTGGAGACCCTGATGCTGCATTTCTGCGGCGAGATCCGGTTGAACCACTGGTACCGGCGGGCCGCCGAGTGGCATACCGAGCCGGTCATCAAGGCGATCTACGAAACCCTGGCACGCGACGAGGCCCGCCACGGCGGTGCGTACCTGCGCTACATGAAGCGCGCGATGACGCGCTTTGGCGACGAGGCGCGTGCCGCTTTCGCGAAGGTGGGGGTGCTCATGGCCAGCGCCCGCCGCACGGCGCAGGCCCTGCATCCCACCAACCTGCACGTCAATGAGCGCCTGTTCCCGCGCGACACCGTGCAGAGCCGCCTGCCCGACCCCGCCTGGCTGGAGCGCTGGCTGGACAAGCAGATCCAGTTCGACAGCGCCTGGGAGAGCAAGGTGGTGGAACGCATCCTGCACAACCTGGGCCTGCTGATGGAGCGCAGCTTCGCCAGCGTGCAGGAACTCAACCGCTACCGCAAGGACATCTCGCAGGCCCTGCTGGCCCAGAAGGCCGCGGCTGCCACGGCCTGACCGACCTGAGATGGCCTGAGGCGGCCCGAGGCGGCCGGCCTCAAGAAGCCTTGGCCAGCGTGTCGGCCTTGCGGTCCGCAGCCACGCGCTGCGCGCTCGGCCGCTCACCCACCAGCTTGACGTAGGCCTTCCAGTCCACGCCGTGAGCGGCCAGCAGGTCCTCCCCGTACACCGTTTTGGTCGCCATGCCCACCAGGGGCAGGCTCACCCAGGCCGAGCAATCGGCCAGCGTGAAGCTGTCACCGGCCACATAGGGCGAGAACGACGCCAGGCGTTTGAAAGCCGGGATGTGGCGCTCCAGCTGCTTGCGCACGCGGGCCTGCGTGCCTTCGCTGACCGTCCCGCCGAAGAAGGCCTGGGCATACAGCTCGCGCGCGACCAGTTCCAGGTGCAGGTCGATGAAGGTGGCGAGTTCGCGCACCTTGGCGGCGGCAAAGGGGTCGGCCGGCACCAGCGGCGGGGTCGGGTAGGCGGCCTCGATCCAGTCCACGATCACCTGGCTCTCGCACAGCGCACCCTGCGGCGTGCGGATGAAGGGGACCTTGCCCAGGGGCGAGGCAGCGAGCACTGCCTCGTCCTTGGAGCCGGTCATCACCCGCTCTTCCTGGAAGGGCACGCCCTTTTCCAGCAGGGCGAGCTTGACCTTGTTGTAGTAGTTCGAAATCGGAAATCCGCAAAGCGTGATCATGGGGGTGGCTCCTGGTGAGGACCGTGCGATGACAGGGAGCAGGCGGGCGAGGCCTGAGGACGGGGCCGCGTCGGCATCAGGCGCTCATTGTCGCGCCCGCGGGCGTCGTCGTGCCTCAGCCCTCCGCGTCACGCACGCCATGCCGATCATCACCCCGGTGCCGCAGGCCAGGCCGGCGGCATGGGCCGCCACGGCGACGGGAATGTCCCAACCCGGCACTGTCTGCACGGCGCCCGTCCATGGCACTTCCAGCAATACCTTGAGGACCAGGCCTGACCACACGGCCGCGCCCACCACGCGCTGCAGGCGCGCGTCCTGCAGCATCAGCGCCACCGCAGCCACGGCCACCGCGGCGTGCAGCACTCCGGACAGCCCACCATAGCGGGCCAGCCCGGGGGCCCACAGCAGCAGCGCGTGTGTCAGGGGCCAGGCCAGGGCCGCCGCCAGGGTGGCCCGCCTGCCCAGCCTGCCCGCCCAGCCGAACAGGGCCACCACGGCGCAGCCGGCCAGGTTGGACCACAGGTGCTGGAGGTCGTAGTGAACGAAGGCCGCGGTCAACAGCCGCCAGGGCTGGAGCCACAAGCTGTCAGCGCGCCATTCCAGCCCGGGCGCCCAGGCCGCCGCCGGGCCGCGAACGGCGTCGTGGGCGAACAGCAGGGCCGACAGCGCGGCCAGGGCCAGGAAGGCCGCGGGCCAGGCCGTCAGGTTCAGCCGAAGACCTGATGCCACAGCGCGAGCACGGCGTCGCGGTGCGCGGCGAAGGCTTCGGTGTCGAAGTGCGTCGGCTGTTCGTCGAGCCGGGCCTGGTGCTGGGCGCGCCGCAATTCGCGGTACGCATCGGCAGCCGCCTCGCCCATCCCCGCAGGCAGCAGGCCGGCCGCCCGGGCCCGCAGCAAGAGCGCGATGTTGCCCACGTTGCCCAGCAGGGCAGGGTGGCGGCCGCCATGGGCCAGCACCAGTTGCTGCACCGCGAACTCGGCGTCCATCATCCCGCCCGGGCTGTGCTTGACGTCGAACCGGCCTGGCCTGGTGGGATGGGCGCTGCGCACGCGCTCGCGCATGGCCTGGATCTCCGCACCCAGCCCTTGCTCGTCACGCGCAGCGGTCAGCACCGCGGCCCGAGCCGCCTCGAACCGTGCCTCGATGCTGCGCGCCCCGGCGCAGAAGCGGGCCCGTGTCAGCGCCTGGTGTTCCCAGGTCCAGGCCGTGTTGCTGCCTCGGCCCACCTGGTAGCGCTCGAATGAGGAAATGGAGGTGACCAGCAGGCCCGAGCTGCCGTTGGGCCGCAGCGCGGTGTCGATGTCGTACAGCTCGCCCGCCGCCGTGCGCAGCGTCAGCCAGGTGATGATCTTGCGCACGAAGCCGGCGTAGACCTCCTGGGCCCGGTCGGGATCGGGTTCGTCCCCGTCGTCGTAGAGGAAGACCACGTCCAGATCGCTGCCGTAGCCCAGTTCCTTGCCGCCGAGCTTGCCGTAGGCGATGACGGCCAGTGAGGGCTCGTCGCGGTGGCGCTGCCGGTACGTGGCCCAGGCCCAGCGGATGACGGTGTCCAGCACGGCGTCGGCCAGGGCCGACAGGTCATCGGCCACCTCCTCCACGCTCAGACGGCCTTCCACGTCGCGCACCAGGGTGCGGAAGACCTCGGCGTGGTGGGCCCGCCGCAAGGTGTCCAGCAGCGACTCTTCATCAGCCTGGCCGGAGCGCGCCCAGGCAGCATGGCGCTGATCCAGATCGTGAATGAACTCCGCGCGGTCGAAGCGCTCGTGCAGCAGGCGCTCGTCGGCCAGTTCGTCGATCACACCGGGGTGGCGCATCAGGTACTGCATGGGCCAGCGGGCCAGCCCCAGCAGGCGCAGCAAGCGGCTCAGCACCTCCGGGCGCTCGACCAGCAGGGCCAGGTAGCTCTCGCGCCGCAGCAGCGGCTCCATCCAGTCGATGAAGCGCAGCGTGGATCCCACGGTGGCCGTGCCGTCGGCGATGCAGGCCTCGGCCTTCTGCACCAGGCGGCCCAGCCGGAGCTTGCTCTCGTCGCGCAGGCCCGCCACGCGGGGATGGCGGCTCCACTGCCGCACCCGTTCGGCCAGGCCTTCGGGCAGGTGCTCGATCAGCGTTTCGCTGTCCACTGGCAGCGGGCCCTGACCGCAGGTGCGGCACACCCCTCGGGTGGGCGTCGGGGTCCGCCCGTCGTGCAGCAGCGCATCGAACTCGTTGGCCACGAATTCGCGCACCTCGCCCAGGCGGTCCAGCAGCGCGCCCGCATCGGCTTGCGGCAAGCCCAGGGACCGCGCAATCCAGGCCAGGTCTTCGTCGCCCGTGGGCAGCAGGTGGGTCTGCTGGTCGTCCAGGTACTGGATGCGGTGCTCGATCTGGCGCAGCAGCACGTAGCCCTCAGCCAGGCGGTCTGCCGTGGCGGGCTTCATCAGGCCGCGCACCACCAGGCGCTGCAGGCCGCGAAGGGTGGACCGCGTGCGGATTTCCGGAAAGTGTCCTCCGCGGGCCACGAGCATCAGCT
This sequence comes from Rubrivivax sp., assembly GCA_021300575.1. GTDB lineage: Bacteria > Pseudomonadota > Gammaproteobacteria > Burkholderiales > Burkholderiaceae_C > Rubrivivax. The sequence continues at coordinate 37,750 of JAJTDM010000011.1, forward strand.
GCACGATGAACTCGATCTCGCGGATGCCGCCGCGCGAGAGCTTGACGTCGTTGGCCCGTTCGGGGCGGCCGGCGGCGCGGCGCTGCGCTTCCTCCCGGATCTTGCGGTGCAACTGCCGCAGGCCCTCGAACACGCCGTAGTCCAGGTACTTGCGGTACACGAAGGGCGTCACCAAGGAACGCAGCGCCCGGCCCCGACCGCTGTCCACCGCGGCCTGTGGCGCCACGATGCGGCTCTTGAGCCAGGCGAAGCGCTCCCACTCCCGTCCTTGCACCTGGAAATACTCCTCCAGCATGCCCATGCTCACCACCGCGGGGCCGGAGTTGCCGTTGGGCCGCAGGGCCAGGTCCATGCGGAAGACGAAGCCGTCGTCCGTGGTGTCGCCGATCAGCGTGTAAAGGCGCTTGGCCACCTGCGAGAAGTATTCGTGCGCCGAGACCACGCCCGTGCGCCTTCCGTCGGTCGGCTGCGTGGCGTCTGAGCAGGAGGGCACGCCTGTGGTCTCGCCGTTGTCCTCGTAGACGTAGATGAGGTCGATGTCGGAGGACACGTTGAGCTCGCGCGCCCCCAACTTGCCCATGCCGACGATCCAGAAGTCGATCTCCTGCCCGAGTGCGTCCCTCGGGGGGCCGTGGCGCGCGTCGCAGTCGCGCCGTGCCTGCTCCAGCGCAGCCTCCAGGGTGACCTCGGCCAGCGTGGTCATGGTGTGCGTCACGTCGTCCAGCGCCGCCGACTGCTCGATGTCCAGCACGGCCAGACGTTCCAGCACCAGTTGACGCGTCACGCGCAGTGCGCTGCCCAGGTCGTGCCCGCTGGAGCGCAGGCCCTCGACTGTCCGGCGCATCGCCATGGCGTCGGGCAGGCCCGGCTCAAGCCGCTCCAGCAGATCGCCGTAGCGGCGCCGGATGCGCTGGACGAAGCGGCTGTGGGCGGCCTGGACCCGCGGCTCCATCCTGGCGTGGGGGGGCGAAGCCCCGTCGGCCGCCGGCAGTCGATCTTCGGCCTGCTGGAGAGCGGCGCTCATGGCTGCCACCGGCCTTTGCGGCGCGCTGAAGTGCTGTTCATCTGTTCCCTCTCCCAGCCTGATGTGCCCCGGAATCGTGGTTCCGTCGCGGGCCGGCTCGCGCATGCTCGAAAGTCCGGCTTTTGCACAGGCGGCCCGCCTTTTTCGGTGTTCGGTCTGGGCGCTGTGGCGTTTTCAAGGCGTTCCTGCTGGCTCCTTGCTCGCAGATGAGCGTACCGGCTTCACGTGGTTGAGCAGGCCAAGGGGCTTTTGGGCTGCGGGTTTCTTGGGGGCTCTTGGCGCCCACCGGATCGGTTGGCATGGTGGCGCCGACAATGCCGCCCTCGTTCTTGTTGCTGCCTGCCCTCCGCCATGAAGATCGCCGCCCTGCAGATGGTGTCCACCCCCGACCTCGCGCGCAACCTGGAGGCGGCAGGGCGCCTGATTGCCCAGGCGGCTGACGCAGGTGCGGCGTTGGCTGCATTGCCCGAGTATTTCTGCCTGCTGGGCCGGCGCGACACCGACAAGCTGGCCCTGGCCGAAGTGCCGGGCCAGGGGCCCATCCAGCAGTTCCTGTCGGACGCCGCCTGCCGGCACGGCCTGTGGATCGTGGGCGGCACGCTGCCCATGGCCGTCCCAGGGCGGCCTGACCAGGTGCGCAACACCTGCCTGGTGTTCGGGCCCGAGGGGCAGGAGCAGGCCCGCTACGACAAGATCCACCTGTTCGCTTTCGACAACGGCCGGGAGCAGTACGACGAGGCCCGGGTGCTGGAGCGCGGCGACGAGCCAGTGGTCTTCACCGCCGCTGGCCATCGGGTGGGCTTGAGCGTGTGCTACGACCTGCGCTTTCCCGAGCTGTACCGGGCCCTGGCCTTCGCGCCGGGGCAGCCGTCATGTGACCTGATGTGCGTGCCGTCCGCCTTCACCTACACGACGGGCCAGGCCCACTGGGAGCTGCTGCTGCGCGCCCGCGCCGTGGAGAACCAGTGCTACGTGATCGCCCCGGCCCAGGGTGGGACGCACGAGAACGGCCGCCGGACCTGGGGCCACAGCATGATCGTCGGCCCCTGGGGCGAGGTGCTGGCCTGTCGGGACGAAGGCGAGGGGGTGGTGCTGGCGCAGATGGACGCCGCAAGGCTGGCGCAGGTGCGCCAGCAGTTGCCGGCCTTGGAGCACAGGCGGCTGTAGGCTGGGGCCTGCCCTCGGCACTGAGTCCTCGGCAGGTGCTCAGAGGTCCGCGCGCGTTGTCGACTCTTGTCCCATGAGGCGTGAGCCTGGAGCCGGGCGCGAGATTCCACGGGGGAATGGACCTGGCGGTGCCCAGGTTTTCCCGAATTGGCACGCGCATTGCGCCTAGTAGTCTTGAAGACCGCGAAAGCAGCGTGTTTTGCGGCGTCCTGTCAATCCAAGAACCGTTTTACTGAGGAGATCACCGATGTTCCTTAACCTTCGTCCCCTGCGAGTGGCCGCCGCCGCAGCGCTGGCCTGCGCAATGACGCTGCCGGCGCTCGCCCAGCAGAACCTCGAGAAGCTCAAGCAGTTCAAGGTGGCCACCACCGACCTGAACATCCCGACGGTGCCGCAGACTGGCCGCAGGGCTGACTCGATCCGCGCCAACCTGAAGAACATCAAGATGCCCCCGGGCTTCAAGATCGATCTCTACGCTGTGGTGCCCGATGCCCGGCACATGGCTGTGGCACCCAGCACCAACATGCTGTTCGTCAGCACCCGCAAGACCACCGTGTGGGCCGTGACCGACCGCGACAGCGACGGTGCTGCTGATGAGGTCAAGAGCTTTGCGCCCTCGCTGAAGTTCACCAACCCCAACGGCGTTTGCTGGACCAAGGACGGCTTCCTGATCGTGGTCGAGCACAACCGGGTGCTGAACTTCCCGGCGGCCGAGTTCTTCTATGAAGGCCCGGACGTGGCCGTGATCGAGGTGGTGCCCCAGGGCAAGCTGATTCCTGTGGAGGAGGAGAGCTTCAACCACGGCGCCCGTGTCTGCGACGTGGGTCCGGATGGCAAGCTTTACATCTCGCTGGGCCAGCCCTTCAACGTGCAGCCGCGCGAGAAGGTTGCCGCCTACGACCGCCTGGGCATTGGCGGCATCATCCGCATGAACGCCTTTGACGGCAGCGGCCGCGAGGTCTTTGCACGCGGCATCCGCAACTCCGTGGGTCAGGACTTCAATCCTAAGGATGGCTCTTTGTGGTGGACCGACAACCAGGTCGACGGCATGGGTGACGACATCCCCCCGGGTGAACTGAACCGCTCGACCAAGATGGGCGAGCATTTCGGCTTCCCCTGGACCAACGGTGGCGTGCAGATTGCCGGCAGCAGCGCTGCGCCCGACCTGAAGGATCTGCCCGCCCCGGCCGGCATGATCGCGCCCCAGGTGAACTTCCCGGCGCACCAGGCGCAACTGGGCATGGCCTTCGCCAGCGGCAACATGTTCCCCGAGAAGTACCGCAACGGCATGTTCGTGGCTTCGCACGGGTCCTGGAACCGCACCAAGGCCAGCGGTGCGTTGATCAACTTCGTTTCGCTGAAGGCTGACGGCACCGCCGACAAGTCCGAGGTCTTCGCCGAGGGCTGGATGGACGCCAATGGCGTCTATCGCGGCCGTCCGGTGGACGTGGCGATGATGAAGGATGGCTCGATGCTGATCAGCGACGACTTCGCGGGCGCCATCTACCGCGTGACCTACAGCGCGCCTTGACGGCGCGTCTAAGCCTTCCTTGAGGGAGGCTTGTGCATGGCCCGGGCGGGCCGGATGACGTGTCCGGTCCGCCCGTTGACTGTCCACCTCTACGGATCCTGCGAAGATGTTTCGACCCTTGCATGGCCTGCTGGCGGCCGCTGGCCTGATCGCCTTTTCAGTCACCCCTTCACAGGCGCGGGACGTCGAGGCCGGACGCGCCAAGTCGCAGATGTGTGGCGTGTGCCATGGCCCCCTGGGCATCTCCACCGCACCCGATGCGCCGCACCTGGCCGGCCAGCCGGCGCTGTACACCGCCGCGCAACTCAAGGCTTACCGCAGCGGCGCGCGCAAACACGAAGTGATGGCCGTGATGGCCCGTATGCTCAGTGATGACGACATCTCCAACCTGGCCGCCTGGTATGCATCTCTCCAAATCGAAGTCCAGCCTCCGCGTTGAGCGGTCTGTGGCTCGCACATTCCCGGCGGCGCTGGCCACTCTCACCTCCCTGTCAGCCCTCTTCAGCGCGCAGGTGCGGGCCCAGGCCCCAGCGCCTGAGCCCGAGCAGGTGGTCATCACAGCCAGCGGCTTGGAGCGGCGCTTGTTCGACACGCCGTACGCCGTGGGCGTGGTCGATGCACAGGCCCTGCGTGCGGCCGGCCCGATGGTGAACCTGTCAGAGGCGCTGGCGCGCGTGCCGGGGCTGGTGGTGTCCAACCGTAGCAACTACGCACAAGATCTGCAGATCAACTCCCGCGGCTTTGGCGCGCGGGCCGGCTTTGGCGTGCGCGGGATGCGGCTGTATGCCGACGGCATCCCGGCCAGCGGCCCGGACGGGCAGGGGCAGGTGTCGCACTTCGACCTCGCCGGCGCGCAGCGCATCGAGGTGCTGCGCGGGCCCTTCACCGCGCTGTACGGCAGCAGCTCGGGTGGCGTGATCTCGCTGGTGAGCGCGGCGCCCAAGGAGCGGCGCTGGTCGGTGGATGGCGACATCGGCGCTGACGGCATGCGCCAGATGCGGCTGGGCGTCGAGGCGCCGCTTGAAGGGGGCTTCAGCGTGCGGGCCCAGGTCAGCCGATTCGAGACCGATGGCTTTCGGCCCCAGTCCTCCGCCACGCGCAGCCTGGGCAACCTGCGCCTGGGCTGGGAGAGCGCGCGCGACCGTGTGGTTGTGGTGGTCAACGCGCTGGACCAGCCCGCCCTGGACCCGCTGGGCCTGACCCGTGCGCAGTTCCAGCAGGACCCGGACCAGACCACCCCGCAGGCCCTGCCGCAGACGGCCCCTGGCCAGGCCGATCGGTTCAATACCCGCAAGCTCACGCGCCAGGACCAGGCCGGCCTGAGCTGGCGCCACCGCTTCGATGGCCAGGGCGCTCTGACCGAGGGCCACTTCAGCCTCTACCAGGGGCGCCGCTCGGTCACCCAGTGGCAGGCCATCCCGGTGAGCACCCAGTTCAACGCCGCCAACCCCGCGCTCACCGAGCGCCAGCCCGGCGGCGTGATCGATTTCGACCGCAGCTACTCGGGCGCCGACGCCCGGCTGAACTGGCGCTGGACCCTGCCCGCAGAGCGCGAGATCCGCCTGACCGCAGGCGTCTCGATGGACGACAGCAACGAGGACCGTCGCGGGTACGAGAACTTCATTGGCACCGGTGCCGCGCAGCAGCTGGGTGTGACCGGCAAGCTGCGCCGCGACGAACGCAACCGCGCTTCCACGCGCGATGTGTACGCCCAAGGCGAGATCGACCTGACGCCGGCCTGGACGGCGGTGCTGGGGCTGCGCGACGGCCGGGTGCGGTTCCGCTCCGAAGACCGCTACGTCGTGGGCTTGAACGCAGACGACTCCGGTGCCTTGAGCTACGACTACACCAACCCGGTGGCCGCATTGCAATGGCGCGTTGTTCCCGCCTTGCAGCTGTACCTGAGTGCCGGCCGGGGCTTCGAGTCGCCCACCTTGGGTGAACTGGCCTACCGGCCGGACGGCCAGCCGGGCTTCAACACGGCGCTGAAGGCGCAGACGAGCCGGCAGGTGGAGGCTGGGGTGAAGTGGCGGCCGGCAGGGGGCGCGGTGGCGCTCGACGCCGCGCTGTTCGAGGCGCGTACCGATGACGAGATTGGCATTGCCACCAACCGGGGCGGGCGCTCGACCTTCCGCAATGTCGGACGCACGCAGCGTCAGGGCGGCGAGGTCGATGTGCGCTGGCGCATCGCGCCGCAGTGGCGCGCTCAGGTCGCCCTCACGGCCTTGGAGGCCACCTACGTGGACGGCTTCTTCGTCTGCCGCAGCCTGCCGTGCCTCAGCCCCGACCTGCCCGTGCCGGTAGGCAACCGCATCGCCGGCACGCTGGCGCGCTCCGGCTTTGCGGAGGTGGCCTGGCAGCCGCGCCCTGCGGTCGAGATCGGCCTGGAGTTGAAGGGCCAGGGGCGCTTGCCTGTCAACGATGTCAACAGTGACTTCGCTGGTGGTTTCGGCCTGCTGGCCCTGCGCGCGCAATGGCGCCTGAACCTGGGCGCGGGGCGGCTGGACCTGCTGGCGCGCGTGGACAACCTGGCCGATCGCCGCGTGGCCGGCAGCGTCATCGTCAACGAGGGCAATTCACGCTTCTTCGAGCCCGCGCCGGGACGCAGCGGCTTGCTCTCAGCGCGCTGGTCGGCGCCGTTCTGACGCGGGGTAGGCCGCGCCGGCGGGTGCAGCGTCCGCGGCCTGCAGGCGCACGGCGCGTCACGCGTTCCAGGGGTTGATCAGACGCACGCCCAGGCCTTCAAAGTCTCGGGTGTTGCGTGTGACCAGGCTCAGATCGTGCTGCAGGGCGGTGGCGGCAAGCAGGCCGTCGATCACCGGCAAGGTTCGACCGGAAGTGGCTTGCACACAGCCCCAGCGGTCGGCTACCGCCTCATCGATGTCCAGCAGGCGGCCCACAAAGTAGTGGCGCAACTCCACCTCGAGCCAGTCGGTCAAGGCCTGGCGGAAGGCCGGGTCGGCCACGCCTTCGATGCCTTTGCGAATCTCGCCCAGGCTCAGGACCGACAAGTACAGCGATTGGCGCGGGCGTGCCTGCATCCAGGTGACGACCTGCGCGTTCGGCTCCCGGCGCCGCAGTTCGGACAGGACGTTGGTGTCGATCAGGTAGCTCAAAACCTGAGCTCTCGCGGCAGACTGCCCGGGCCGCGGTCACGCTCCAGATCGACGTCCTCGCGCCCCGCCAGCGGAGAGGCGCGCATGAAATCCACCAAGGACTGTTCATTGCCCGAGAGTTGATCAAACAACTTGCGAGACACCACCACCGCCACGGACTGCCCGTGCAGCGTGATCTCCTGTGGCCCCTCTTGCGCCGCGTGCTTGACCAGTTCGGAAAACCGCGCCTTGGCCGTTTGCATTTGCCAACTTTGCATGACGAACCCTTCGGACCGGATAAGACTGACCTGACAGGTCTGAATTGTACCCGTCCGGTGCTGAATCAATCAGCGTCAATCCATCAGCCCTTACCTCGGCGAATACCTCAGCGCCGCCCGAACATCATCTGTCGCGCCAGCACGCGTTGCAGCGGCGGGATGGCCTGCAGCAGGCCCAGGCCCAGGCCGCGTGCCGCCGCCACGCCGGGCCAGCGCCAGGTGAAGCTGCGGGCCAGGAAGTCGGTGGTGGCGATGGTGCTCCAGCGGTCGGGCGCGCGTTGCCATTCCACCTGCCGCAGGGCGCGGTCCACGTCAGGCTCGAAGCGCAGCGCCTGCACCAGGGAGAAGGCATCGCGCAACCCCAGGTTCAGCCCTTGGCCGGCCACGGGGTGCAGGGTCTGCGCGGCATTGCCGATGCGCACCAGGCGCCCCGACACCAGGCTGCGTTCGGCGTTCAGCCCGAGGGCGAAGCGTTTGAGCGGGCTGAGCGCCACCACGCGACCGGCCGGGGCGGGCAGCAAGGTGTTGAGCACGGCGATGCGCTGGAGTTCATCCAGTGGCTCCACCGGGTCGTCATCGGTGCAGGTGCACCACACCAGCGCCGCGCGCAGCCGGCCTGCACTTTCAGAGCCCAGCGGCAGCAAGGCCACCGGGCCCCGGCGCGTGAAGCGCTCGAAGGCGGTGCCTGCCTGGCCGCCTTCCAGTGTGGCGGTGCCCACCCAGGCCGTCTGGCGGTAGTCATGTGACAGGGCCTTGCGCGCCTGGTCGGCAAACACGCCGCCTTCGGCGACCACGGCGAGGTCAAAAGTCTCGGCAATGCCGGCATCGACTTCCACGCCTTGGGCCGGCGAGCCCTCAGAGCCCCAGGACTTGAGGCCGCTGACGGCCGTGCCGAAGCGTGACTGCAAGCGCCCCCTTGAGGCGGCCTCCTGGGCGCACCACGCGGCCTGCAAGGCGCTGACCAGCGGCCCGTAGGCGATCACGGCGCCCAGCAGGGGCACCTTCAGGTCGCGGGCCTGCAGCCTTACCTCACCGCCGTCCACGGAAGGCGCCACCTGCGACACATGCACCGCCTCGATGGGCGTGGCCTGCGCGGCGGGCCAGCACTGCAGGCGCTGCAGCAACTGCACGCTGCCCAGCGCCAGGGCCAGGGTGCGAGGGTCGGCCGAGACATCCCGGTCCACGGGTCGCGCGTCGAACAGCGCAATGCGCGCCCGGGGCAGCGTGCGCGCGGCGTGCAGGCCCAGCGCCAGCCCCACAGGGCCGGCGCCGATGACGGCAATGCGCAGTTCAGGCGTCGGGTTCATGCAGGCCGGACGATAACCGAGGCCGCGCAGCGCGGCCGGCGATGCGCTACGCTGGTCTGGTACATCAACTTCTGCAGCCACCGAACATGCAATACCGCCGTCTGGGCCGTGCCGGCCTGCGCGTCAGCGCGCTGTCCCTGGGTTCCTGGGTCACGTATCACAACCAGGTGGGAGCCGACTCGGCCGTGGAGATGATGGCCGCAGCGTTTGACGGCGGCATCAACTTCTTCGACAACGCCGAGGGCTACGCCGGCGGGCGCAGCGAGGAGATCATGGGCCAGGCCCTCAAGCGCCTGGGTTGGCCGCGTTTGAACTACGTGGTCTCCACCAAGTTCTTCTGGGGGCTGGACCGCGCCGGCGAAGCCGTCAACCGCCGCGACACGCTCAACCGCAAGTACCTGATGCAGGCCATCGACGGCTCGCTCAAGCGCTTCGGCCTGGAGCATGTGGACCTGGTCTACTGCCACCGCCCCGACCCGCACACGCCCATCGAGGAGACGGTGTGGGCCATGAGCGACATGATCCGGCAGGGCAAGGCGCTGTACTGGGGCACGAGCGAGTGGAGCGCGGGCGACATCCGCGCTGCCTGGGAGATCGCCGAGCGCCACCACCTGCACAAGCCGGTGGTGGAGCAGCCCCAGTACCACCTGTTCCACCGCAAGCGGGTGGAACAGGAGTACGCGCGCTTGTACGACGACATCGGCCTGGGCCTGACCACCTGGAGCCCGCTGGCTTCCGGGTTGCTGACCGGCAAGTACCGCGACGGCGTGCCCCCGGGCAGCCGCGCCACGGTGGAGAACTACACCTTCTTGCGCGAGGGCCTGACGCACCCGGCGCGCAACGCGGCGGTGGCCCGGCTGTCGGAGGTGGCCGCTGAGATGGGCGTCACCACGGCCCAGCTGGCCATCGGCTGGGCGGCGCGCAACCCGCGCGTGAGCAGCGTCATCACGGGCGCCTCGAGCGTCGACCAGTTGCGCTCCAACCTGGGTGCGCTGGACGCTTGCACGCGCCTCACCCCCGAGTTGCTGGCGCGCATCGACGAGATCACAGCGGGGCTGGCCGACTGATCGGCGCAGTGGCGTAATCTCGTCCGTCCTCTGCCCGTGCGAGGGCAACGGAGATTCTTGGACCGGCCTGTTGTCTTCCTGAGCGTTCAGCCTGCTTGCAAGCTGGCCAATCGTTCGGTCGTTCCCACATCGGTCCAGGCGCCACCCCAGCGGCTGCCGCCCAGGCGGCGCTGCGCGATCGCGGATTCCAGCAGCGGGCGCAGCGGCAGGCGCTGCCCCACCGGCACGTGCTCGAACATCGCGTGGTGGAACAAGCCCACGCTGGCCCAGGTCAGGCGTGGGCCGTCGGCGTCGCTGCCCAGCAGACCGTCTTCGCGCAGGTTGAAGTCGCCGCGCGGGTGGTGGGGCGCGTTGGGCACCATCCACAGGTGAGCGAGGTGCGCACCGTCGATCACCGCTTGGGCCGGCGTGGGGTCGAAGTTGAAGCCGGGCAGAAAAACATCGCCCGAGACCACCCAGAAGGCCTCGCCCAGCAGTGGCAGCGCCTTGGCGATGCCGCCCGCGGTCTCCAGCGCGCCGCCATGGTCGCGGCCCTCGCGGGACCAGTGCAGCCGCACCCCCCAGCGCGCGCCGTCGCCCAGCGCGGGTTCGAACTGCTCTTCCAGCCAGGCGGTGTTGACCACCACCTCGCGCACCCCGGCGGCCGCCAGGGCCTGCAGGTGCCACTCGATCAGCCGCTGGCCGCGCACGCGCAACAGGGGCTTGGGGGTGTGGTCGGTGAGCGGGCGCATCCGCTCGCCCCGACCGGCAGCCAGGATCAGGGCGTGGCGGATCATGGCCGGCGAGTGTAGGGGCCCGTCTCGGAGCCTGCCGGGATCCGCCGGGGGCTGAAGGCGGCTGGGCCGTGCAGGGTTGCGTCAGGGTCGGCAGATAAACTTTGGGTGCTTTTCAGGGAGTTTCGGTGTCTGCGCCGAAGTCCGCCCGGCGTCCGCTTCTGCGGCCAGCGGGTGCGGGTGACTCTCCCTGCCCTTGACCCCTCTTGCCTTCCCCGCTCATGACTTCACAAGACACCTCCGCGATGGCCAACGCCATCCGCGCCCTGGCGATGGACGCCGTCCAGCAGGCCAACTCCGGCCATCCCGGCGCCCCCATGGGCATGGCGGAGATGGCTGTGGCGCTGTGGGGCCGGCACCTGAAACACCACCCCGGCAACCCGCACTGGGCCGACCGCGACCGTTTCGTGCTCAGCAACGGCCACGGCTCGATGCTGATCTACGCCCTGCTGCACCTGACGGGGTATGACCTGCCGATGGAAGAGCTCAAGCGCTTCCGACAGCTGCACAGCAAGACCCCCGGCCACCCCGAGGTGGGCATCACCCCGGGCGTGGAGACCACCACCGGCCCGCTGGGCCAGGGCATCACCAATGCCGTGGGCATGGCGCTGGCCGAAAAGCTGCTGGCCACCGAGTTCAACCGCCCCGGCCACGCCGTGGTGGACCACCGCACCTACGCTTTCCTGGGCGACGGCTGCCTGATGGAGGGCATCAGCCATGAGGCCGTGGCCCTGGCCGGTGCGTGGCAGCTGAACAAGCTGGTGGCGCTGTATGACGACAACGGCATCAGCATCGACGGCGCCGTGCAGCCCTGGTACGTGGACAACGCGGCGCAGCGCTTCAAGGCGTGTGGCTGGAACGTCATCGGGCCTGTCGACGGCCATGACGTCAACGCTGTGGACGCAGCGCTCACGGCCTGCAGGGCGGCCGCCAAGCCCACCCTCATCATCTGCCGCACCACCATCGGCAAGGGCTCGCCCAACCGCGGCGGTACGGCCAAGGCCCACGGCGAGGCCCTGGGGGCCGAGGAGATCCGCCTGACGCGTGAGGCCATGGGCTGGGCGCACGAACCCTTCGTGGTGCCGGCCGAGGTCTATGCCCAGTGGGATGCCAAGGCCGCCGGCGCACAACGCGAGGCCGACTGGAACGCCCGCTTCGCCGCTTACCGCGCCGCGCACCCCGAGCTGGCGGCAGAGTTCGAGCGCCGCATGGCCGGCCAGCTGCCCGCCGGCTTTGCCCAGACCGCCGTGGACGCCGTCATCGCCGCCCACACCAAGGCCGAGACCGTGGCCTCGCGCAAGGCCAGCCAGATCGCGCTGGAGGCTTTCACCAAGGCCCTGCCCGAACTGCTGGGCGGCTCGGCCGACCTGACCGGCTCCAACCTGACCAACACCTCGTCCACGCCGGCGCTGCGCTTTGCCAAGGACGGTACGCCCAACGGCGGGCGCCACATCAACTACGGCGTGCGCGAGTTCGGCATGGCCGCCATCATGAACGGCGTGACGCTGCACGGCGGCTTCATCCCCTATGGCGGCACCTTCCTGACCTTCAGCGACTACAGCCGCAACGCCATCCGCATGGCCGCGCTGATGAAGCAGCGCGTCATCCACGTCTTCACGCACGACTCCATCGGCCTGGGCGAGGACGGCCCCACGCACCAGAGCGTGGAGCACGCCGCCAGCCTGCGCCTGATCCCGAACCTGGACGTTTGGCGGCCGGCCGACACGGCCGAGACCGCCGTGGCCTGGACCATGGCCATCGGCAATGCCGAGCGCCCCACCGCGCTGCTGCTGAGCCGGCAGAACCTGCCCTACCTGCCCAAGGCCGGGCTGGACGAGATCGGCAAGGGCGCCTACGTGCTGGCCGAGCCGGCCGAGGTGGGCCTGAAGAAGAAGGCGCAGGCCGTGATCATCGCCACCGGCAGCGAGGTGCAGCTCGCCCTGCACGCGCAGGCGCAGCTGGCGCAATCCGGCATTGCCGTGCGCGTGGTCAGCATGCCCAGCACCACGGTGTTCGATCGTCAGGCGGTGGCCTACAAGACCAGCGTGCTGCCGCCCAAGCTGCCCCGCATTGCGGTGGAAGCCGGTGTGACCGACGGCTGGTGGAAGTACGGCTGCGCGGCCGTGGTGGGCATCGATACCTACGGCGAAAGCGCGCCGGCGGGCGTGCTGTTCAAGCACTTCGGCTTCACGGCGGACAACGTGGCCGCTGTGGTGCGTCAGGTGCTCAAGCGCCGCTGAATTGCCCATGAAGCGCTGCTGAAACACCTCACCCGATTTCTTCACATTCCCTTCAGGAGGCCTTTCCCATGACCATCAGAATCGGCATCAACGGCTTCGGCCGCATCGGGCGCATGGTGTTCCGCGCCGCGGTGCAGAACTTCCATGAGATCGAGGTCGTCGGCATCAACGACCTGCTCGAGCCCGACTACCTGGCCTACATGCTGAAGTACGACAGCGTGCATGGCCGCTTCAAGGGCGAGGTCTCGGTGGACGGCAGCACGCTTGTCGTCAACGGCAAGCGCATCCGCCTGACGGCCGTGAAGAACCCCACCGAGCTGAAGTGGGATGAGATCGGGGCTGACATCGTGGTCGAAGCCACGGGCCTGTTCCTGACCAAGGAGACCGCTGAGGCTCACCTCAAGGCGGGTGCCAAGAAGGTCATCATGAGCGCGCCGTCCAAGGACGACACGCCCATGTTCGTCTACGGCGTGAACGACAAGACCTACGCCGGCCAGGCCATCATCAGCAACGCCAGCTGCACCACCAACTGCCTGGCACCCGTGGCCAAGGTACTGAACGACACCTTCGGCATCAAGCGCGGCCTGATGACCACAGTGCACGCCGCCACCGCCACGCAAAAGACCGTGGACGGCCCGTCCAACAAGGACTGGCGCGGCGGCCGCGGCATCCTGGAGAACATCATCCCGAGCAGCACGGGTGCGGCCAAGGCCGTGGGCGTGGTGATCCCCGAGCTGAACAAGAAGCTCACCGGCATGGCCTTTCGCGTGCCCACCTCCGATGTCTCGGTGGTCGACCTGACGGTGGAGCTGGTCAAGGAAGCCGGCTACGACGAGATCTGCGCGGCGATGAAGGCCGCGAGCCAGGGTGCCATGAAGGGCGTGCTGGCCTACACCGAGGACAAGGTGGTGGCCACCGACTTCCGCGGTGAGAGTTGCACCAGCGTGTTCGACGCCGAGGCCGGCATCGCCCTGGACAAGACCTTCGTCAAGGTGGTGGCCTGGTACGACAACGAGTGGGGCTACTCCAACAAGGTGCTGGAGATGGTGCGGGTGATCGCGGCCTGATCCGTACAAAAAGCAACGCCCGCATACCGGCGGATACGCGTCAGCAACAGGCAGGCGCCTAGACTGTGGGGATGAAGATCCTTGCTGCGGTGCTTGCAGCCGGCGCGGCGGTGCTCGTCACGTCCACGGCCGCGTTTGCCAATCCTTCCGCTGCTGCAGACCCCCCCACGGCCCGCGTCATCGTGGGGTACCGTGACGGGGCTGCAGTGGCAACCGCCCACCCCTGGCGCAAGGGCGCTCCGGCCAAAGATGTGCGCGCCGCGTCTCAACGCCGTGCCAATGCCCTGGCGCGCAGGGCCGGACATTCGCTCACCACAGGCCGTGTCATCGGGCATCACGCTCAGGTGGTCATGGCGCGTGGCGTGGACTCGACGTCCCTCGCCCGCCGCCTGGCAGCGGACCCCGACGTGGCCTGGGCCGTGGTGGACCAGCGCCGGCGCGCATTGACGGTGCCCACCGATCCGCTGTTCAGCGCCGGCCCGGCCGTGAACCTGCAAACCCTCACGGGGGGCCCCGTGGTGGGCCAGTGGTACCTGCGTGAGCCCACCGACCTGTTCCGCTCGGCCACCAACGCCCAGGCCGCCTGGGCCCGCTCCACGGGCAGCGGTGTGGTCGTGGCCGTCCTGGACACGGGTGTGCTGGCTGACCACGTGGACCTGGCCGGGCAGGTGCTGTCGGGCTACGACTTCGTGCGGGACACCATCTTTTCCAACGACGGGGATGGACGGGATGCGGACGCGTCCGACCCCGGCGACTGGATCACCGCAGCAGAAAACGCCTTTGGTCCCTACAGGAACTGTGGTCGGCAGGACAGTTCCTGGCACGGCACTGGCGTGGCCGGCATCGTGGCGGCAGCAACGAACAACGGCATCGGCATGGCTGGACTGGCGTACGGTGCCAAGGTGCTTCCGGTGCGCGTGCTGGGCAAGTGTGGCGGTTTTGACTCCGACATCACGGCCGGCATGCTGTGGGCCGCCGGCATCGACCAGGCGGGTCTGCCAGGCAGCGCCACGCCGGCCAGGGTGCTGAACCTGAGCCTGGGCGGTGGATCGACAGCCTGTTCGGGTGTCTACCAGGACGCCATCGCGGCCGTGACGGCGCGGGGTGCGGTGGTGGTGGCTGCGGCTGGCAACAGCGATGGGGGGCCTGTGGGCGCTCCGGCCAACTGCCCCGGTGTGATTGCCGTGGCGGGCTTGCGCCATGCAGGCACCAAGGTAGGCTTTTCCGACCTGGGCCCGGAAATCGCCGTCGCCGCCCCTGGCGGCAACTGCGTGAACATCGAGCTGGGGCAGCCCTGCCTGTACCCCATCTTGACCCTGTCCAACAGCGGCCTGACGGTGCCGGCGGCGGGGGGTTCGGTCTACAGCGACAGCTTCAACATCTCCGTGGGCACCAGCTTTGCCACCCCCATGGTGGCGGCCACGGCGGCGCTGATCCTTTCGACCCGGCCCGACCTCTCGCCCGCGCAGGTGAAGATGGCGCTGCAATCAGGTGCCAGGCCCTTTCCCACGTCGGGAGCTGACAACGGTACCGACCCGACGCCAGTGAGCATCTGCCAACCCCCCTCGACGCAAGGGCAGTTGCAGTGCTATTGCGTCACCGGCTTGTGTGGGGCGGGCATGCTGGACGTTTCCGCTGCCTTGGCAGCAGCCGAGGTCTTGCCCGTTGCGACATCGGCGGATGGCGGCGGCGGCGCGCTGTCCTGGCCGTGGCTCCTGGCCCTGATCGCGGCCACGGCGGTGCTGTCAGCGCGGCCGCGCGGGCGCCGTCCGGTCCGCGGCTGAATCACGCGGCGGCGCGGCCTGGTTCGAGCCAGGCAAGGTCTGCACCACACCCGAGGCGGACGCGCCTGTGGCCACCCCGGCTGCAGCGGACGCCGCGGCTTCAGCCGCAGCGATCTGCGCCAGCGCAGCCGACGCCGCCTTGGGCGACAGCACCACGACGGACTCCGGCCGGACCTGCTGCCGAAGGCGCTCGGGTTCACGCTGGGCGGCGCCGGGCGGAGGCAGGGACCCGCTGAACCCGCCTTGCGTCCAGACGCAGAAGCCCAGATTGGCCACGATCAGCACCAGGGCCAGCCAGGGGATCATGCGCATGCGGCGTCTCCGTGCCTCAGGCGGATGCTGACCTCGCCGCCCACCACGCTGCGCAGGGCGCCGTCAGGCGCCCGCACCTGCAAGGCGCCCGCATCGTCCACCCCTTGCGCCATGCCCACGGGCAGGTCTGGCAGCGTGGTGGAGACAGCCTTGCCGTGCAGCAGGTCGCGCCGCGCGAACGCGTGCGCCACGCCCGCGAAGCCTGACTGCTCGAACCGGCGTACCGCCTGGAGCAGCGGCAGCACCACGCGGGCCAGGGCTTGCGCTGCCGTGGCCTGCGGCTCCATCTCCTGAAGGCAGGCCACGCCAGTGGCGGCCTGCTCCACCGTCACCGCCAGTTGCGGGCCGATGTTCAGGCCCACGCCGATGACGCAGATGCGCGCTGGGGTGCGTGGCCCCTGGAGGCGTCGGGGGCCGGCTGCCGGCCCTGAAGCCGGCTGGGTGCCGACCTCAGCTGTGTGCGGGACATCCGCCCATCCGGCGGCGGTTTCGATCAACACGCCGCCCAGCTTGCGCCCGCCGCCCGCGGCCTGCTCATCGCGCAGCCACAGGTCGTTCGGCCACTTCAGGAGGATGCGCGGTGCGGCGGTTTCAGCGCCAGATGCCGGCTCGGCGTGCGGATCGCAGTTCGGGCCGCCATCCGGGTCCAGCGCCTGCGCCAGCGCCACACCCACGGCCAATGACAAGCCGGACCAGTCCTGCGGCGCCAGGCTCAGGCCCAGGGAGAAGGTGAGCGATGACCCGGGCTGGGCGTGCCAGGCGCGGCCCTGCCGGCCCCGGCCCTGGGTCTGTTCCTGCGCCACGAGCAGGCAGTTGGTCCAGGTGGGGCGCTCGCCGCCGCCGGCACTGGCCGGCGCAGACACAGACGCAGACATAAACGCAGACGCAGACGCAGACAAGGCGGCCCGCGCTGCAGCGGCCCGCTCCAGCAGCGCCGTGTTCGTGGACGCGAGGGACTCCACCACCTCCAGTGTCAAGCCTGGCTCCACCCTCTGCAGGTCTTGCTGCAGGACCTGCAGACCCCAGCTTTCGCGCAGCTCGTCGGTCATGCGAGGCGCCCGGCGGTGGTGCGCTCAGCCCGGGCGAGGGTCACCGCTTGGGCGAGAGCATGGTGCGCCGGCAGTTCGGGCTGCCGCAGCGGCACTCATACTCCTTCTTCAGCTTGGGCGTGTAGCGCTCGTCGATGACCAGGCCGTAGTCGTAGAACAACTCCTCGCCGGGCATCAGGTCACGCAGCGCCTTGATGAAGATACGGCCGTCCACCTCGTCGGCCTTGCAATTGGGGTCGCAGGCGTGGTTGATCCAGCGCGAGGCATTGCCGCCGTACTTGGCATCGATGACATGCTGCTCGTCGATGTGGAAATAGAAGGTGTGGTGCGGATCGCGCGGGTCGTGCGGGTGGCGGCGCAGGGCCTCCCTCCAGGTGATGACCTCGCCGGTGTATTCGATGAGGGTCTGGTCCGCCGCGATGGCCTGCAACGCGTACACCCCCTTGCCATGCACCCCGCTGCGGCGCACCTGGATGCGGCGCCCGGCGGTGGCGCGGGCGCGGGGTTCGCCCTTCGGCTGGACAGTGCCTCCCACAGGGTCGGCTTGCGGCTTCTTTGGCATTCGTTACATTGAACTCATGGGTGCGCGCGCGTACATGCGAGAGTGTGGGGGTGCGCGCCAGGGTGCGCCCGCCCACGTGCATGCACGTGAGCGCGCGCGAAGACACACGATTGTAGGGAACGGGGTTGCGGCGCAGTGCGCCGCTGCCGACTGCCCGAAGAAGGACCGATGAGCAAGGCCATCATCATTGCGGAGAAGCCCAGCGTGGCGCAGGACATCGTGCGCGCGCTGACCCCCGTGGCGGGCAAGTTCGAGAAGCACGCCGAGCATTTCGAAAACGAGCGCTACGTCGTCACCTCGGCCGTGGGCCACCTGGTGGAGATCAAGGCGCCCGAGGAGTACGACGTCAAGCGCGGCAAGTGGAGCTTCGCCCACCTGCCCGTGGTGCCGCCGCATTTCGACCTCGCGCCCATCGACAAGGCCAAGACCCGGCTGAACGCCGTGGTCAAGCTGTGCAAGCGCAAGGACGTCACCGAGATGATCAACGCCTGCGACGCCGGGCGCGAGGGCGAGTTGATCTTCCGCCTGATCGAGCAGTACGCGGCCGGCGCCAAGGGCACGCTGAACAAGCCGGTCAAGCGCCTGTGGCTGCAGAGCATGACGCCGCAGGCCATCCGCGACGGCTTCGACCGCTTGCGCAGCGACGAGCAGATGCGCGGCCTGGCCGACGCGGCGCGCAGCCGCTCCGAGGCCGACTGGCTGGTGGGCATCAACGGCACGCGTGCCTTCACCGCCTTCAACTCGCGCGATGGGGGCTTCTTCCTCACCACCGTCGGCCGCGTGCAGACGCCCACGCTGTCCATCGTGGTGGAGCGCGAGGAGAAGATCCGCAAGCACGTGGCGCGCGACTACTGGGAGGTGCGCGCCACCTTTGACGCCGCCGCCGGCACCTACGAGGGCAAGTGGTTCAACCCGGCGTGGAAGAAGGACCCGGCCGACCCCGAGCAGCGCGCCGACCGGTTGTGGACCGCGGCCGATGCGCAGGCCATCGCGCAGGCCTGCCGGGGTGAGCCGGCCAGCGTCACCGAGGAGGCCAAGCCCAGCACGCAGGCCAGCCCGCTGCTGTACGACCTGACCACGCTGCAGCGTGAGGCCAACTCGCGCTTCGGCTTCTCGGCCAAGACCACGCTGTCGCTGGCGCAGGCGCTGTACGAGAAGCACAAGGTGCTGACCTACCCGCGGACGGACTCGCGCGCCCTGCCCGAGGACTATCTCGGCACCGTGCGCAACACCTTCGAGATGCTGGCCGACAGCCCGCTGCCCGGGCCGCTGCGTGAGCTCTCCATGCACGCCCGCAAGGCGCTGAATGACGGCTACGTCAAGCCCACCAAGCGCGTCTTCGACAACGCCAAGGTGTCGGACCACTTCGCCATCATCCCCACGCTGGAGGCGCCCAAGTCGCTCAGCGAGATCGAGGCCAAGCTCTACGACATGGTGGTCAAGCGCTTCCTGGCGGTGTTCTACCCCTCGGCGGAGTTCATGGTCACCACGCGCATCTCCAACGTCAAGGCCGCGGGTGCAGAGCACCGCTTCCAGACCAACGGCAAGGTGCTGGTGAACCCGGGCTGGCTGGCGGTGTACGGCAAGGAGGCGCAGGACGAAGACGCCAACCTGGTGGCCGTGAAGGCCGGCGAAGTGGTGCGCACCGAGAGCCTGGACGTCAAGGCGTTGCAGACCCGGCCGCCGGCGCGCTACAACGAGGGCACGCTTCTGTCGGCCATGGAAGGCGCGGGCAAGCTGATCGAGGACGACGAGCTGCGCGAGGCCATGGCCGAAAAGGGCCTGGGCACGCCGGCCACCCGCGCGGCCATCATCGAGGGCCTGCTGGCCGAGAAGTACATGCTGCGCGACGGCCGCGACCTGGTGCCCACGGCCAAGGCGTTCCAGTTGATGACGCTGCTGCGCGGCCTGGGCGTGGAGGACCTGACCAAGCCCGAGCTCACCGGCAACTGGGAGCACCAGCTGTCGGAGATGGAGCATGGGCGGTTGAAGCGCGATGCCTTCATGGCCGAGATCGCCAAGATGGCCGAGCGCATCGTGAAGAAGGCCAAGGAGTACGACCGCGACACCATCCCGGGCGACTACGCCACGCTGAAGACGCCATGCCCCAACTGCGGCGGCCTGGTCAAGGAGAACTACCGCCGCTTCAGCTGCACGGGCGGCGGGGCCGTGGCTGCGGCGGGGCCGGAGACGGAAGGTTGCGGCTTCTCCATCACCAAGATTCCCGCGGGCCGCCCCTTCGAGATCGCCGAGGCCGAGGCCTTCCTGCGCGACCGGCGCATCGGCCCGCTGGAGGGCTTTCGCTCCAAGGCCGGGTGGCCCTTCACGGCCGAGATGAAGCTGGTGCATGACCCGGACATCTCCAACTGGAAGCTGGAGTTCGACTTTGGCGATGACGCCAGGCAGGCCGAAGGCGACGGCGAGCCGGTGGACTTCTCCGCCCAGGCCTCGCTGGGCGCCTGCCCCAAGTGCCAGGGCCGGGTCTTCGACCACGGCGGCTCCTACGTGTGCGAGCGCAGCGTGGGCGCGCATGTGACCTGCGACTTCAAGAGCGGCAAGATCATCCTGCAGCAGCCCGTGCCGCCCGAGGAGATGACACGCCTGCTGGCCACGGGCAAGACGTCCCTGCTGGAGAACTTCGTGTCCAACAAGACGCGGCGCAAGTTCAAGGCCTTCCTGAGCTACGACCGCAAGGAAGGCCGCGTCGTCTTCGAGTTCGAGCCGCGGACGGCCAAGGCCCCGGCCAAGGTGGCCGCGAAGAAGGCAGCGGCCAAGAAGAGCGCCGGCTGAACGTGATCTTCGAGAAGAGCTTGAACGCAGCGCGGCCGGCTGCAGCGCGCCCATGCGCCGTGGTTTGTGCGGGGGCTCGTGCGAGGGCTCGTGCGAGGGCTTGCACGGGGGCTTGCGCTGGGGCGTACGCGTGACGCTGGAACTCCTGTTCAAGCTGCTGGCCATCTTTGCCACGGCGGGGGTGGGCTGGGTGGCGGCGCGCTGCTGTTCCGCACCATGGCGCGCATGGACTTCGCCGCCATGCCCTGGACCACGCTGGTGGCCTACTTCGCGCCCGTGCTGGCCTATCTGGGCGTGTTCTATGCATGGCAGCAGCGAAGAGTGGCGCGCCAGCAGGGCCTGGCCCAGGTTCAGCCGCCGCCAGCGGGCGCGCAAGTCGGGGCCTCCGCAGTCGAACGGGTCCGCGGCGGGCCTGCCGCGGCGGCCGCCACCCTGGGCGTGGCCGCCACGTACGGCAATTCGGTGCAGCTGGGCATTCCCATGGCGGCGGCCCTGTTCGGAGAGGTCGGCCTGGGCTTGCATCTGGCCCTGATCAGCCTGCATGGCTTGGTGGTGCTGACGCTGCTGACGGTGCTGGCCGAGGTGGCCATCGCCCGTTCAGGGGCCGGGCAGTCTCTCGTCGGCACTGTCAAGACAGCGGTGCGCAGTGCCGTGTTCCACCCGGTGATGCTGCCCATCCTGCTGGGGCTGGCCTGGAACCTGACGGGCTTGGGCCTTCATCCCGTGGTCGATGCACTGTTGCTGTCACTGACGGCGGCCGTGGTGCCGCTGTGCCTGTTTCTCATCGGCACGAACCTGGCGCAGTACGGCCTGCGCGGGCGTGTGCGCGGCGCGCTGGGCCTGAGTGTGCTGAAGTTGCTGGTGCTGCCTGCGGTGGTGCTGCTGGGCGCGCACTTCGTCTTCGGCGTGAGCGGGCTGTCGCTGTCGGTGCTGGTGATGATGGCGGCGGCCCCGGTGGGCAGCAATGCGCTGATCTTCGCGCTGCGCTACCGCACCCACGAGGCCGAGGCCACGGCGGCCATCGTGCTGTCCACGGTGGCTTTCGTGTTCACGTCCTCGCTGTGGGTGGCCGTGCTGGCGCTGCTGGGCTGGTAGAACGCCGCTGCGCCTCGCGCGGCTGTCCGGCAAGGTGACCCGGCAATGGTTCTGGCCCGACAATGCAGGCATGAAGGTTGTCGACATCCCCGCCTACATGGCGCACCTGGGCGCACAGGCCCGCGCCGCCTCCACCGCGATGGCCGCGGCCTCCACCGCAGCCAAGGACCAGGCCTTGCGGGCGCTGGCGCGGCGCCTGCGCGAGGCCTTGCCCGAGTTGCAGCATCACAACGCTCAGGACCTGGACGCCGCGCGCACCGCCGGCCTGGCCGAGCCGATGGTGGACCGCCTCAAACTGACGCCGGCTGTCATCGACACCGTCGCCCAGGGTTGCGAACAACTGGCCGCGATGCCCGACCCCGTGGGCGAGATCACCGAGGTCAAGCGCCGCCCCTCCGGCATCAGCGTGGGGCGCATGCGTGTGCCGCTGGGTGTGTTCGGCATGATCTACGAGAGCCGGCCCAACGTCACCATCGAAGCGGCCTCGCTGGCGATCAAGAGCGGCAATGCCTGCATCCTGCGCGGCGGCTCCGAGGCGCTGCACTCCAACCTGGCGCTGTGGCGTTGTGTGCAGGCCGCGCTCGCCGAGGCCGGCCTGCTTCCTGCGGCCGTGCAACTGGTGGAGACCACCGACCGCGCCGCCGTGGGCCGCCTGATCGCCATGCCGGAATCGGTGGACGTGATCATCCCGCGCGGCGGCAAGAGCCTGATCGAGCGCATCAGCGCCGAGGCGCGGGTGCCCGTCATCAAGCACCTGGACGGTAACTGCCACGTCTACGTGGATGCCGAGGTGGACCTGGGCCTGGCGGTAACCGTCACCGACAACGCCAAGACCCAGAAGTACAGCCCCTGCAATGCGGCGGAGTCCCTGCTGGTGCACGAGCGCCAGGCGGCAGCCTTTCTGCCCCGCATCGGTGCCGTCTTCGCGGCCAAGGGCGTGCAGATGCGCTGCTGTCCAGCTTCACGGGCCGTCTTGCAGGCCGTGCCCGGCGCAGAGCTGGTGGATGCCACCGAGGCCGACTGGTCCGAGGAGTACCTGGCACCCGTCATCAGCGTGAAGGTGGTGGCGAGCCTGGACGAGGCTATCGGCCACATCAACCGCTACGGCTCGCACCACACCGACGCCATCCTCACCACGAACCATCCGAACGCCATGCGCTTCCTGCGCGAGGTGGATTCGGCCAGCGTGATGGTGAATGCCAGCACGCGCTTTGCCGACGGCTTCGAATACGGCCTGGGGGCCGAGATCGGCATCAGCACCGACAAGTTCCACGCCCGCGGGCCGGTGGGGCTGGAAGGCCTGACCTCGATGAAGTGGGTGGTGCTGGGGCAGGGCGAAATCAGGACCTGAACGCTTTTCTGCCAACGTTCGGTTGACATGCAGCCCTCATGCGGCTCTTCCCGGCCGCTCAGGGCACCCAGGACGCTCGTGCTGCTCAGGCAGCTTCTTCAGTCACCTCCGCCATGTCCATGGCGATTTGCGTGCACACCGAGCGGCACACGGCCACGGCCTGCTGGTTCTCGATGCGGTAGTAGATCTGAGTGGCGTCGCGCCGCTTGCCCAGGACACCCGCGCGGTACAGCGTGGACAGATGCTGGCTCATGTTGGGCTGGGTGGTGGGGATTTCCGCCAGCAACTGCGAGACGTTCTTCTCGCCATGGCACAGCGAACTCAGGATGCGCAGGCGGATGGGCGTGGACAGCAACCCGAAGAGCTCGGCTGCGGTGTTGAAGACGGCTTCAGAGTCGTCCCGCTCGGTGTCACTCATGCGATTGCTCACTCCACATCCAGAATATCAGTGGGTGATGATGCACGAATTCAGCGAACTTTGCTTGCAGCTCACTTCCTGGGGGCGGGAAACCGGTAGTGATCCCGCTGCAGCACGGCGGCCACGGCGGTCACTTCTTCCGGAAACAGGCCCAGGTTCAGCTCGGTGCTGCACATGTCCACCATGCCGCGCATTGCGCCAGGGGTGTTGATGCGCCCGGCCGGCCGGTAGATCGCCGAGCCGTCGCCGCCCACCTTGCGGATGTGGCAGGCGTTGCAGGCGTGTTCCTTGATGAGTTTCTCGCCCAGGGGCAGGTCGGCATCCTTGAAGATGTCGTGGCCCTGCGCGCCCGCCTGCATCGGCAGCAGGCCACTGCCTGCCAGCATGAGGCCGGCCAGGAGCCGCAGAGTCTTGGTTTTCATCATGAGGCGTCCATCCACTGTCTGGTGCAAGGGTTTCATCCCAGGCGCAGCCATTCCATCACATCGTCTTCGAACATCTCGCCGGGGATGACCTGCCCGAGCCTGCCCTGCCGATCCACCGTGATGGTCAGCGGTATCACCTTGCGTGTGGACAGTGCCGCAGCCATGGCGTCCTGCGCCATCGTCACCTGAAAGCCGTAGCCGTGACGCGCAAGGTAAGCCTTCACGGTGGCCGGGTCCTTGTCCCGCGCGACGGTGATGATCGCCAGCGCGCGGCCGGTGGCCGCCCGCCGCAGTTTCTCGATGTGCGCGTTGTGGCGCAGGCAGAAGGGGCAGGTGGTGGACCAGAACACCACGATGACGTGCTTGCCCTGGGCCTGGGCCGAACCCCAGCGTGTGTCGTCCAGCAGCGTGACGTCGGGCCAGACGACGGCCTGCCCCTGCTGTGGCTGTGCCGATGCCGGGCCGGTCAGCGGGTACAGCGGGTACAGCGCGACCAGGGCCGCGGTGCGCAGCAGCCGCCGCCGTGGTGCAGTACCAGCCGCCAGGGCCGTGGGGGCGAGGGGTGGCGATGCGGGGGACACCGGCGTGCTCACTTGGCCTGCTCCATGAGCAAGTAGGTGTTGTAGGCGTTCATCCGGTTGGCCACGCTGAACAGCGGCAGCTTCTCGAAGCGCGACCAGTCGGTGCGCGCATAGGCTTCTTCGAAGGGGTCCATGTTGCGCGCGGCTTCGCCCATGGTGCGCCGCAGGTGCAGCAGGTAGTCACGCGTCAGTTGCAGATCATCGCGCACTCGGTCGGAGACCGGGCCGTGACCCGGCACCACCACCTGCGCGTCAAAACCCAGCAGCGTGTCGAGGGCCTGCACCCAGTGCGCGCTGTCGGCCTGGCCCACGAAGGGAATGCGGCCCCTGAACACCAGATCGCCAGCAAACAGCACCCGGCGCTGCGGCAGCCAGACGGCCAGGTCTTCCGGCGTGTGCGAAGGGCCCACCGGGTGCAGCTCCAGGGTGGTGTCGCCCACCTGCAAGGTGGCGGGGCCGTCGATCCACCGGTCGGCCGTCACCAGCCGCGTCTTCTCGTCCACCCAGGGGAAGAGCTCTTCCCGGCTGGCGGCCAGGCGCTGCTGTGCGGTGTCGGAGTTCAGGTACAGGAGAGCCTGGCGATGTGCCACGACGCTCGCGCCTTCGTCCTTGAAGACCTGCAGGCCGTAGATGTGGTCGGCGTGGTAATGGGTGACGATCACGTGTGTCACCGGCAGGGGGGTCACGCGGGCAATTTCGGCGCGCAACTCGCGTGCCAGTTCGGGCGAACCCAGCGCATCGATCACCACCACACCCGTGGAGGTGACGACGAAGCCCGCGTTGGAGATGAAGTTGCGGTTGGCTGAAGAGCCCAGCGCCGACAGGCCCTGCACCATCCAGATACCCGGTGCCACAGGCAGCGCCTGCGGTCGGTTGGCTTCATGGGCAGCGACGGCGGACCCGGCCACCCCCAGCAAGCCCAGCATCAGGGCAAACACCGAGAGAACCTGTTTCAACATCAGCATGTGTTGATATTACGATATTCAACGTCGGGCAAGTTCGATCCCCGCGGTCTGTCCATCACACGGGCTGCGGGCCGTTGGACAGCTGCTTTGTCCGAGAAAACGATGATGACGTTGCGGTGCCCACGCAGTTCAAATCAGGCGCTTCACACACAATCTAAAATCGGCAGCGCCGGCGACTTGAATCGCCCGGTTGCCCAACCAAGACCATCAACGAGGAGAAGCACGATGCAGATTTCTGTCCGCACTGCGCCCAAGCTGTCTGTCTGGGCAGGGGTGCTTGCACTGGCTTCGGCCGCTGCGCAGGCCCAGGCCCCCGCGCCCAACCCGCATCTGGCCCGTAACCTGGCGGCCACCTGCGCCAACTGCCACGGCACCAACGGCAACGCCCGCGGCGAGATGAAGTCTCTGGCGGGTACGCCCGCGGAGCGCACGGTGGCGCTGATGACCTACTACAAGACCACCCCTCAGCCCCAGGGCGTGACGATCATGCACCAGATCGCCAAGGGCTACACCGATGAACAGATCAAGCTGATCGCGGGCTTCTTTGCCGCCCAGCAGCCCCGGAAGTGAGGAGATCCGCCATGTCACAACGATTTCACAGCGAACTCTCCCGCCGCCGTCTGCTGGGCGCAGGTGCTGCCTTGTCCGGCCTTGCCCTCACCGGCTGCGCCGGCATGTCCAGCGGTCCGTCCATCGGCCGTGTGGTGGTGGTGGGCGGCGGTTTTGGCGGCGCCACGGCGGCCCGCTATCTCAAGATGTGGGGCGGCAACGTCGACGTAACGCTCGTCGAGCGCAACACCAGCTTCGTGTCTTGCCCGATCAGCAACATGGTGCTGGGCGGCCACAAGCAGATGGGTGACATCACCCGCGGCTACGACGGCCTCAAGGCCATGGGTGTGAAGGTGGTGCAAGGCGACGTCACCGCCGTTGATGCGACGGGCAAGAAGGTGCGGCTGGCCGGTGGCGGCGAGCTGGCCTACGACCGCCTCATCGTCTCGCCGGGCATCGACTTCATGTACGAGCAGGTCGGTGGTCTGCAAGCCGCGGTGGACAGCGGGCGCATCACCCACAGCTGGAAGGCCGGCCCACAGACCGTGGCCTTGCGCAAACAGCTGGAGTCCATGCGTGATGGCGGCGTGTTCGCCATGTCGATTCCCCGGGTGCCCTACCGCTGCCCCCCTGGCCCGTACGAGCGGGCCTGCATGGTGGCCAGCTATCTGAAGACGGCCAAGCCCAGGTCCAAGGTGCTGGTGCTGGACGCCAACCCCGAGATCCAGTCCAAGAAGGCCTTGTTCGAGCGCGCTTTCAAGCAGCACTATGACGGCATCATCGAGTACCGTGCGAATGCCGAGCTGAAGGAAGTGTCGGGCCTGACGGCCAAGCTGGAGTTCGAGGACGTCAAGGCCGATGTGCTGAACGTCATCCCGCCACAGCGCGCCGGCGATCTGGCTCGCTCGGCTGGCCTGATCACCGTCAACAACCGCTGGGTGGGCGTGGACTGGCTGACCATGGAGTCCACTGCGGTCAAGGGCGTGCACATCCTGGGTGACGCCACGTTCTCGGCGCCCGCCATGCCCAAGTCGGGCCACATGGCCAACCAGCACGCCAAGGTGGCGGCTGCGGCCATCATCAACCTGCTCAAGGGCGAGGCCGTGAACGCCACCCCGGTGGTGATGAACACCTGCTACAGCTTCGTCACCGCGCGCGACGTGGTGCACGTGGCCTCGGTGCACCAGTACGACGCCAAGGACAAGACTTTCAAGACCGTGCCGGGATCAGGCGGCGTGTCAACTGCCGCCAGCGCGCAAGAAGGTCTCTACGCCTTGAGCTGGGCCGACAACATCTGGAACGACATGCTCAACGCCTGAGAGGGCCCCGAGGGCCGGGCGGTTGATGCCCCGGCCCATGGGGCGCCCCTCGCGGTCAGGGCAGACCGGCTCAGGGCTTGATGTAGGCGTGGCCGGCCACCTGCAATTTGGTCAGCCGCACCACGCCTGAGGGCGTGAACTCGGCCTCTTGGATGAACTGCTCCCTCTTCAGGTTGCGGTTCCTCAGAGTGATCTCACACACCTCGAACTTGACGCCGCGAGCCACCAGCGCCGCCACCGGCCCGGCGAAGGCGCTGCCGTTGGCATCCTTGGCGCCTTCGAGCAGGAAGTCCACGCCGTTGGCATGTGTCACCACGGTGATGCGGGCTGACGGGTCGGTGTCCAGGTGGTTGCGGATGTTGCGCAGGCCCTTTAGCCCTTGCGTGGCCGCATCGTCGATGTGGTAGGCCACACGGTCCTGCGCCAAGGCCATGGGCGACCAGAGCGCGGCCACGCTGAGGGCTGATGCGGCCAGGGCGCCGCGGAGGGTGGTGGTCGAGGTCATGGGTTCATCTCTCCTGCACAGTGATCCGTCAGGCCAAGGGCCCGATGCTCAGGCCATGCCCGGGTTGCCCTGCACGCCTACCAGCTTGGGCGTGTTGATCTTGCGGGCGCTGACCCGCTGCCCGGGGCGGGCCTTGAGCCAGGATTCAACCACGTCCCACACGGGCTTGTGGCCGGCCTTGGCTGCCTCTTCGGCCACCGGGGCCCAGCCGGCCACCTTGTAGGTCTTGCCGGCCTCGACAGGCTTGCCGTTCAGGCGCATCTCGCTGATGCGTGCGCCCATCTTCTCGCCGGGTGTCATGGTGTATTCGAGCCCGCCCACGCGCACCATGTCGCCGCCTTGCTGGTAGTAAGGGTCGGGGTTGAAGAGGTTGTCGGCCACGTCTTCCAGCACGGTCTTGATCGTCTCGCCCGTCATGGGGGTCACGGTGGCGTAGGGGTAGGTGATGGCCAACTGGTCCATCATCAGCTCCCGCGTGATGGCCTGGCCCGGCAGCAGGCTGGTGCCCCAGCGGAAGCCCGGGCTGAAGGCGATCTCGGCGCCTTGCACCTCCATCAGCGCATCACACACCAGTTGGTCCCAGCTGCCGTTGAAGTTGCCGCGGCGATACAGCAGACCGTCGGTGACGGCCAGCGTTTCGTTGAGCTTGGACTCGTAAGGCGCGCGGATGCGTGTGATCAGCGCTTCCATCTGAGGGTCGGCCTTGAGGAAGTTGCTGAACACGGGCAGCAGCCGGTAGCGGAAGTTCGCCACCTTGCCTGACTTGACCTCGAAGTCCATCACGCCCAGGAACTTGCCGTTGCTGCCGGCGTTGGTGACAAGCGTGGTGCCCCCGGGGTTCTTCACCGGAACGGCCACGGGCACCCCGTCGTGGGTGTGGCCGCCGAAGATGGCGTCGATGCCACGCACGCGGCTGGCCATCTTCAGGTCCACGTCCATGCCGTTGTGGGAAATCACCACCACCACCTGCGCGCCCTTGCTGCGCGCCTCGTCCACGGCCTTCTGCATGTCCTCGTCGCGGATGCCGAACTCCCAGTCCGCCACCATGTAGCGCGGGTTGGCGATGGGCGTGTAGGGGAAGGCCTGGCCGACGATGGCCACCTTCACGCCGTTCATCTCCTTCATCACGTAGGGCTCGAACACCGCGTCACCGAAGTCAGCGGTCTTGACGTTCTGGGCCACGAAGTCCACGCTGCCCTTGAAGTCCTTGTCGACGATCTCCTTGACCCGCTTCATGCCGTAGGTGAACTCCCAGTGGCCGGTCATCACATCCACGGTCAGGGCTTTACAGGCGTCCACCATGTCCTGCGCGTTGGTCCACAGCGAGGTGGCCGAACCCTGCCAGGTGTCGCCGCCGTCCAGCAGCAGGGCCCCAGGCCGGGAGGCCTTCAGGCGCTTGACCAGTGTGGCCAGGTGCGCGAAGCCGCCCACCTTGCCAAAGCGCTGCGCCGAGCGTTCGAAGTCCAGGTAGGTGTAGGCGTGGGCCAGGGCCGAGCCCGCAGGCACCTGGGCAATCTTGAGCAGGTGTTCACCCACCAGGTGGGGAATCTGCCCTTGCATGGAGCCGAGCCCCAAGTTGACGCTGGGTTCGCGGAAGAGGATGGGCTTGAGCTGCGCGTGGCAGTCCGTCATGTGCAGGAAGCTGACGAAGCCCGCGCCGCGGCCCAGCGGCGGCAGGTCGTACAACGCCTCTTCCGCCGTGGCGGCATCGGCTGTGGCGTGACGGGACAAGGTCATGCCCGAGACCGAGGCGGCTCCCAGGACTTGCAGGAATTCGCGTTTGCTCAGGCTCACAATAAGTATCCGCTGATGTTTGAGGTCGGAAAAAGCCCGGACGAACCGGGCTCAGGCAGCGTTGCGCCTTTGCGCTTCTGCGCTGTTTCGTCGGTTCACTGGTTCACGGGTGAGCGTGGGTCCAGCAGCAGCGACATGATGTGGCGGATCTGCTCCTCGTTGAGCAGGTTCTTGTGGCCAAAGCGCGGCATGTTGGAGCACGCGGCGTAGGCTTTGCTGTTCCACAACTTGGCCCAGGTGTAGTGGATGATCGGCGCCACCGTCTCGGCCGTCACGTCGGTGATGCCGCGGTTCTTGCCGTAGTTCCACAGTGACGGGCCGATGGTGCCGTAGGAGAGTTCCTTCTTGTCGATCTGGTGGCAGTTGTAGCAGTTGCCGCCGTTGGCCTTGGGGTCGGCTGAAGCGTCCGTCCAGGTCATGCCGCGGCCGCTCTGGGCGATGCGCTCGCCCTGGACCCAGTGGCCGAAGTACTGGCCCCCGGTGGGCCACTTCACACTGGCCAGGGCTTCGGCCTGCACGCGCTCGGCCACCTCGTCGGACGGCGCCTTGTCGTCCGAGCAGGCGGACTGGCCGAGATCCTGGTTCAGGCGGTCGACCTTGGCGATGCCCTGGTCGCGGAAGGACGTCTGGATGACGCTGCGGGCTTGCTGGTCCAGGCTGGGCGCTGCCGGGCCGGGAGCGGCGCAGCCGGCCACGACCACGGCGGCCAGCAGACAGCAGGCGGTGATGCTGATGGTTTTCATGACGATGTCTTTCCTTCAGCGCTTGATGGCAGGTGCGATCGACGCCGCACCCTTCGCGTTCACACCCATGTAGGTGCCCAGGGCGACCGTGACTTCGGAGCCGAAGCCGGGGTAGGGGAATCTCTGCTGTCGATAGCAATCGTTCAGGCGCAACTGCATGCCCCACATCTCGCCATTGCTCACGCGGTAGGCTGGCCAGGCCGCAAAGCCCACGCCATCCCCGGGGTTCTTGGTGAGGTTGGGCAGGTCCTGCAGGCGGATGCGCTGGCCGTCCACCGCATGGCAGGCGGCGCAGGAGAAATCGTGCGTGCCGCCGCGGTAGAAGAAGGCACGCTTGCCGATTTCGAAGCTGCGGCGCTCTTCCGGGTGGGCCTGCGGCAGGTTGAATCGCATGCCCCGGGACTCGGTCGCCACCCAGGTGGCCAGCGCGGTGACGTTGGCCATCTCACCCTGTCCGAAGCGGGTCTTGGCGATGGCCGCGCCGTCCAGGCCCTGCAGCGTGCTCATGCAGTGCACCAGCCGTGTTTCCAGGTCCATGACCTTGCCGGTGTCGGCAAAGTAGCGTGGCAACTCCACGAACACGCCCTTGACCACGCCCGGGCCCTTGCCCAGGTCACAGGCCTCCAGCGAGGCGTTCTTGGGGCCGCGCTTCTGCTTCCACAAGCCTTCCCCCTTGGCCTCGAACAGCTCGGCGGGGTTGCCGTCTTCGAGCAGCTTGCGGTACTCGGCAATGCTGTCGGCCGCAGATTTGGCCTGCGCCCAGAGGGTGCCCGCGGCCATGGCAGCGCAAATGGCGATGCCGACGATGGTCAGTTGTCTCATGAGTCTCCTCTCGTGGCGGTGATGTGTGATCACCCAGGTTCAAGGGGCGGGTTCTTGGCCCGCCCTCTGGCGTTTTACGTCGTGCGATCCGAATCAACAGGGCTCAGGGTCAGCTCACCGTGGCTTCGTCGGTGCGCTTGTCGCCCTTGTTGTCCACCCAGGTCACCGCGATCTTGTCGCCGGCCTTGGCGCCCTTGACGAAGAACTGCAGGAACGGGTTCTTCGAGACTGGGGTGCCCCACTCGGCGCTCATGACCTGCTTGCCGTTGTGAAGAGCGGTCACTTCCTGGATGAACCAGGCGGGAATGGTCTTGCCTGCGGAGTCGCGGCGCTGGCCGGTCTCCATTTCGTGGCTCATCAGCACGCGCACATTGGCCTTGTCGCCAGCCATCTGGGCGCGGATGCGCATCGGGTCTGCCATGGTGTTTCTCCTTGCTTGAGGTGTTGGTGCGTGGTTGCGGGGTCGCGGGCCTGGGCGTCAGCCGCCGCAGCCACCCAGCGTGACCTTGATTTCCTTGCCGCTGAACAGCACGCGCCCGTCGCCCATCATGGCCACGGCGAAGACGTTGGACGACTGGCCCATCTTGACCCGGGTGCTGAAGTTGGCGTCCACGGCGTCGCTCACGTCAAACACGGCCGCCAGCACGCTCGGGTTCTTCTCCACCACGATGGCCATGCGCTTGACGCCGGGCAGGTTGGTGGAGCAACCCACGGGCACCACGGCGCCGTTCTCTGCGATGTCCGGGCCGGTGAGCGTGATGTCCTTGCTCTCGACGGCGGCGGCACCGCCCAGTGCCTTGATGGCTTCGGCCACGGACTTGGCTTCAAAAGCGGCCTTGGTCCAGGCGGCGTGGGCGGCCTGAGGCAGCAGGCCGGCGGTGGCCAGCAGGCCCATCAGGGTGGCGCTTTGCGCGAGCATCTCGCGGCGATTGGTCTTCATGGGGTTCTCCTTCTGAGCGGGCGGGTTATCGTACTGTTGATCGTGCTGGAAATGGATCTTGTCGCTTTGACGTTCAAGAATCTGCGGTCGTGGGCGCGTTACTTGGCCGCACCGCTGGCCACCCATTGAGCCAACGCCTGGGCGTCAGCCTTTGGAAGGCTCTGGGCGGGCATGGGAATGGCGCCCCAAGCCCCTGCGGCGCCGCCCACAATCTTGCCACTCAAGTATTCCACCCGGTCGGCACGGCTCGCATACCTCTTGGCCACTTCCTGCATGGAGGGGCCCAGCACTTTCCTGTCCACGGCGTGGCAGGCCGTGCAATTGTGCTTGGCGAACAGGGCCACCGCGGCGGCTGCCTCCGCGCCACCTCCTGTGGCTTTTGTGGGCGTAGCGGCTGCAGCCGGCGCTGCCGGCTTGGCCTCAGGCGCTGCAGGGCGTGGTGCGGGGGCTGCGCCGGCGGGCGGTGCGGGCCTGGTGGTGTCCGCGCCCAGTTGAGCCCCCACGATGCGGTTTTGTTCCGCCAGGTTGCCGTGGGCGTTGCGCGCATGGTCCGGCAGAAAGGAGGCCACCTTGGCCTCGGTGGCGCAGTCCTTCATGCAGGCCGTGGCCTTGATGTCGGGCTTGCCGCCGTTGCCCAGCCCTTTGCCCGGCCACATGCCGTGGTCGGTGGTCATGCCGTTGCGATTGGGCATCAACTTCTGCACCTCGGCCATGTTGCGGTCGGACAGGGTGAAGTTTTCGGGTACCACCTCGGCCATGTTCAGCATGTAGGCCGTCACGGCATAGACCTCGTCGGTCTTCAGGGACTTGGGTGCGTTCCACGGCATGGCGCGGTTGATGTAATCCCACAGCGTGGACAGCGTGGGCACCTTCATCATGGTGGTGCGGCCCGGGAAGGACTCGTCGGTCAGGCGCTTGACGCGGCCGGTCTTGATGTCGTCCTTGGTGGTGCCGCCGATCAGGGGCGAGAACACCTCGTTGCTCTCGCCGAACACCCCATGGCAGGAAGCGCACTTGGCCTCCCAGATGTCCATGCCCTGGGCGACGGTGCCGCTGCCCTTGGGCAGGCCCTTGAAGTCCGGGCGCACGTCGATGTCCCAGGCGGCGATCTCCTTGGGCGTGGCAGCGCGGCCGACGCCAGGGAAGGGGCTGGCCGTCTGGGCCGCGGCCAGTGTGGTGCAGGCGCCTATCGCCAAGACTGCCAAGGCTGCCAAGGTGCGCTGAACGTGCTGCCAGTTCATGCCGAACATGCCGAACATACCGAAAGGCCTCATCTTCGCGCTGCGGGGATCAAGAGAGCTGGACATTCTTCACCTCCCCGCTGTCTTGCACGAGCCAGGTCTGGATGCTGTTGTTGTGATAGATCGAGCGCGTGCCGCGCACGGCGCGGGCCTGTCGGTAGGTGGGCTGGACATAGCCGGTCTCGTCCATGGCGCGGCTCTGGATCAGCGCCGGCTTGCCGTCCCACACCCAGTTGAGGTTGAAGCGGGTCAGGCACTTGGACAGCACTGGCGTTTGCAGCCTCGCCGTGCGCCAGTTGGCGCCGCCGTCCACCGACACATCCACCCGGGTGACCTTGCCGCGGCCCGACCAGGCCAGGCCGCTGATGTTGTAGAAGCCCTTGTCCAGCAACACCTGGCCGCCCGAAGGCGTGGTGACCACGCTCTTGCACTCCTGGATGCTGGTGTACTGGCGGTGCAGGCCCGAGGGCATGAGGTCGATGTAGTGGATGGCTTCGTCCTTGGCGGCGTAGGGCTGGTCGCCCACCTCGATGCGCCGCAGGTACTTGACCCAGCTCACGCCCTGCACGCCCGGCACCACCAGGCGCAGCGGGTAGCCGTTCTCGGGGCGCAGCATCTCGCCGTTCTGGCCGTAGGCCAGCAGCACCTCGCCGTTTTCCACCATCTCCATGGGGATGGTGCGCGTCATGGACGAGCCATCGGCGCCTTCGGCCAGCACGTAGCGGCCGCGCTTGTAGTCCACGCCACACATGTCCAGCACCATCTTCAGCGGCACGCCAGTGAACTCGCTGCAGCTGATCATGCCGTGGCTGTACTGGCAGGTGGGCACGGCCACGTTGCCCCACTCCATCCCGGTGTTGGCACCGCACTCGATGAAGTGGAAGCGGCTCACCGAGGGCAGCCGCATGAGTTCGTCCATCGTGAAGACCTTGGGCGTCTTCACCAGCTTGTCGTCCGAGCCATTGACCATCAGGCGGTGCTTGGACGGGTCCACGTCCCACCAGCCCTGGTGGTGGCGCTCGAAGTGCAAGCCGCTGGGCGTGACGATGCCGAACAGGCTCTGCATCGGTGCGAAGGACACCGAGGCCTGCGCGGTTTGCGTCAGCCCCGGGCTTTGCCGGCGCTGCACGTTGGCCTCGTACTTGGAGGGCTTGCCGTAGCCGTCGGTCACCACCGGTTGGCCCAGCCCTGCGGTGTGGGCCGGGTTGGTCAGGATGTTGGGGTCGCCCCCTTCACTGGGCACCGGATTGGACTGAGCCCGCACCGCCGTGGTGGCGGTGCCCGCTGCAGCGGCTGCGAAGGCCGCCCGGATGAAGTCTCTGCGGCCCGACTTCGCCTGGGCGAACACCGTCCGCGCGCCCTCCGGCGAGATGAAGTTCTCGGGCGCCTTGATCAGGCGCCCTGATGTCGATGCGTGGTCTGCCACGTCAATCCTTCCGGCGCTGAGTGGCCAGTTATTCTGAATATCAGCAAGTATGAATATATGGATGCGATCACGCCATTAGGGTAAACACGAGCCCTGGAGGGACTCGTGAGTCAACGCAGTGTCAGGTGGTGGCGATGAGCCCGGTCGGCGGCGCAGGCGCCGGATAAGGGAGGGCGCCTCGCGCGAACCGCCTCAGGCGTGGCCGATGACCGAGGCGGTGGCCACCAACTCCTCGAACAACGCCAGCGACACCTTGCCCGACACCGAGAACGGGTCCAGCGCGGCGGTGGCCGAGTACTTCAGCAACAGCGAGGGGTTGAGGCGCGACATGTTCACCTGGCCCATGGACCAGCTGGCGAAGCGCCGCTCGCCGATCTCTTCGTACAACAGCAACTCCACATCGGTGTGGCGCGGGTCGGCGCCGATGCGGTTGTAGAGCTTGTTGACGGCGCTGCGGCCCCCTTCGAGCACCTGCAGGAAGATGCCGCCGGAGTAGCACAGCACGCCAGTGACGCCTGTGGACGGGTTGTTGGCCTTGCTCTGGCGCAGGATGGTGACCAGCTCTTCCTGGTCCAGCGCCGGCACGGCCCGGCTGGCGTACATGAGTCGCACGAGCATGGCCTCAGTTCCCCCTGTGCTTGGGCAGCAGCGACAGGAACTCGCGCCGCAGGTTCGGGTCTTTCAGGAAGGCCCCGCGCATCACGCTGTTGACCATGGCGGACTCGTTGTCCTTGACGCCTCGCCAGTGCATGCAGAAGTGGTCGGCCTCCATGACGATGGCCAGTCCATCGGGCTTGACGCGGTCCTGCAGTTCGTTGGCCAGCATGGTCACGGCCTCTTCCTGGATCTGCGGGCGGCTCATGATCCAGTCGCAGATGCGGGCGTATTTCGACAGGCCGATCAGGTTGGAATGCTCGTTGGGCATGAGGCCGATCCAGACGCGGCCGACGATGGGGCACAGGTGGTGCGAACAGGCGCTGCGCACGGTGATGGGGCCCACGATGATGAGCTCGTTCAGCCGCTCGGCATTGGGGAACTCCGTGACCGAGGGCATGCGGCGGTAGCGTCCGTGGAACACTTCTTCCAGGTACATCTTGGCCACCCGCTTGGCGGTTTCCTGGGTGTTGTGATCGCTCTCGGTGTCGATCACCAAGGCGCGCAGCACCTCGTTCAACTTCGCCTGCACCTCGGCCTTCAACTCCTCCATTTCGCCTTCCTGAATGAAGTCGGCGATGTTGTCGTTGGCATGGAAGCGCTGGTCGGCCGTGACCAGGCGGTAGCGGATGCGCTCCGAGGCGCTCAAGGCGGCGAGTTCTTCCTCGGTGCGGAAGATCCTGGCCGGAGCGTCTATCTTGCTGCGGGGCTTGTCGGACATCATGGGCTCCTGCGGAGATGGAGTGGCATAGACTGCCCTGGTGGATCCAGTGTACGCCTCACCCGCGCTGAACCGGCTGCTGAGCGAGTGCGCTGACGCCGTGGCCGCCGTGCGCGCCGGGCGCTCGCTGACCGAGGTGCTGGCAGGGGTGCCGCCCGGGGCCCGGCCCGGGGTGCAGGCCCTGGCCTTCCACGTCATGCGCTGGATGGGAGGCGCTGACGTGGTGCGTCAGGTGCTGGCCCCCCGCACCCCGCCGCCGCGCGTGGAGTCGCTGCTGGTCACCGGCATCGCCCTGCTGTGGCCCGACGCCGGCCCGCCCTATTCCGAACACACCCTGGTGGACCAGGCGGTCACCGCGGCTCGGGAGCGCACGCCCGCCGCGGCAGCGTTCGTCAACGCGGTGCTGCGGCGCTTCCTGCGCGAACGCACCGCCCTGGTGTCGAAGGCCCAGCAAGACCTCACGGGCGCCTGGAACCACCCGGCCTGGTGGGTGGAGCGGCTGCGCAAGGATTGGCCCGGCCAATGGCAGCAGCACCTGAAGCTGGCCAACCTGCACCCGCCCATGACGCTGCGGGTGAATGCCCGCCGCCAGACCGCCGCGGGCTACCTGCGGCTGCTGCAAGGCCAGGGCCAGCAGGCCCAACTGCTGCAGGACCCAGCGTTCGGAGGCCATGCGGTGCAGCTGAGCCGGCCTTGCCCCGTCGACCGCCTGCCGGGCTTTGCCCCGGGCGGCCCGCCTGGGCCTGAATGCAAAGCTGCAGGTGGCCGACGCCCGACAGACCGCCCGCTGGTGGGACGGCAAGCCCTTCGATGCCATCCTGCTGGACGCCCCCTGCAGCGCCTCCGGCATCGTCCGGCGGCACCCGGACGCCCGCTGGCTGCGCCGACCGCAGGACATCGTGCAGCTGGCGCGCACGCAGGACGAACTGCTGCAGGCTCTGTGGCCCTTGCTCAAGCCGGGTGGCCGGATGGTCTACGCCACCTGTTCGGTCTTCATGGCCGAGGGGCGGGACCGGATCGACGCGTTTTTGCAACGCCCCGAGGCCGACAGTGCCCTGCTGGACGCCGCCTCGCCCGGACATCTGCCGCCCCTGCTCGACAATCCACCGGTACTTCCCGGCTCCCCAGCCTCTGTGTCCGGTGACGGGTTCTATTACGCCCTGATTCACCGCCTGCCCTGACCCGCCTGCCGTCCCTGCCCGTCCCGCCGCCGATGCCGTCGCCGATGCCGTCGCCCCCCCCGCCGCGCCTGCCGGTGACCCGTCGCCAGTTGCTGGCCTGGCCTTTGGTCACGGTCGGGGGTGGGCTCGGGCTCGCCGCTGCCTGCGTGGGCCTCGGCACCCGCCATTGAACTGCTGACCCTGCGGCTGCAGCGGGCCGACGGGGTGCTGAGCCTGGACTTCGCGGCGCGCATCCATCTCTCCCGTGCCGTGGAAGAGGCGCTGCAGCGGGGCGTCCCGGTGTATTTCACGGCGCAGGCTCAGTTGCTGCGCAACCGCTGGTATTGGCGCGACGAGCGCGTGGCGCGCGTGCAGCGCACCTGGCGCCTGGCGTTCCAGCCGCTGACCTCCAGCTGGCGCGTGGGATTCGGCGGACTGAACCAGACGCAGGCCACGCTGGAAGAGGCGCTGGCGTCCCTGTCGCGCCTGAGCGATTGGAAGATCGCCGATCTGGCCCAGGTGGACCCGGACTCCCGGCACTACGTCGAGTTCTCCTTCCGGCTGGACACTTCGCAGTTGCCGGGCCCCATGCAGTTCGGGCTGACCACGCAGGCCGACTGGACGCTGGCTGACGCTGGTCATCGGCGTGGTGGCCGTGCGCATGGTGCTGCGTCTGCGCCGCGGCAAGTTCGGCAGCCGGCTGCTGCTGAAGCTGGCGGGCATCTTTGCCATCGTCGGCCTGCTGCCCGGCCTGGTCATTTACACCGTGAGCTGGCAGTTCGCCTCGCGCAGCATCGAGAGCTGGTTCGACGTGCGCGTGGCCGGTGCGCTGGATGCGGGCCTGGCCCTGGGCCGCAGCACGCTGGAGTCCTTGCAGTCGGACCTGGCGGCCAAGGCGGAAGTGGCGGCCGCGCGCCTGGCCGAACCCCCGGGCGTCATCGGCCCGCTGGCATTGGAGCGCCTGCGGGAGCAGTTCGGTGCGCTGGAGGTGTCGGTCGTGGCGTCCTCGGGTCAGCCGCTGGTGAGTGCGGTCGCGTCCGGGACCGGTGCTGCGGGTGCCGCGGGTGCGGGCGGCCTGGGCAGCCGGGAGCGGCCGCCGCCTGCCCTGCTGCGCCAAGCGCGCAGCGGCGGGCCGGCGAGTCAGATCGAGGGGCTGGAGGATGACGCCGCGGGCGCCCGCATCCGCCTGCTGGTGCCGGTACCCAACAACGCGATCTCGCTGAATGCCGCCGAAGCGCGTTACCTGCATGTGGTGCAGCCGCTGCCCCGTGCGCTGACCAGCAACGCCCTGGCGGTGCAAGCGGCCTACAGCGAGTACCAGCAGCGCGCGCTGGCGCGGGACGCCCTGCGCCGCATGTACATCGGCACCCTGACGCTGGCGCTCGTGCTGGCCGTCTTCGGTGCCGTGCTGCTGGCCATCGTGCTGGGCAACCAGCTCACCCGGCCGCTCATCCTGCTGGCCGAAGGCGTGCGCGAGGTCGCCGCAGGCAACCTCTCGGCCCGCCCCGTTTTCGCCTCCAGTGACGAGCTGGGCGGCCTCACGCGGTCCTTTGCCGACATGACGCAGCAGGTGGCCGATGCGCGCACCCAGGTGCAGCGCGGTGTGGACCAACTGGAGTCGGCCCGCACGCGGCTGCAGACCATCCTGGACAACCTGAGCGCAGGCGTCATCCTCTTCACCCGCGAGGGCCTGATCGACACCGTCAATCCCGGTGCCACGCGCATCCTGCGCCAGCCCTTGCAGGCCTATGCCGGGCGCCCCATGCAGGAGGTGCCGGAGCTGGCCCCTTTCGCAGACGCCGTGACCCAGCGGTTTCAGAACCTGGTGGCGGGGTCTGAGCCTGGCGAGCGCGAGCAGTGGCAAGACTCCTTCGAGCTGCGTGCGTCCCAGCCCGGCGCCATCACGCTGCTGGCGCGCGGCGCCATGCTGCCCGGCGACGCCCGCTTGCTGGTCTTCGACGACATCACCGAGGTCGTCTCGGCCCAGCGGGCGCAAGCCTGGGCCGAAGTGGCGCGCCGCCTGGCGCACGAGATCAAGAACCCCCTCACGCCCATTCAGCTGTCGGCCGAGCGCCTGCAGCACAAGCTGGCCTCCAAGCTGGAAGGCGCCGATCAGGTCATGCTGGTGCGGGGCGTGGGCGTCATCGTCGACCAGGTCGAGGCCATGAAGCAGCTGGTCAACGAGTTCCGCGATTACGCCCGACTGCCCTCCGCCCAACTGCACCCCCTGGCGCTGAACGGTCTGGCCCTGGACGTGGCCTCCCTCTACGGCCAGGCGCAGGAGCAGGGCCAGCTCACACTGAGCCTTGGCTCAGACCTGCCCGACATCCTGGGCGATGCGGCCCAGCTGCGCCAGGTGATCCACAACCTGGTGCAGAACGCGCTGGATGCCGTGTCTTCCCGCGAGGCCCCGCAGGTGGTGCTGGCCACCGAGGCTGTGCGCGGCGAGGCCGATGGCGCCGTCACCGCCGTGCGTCTGTCGGTGGTGGACAACGGCCCGGGCTTCGACGAGCAGGTGCTGCGCCGCGCCTTCGAGCCCTACGTCACCACCAAGCCCCGGGGCACGGGCCTGGGTCTGGCCGTGGTCAAGAAGATAGCTGACGAGCACCGAGCCCGCGTCCGCTTGCGCAACCGTCATGAGGGTGATGTGCCCGACGCCCCCGTGACAGGCGCCCGCGTTTCGATATCATTTTTCGCATTGGCACAATCTCCCGCGAGGGATGCGCCCCTGCGCCCCACCTGAGCCCTCGATTCCCGCAACGCCCATGTCAACGATTCTTGTAGTGGACGACGAACTCGGCATCCGGGCGCTCCTGTCGGAGATCCTGGCCGACGAGGGCCACACCGTGGAACTGGCCGAGAACGCCAGCCAGGCGCGAGCCGCGCGTGAGCGTTCGCGCCCCGACCTGGTGCTGCTGGACATCTGGATGCCTGACGTGGATGGCATCACCCTGCTCAAGGAGTGGGGCAGCGCCGGGCTGCTGACCATGCCCGTCATCATGATGAGCGGCCACGGAACCATCGACACAGCCACCGAGGCCTCGCGCTACGGGGCCTCGGCGTTCCTGGAAAAGCCCATCACGCTGCAGAAGCTGCTGAAAGCCGTGGACCAGGCCCTGTCGCGCTCCAGCGGGCCACGTGCGCCCGCTGCCTCGGGTGAGTTGGCCAACCACGCGAACGGTCCGGCCGCAGGGCAGGGCGCCGCAGGCCTTGCACGAACGGCCGCGTCCACCCCGGCCGCCGGCGCGGGCGTGCCGGCGGCCGCTGCGGGCGGCCCGATGGCGGGCGTGGTGACGATGGTGACCTCGGCCTTGCCGCCGCCCCGCCAGGCCTTCGACCTGGACCGCCCCCTGCGCGAGGCGCGCGACGCCTTCGAGAAAAGCTACTTCGAGTTCCACCTCGCCAACGAAGGCGGCTCCATGACCCGGGTGGCCGACAAGACGGGCCTAGAGCGAACCCATCTGTACCGCAAGCTCAAGCAACTGGGCGTGGACCTCACCCGCACCAAGCGCAACGGCCAAGGCTGAAGCCTCAGGCTATACTTTCAAGCTTACGGCCAAGTAGCTCAGTTGGTAGAGCAGCGGATTGAAAATCCGCGTGTCGGTGGTTCGATTCCGCCCTTGGCCACCACCATTCGGAACCGTCGTCTTACTTGTTGAGACGGCGGTTTTTTCATTGTGGGAGTGGCGTTTTGAACGTCACTCACGCTGCTACCACTTTGCCCCCACGCTGCTGCCGCTGACAGCACAGGGCGAGGGCTGCTGAATGACAGCCGCACTCAAGCAGCAAGACACTGACCGACACGCGGATAGCAACTCCGCTGCTGTGCTGTCGCTGGCCCACCAACGCAGGCTCACTGCCCTTCATTCAGCACCGCCCCACAGCGTGTCACTCCGCGACGGGGAACTGGTTGTCTATCGCCGCAACCGCAGTCTTCTCTACCAATGCCGCTACAAGTTGGCCGACGGCATTTGGGTGAGACAGACAACAGGCAAGGCCGCACTGGAACACGCCGTTGTCCGTGCCTGCGACTTGTATGACGAGGCCAGGTATAGACAACGGCTGGGCCTCGCACACCGCACACACTCGTTCGCACACATTGCTGCTGTCTGCGTTGGTGAGTTGCGGCAACAGATAGACGTGAAGGGCAAGAAGACGGCACTGAACGACTATGTGTCCTGTATTGAACGCTACTTCGTGCCCTACTTCGGCGAGAGGCAACTGGAGACGCTGACACGCAAGGACGTGGTGGAGTTTGAGGTGTGGCGGGACAGGCAAATGCTGCGTCGCCCAAAGACCAGCACGCTCAACAACTTCAGTTCTGCTTGGAACCGCGTCATTGCCACTGCGGTTCAACACGGCTATGTCAGCGAACGAGTGCCTGTGCCGCACCTCACCAGCAAGGGCGAGAAGGGCACGACAAGGCCTGCGTTCAGCGAGGACGAGGTGACAAAGTTGCTGGCCTTTATGGAGGAGTGGCAGCACAAGGGCAGGCTCGCAGTGGAACGCGAGATACGGCCCCTGCTACGCGACTACGTGGAGTTGCTGCTGCTGACGGGAATGCGGCACGGCACGGAAGCAATGAACATCCGCTGG
This sequence comes from Rubrivivax sp., assembly GCA_021300575.1. Lineage (GTDB taxonomy): Bacteria > Pseudomonadota > Gammaproteobacteria > Burkholderiales > Burkholderiaceae_C > Rubrivivax. Next base: position 79,101 of record JAJTDM010000011.1, read on the forward strand.
AACCACATTGAGTGGCACACGAAGGACGGTGTTCGCTACCTACGCATTTGGGTGAGCGGCAAGACAGGCGGCAGGTGGCTCATAGCCAAGCACAGGGCGGTGGAAGTGCTCCAGCGACTACACGCAAGGCAGAAGGACATTGCGGCTATGTCGCTTGAAACGTTGTTCGCAGAGAGGGTGCCGCACCTGCTGTTCAGGTTCAGCGACGGCTACCAACCGCAGAGTCTGGTTGGCACCTTCCGCAAGTTGATGCGGGACAGCGGACTGCTGAAGGACGGAGAAGGGAAAACCCGAACACTCTATTCACTTCGCCACACATATGCTACGTTGGAATTGTTGCGAGCGGGCACTGACATTCACACGCTGGCAAGACAAATGGGCAACTCTGCGGCAATGTTGGAGCGTCACTACAGCAAATTGACTGCGACTATGGCTGCGGAGAAGTTGGCTTGAGGCCGTGGGGTCAAGGCGTGAGGCACTACTGTTCACGCGAGCCAGATGCTTCTGTTCAGCTACAGCCACTAGCCGCAGAGTCTTGTTGTTGCCCCTTAAACGCTACTTTATACGTAGTGGGTTGATCAATTACCGGAAGGTTCAGGGGAGACCCGAAACCTCTATTCAGGTCGACGCAACTATGCTGTGAGCGCACCAAAGTCTGACAAAGATGACAGGCATGTACTTGCGTTGCAAATTGCCATTCTTATGCTGTGTTGGAGGACTATGGTAGTAAGTTAACGGCAGCTATGGCGGCGGAAGGAGTGTAATGAATGAGTCCGGATTATTAATGAGAATAATGAAAGTTTTCGAAGGCTTAATGAAGGGTTTTGTTGCATTTGGTTTAAGTTTTATCATTGTCGCCGCCTGTTTGCTTGGGATATTTATATTGATTGCTATCTCTATCTTGGGAGATATCCTCAAAAAGGGTATCATTTTTTAAACACTAGGAGATTCTATGAATTCAATAATGGCCCGTCTTTTCGTTTTTATCAACGAAGTATTGTCGTTGATTGTAGTTGCTGCCAATTTCGTGATAGGCTTGGGCTTAATGGGGGAGTTTGGTATTTGGGGTGTGCTTTATCTGTTTCTGTCCACGTTGTTATTGATAATCATATTTGGTTTTGCTGCCCTATACATTGAGTCTCACAAAGCCATAATACAGATTCGTGATATATTGATGACGCACCAGACGAATTCTGATAGTGGTATCAAATAGCTGTGGGAATTTAAGTAACCAGATATTCACTTCGCCACACATACGCTACGCTTGAACTGCTGCGTGCTGGAACAGACATTCATACGTTGGCAAGACAAATGGGCAACTCTGCCGCAATGTTGGAGCGTCACTACTCAAAGTTGACTGCGACTATGGCGGCTGACAAGTTGGCTGACTGAATATAATATATGAGGAAGATATGGATAAGAATTTTAGTATAGAGGAGTGCGTGCTCGGAAATGACGAATTTAAAATATTCCTTGCAAATAAGTATGCGATATCCAAACACCCAACTCTGGGCGAGTATATATTCAACGATAAGTTGTATTCCTCACTAAACGATGCGTTGCTTGCGGCGAGAGCGGCTTACATTGAGGGTCGTGAAGACTTTAAGGAGGCGTCAACTAATGACTCTACCCATTTATTGGAAACGCCTCGCACGAGTTCGGAGGGAGCTGGTTTTGCTATAGGACGATTCGTGGCAGAGAGACCAAAGGTTGCGGGTGCAATCGTCGCTGGAGTCTTGGCTATATTTTCTCTCTCGGCATACCAGGTCCACGTCGAAGAAGAAAGGAGGCGGGAGCAGAAAGAAAGGAGGCAGGAGCAGGCACTGGCGAACAAACTCGGATTCGACTCGATAGAAGAAATGAAGAAACTCAATTCAATGGGTTTTGCCGATAAGACCAAGTTTCTGGATGCAGAGGCAAAGAAGCTTGGTTTTTCCACCAATGCTGAGATGAAAGAATGGCTTGCCAAAGGTGCTAAGACGGGGAAGGAAAAGGAGGAACTCATTGCGAAGGCAAAGTCACTCGGGTTTGACGGGTTTGACCAAATGCAGGAACTCCAGGCGCTGGGCTTCAATACGATGGCAGAAAAGATTGCCAAAGACAAGGCGGACGAAAAACGCGAGAGGGAGGAGGCTGTAGAGAGGGAGCGGCGTGCTGAAGCTAGTAGAGTATATACAAACCAGACAGTTTTCATTCGTATCTTGCAAACCAATCTATTTGATTTGGAATTAGCAAAAGCTAGAAATAATTCTGTGGCCGAAGGGATGATTGAGGAGCGTCTAAAAGCAAAGGAGCTGGAGATACTTGGGGCTGAAAACTACGCGCGGAACTGGGAGTGTATTGTGTGGAGAGTGTTCAACGCGGGTTGGATTCAGTGTCTGACACAACTAGGATTAACAAAACAACCACACCTCTACTATGACCTTCGGATGAAGGCGCCATTATCCGCACAGAATGCCTCATCTCTGAATGCCGGAGAAACTCTGAGGTTTTCAGGGCGACTAAAGAAGTTTTGGGGGGCGCGCCTCGGAAATCCTACGCTTGATGTGCAAGATGCGGAAATTCAAGGCAATTAGAAGCGGACTGGTGACGGCAATGTTTGCTGCTTTTGTCGCTTATCAGTTAATTAATGGCAATCATTTTGATTACAAAATGTAGATATTTTCTTTGTAAGATCATGGAGTTTAAAATTGAATATTTCTAAATTAATGATCGTGGCAATATTCTGCGTCTTTTATGGATTGCAGGCTCGAGCCCAAACCACCCCGACAGAGCGCGGATTTAAGTCGGACTCTGAAATGAAAGCCGCATACGCACGGGGATTCTTCACGGCGAAGGACTATGAACTTTATACTATTCATGGATTCCGAAATAGAGATGAGTTTTTGAAGTATCGAAGTTCAACTATGGAGACAAAGGCGCGCATTGTTTCAAGAAACATGGCTGTAAAAGAGGGGATAGATAACTATCGAAGATGCTCAAGAATTTACTATGGTGTGCTTCGCTTTCTTGCGGATCAGCAAAACGATTCACAATTTAATGAATTTCAGAATGCATTTGCCCCGGTGATGGAGTTGGGTGCGATACAATTCGCAAATCAAGGCGTGAGTATTGAAGATTTCAAGGCCGATGGGTTGAAGAATTCGCCTCCATTCTCCACAGTTATCGAAGTTAAAAGATTAACAGATGGATGGGATAATTGCCGCCAGACTTTGGAGCGTTACTGGAGTATAGTCAAGTTCGACGAATGGAAACTCACCTCGCGCTAGTCTCTCGAAAGAGGATGTGTAATGGTTAATCTCACCGGCAATTTTCCATTTTGGCGAAGCATGGTTGCGTTGATGACAGTAATGTCTTTCACCAGTGGCGCCGAAGCGCAAATATCTGAAGCAAAGTGTAATATGTGGAGAAATGTTATGCTTCAGCAAACCATGAGTTTTCGAGAACGAGGTGTTCCTGTCGGTAATGCTGAGGAGACGTACAACAGTGAAGATGATGTAAGGACTCGGGTATTTTTGAAGCGAATAGTACGTATGGTGTATGCGGAGCCGGAAAAGTCCCGGACATATGTTGTCAACGGTGGCTTTACTCAGGACTGCATCAAGACTCACCGTGGATACTAGTATCAATCTATAATTCGTTTACTGTGTAATGACAAAAAGCCCGCAAGTTGCGGGCCTTTAATTGATTATCGAGTCTCTACCGCATCGCTGCCTTGAGTAGGCTGGCTGTGAGAACGGCGGCTTCTTCTGCCTGTCGCTTTGCTCTCTTTGCCAATCGCAGCACAGCAAAGATTACGCTGCGGAACGAGCCAGCATTACCAGCAATGGCACTGAGAAGTTGAGTATCGCTTAAAACAACCCCTTCGTCTGCGGCAATGCGGCGAGCAAGTGGCAGAAAGTCTGTGTCAGCGGCTGCGTTCATTTCCACCAACACACACCTGTCCTTCACGCCTTTGTCTAACTGGCTAATGTTGTTGGTTGTGAGAATGAACACGGCACGAGAGCTGTTCAGCGTAGTCTTCAGTCCTCCTTGTGCTGTTTTGTTGAGTGAATCCACTTCGTCAAAAATGTAGTAGTGGTGTCTGCTTTGATTGAACGACATGACAGACAATTGACGCTTCACTAAATCCAAAATCGGAGTGCCAGTGTGTCCTTGTTGGCAACCGAAAAACTCCGCCTCCATCCCCAATTCCTCACCCGTTTGTGCCTTCTCAATCAAGCCAGGTAGCAATTTCGCCAATGTTGTCTTCCCTGTGCCAAATGTGCCGTAGAGAAGAATTCCTGTCTTGCCCGAAAAAGGAATTGGCAAGTCACCGCTGACAATATCTTCAATCAGCTGCTTTGAATCCTCGTTGCCAAAGACGAACTCAGATAGCGTTTTTGGGGTGTAGTTTATAGTGTTCATTTTATTGATCCTTTATTTTGTATTGATTTAGGGTACGACAATGAAGCCAGTCGCACCCTACTGTATTGATTACGCTGCAGCCTTTTGCAGCTCGCTATAGAGTGCAGTAAGCGCAGCATTCACAGCGGTACCACTGCGGGTGAGCGCTTTTATGTGAAAACTGCCATCCGCCTGCTGCTCAGCCAGTAGTACACACTCGGTCCCCACAAATTCAGCGTCAGCCAGTTCTGCGAGACGTTGCTTTGCAATGGCGAGCGTGGGAAGCGACGTCAGCGAAGACTTGACTTCCTCTGCCTTCTGCTTGGGGCTCTTGTAGGTGGCACTCCGAGAAAGCTTCACCTCTTGTATCCCGCCCTTTTGCTCAATCCATGACGACAAGGCGCCTGGGGTTACCCCCGCGTCTTGTGCAGCGCGCAGGACAATTGAATAGGTACTGAGTCGGCCCTGCAAAACACCGTAAGTCCTTGTTTTAATTGATATTTCAGGGTGTTTCCGGATGGTCAGAACTCTCGAGAAGATATCCAATGGCGCTCAATTCCTGAGAGTTTTGGAGCTGAAGAGATGGCCACTGACGACTTCTTCCGCGCGCGTTTGGATGGCATGGTCGATCCCCGTCACCCGCTGGTAGTTCTCGCCAGCCGCATGCCGTGGCCGCAGATTGAGGCCGCGCTGGCGCCGGCCTTGGCACACAAGGACCGCAAGGGCCGCACGGTGGAAGGCGCCGACATGTTCGGCCCGACGCTGTCGGTGGCCGGCGCGGGCGTGAGTGCTGCGGGCCGGCCGCGTTTGCCCATTCGGCTGATGGTCTCGCTGCTGTACCTCAAGCACGCCTTCAACGAGAGTGACGAGTCGCTCGTGCAGCGCTGGAGCGAGAACGTCGTCTGGCAACTCTTCTCCGGGCTGGAGTACTACTCGACCAAGCTTCCGTGCGACCCTGCGCAGATCAGCCGCTTTCGTAAGATCCTGGGTGAGGCCGGCGTGGAGCAACTGCTCAAGACCACCATCGAGACGGCCGTGGCCATCAAGGCGGTGAACAAGGCCGAGTTCGAGCGCGTGATCGTGGACACCACGGTGCAGGAGAAGGCGATTGCCCACCCGACCGACTCGCGGCTGCTGGATGTGGCGCGCCGGCTTGTCGTGCGCCACGCGCAGCGCGCGGGCATCGCGCTGAAGATGACCTACGAGCGCGAGGGCAAGACGCTGCGCCGGCGCGCCGGCGGCTACGCCCACGCCAAGCAGTTCAAGCGGCTGAAGACCGTGGTCAAGCGCCAGCGCACCATCCTGGGGGTGCTGATCCGCGAGGTCACCCGCAAGATGGAGCAGATGACCACCTTGGCTGCTGACATCAAGACCAAGTTGATGACCTGGCTGGAGCGCGCCGAGCGCATCCGGACTCAGAAGACCAAGGACAAGAACAAGCTGTACGCGATGCACGCCCCTGAGGCGGAGTGCATCGGTAAAGGCAAGGCCCGCAAGCCCTACGAGTTCGGCGTCAAGGCCAGCATCGCCGTCACGCACCGCAAAGGGTTGGTGGTGGGCGCCAGGACCTTCCCCGGCAACCCGTACGACGGGCACACCATGGCCGCCCAGATCGAGCAGACCAGCACGCTGCTGGAGAACATCGGCGTCAAGCCCACCACGGCTGTGGTGGACATGGGCTACCGCGGCGTCGACGAGGATGTTCCAGCCGTGCAGGTCATCCACCGCGGCAAGGCCAAGAGGCTCACCGCCCAACAAAAGACCTGGCTGAGACGACGTCAGGCCGTTGAGCCGACCATCGGTCATCTCAAGGCCGACCACCGGATGGACCGCTGCTGGTTGAAGGGGACTGAAGGCGACGCGCTGCACGCGGTGCTGTGCGCGGCGGGGTTCAACATCCGCTGGTTGATGCGCGCCATCGCCGAGCAGGCGGCCAAGGCCGCCAAGGCGTTTGTTTTTGTCCTCTTCAGGCTGTGGTCGTGGCTGCAGATGGCGCTGGGCGGGCGCTATGCGACCATCAGACAAGCAATAAGCCCCGAAGACCAGTTCGAGCGGCGCCATGGAACGCCCGCCTTGGGTCGCTGTCAACGTATGGTCGGGGCGGCTGGGTGAATTTTGCAGGGCCGACTACTGACACGTCGACGGTCGACATTGCCAAATACAGCTTTGACAACACGAGTTAGCATAGGGCTCTTCTTGCTGACACGATAACCACGAAGCTCAAGAAAATCATTAAGCTCATCGTTTCTTGTTTTGCAAAATGCCGACGAATCATTCATCTGTCCATAATCAAGACAATCTGCCAATACGGCATATAGATGCTGATTGCTAGTACGATGGGATAAACTGCTTTCCCACTGCACCCTTCTTTCTTCCAATCGCTGTAGCAGCGATAGTGAACTGGATACGCCGGACAAACTTTGCGGATTCGCATCCACATCCTGTTGTGTATTCTCGGTGCTCACTGCCAAGCAAATGTTCCCTAATTCATCACCATCATTAGTGTCTGAGTTAGTTGTGGTCGTAACTTTCATCTCTCTATTCATATATATCTCCTCTAATAAATGAATATCAACGGTTTGTTGATATATATGAATATACATCAGTGGAATTTATTATGCAACTGAGTATATATTTTAGGGAGTAAATATGAACGCAGAATCAGAAAATGTATGATGAATGAGAACAGATGAGGATAAGTGGAAAAGTCGTTCAAAACGACACTCAAACCAACTCAACTGCACGCCTCTTCATATCGTCATTGACAGTTATGTAGCGCTGCGTGGTGGCGATGCTTCGATGTCCGGCCAACTCAGCTAGCACGAACACTGAGATCCCCTGGCTCGACAGTGAAGTGAGAAAGGTCTTGCGTCCTGAGTGCGAACTCGCCCCTCGTACCCCAGCTCCTTTGTATAGCCAATAAAAGTGCTGCGCGAGGGTATTCGGGGTGAACGCACGTCGCGGACCACGCAGGGTGGGGAAAAGAGGCTGTGTCTCGTCATACCAAGTTCTGCTTTCCACCCACTCAGCCAACTCAGCATGTAGCCTGCTATTGACGTAGATGGTGCGTGCGTGCCCGTGCTTGGCACGGTCAGCAGTGAGCGCGATCTCGGTGAACACCCTGCCATCGGAGTTACGCACATCTCCTACCCTCAAACCTGCTACTTCTCCAACACGCATCCCCGCCATCGCGGTGAGCAAGAACATGACGCGATTGCGCTGTGCATAGGCTTGTGTTGAGATGTACTCAAGCACTCGCTGTATTTCTGCTGCTGTAAGTGATTTTGCTGCTGCCATCGCGCTCTCCAAATAAGTGGTGTGCGAACAAGTGTGTGTTCTTTGGTACAGGTCGGACAAGAGAGTCCAGGTAATTCGGCGGGTTTCTCAGTAATCATTGAGAGTCAATGACATAGGTATTCGACCAAACACTTTGCATGTTCTCTTTGTTCTCTGTATTTAGCGCTGAAGATGAGCGAAGTCAAAGAAATAAAGCGCTACTTGAAGAAATAAGCCCTACAAGCTGGGCAACTGAGGTTCAAGCTACCCAAGCATTCGCCACGCTGTAAAAAACGTTTGTGCGCGTGATTTGGCGTTGAGCTATGCTTTATGCAGTACCGATCTGTACGCCAAAGAGCTAATTTTTCGCTGTACTATTTCTCAAAGGTGCGTAGATCTCGACCTCTGGTGCTTTGCTCTATGTGTGTAATGAATACTTCAAAGTGAAACGACAACACTATGGCACTAGCCCATGTATTGATGGCTAGATGAAATGAAGACTCACTATCGACTAACTTAAGTCCATCAACAGTGCTTGGTGTGGAATCTGTGTGTTCTCGAAATCCCAAGTATCAGCATTTCCGCGCTCGGCTTCCTTTGTTATGTAGCTGAGCCATTTAATGTTGTTTTCAGGCGTTGCTTGCTCTATCCAAAGTCTTTCTCCACTCAAACCTGCCTTCCGTACCCAACAGTGCTCAAACACCTTTCTCAACTCAATCATGTCTATTCCCGGCGGGATGTTGCCTATAGCAAAATTGAAGTGAATTGTGTTCTGGGAACTGTATGACTCAAAAGCACCTTCTATGGTTGTCAGTAGTAGAGGCGAGTACAGGCTTGGCTTTCTTAATGCCTTTGCCTGATATAGAGACTGACTGAATGTGCGTCTAAAATGGCGACATTTCTTCTGTGCCTCTGTACGCATACTCATAATTTGCCTGTCAGTGGCCTTGTATGTATGAAATGTCGTGTGTGCGACTGCCCAGTGCGTTATGTGTTTACTGTAACCGTTAAGGAATGATCTGATGTGATGTGCTGTAATCTTCATACATCTATTTAGCTAAGACCAAACAATACCATAAAAAAATATGTGAATTATGTGGATTTGCCGAATGGGTGATGACTTGAAATCGGTTGCTCTCATCTTGCCGATGAACATAAACTGCACTCATTGCGATACTAATTTAGGAGAAAGTAGCAATGGGAACACTAAGCACGCTGAAACTGACTGCTGTTCAACGACCTCAGCAACTGAGCGCCGTCCAACTGCGCCGAAACAAGTTGCTTCGACGGCTGGACGAGCAGATGAAGCTGGCATCTGCACAGGAAGAGGGAAAGCAATTCGCTCCTCTTCGGCTGCGCACTGTGACTGACCCGGCAACGGGTAGCCGCCGCACTGTTGAGTCCAGCAAACGTGTAAAGGCTTGGTGGTTCAAACAAGAGAGCGGCAAGTTCGCACTGAGCATCCGTTACGGAGCAAAGGTGCTGGAGTTGGCAAAGGGCAAGTATGCTGTAGAGGTTGCTTCGCCGAAAGATTTGATTTCCACGCTGGAGATTGTCAAGTCTGCGGTGGAGGCAGGTGAACTGGACGGCGCAATCGAGCATGCCGCAGGGCGCCTGCGTCAAGGGTTCAAGAAGTGATAAGTCCGATGTTTGTCCTGAACAGCCTGGGGCGTATCAAATCGATGTGTGGTTAGCACAATTCAGACTTCGACTAATTCATGCTAAATACTTGATGAAGAAGTATTTGGGACAGTTGCGTATTGGTGGGAAGATAGTGAGAACTGTTGTGTACGCAGAAAATGCAACACATGCTCGCCTTATTCTTCAATATCAATTTGGAATAGCAAGTGTTGTTGGAAATCCCTGGTTGGTAGGGGAGGAGTCTGAGGTGCAAGCCTTGTGCGATAGTTCCGCGAAACCAACTTCTCCGAAGCCTCCCATGTCTATCCCACAGTTGCGTATCAATTCGCTCAAGCAAGGCATAAAGCGTGGGAAAGAGCAATTACGGGCAGAGCGGGATAGGCAAAAGCGACAGCGCGAGGTGATCCGTAAAAGTAATAAGAGATCGGCGTCTATTTTCTGAGTATTCCTGGTGTTTGGCAGTCGGAATGAACTTGCGTGTTAAGAAAAAGCACGATTTTTGAACAGTAAATGATCGGAAATTGCTATATCAATGCGCGTCAGATGTAAAGGGGATGACCGGCATAGCTGAAAATGTGAACTAGCGATCTGGCTGTTTTCGCTACGCTGTAATGCTGTGACAGGCATCTGACATTCTTTCCAAACTGACCACTACCAAATCTAAATTCCGGCCTGTGTGTCTTGCGACAAAATGAGAAGTCGCATTAATAAATAAGAATCGAACGAGGTGAGCTGTGAACAAAGTCCGGGATGCGTACGATGCCTGAATACGCTGCTGCGTTTAGATAGGCTGCGGACGCTAGATAAATCGGAATAAGCCAGTATAAGACTACTTTATTCTAGGAAGAAATAGTGTCGTTTTAGGAGACAGTCGAAAGGGCAATGGGATATGCTTCAATACATTATTAGACGGTGTGAAATTGTTGCTTCGCGTTCCTCGCGTACAAAATACGCACACCAACTTTCTACGACGCTGTATCAGCTTGAAAATCAAGTTAGAAATTGGTCTAGCAAGCGTTTGAAAATCCGCGTGTCGGTGGTTCGATTCCGCCCTTGGCCACCATTCCAAGGCGCCAACCGTACGCGATGACCTGCCGGTTCGTTGCCACCCTTGCCCTTGTTGCGACGCTGCTGGCCGGCTGCACTACCTACCCGGTCGGTAACCGTCAGGCGGTAGGCGATTGCCCGGCCTGTGCCGCCGGCACAGTCGAACTGCCGCTGCTGCAGGGGGCGCTCTCGTATCCGATCGTGGAGGTCGCGATCGACGGCCGGCCCGGATACCGCTTCCTGTTTGACACCGGCGCCATGGGCACGGTGATCTTCCGTCACCCCCGAACAGCCGACCTGGCGCTGTCCCCCCGTGGCGAGATCGCAGTTGGCGGCCTGGGCGATGGTGCGCGCCCGGCTGCACAGGTCGCGCCCGGGGTCGCGCTTCAACTTGGACCATTGACGCTGCGGGACATGACGGTACTGGTGCTGCCAGTTGATCGGCTGGCGCTGTTCGGATCGCCAGATCTGGTGTTCATCGACGGCATCATCGGCAACGACCTGTGGACCCGCTTCGGCGTGGAGGTCGATGCCGCTGCCGGGCGAATGCGCCTGCACCGCCTCGGCACTACGGATCTGGGGGCAGGTGCGCGTAGCGCCGCGCTCACAGTTCGGCACGACCACCTGTTCGTCCCGGTCCGGGTCACGCTCGATGCCAGCCGCGATCCGGTCGCCGTCGACCTGCTGCTCGACAGCGGCGACGCCGGCGCGCTGTATCTCGTGACCGACCCGGTGCGGGGACTCGTGCCGCCGGAAGGCGCAGTGACAATCGAGGGGCCCGGGATACAGGGCCAGAGCCGCGCGATGGCCGCACGCTCAACGGCGGTCGAGGTTGCCGACGTCCGGTGGCTGAACGTCCCGACTGGCTTTGGCCCGGAGGGTTCCGGGAGCAGGGAGCTTGGTGTCGGCCTCATCGGAGTCGGGCTGCTGTCGCGGACCCGCTGGGCGGTGGACGTCGGGCAGTCGCGGCTGTGGCTGGCACCCGGCGACGCAAGCGAGCGTCGCTTCGAGGACGGCTCCTTCGGGCTGGCCACCGCCGTGGTGGCGCGCCGGTTGCTGGCCCTGCTCGTGCAGGCGCAGAGCCCGGCGGCGAAGGCAGGTCTGCAGGTCGGTGACGAGTTGATCTCGCTCGACGGTTCTTCGATCACGGGCAGCCAGCAGGCCGCCGTCGAAGCGGCGCTGCAGACTCGCCGCACAGCGACGCTGTGTTGGCGCCGGGTTGACGATGTGCGCTGCGGGACCTTGACGCGAGCGGCGCCCTGAAGGCCGCCGGGCTCGTCGGCAAAGGCGGCGCCGCCGCCCGATGGGTGCGGCGGCACGAGGCCTGCTTCATCGCCTACAACCCTATTGCGCTTGCTCGCGCGAACCTGTACGCCGAATCCCGCCGAGTGGCGCATCAGCGTTCGGTTTTCGCGTTCAGTCCACCACCATCCGGAACCGTCGTCTTGCTTGTTGAGACGGCGGTTTTTTCATTGTGGGGCTGTCGTGATGAACGTCACACACGCTGCTGCCGCTGACAGCACAGGGCGAGGGCCGGTGAATGACAACCGCGGTCAAGCAGCAAGACACGCAGCAGCACATTGAGCGACACGCGGATAGCAACTCCGCCGCTGTGCTGTCGCTGGCCCACCGCCGCAGGCTCACAGCACTGCCCCACAGCGTCTCACTCAGCGATGGGGAACTGGTTGTCTATCGTCGCAGCCGCTACAAGTTGGCTGACGGCACTTGGGTGAGACAGACAACAGGCAAGGCCGCACTGGAACACGCCGTTGGGCTTGCGTGAGCTCGGGTATCGCCCAAGCACGATACGCTCGCTCTATCGCCCTTTAGCGATATATTGATTAAATCGCCTTAAAGCGATATGCTACAAAAAACACTTTTAACTGATAACCGCCATGGACTATCCTGTCCAGCTCGTCAGCCAACTGCAGCAACTGCTGAAATCCTTGCGCAAGTCGCGCCGGATCACGCAAGCAGAGCTTGCCCGGCGTCTGGGTGTCGTGCAGTCGCGAATTGCCGACATCGAACGTGACCCTGGCGCAGTGAGTGTGGAACAACTGCTGCAGGTACTGGCCATGTTGGGTGCTCAGATGGTGGTCCGCCAAACCGACCCCGGGCCCTCAGCTTACAAGCCAAGCGTCGACTTGGAAGCGCATCTCCGGGCCCAAGCGACCGCGATGGCCAAGCTGACGACGGGGTCTAAACCGGCCATGCCGGTGCCCGTCGTGCCACCGGAAGGCCCGCACGACGACGAGCCACGGGGCCAATGGTGATGAGCGTGAGGTCAACCGCCGTCGCCATGGTCGCGGCCCCGCAGAACAAGCCCCAAGGGCGCAGTCATGGCTGACGTCCGCGAGCTCTGGGTCTGGATGAACGGCGAGCGCGTAGGCACGTGGCAGCGCACACGCACCGGCGGTCACCGCTTCGTCTACGAGGAGTCCTGGCTGGCATCCGCATGGGTGCGTCCCCTGTCGCTGTCGCTGCCCATCACCCCAGACCGGACGGTCGCTGGCCCGGTGGTAGCCAACTTCTTCGACAACCTCCTGCCGGACGACGAGCGCATCCGGCGCCGTGTGAGCGCACGCTTCAGGGTCGGCTCGACCGAGGTCTTCGACCTGCTGCAGGCCATCGGCCGTGACTGCGTCGGCGCCGTCCAGTTGTTGCCCCCCGAGCAGCCGCCGACTGGCTTTGACCGGGTCGAGTACGAGCCGATGGACGATGAGGCGGTCGCCCGACACTTGCGTGGGGTCGCTGCCGAACCGGGTTTGGGAGCAGACCAGGACCCCGACGATCTGCGCATCTCGATTGCCGGAGCGCAGGAGAAGACCGCGCTGCTGCGGGTCGACCGCCAATGGTGTCGACCACTCGGTGCCACACCGACCACGCACATCCTCAAACTGCCCCTTGGCCTGGTGGGCGGTAGCCGCCTGGACCTCACGCACTCGGTCTACAACGAGTGGTTGTGTGCGCAGCTGCTGCGCGAACTCGACCTGCCGGTGGCGACCACGGACATCGCTACTTTCGGCAACGAGACGGTGCTGGCGGTGGGGCGCTTCGACCGGCAGTGGGTGGAGGGGATCGATACCTCGCCCCGCTGGATAGCGCGCATTCCACAGGAGGACTTCTGCCAGCTGCTGGGCAGGGCCTCCCACAAGAAGTACGAGGCCCAAGGCGGGCCGGGCATGGCGCATTGCCTGCAGGTGCTCCGAGGCAGCCGGACCGCCACCGCCGACATCCGCCACTTCCTGTGCGCCCAACTGGCCTTCTGGTTGTTGGCCGCCACCGACGGCCATGCCAAGAACTTCTCCATCTTTCTGCTGCCCGGTGGCGGCTACCGCATGACCCCGCTATACGACGTCATCTCCGTGTGGCCGGTCATCGGGCAGGGGCCGAATCAGGTGGCATGGCAGGAGGCCAAGCTCGCGATGGCGGTCCGCTTAAAGAACGTGCATTACCAGCTCGACCGCATTCAAACGCGACACTGGCATGGGCTGGCACAACGCAGCGGGGCTGAAGGCGTCTGGGACGCGATGCAGGCGCTGGTAGCTCGGGTGGACCCCGCCATTGCTGCGGTGCAGGGGCTGCTGCCTGCGGGATTCCCAGAGCCCACGGCCGGCGCCATCTTCGACGGGTTGCGACGGCAGCAAGGCAGATGGCAGGCGGGGCTGCAGAGCCTGGCCGGGCCAGCCGGCGGCGGCTAAAGCGCCTGCCGCGACTACGCTGAAATCTTTGGCAAAGAACTGGCAAGCCGGGTGCTGTTGTCGCAGTGCCGGCAAGCTGACGCTACCCGCGTGTCGGCTGTTCGATTCCCCATTTGACTAATGCCGGTATGGCGCACAGCGGCTTGTGGGACAGGGGGTTTGAGCCGGGTCAAACCCCTTGGGGCCAGATGCCTGAGTTCAACGGTCGGAGTCGATGATCACTTCTTCCCCGAACTTGCCAAAGCATGGCCGTCTGTCGTAGTCGATGGCGTTGGTTGCTCGCAAAACGCGCACGCCCCGGATCCCGGCGGCCTGGGCATATTCAATGTCCGAATCGGAGTCGCCGTAGTACATGGTCAGATTGCGTGCACGCATGGCTTCTGTTTTGGACTTCATCGCAGTGAAGATGATGGGACCGGCAAACTCCACGCCGAACATTTTGCGCATGCGTGCTTCCAGCTGCGCACCTTCCACCCCCACGCGCGCCGTGATGTAGTGGATGCGGTCACCGCGCTTTTGATGCAGCGCCAGGAGGTCTCGCCCCACCTGTTTGGGGATCACATAGCGGTCGTGCACATGGTGCACGTCATGCCAGGCCTTGGGGTTGGACACTACGGCGCGAATGTCCGCGCCATAGGGGTTGGATCCCCCCGGGCCATCGGTGTTGAACAAGACAGCCTGAAAGCTGGGGCTCGGGAAAACCAATGTGTCGTCGATGTCAAAACCCACATCCACGGGGCTTTTCGGCAAACTGGCTTGCAACTCGGCCATCGTGATCCAGCGCCCGGGTGCGACGGAGCGGGCCAACTGGCCCGTGCTCAGCAGGTTTGTTTTGCCGCAAGTGGGAGCGACCGTGGTAGCGCTGCTCTTCACCGGTGCGGTCGCGCCAGCAGGTGGGGTCGTGTTGGCGCAGCCCACCAAAACGGTGGCGGCCAAGCAGACCAAGGCGCTTGCGGCGCGGTTGAGGGTGATCATGTTCTGTCTCCTTTTGAATACGTGTGAAGCCCCAATGGATGGCACAGCTCGTGCCAAGGAAGCGGGGGCAAGGCGCTGCCTTGGTCAAGAAAACAGGACCAAGGTCCGCGGCTTTGCCTGGCGTGCACAGGCGATGCAGTGGCTTGACCTGGGCGGGATCACCCCAACAAGGCATTCAGAAAAATGCGCGGCATTTTCAGTAAGCTGGGGCGGTGTTGAAACGCCACCAGCAACTTGCCCAGAATGGCCCCTTTGCGGTTGGTGATGAACCATGGCGGGCGCGGCAACAAGGTGAACGACAAGCTCAGCAGGTTGCGCGGAAAGGGTCGAAACGGGGCTTCGACCACGGCGCGTTCGGTCTTGTCGAACAGCAAGGTGTTGTGCACCACGCCGATGCCGCTTTGCACATCGTCCAGCGTGTGCCCCGGAAACGCGCCCCAGGGGGACTGTGCTGACAAAAAGCCCAAGCCCGTCCAGGCGTTGATGGCGATGGTGCCGTAGCGCAGATCGGCCAGGATGGCTTCAAACCGCGGGCGTCCGATCTGGGCGATGGTGCGGGGGTGGATCACGATGTTGGCCCCCAAGGTGCCGTACAGCTGGCTGTTGGCCATCTCGATCGCGGCGATCAAGTAGGCCTCGGCATCATGTCCGCCCAGTTCCACCACGTTGAGCGCGGGCGCAAACACTTCGGTGCTGCGCGCTTTGGCGTTGCCCAGGTCCAGCGAGGACATGACCAGGTCTTGCGCGCCGGGGCGTTGGACGGTTTTGAAGGTGGGGTTGTTCGTGCAGAACTCGGCCAGGCGCTCGGGTGCGCCGGGGTAGTACAGGCCGCGAGGCAAAGCGTTTTGGATCACGCCCTCGAGTGACTGCACAAAGGCGGTTTTTTGCGCCCAGTCTTTGGGCAGCACCAGCACTTGGCAAGCCACGCAGTTGAAGCCCGAGTTGTGCAGTTTCTGCGTGGCCACTTGTTCGGCCTGAAAGCGGATGTCGGCCGCCGACCAAGGGCCCGGCACCACGATGGTCGGGCACACAGCGCCCAGCTCCGAGGTGATCTGCCGAGTGTTGACCGGCGTGTTGGCGGCCTTGTTGGCGCGGCCCTGCTCACCGGTGCCCCACACGATGGCGTCGTGCGATGCCCCGGCGCCAGTGATGTGCAAGGTTTCCACCAGCGGGTGATTGCACAGGTATTGCCCCACATCGGTGCCGCCGCGCACGATGCGCACAAAGCCACGGTCAATCAGCGGTTTGAGTGCGGCATTCAAGAACTCGATCAGGTAATCGTTGACCGGGTTCATCTTCAGCATCGCCACTTCGTTTTCGGCAAACAGCTTGTGGAACACATCTAGCGGCGCAATGGCCGCGATGTTGCCCGCGCCCAGCACCAGCGCCAATTGGCCGGTTTTGTGCTGCGGGCTGGCCGGGTCGTAAATGCCTGCCGTGTGCTCGGCCAGGTTGGCGCGGGTCACGCCCGGCTGCATCCACACATCGAGCTTGACGCCGCTGAGCAGCAAGTGGTCCCACAACGAATGCGGCAAAACGCGTGCGGCCAGTTGCCCGTTGGGTAACTCGCGCAAAGGCAGATCGCTGAGGTGTTGCTTGCCCTGCACCTTGGACAGCGTGGCCATCATCTGGTTGCAATAGGCCATGACGGTGTACGGCCCCGAAAGCCATTCCTCGCCTTCGAGCGGCGAGCCGACCGGAATGCCTTTTTGGCGCGAAGCTTTCTCGGACCAGGCCTGCGCCACGGGCAGCAAGGCGTCCTTGATCTCGTTCAGGATGGCGATGCGCTCGGCCACCGAGGTTTGCACCCAGCGGCTGCGGTGGTCCGCCAGAGTCTGCAGGTCTTGGTCCAGGCTGGATTGGCACTCGGCCAGGGTGGGCAGGTTTGGTGACGACATGGAGCACTCCGGGTTCAGGTGATGTCGCGCAATTCGCGGCGCAAAATCTTGCCGACCGTGGACTTGGGCAGTGTGTCGACAAAGGCCAAAAGTTTGGGCACTTTGTAAGCGGTCAAGGCGGCGCGGCAGTGGGCTACCAGTGCGTCGCTGGTGAGGCTGGCACCCGGTGCGCGGACCACAAACAGCTTCAGGGCTTCGCCTGTTTTGTCGTCAGGAACGCCCACGCAGGCGCATTCGGCCACGCCGGGGCAGCCGGAGACCACGGCCTCGATTTCGTTGGGGAACACATTGAAGCCCGAGACGATGACCATATCCTTCTTGCGGTCCACGATACGTAAAAATCCCTCCGGGGTGATCACGCCCACATCGCCCGTGCGGAAGTAGCCGTTAGGCGTGAACGCAGCCGCATTGGCCTCGGGTTGGTTCCAGTAACCCTGCATGACCTGCGGGCCTTTGACACAGACTTCGCCCGACTCACCCAGAGCCACCTCTTGGCCCGATTCATCCAGCAGTTTCACGTCCGTGTCCGGCAAGGGCAGGCCCGTGGTGCCACTGAAATCCTGAATGCTGGCGGGGTTGAACGAGACGACAGGACTGGTCTCGGACAGGCCATAGCCTTCGCGAATGAAGGTGCCGGTGATGGCTTTCCAGCGGTCTGAGGTGGGCCTCAGCACGGCTGCACCACCACCGCCGGACAGGCGCAGGTTAGAGAAGTCCACCTCACCAATGCGGGGGTGCATGCTCAGGCCCGCGTACAAAGTGTTCACACCCATGAAGACGCTGGGCCGCGATTGCTTGAGCACCTCGACAAAACCGTCCATGTCGCGTGGGTTGGCCACCAGCCAGTTTTTGGCCCCCACGGTGAAGTAGGTCAGGAAGTTCACCATCAAGGCGAAGATGTGGTATAGCGGAATGGCCGTGACCACCACCTCCTGACCTGGCCGCACGGCCGAGGGCATGAAGGCCTTGTACTGAGCCACGTTGGCCACCAGGTTGCGGTGCGTCAGCGCCGCGCCTTTGGACAGGCCCGTGGTGCCTCCGGTGTATTGCAAAAACAGCAGGTCCTGACCCGTCAAGCTCACAGGCGTGCGTTGCAGGCTACCGCCTTGGGCGAGCGCGTCGGCCAGCGCAGTGGCGTGTGTCAAACGCACATCCACAGCCGGGGAAGGCAGCACCGCTGGGGTGCCGTCGCCCGGGGCCACGGTGACCACATTGCGGATGTCGGTCGCGGCGATGGCTTCGGCCAGGGCAGGCGTGGCCCCGGTGAAGATGATGATGGTCTCGCTACCCGAGTCCTTGAGCTGATGGGCCAGCTCACGCGGGGTGTAGAGGGGGTTCACATTGACTTGCACCGCCCCCGCCCGCGCAATGCCCAAAAACACGATAGGGAAGGCGATGAAGTTGGGCACCATGACAGCGATGCGATCGCCTTTTTTGACGCCCAGGCGCTGTTGCAGCCAGGCGGCGAAGGCCGCCGATTGGCGGTCCACATCTGCATAACTCAGGGTCTGGCCAAAGGCGCAGAAGGCGGGCTGATCGGCGTATTGCGCCATGGCCTCTTCCATCATGTGAACCACCGAGGGGTAAGCATCGGCGTTGATGGAGGCTGGGATGTTGTTGGCGGCGTAGGTGGTCAGCCAGGGTTTTGTGCTCATGGTTTTCTCGATTTCAGTCTGTGAGGCGCCAGGCGCAGAGCCGCTTGGCCCGGCGTGTGTAGATTGGGGTTTCGTGTTCAGGCCTGGCGAATCAGGTCGGCGGCTTTTTCGCCGATCATGATGGTGGGCGCGTTGGTGTTGCCGCTGCACACCGTGGGCATGATGGAGGCGTCCACCACGCGCAGGCCTTGCAGGCCGTGCACGCGCAGCTGGGCATCCAACACGGTCATCGGGTCGCTGGCCGGACCCATCTTGCAGGTGCCCACCGGGTGGTATTGCGTGTCGGCACGGCGGCGGATGTCGGCCGCGATGGCGGCCTTGTCGTGCTTGTCCACCGGGTAAAGCATCTTGCCGCGAATGGCGTCAAAGGGCTTGGACTCGATGATGGCTTGCTGCATCTGCACGCCTTTGACCAGCAGGTCCAGGTCGCGCTCGTCGCCCAGAAAGTTGGGGTCGATCATTGGCGCGGTGCGCACATCGGGGCCGGCCAGCGTGACGCTGCCCCGGCTGTGCGGGCGGATCACGTCGACATGGCAAGAAAAGCCGTGGCCCAGGTGCAGCTTGCGGCTGTGGTCGTCCACGATGCCGACCACAAACACCAACTGAAGGTCGGGCGTTTCTACCTCGGGAGAGGACCGGAAAAACGCGCCCGATTCGGCAAAGGTGCTGGTGACCAGGCCCGTGCGTTTTTTCTTCCACTCGCCAATCGCCTTCGTGATTTTGACGGTGCCGGTGGCCGACACGCCAAAGGTCTCGGAGTTGCTGGGCGCACGCCAGGTTTGCACATGGTCGATGTGGTCGTGGAGGTTTTTACCCACCCCTTCGAGCGCATGCACCACCGGGATGCCGTGGCGCTGCAACTCGGCCGCTGGCCCAACGCCGGAGGTCATGAGCAATTGCGGCGAGCCAAAGGCCCCGGCCGACACAATCACTTCGCGGCGTGCGCGCAGTTCGCTCACCTGGCCGCCCTGGTCGATGCGCACGCCCACCGCGCGTGTGCCTTCAAACAGGATTTGGGTGGTGACGGTGTTCGTCTTGACGCTCAGGTTGGGGCGCGACAGATGAGGCGTGATGTAGGCCTTGGCCGCGCTGTGGCGCTCACCGTTTTTGTGGAAGACCTGGTACATGAACGCGCCAAACTGCTCGGCCCCGTTGTAATCAGGGTTGTACGGAATGCCGTGCAGGGCGCAGGCGTCCAGGAACATTTTGTTGACGGCGCTGGGGCTGCGCAGCTCAGCCACGTTTTGCGGGCCGCCTGTGCCGTGGTAGGGGCTGTTGGTGTGGGTCTCGTTGTGCTCGGCTCTCTTGAAGTAGGGCAGCACGTCTTGGTAAGACCAGCCGCTGTTGCCCAGCGCCGCCCAGTGGTCGTAGTCTTGCTTGTTGCCGCGCACATAGAGCATGGCGTTGATCGAGCTGGAGCCGCCCAGCACCTTGCCCCGGGGCTGGTAGCCCTGGCGGCCGTTCAGGCCTTTCTGGGGCACGGTCTTGTACGCCCAGTTGTTGAACGGGATGGGCAACATGGTCACCACACCCGCCGGGGCGTGGATGAACACGCTCTTGTCCGGACCGCCCACTTCGATGAGGCACACGCTCACGGTGGGGTCTTCGCTCAGGCGCGAGGCCACCACGCAACCGGCCGAGCCGCCACCCACCACGATGTAATCAAATGCTTGGCTCATGCTCGCTCCTTCGTTGCTTTGTTGAGTGGGGCCAGTCTAAAAACCGCCGTCTCGGGTGACTATCCAGATTTCTGCAAGCTGGCTTTTGGCCCACTAGGGATAACCCTGCGGATTGACGCTGTGCACCCCAAAGGATTCAATTCCTTGCCAGCGTTCATACCCATGCACGCATCCACAGTCACTTCTGCGACCTCGGTCACCCGACTCGACGCCTTCGATCCGCAGGCGCTGGTCTTGGCTTTGCAAGAAGGTTTTTTGGAGCATGTGCAGCTGGAAAAGGGCCGCTTTGCCGGGCAGATCGTGCACAGCGTCAGCCCGCTGTGCCGCACCGATTGGGGGCAGTACAACCTGGCGCTTTTGGCCCAGGGTGACCTCTCGCCCGAGTGGCTGTCGGTGGGCATCTTTTTGAATGGCCACGGCGTGTGGCGCGTGCAAGGCCAAGAGCTGCGCAACGGCGACCTGGTGGTCTATGCGCCTGGCCGCGACATGTGCATCAGCCTGCCGCCGCAGGCGCAGTGGGTGGGCGTGCAATTGCCACCCCACAAACTGCATGCCCTGGGCCTGCACATGGCCCGGGGCGTGAGCGCCTTGCACCTGCCCGGACAACTGCCACCGCAGGCGCTGCAGCAACTGGTGGAGTTGTCGAGCGTGTTGGGCCCCAACCGGCAGCACGACCTGGACGCGGCGCTGGTGGACCAAGCGCACGAACAACTGCAACACATCCTCTGGAGCGAGTTGGCCCGGCGCTGGCGTCAGCCCAGCAGCAGATCTGGGCTCAGCCTGCAAACCCGCGAGCGCTTGTTGCAGTCGGTGGACCAATGGGCCAAGGACCACAGCACCACACCGCTGCGTATCGACGCGCTGAGCGAGGCGCTGGATGTGCCCATCTGGCAACTGGAGCGGGCGTTCTTGCAAACCTATGGCATGACCCCGCAGCGCCTGATCACCCTGCGCCGCTTGGCCAAGGCCCGCCGGGCGCTGCAACTGCAAACCGGCAGCGTGACCGAAGTCGCCATGGGCCACGGCTTCTGGCACTTGGGGCGCTTTGCAGGGCTGTACAAGAGCTACTACGGCGAAAGCCCGTCGGAGACGGTGCGGGCCATGGGGTGAGGTGGTTGAGGGGCTTTGGAGTCTTTTTCCCCGGCTCTTGCAGAACTGGATGTTTCAATTTCCTATGCTCAACGACCGGGAACGGCGGCTCAGACCGCCAGGTGCGCCTCTATAGCCTGACGGCCGAGCGCGGCCAGCGCGCCTGCGGCGACCTTGCGGCCGTGGTCGAGCACCAGCACCTCGTCGGCAACGGCCTCGACGAAAGACAAGTTCTGCTCGACGACGACGAAGCTCGCGCCGGCGGCGCGACGCTGGTGGAGCAGCCCGGCCATGCGCTCGATGTTTTCCGGCTGCACGCCTTCGGTCGGCTCGTCCAGCAGCGTCAAGGGCGCGGACAGCCCCAGCGTGCGTGCGAAGGACAGCAGCTTGCGCTCGCCACCGCTCAGGCTGCCGGCGCGCTGGCGCAGCCGCTGCTCCAGCAGCGGGAACGCAGCGAAGGCCTCGGCGTAGCGCGCGCGGCTGCGCTCGGGCAGGTGCAGCCACAGGTTGTCGGCCACGCTCAGTTCGCCGAAGACCACGTTCTCCTGTGGTGCGTAGGCGATGCCCAGTCCCAGGCGCGCATGTGCTGCGGTGCCTGCCAGGTCGCGCCCGCGCCAGTGCACGCGGCCCTCGGCCAGCGGCAGGAAACCGGCCAGCGCGCGCAGCAGCGTGGTCTTGCCCACGCCGTTGCGGCCGAGCACGCCGAGCACGCGCCCCGGCGCCACGGCGCCGCCCACGCCACGCACGACGAGGGTGTCGCCATAGCCGCAGACCACCTGCTCGAACGCAAATCCGTCGATCACTTGCGCCCCCCCGCATAGACCGCCCGTACCGCCGGGTCGGCCTGAACCTGCGCCAGGCTGCCCTGCGCCAGGCGCTTGCCCTGGTGCAGCACGAAGACCTCTCCGCCCATGGCGGCCACGGCGCTGATGTCGTGCTCGATCAGCAGCGCCGCGGCATCGATGCGCCGCACCGCCGCGCGGATGACGCCAATCATGTGCTGCGTCTCGGCCGGCGACAGCCCGGCGCAGGGTTCGTCCAGCAAGAGCAGCCGCGGCTCGGGCAGCAGCGTCATCACCAGCTCCAGCGCCTGGCGCTGACCCTGTGACAGCTGCCCGGCGGGCGTCTCGCGCCGGTCCTGCAGCTCAGGGAAATGCTGCAGCAGTTCATCCAGCAGCGCGCTGTGCCAGCACAGCGGGGCGCTGCGCAGCGCGTCGGCGCCGTGCATCCGGCCGGCCCACAGCGCGACCAGCAGGTTCTGCCGTACGCTGAGCTGCGCGAACACCGACGGTATCTGCAGCTTGCGCCCGACGCCACAGCGGGCGACGCGCCAGGCGCTCAGGCCACCAATGGGCAGGCCGTCGAGCACGATGCGCCCCCGCAGCAGGGGCAGCCGGCCGGTCATGACGTTGAAGCTCGAGGTCTTGCCCGCACCGTTCGGTCCGATCACGCTACGGATGCCCGCGCCTTGCAGCGCCAGGTCCAGGCCGTCGAGGATCTTCACCCCCGACTGCGCGGTATGCACCCCCTCGAAGGCAAGCTGCAAAGGGGCGCTGGCGCGTGGCGCTGCAGGCGCCGGCAGCGCCGTGCCGTCATCGCCCAGGGGCCTGAGCCCCGGCATCAATCCGGCCATGCCATCGGGCAGGAAGCGCACCACCGCCAGGAACAGCAGGCCGACGAACACCTCCCAGCTGGCGAAGCGGTCGCGCAGCTCCGCCGAGGCAAAGCCGACCACCACCGCGCCGAGCAGCGCACCCAGCGCGCTGGCCTTGCCGCCAACCGCGGCCCAGATGACGAACTCGGTCGACAGCACGAAGCCCAGGGCCTGCGGCGTGACGATGCCCTGGTGCACCGAGAAGAGCGCGCCGGCCAGCGCGGCGAGCAGCGCGCTCAGCGCGTAGGCAGCGGCCTTGACGCGTTCCGTGGCGTAACCCAGCAGCTGCAGCCGGTCTTCGTTTTGCTCCAGTGCGCCCCACAGCACGCCCAGCGGCCGGCGAAACAGCAGCGTCAGCAAGCCGGTGCTTGCCACCGCGCAGGCGGCGATCGGCCAGTACAGCGTGCTGTAGCGCTCGGTGAGCGGCAGCTCCGGAATGCTGGTCATGCCGTTGAAGCCCCCCGTCAGGTCGCTCCACTGCTGCGCGGCGAGGAAGCCCAGCATCGTCATCGCCAGCGTGATGAGCGAGAAGTACGGTCCGCTGCGCAGGCTGCGCGCAAACACCAGCCGCGCCACGACATAGGCCATCAGGGCCGGCAGCAGCAGCGCCAGCGGCAGCGCCAGCCACCACAACGCCTCGGCCTGCGCCGCCTTCAACGTGCCGCCGAACAGATAGGCCCCCAGGCCGAAGAACAGCGCATGCCCCAGCGGCAGAAAGCCGAGTCGGCCCCAGCACAGCGCGACCCCCTGCGTGGCGATGCCGTAGATCAAGAACAACGCGATCTGGTAGGCAACAAAGTCGTTCGTCGCCCAGGGCAGCAGCACCAGCGCCACCGTCAGCGCGGCCGGCGCCTCAACGCCGCGCAAAGAGGCCATCGGGCTTGAGCCAAAGGAACACGATCGACAGCATCAGCACCACCGCATAACCGCTGGTCTGCCCGGCCAGGCTGCTGGTGAGGGCCTGCGCACCGCCAATCACGCCGACGCCGCCGGCAAAGCCGCCGAGCGTGCCCAGCCCGCCAACGACGAGCACGAAGAACGCATCGAGCAGGTAGTCCACACCGATGCCCGGCTCGATGCGCACCAGCGGCGCCAGCAGCACGCCGGCCGCGCCGGCCAGCATCACGCCGACGACGAATGCCTGCGAGGCTAGCCGCCGCGTGTGGATGCCCAGCGCCTGCGCCAGTACCGGGTTGGCGGTCATCGCGCGCACGCGCAGGCCGGCGGCACTGCGCCGGTACCAGAAGTACAGGCCGACCATCAGCGCCACCGCGAGTGCGATCAGCACCAGTCGGTAGACCGGGTACTGCAGGCTGCCGAGCTGCATCGGCGCGCCGAGCGGGCTTTCGATGTTCCGGTAGCCCTTGCCGTAGATGGCCTCGACCAGCTTGCGCAGCAGCATCGCCAGCGCCCAGGTGGCGAGCAGCGTGTCGAAGGGGCGCTGGTACAGCGGGCGGATGAGCCAGCGTTCGACCGCCCAGCCGAGCGCCGCGCATACTGCCAGCGCCAGCGCCAGCGGCAGCGCCGAGACGAGCGGCCAGCCCCACTGTTGCACGGTTACTACCGAATAGGCGCCGATCATGACGAACTCGCCATGCGCCATGTTCATCACGCCGAGCAGGCCGAACACCACCGCCAGCCCGAGCGTGGTCAGCGCCAGGGTGGCGAGTTCGTAGGCCAGGTTCAGCGCATGCAGCAGCGTGCCGCCATCCATGGCTGCGTCTGGCCCGGCCTCAGATCTTGCAGGTCTGCCCCGAGCCGACCTGCGGGAAAGTCTTGACCACGCGGAAGCCGTTGGCATCGACATCGGCAACGAAGATGTCCTGAGTGACATGGCGCGACTTCATAGTCACGGTGCCGCGCGGGCCCTTGTAGGTTGCGCCTTCGCTGGCGGCGTCGAGCTTGGCCACGCCCAGGCTGCCGGCTTTCTTGGCTATCGCCTCCAGAAACAGGACGCCTTCGTAGACCGACTCGGCCAGTCCGTTCAGCGCCGGCGCCTGCGCGCCGAAGCGCTTGGCGTAGGCTGCGGCGAAGGCCTTGGCCGCGGGCGTCTGCAGGTTGGCAAAGTAGCCTGCGCTGGAATACAGGTTTTTCGCATTGGCGTTGCCGATGCCGGCCAGCGTGTTCTCCTCGATCAGCGTGCCCAGGCGCAATGCCTTGTCGGCCAGCCCCAGGCTGGCATAGGCCTTGTTGAAGCCCACCGCCGCGCCGCCGACCAGAGACACCAGTACCGCATCGGCGCCGCTGTCGCGGATGCGCGCCAGGCTGGCGTCGAAGTTGTCGACCGTGAACGGAAGATATTCGTCGCCGACGACCTGCGCGCCAGTCTTCTCGATGAAGCCCTTGGCTGCGGCATTGGTGTTGCGGCCCCAGATGTAGTCGTTGCCGATCATGTACCACTTCTTCGGCTTGCGTTCGGCGGCGATCCACGGGATCACTGGCTGCAGCTGCTGCTGCGGCGTCTCGCCATTCACGTAGGTGCCCTTGGCACATTCGCCGCCTTCGTACACCGGCGTGTAGAAGTAAGGCACCTGGGCCTTGAACAGGCCGACCAGCGCTCCGCGCACCGCACTGTCGTGCATGCCGATGAATACGCTGGCGCCGGAACCCTTCCACAGCTTCAACGCCGCCTGGGAGGCCTCGGCCGGCGGCAAGCCGGCGTCGCCGAACAGCAACTCGATCTTGCGTCCGAGCACGCCGCCGCGCGCGTTGACATGCTCGGCGGCCAGTTCGGCGCAGGCCTTGGTGGATGGACCGAACAGACCAGCCGGGCCGCTTTGCGGCAGCATCACCGCCACCTTCAGCGCATCGGCGGCAAAGACGCTGGGTGAGCCACCGACCGTGGCGGTGGCGGCGAGAAACTGTCTGCGGTCCATGGGGGTATCTCCTTCGTCGTTGAAGTGTTCAGGCGGAAACGAGCGGGGCCTTTGGCGCTGGCGGTAGCGCGGCCTCGATCGCGGCGGCAATGGCCAGCAGCCGCCGGTCGCTGTTGGCCGGTCCGTCCAGCGCCAAGCCCACCGGCAGTCCGTCCGCAAGGCCCGCCGGCAGCGTTATGCCGGGGATGGCGGCATTGCTGCCGGGGTCGGTATTGCGGATGAAGGTCAGGAAGGTCGGCAACGCACGGCCGTTGAGCATCACCGTCTCGTCTTCGCCGATGCGCGCGGCGGTGCGCGGCGTGGTGGGGAACACCAGAGCTTGCACGCGGTGCTGCTCGAAGGCGTCGCGGTACAGAGCCTGAAGTCGCAGGCGTGCTTGCAACGCCTGCAAGTAGACGGCTTCGGGAATGCCGCCGCCGGACAGCAGAGTGCCGACCGCGCCCGCCACATCGGGGCTGCCGACGCCGGCGATCAATTGCTCGAGCGTGATGCCACGCTGGCGCACTTCCAGGTAATGCCGCATGTCGCGCACGAACTCGTACAGCGCGATCGGAAAGCCGGCTTCGCCGCTGGTTTCGGCCACGCCGGGCAGGCTCATCTCGACCAAGTCGACGCCCGCATCACGCAGCGCCGTCAGCGCGGCATCGGCCAGGACGGCCACGCCCGGGTCCAGATCGTCCCAGCAGGGCGCTCGCGGCACGCCCAGGCGCAGCCCGCGCAGGCTGATGGACTGCAAAGGCGAGTGGTCGCCGCTGAGCACGGCGTCGAGCAGCGCGCAGTCGCGCACGCTGCGCGCCAGCGGTCCGCCGGTATCGCGCGTGGCCGAGATCGGCGCGATCCCCACACCAGACACGCGCCCGACCGTCGGCCGCAGCCCGACCACACCGCACAGCGCTGCCGGCACGCGCACCGAGCCGCCAGTGTCGGTGCCGATAGCCGCCGGCACCAGCCGCGCGGCGACCACCGCACTGGAGCCGCCGCTGCTCCCGCCGGGAATGCACCGCGGATCCCACGGGTTGTGCACCGCGCCGCTGACGGCGTTGTGGCTGGTTATGCCAAAGGCCAATTCGTGCATGCCGAGCTTACCGGCGATAGCCGCGCCGGCGGCACGCAGCCGCTGCACCAGCTCGGCATCGGCCGCCGGCGCCCTGCCCTGCAGCGCGCCGGTACCCATCGCGCACGGCCAGCCGACGGCGTCGATGTTGTCCTTCAGCGCGATCGGGATGCCCAGCAGCGGCAGGCGTTCGCCTGCGGCCAGGCGCTGGTCGGCAGACCGGGCCTGCGCGCGCAGCGCCTCGGCGTCGAAGCTGGCATAGACGTTGAGCGCCGCCGCGGCCTCGGTGCGCGCGATGCAGGCTTCGGCCAGCTCGGTGCTGCTCAGCAGGCGACTGTCGAGCAGCTCTCGCAGCGCGGTGATCGGTAGGTCGGCGGCATGCATGGTGCGGGCTCCGGACTCGGCAATGGCCGCAGAGTAGGCAGCGGGCCCTGCTGCCGCACCTATCAGTTTTGTTAGGGTCTGCCGGTTGTCCGCGCGCCGGCAAACGCCTAGCATCGGCAGCACACTGCCTGACGGGGAATACCGCCATGTATCTGTCTACCCCCCAGACCCGCGCGCTCGGCGAGGTCATGCGACTGCTGGCCGACGCCAGCGACGGCGACGAGTTACGCGATGCGCTGGCTTTGCCGATGCTCGACCTGCTCGGCGCAGACACCTACGTGTCGATGGTCTGGAACGGCGAGCGGCGCCGTTTCGAGCGCATGAAAGCGCTGAACATGGCGCTCGAGAACCTGCGCTCTTGGGACGAGTACTTCCGCTTCATCGACCCGCTGACCATCCCGTTGATGCAGCGCCGCCGCCCGACCGTGGCCACGCAGATCCTGCGCCAGCACGAGCTGTCGCGCACCGAGTTCTTCAACGACTTCCTGCAGCGCGATCGCATGTACTGGGGCGTCAACGTCTACTTCTACGACCGCGAGCAGTGTGTCGGCGACTTCCGCATCTGGCGCCGGCGCGAGCGCGGTAATTTCGAGCCCGATGAGATCGAGGCGCTGCGCCTGGTCGAGCCGGCCATTACCGCGGCGCTGGCGCGTCTGCACTGGCAGCAGCACGCCGCACCCGCTCCTGCCGAGACCGAACACGCAGAGGTGCTGCTGCAGCGCCTGGGCCGCCTGAGCGAGCGCGAGGCGCAGGTCGCCTGGCTGGTGAGCAGCGGGTGCGCCGATAAGCAGATCGCCAGCCGCATGAACGTCGGCCATGCAACCGTGCGCTTCCACCTGGCCAACGCCTTTCGCAAGCTGCAGGCCGAAAACCGCGCGGCGCTGGCGGCACGGGTGCAGGCGTTGCTGGGCGCGCACGAGCGCCGGCAGGCTCCGTGACAAGCGGCTGAGGCTACGAAGAACCGGCGTGGCTTGGGTCGGAGCGCCAGGGCCCGACTGTACGAAGCGCCTCGTCGGCGCTGGGCCAGAGAGGCAGCGTCACCGCCTCGCCCGTGGCATCGCGCCGCCACATCGCGCCGCGGCCGGCTAGCGTGCACCAGAGTTCGCCGGCCGTGGGGTGCGTGCCGGCAGCGCTCACCTGGATGAAGCCCAACGCGCACTTCTGGCCGTGAGGAAGCTGGAGGGGTTGCAGGCCTGTATGGAGGGCGGTGTCGTGCTCGCCGCTGCCGCCCAAATGCCCCAATGCGTGTCCTCAAGGCCGGTACGTGGCGCACCTTCTTGGAGACCAGACGCGGATTCGGTTCCGTGTTCCACCACCAATCTCACGGGCCCAAGTTTTTCTCTGGGCCCGTTTCATTTGTGCGGTACCCGAGGGAAACCGCACTGTGCCTGTTGAGTACGGCCACCCCCAAAACACCCCTGGGGCCGCTGACCGAGCCTTTTTCTCTCTCCACTCTCTGCATGTCTGTTGAGTATCAATATGCGAAGCCCAGCATCCATGCGGGTTTGCGGGCGGTGGGTTGGACTTGGAGAACAGGCAGCGGTTCGAAATCGAACACTGGCCTCTCAGGCTGCTTCGGCCAAATGCCGTCCTTGGCAACGCAGCGCGAAAGCAATACTTCGCGGCTGTCCTTCGCAGCCTGACACGGCGATACCACCTCCTGATCCGAATTCTCTGCAGCGTGCAGGCTGAAACCATCGATGTCGGCGCACAGGGGTTGGCGCGCTGCGCTCTCGTGTGGCGCCGCGCCCCGGAGCGTCAGCACCTTCTGGCCAGCGCGGGGGCCGAAGGCGATGCGATAGGTGATGGCTGCCGCCTGCAGCGGCCGCATTGCGCGCGCCTCTTCGCTGTCGCTATCGGGATCCACACGTCCATCAACATTCCGCTAGAGGGCTCGCGCGTGTAACGCACCAGCCACGCCCGCCCGGCCAGCTGGGTGGGCAGGCGCAGCAGGTTGTCCTCGCCGCGAACGCGCGCACCTGGGGCCAGCCGTTCAGGCTGCCCATTGAGTTGCTCCAGAGCGGGTGCGCCTACCCACAGCTCTCCACGAAGGGCTTGAGGGGGGAAACTGCGGTGGCCGGCAGGCGGGTTTGACTGCGCATGGGCAACCGTGACCGCCAGACCCAGGGCTGCGGCCAGGCGCAGCAGGGCGGCCTTCGGGGCCGAGAACTTCGGTACGGAAAGCCGGGCTCGGCCTCAAATCGAGATCAGACGCGCGAGGCCTCGCGGCCTTGCGCTGTCACGGCGGGTCATGGTGTGGATCCAGGGGCTATGGGTGCATAGCCTACGACAGCCGGGTGATCTGCGAATACCTCGACCACCTCTGATTCAGCGCTTTGCGGGCTCGGTGGTCTGACGGTTGTCCGGCCCCAGCCGCGCCTGAGCTTCCAGCGCAGCTTCGTCAACTTCGCGGTCGCGAGCGCCACCGCTGGCCTCCAGCGCACGGACCGAGAGAACAACGGCTTCGTTGAAGGGCACGGGCACACCCAGTGCCCGAGCACGCGAAACCAGCGCTTCATTGAGAGATCCGATCTCGGTGGCTCGACCCGCCAGCATGTGCTGAAGCATCGAGGGCCGGTTGTAGCGAACGCGGCAATGCTCGAGGATTTCGGCACGTGGGTCGCGCTCGGGCAGGGTGATGCCGGCACGGTCGACCACTTCGAGAATCTCGTCCAGCAGGCGCTCCAGCAGGCCGCGAGCCGCGTCATGACGCCAGATCTCGCCCGGACGCAGTCCCGTGAGTGCACTGATCGGGTTGATCGCGCAGTTATGCACAAACTTGCTCCAGATGTGTCCCTCAACCTCATCGGTCAGCTCGATGTCGATGTTGCCCTTGGCAAAGACGCCGGCCAGGTGGCGCAACCTCGGCGTCACGGCGCCGGCAGCCTCACCCACCACCGTCAGACCACGATTGGTGTGTCGCGCAAAGCCCGGAGCCAAGCTCGTCGCGCTGTTGTAGGTGATACCCGCGGCCACGCGGTCGCGGCCCAGGCGCGCCTGCAACGCCTCGAGGTTGCCGATGCCGTTCTGCAAGGTCAGCGCGTAGCCATGCGGGCAGAGGCAACGCTGCGCGATCTCGGCGGCGCTTGCCGTGCTGGCGGCATCGACCAGCACCAGGGCCAGATCGGCCTGGCCCAGCTCGTCGATCTCTGTAGAGGCCTCGGCCCACACGCGACGATCCCCCAACTCGCCACTCACACGCAAGCCCTCTTGCCGAATAGCGTCTACCACCTCAGTGCGGCGGTCAAGACAGGCGATGCGGGCACCTGCCTGGGCAAGTGCGCTGCCAAAGACGGCACCCATGGCGCCGCATCCAATGAGTGTCACACGCATGGCATCAGTCTATGGCCTACTCGAAACCCGGCGCGATTCAAAGTGGCTCAGACCCTCAGGGATCGACAGGCCGTACTGGAACTGGATCTGGTGGCTGGGCGGAACGTGTCAATGACTTTGCGACACCCAGGGACGTTAATTTGGTGTGCGGGCGACGGGTCCACTGATCGGCTCTTTCTCCTCAGGTGGCGGGTTGATCCAGGCGGCTGTCGGCATGCGCAGGTAGTTCTTCAGCTTTACGCAAAACGGGCTGCTGTTGGGCAGCCCGAAGGCCTGGGCGAACTGGTGCTGTTTGATCATGGTCGCAGCTCAAGACGCAGGCTACGATCATGGCACCGCGCCAGAACGCGGCACCCCTTGCTGCAGCACATCCAGCAGCGCCGTCCAGTCCTCGTCGATGCGGCCCTGCGCAGCCTGCAGCGCGAACATGGCGCGCGCGGCCGCGCCGGTTGCCAAGTGCGCGCCATGCGACTCGCCCAGGCGCTGCGCCAGCGCAAGGTCCTTGTCGGCCAGGCGGGCTGAAAAGCCCGGCGTGTGGTCGCCTGCGAAGGCCTTGCTCGGATAAACCGTCTCCAGCGCGCCGCGCCCGGCGACGGTGCGCTTCCATAGCTGGCGCAGGAAGTCGCGGTCCAGCCCGGCGGCGCGCGCCAACGCCAGCGCCTCGGCATTGGCCACCACGCTCACCGCGGCCAGGTAGTTGTTGATGATCTTGGTCTTCAGCGCGCTGCCCGCCGCGCCGCAGTGCACGATCTCTTCGCACACCGGGGCCAGCACCGGGCGGATGCGCTCGATCGCCGCAGCCTCGCCACCCACCAGGAACAGGTTCTGCCGCGCCGCGGCGAAGTCCGGGCCGCGGGCAATGGGCGAGTCGATCAGCGTGAGTCCGCGTGCGGCCACCGCGGCATGCAGGCGCATGAAGTCGTCCAGCGCGCCGGTGCTCATGTCGATGAACACGGCGTCGAGGCGAGCCGCGGCCAGCGCGCCGTTGGGGCCGGTGAGCGTTTGCGCCACTTCCACCGAAGTGGGCAGCAAGGTGATGACGAACTCGCAGCCGCGCACGGTGTCGGCTGGGCTTGTGCCCACGCGCGCTCCGGCGCCGGCCAGGCGGGCGCAGGCCGGGTGCGAGATGTCGAACACCGACAGCTGGTGGCCATCGGCCAGCAGGTTCGTCGCGATGGGCTGCCCCATCGCACCCAGGCCGAAGAACGCGACGCTTGCCATGCTGACTCCTGGCCGCAGGATGTGGTTGCGGCGCTTCAGCGCGCGATGTCGTTGCGGCCCGAGCGGTCCACGCCGCGCACCAGATGCAGCTTGCGCCGCGACAGGTCGAGCACGCCCATGTCGCGCACCTGCCGCGCGGCCATTTCGCGGTCGAAGTGCGAGCTGGCGGGCATGTAGCGAAACACCATCCCGGCGCGGCGCTTGCCCGAGTTGTTGGGGTTGGCGCCGTGGATCAGGTATACGTCGTGGATGGAAAACCGGCCGGGCGAGAGTTCGATGTCGCGCGGCGGTGCGCTTTGCAGGTGCTCGGGCTTGAGCACCTGGTTCAGGATGATGGTGTCGCTGTTGTCCACGTCGTGGGCGTAGCTCACGCGGTCACGGTGCGAGCCGGGAATCACGCGCAGGCAGCTGTTCTCGACGTTCACGTCATCGATGGCGATCCAGGCGGTGACCGTGGCCAGTGGGCGGATCGGCCAGTAATGCCCGTCCTGGTGCCAGGGCGTGGCCTTGCCGCCCTTGCCCGCCTTGCAGAACAAGGCCGAGCCCCAGATGATGATGTCCTCGCCGATCAACTGCGCCACGGCGTCCAGAATCTCGGGCATCACGCCATAGCGCAACCAGCTCGGGTCACGCTCGATGATGTCGGGCACGTAGTCGGCGTCGGTGATCTTCTGCTCTGCCAGGAAGGAGTCGAGCTTGGTGCGCAGCTCGGCCACGGTTGTCGCGTCCAGCCCCACTTTGGGGATTACGATGCCGTCTTGCTGATAACGGGTCACTTCTTCGGCAGTCAGTGCGGGCATGTCGTTCTCCTTTAGGGACGCAAGTCCATCTCGAAGCGGATGTAGTCACCGCGGTAGGTCGCCTCGGCCAGGTACAGCACGAGACCTTTGGCGTCGGTGAAGATGCGGCGCACCAACGCCACGGGCGTGTACAGCGGCACGCCCAGGTGTTCGGCGGCCTCGACGTCGGCGGTCGAGATGGTCACCGTCTGCCGCGCGCGGGCGATCTTCACGCCCGGCAGTTCCAGCAGCACGGGTATCGCCGTCTCGCGGCGAAAGCGTGCCGGCGCCATGCGGAACACGCGCTCGTCCAGGTACAGCGAGATCAGGCAGTAGGCCTCGTCGCTGGTGAAGTGCACGCGGCGCATGAAGTGGTAGCGCGGCGCGGCCGTGCCTTCAGCGGCCTGCAGCGGCGCGATGGCTGAGGCCTCTTCGATGAGCGTGAGCTTGGGTTTGTCGTTGCGGTAGACGTCGGCCAGCGCGCGCAGCGAGGTCTCCAGTTTCAGTCGGCGGTCGGGCGCGGGCGCGGCGGTGACGAAAGTGCCGCGGCCGGGCTGTGGCGAGAGCATGCCTTCTTGCGCGAGCATCTCCACGGCGCGGCGCACGGTGACGCGCGCGACATCGAACTCGCGCATCAGTTCTTCCAGCGACGGCAGCTTGTCGCCGGTGTTCCAGACGCCGCGTGCGATGCGCTGGCGCAGCAGGTCGGCCAGCTGGGCATAGCGCGGCACGGGGCTGCGCGGCGGCGACGCGTTCACCCGCGCCCCTGGCCATGCCCGCAGGGTTGGCATCGAAGGTCAAACATCCTATGTATGGTACATTGGAATGGATGCAGTCCCCGTTGCCACGCGCACTTTCCGTACCGGTGTCGGACAGGCCCGGGTGGTGCTGTGCGGGGCCGCGCAGGGCCTGCGTGTGAGCGCGATGCGCGCACTGGCCTGGCGGGCCTTGTCGCCGCTGTCGGTGGTGGCGCTGGCGCTGCTGGTGTGGGAGTACGTCATCCCGCTGGGCATCGTGCCCGGCGTGCGCGCCGAGTACCTGGGCACGCCCTCGGGCATCGCCGCGGCGGCGGCCGAGCTCTGGCAAAAGGGCTACGGCGGCCACGAGTTGTTCGCGCATGTGCGCGCCAGCCTGTTTCGCACGGCCACAGGCTTTGCGGTGGCGGCGTGCATCGGCGTGCCGCTGGGCATCGTGCTGGGCTACCACCCGCGTGCTGGCGCCTTCCTGCTGCCGATCTTCGGCTTCCTGCGGCCCATTCCGGCGCTCGCCTTCATTCCCATCGTGGTGATCTGGTTCGGCATCGGCGAGTTCGCCAAGGTCTTCGTCATCTTCATGACGGCGTTCCTGTACGTGCTCCTGGGCTCGGTGAGCGGCGTGCGCTCGGTGCCGCACGACTACTTTCGCTTGAGCCGCAACTACCACCTGTCGACCTTCACCACGCTGTTTCGTGTGGTGCTGCCCGCCGCCATGCCCGAGATCTTCGTCAGCCTGCGCACAGCCATGGCGCTGAGCTGGGCGGTGGTGGTGGCCTCCGAGCTGATCGCCGCTCAGGTGGGGCTGGGCTACCTCATCCAGAGCGCCTCGCAGGTCTACGCCATCAACAAGGTGTACGTGGGTGTGGCGCTCATCGGCCTGGTGGGTGTGAGCATCGACGTGGTGTTCCTGATGATCGAGCGGCGCATGCTGCATTGGGTTGGGCGATGAGCGGCGAGACCCTGTCGCGCAGCGCGCAGATCGAGTTGCAGGGCGTGTGCAAGGCGTTCGACACGCGCGCTGGCAGCCGCCTGGCGCTGGAGCAGGTGTCCTTCGTGGTGAAGGCCGGCGAGACGGCCACGGTGATTGGCCCCACGGGCTGCGGCAAGACGACCATCCTCAACTTGGTGGCCGGCTTCACGCAGCCCAGCAGCGGGCAGGTGCTGGTCAATGGCCAGCGCGTCACCGAGCCGGGGCCCGACCGTGGCTTCATGTTCCAGCGCCCGACGCTGTTGCCGTGGATGACGGTGTTCGACAACGTCGCCTTCCCCTGCCGCCATGGCCATGGCCTGACGCGGCAGCGTTCCAAGGCCGAGCTGCACGAGGCCGTGTTGCACTACCTGGACGCCGTGGGCTTGCGCGACGCGCGCGAGCTGCACCCGCACCAAATGTCAGGCGGCATGCAGTCGCGCGCCGCGCTGGCGCGGCTGCTCATCGCCGAAAGTTCCGCTTTGCTGATGGACGAGCCCTTCGCCGCGCTGGACGCGCAGACGCGGCTGTCCATGCAGCAGCTGCTCAGGCGCGTGGTCAAGGCCGAGGGGCAGCGCACGGTGCTGTTCATCACGCACGACGTGGAAGAGGCGCTGCTCATCTCCGACCACGTGTTCCTCATGTCGGCCTCGCCGGGCCGCATCGTGCGGCATGTCGAAGTGCCCTTTGGCAGCCGCGAGAACTACCGCGACGTCGTGCTGCGTCCGGAATTCACCGAGCTCAAGCACGAGCTCATCGATCAGTTGGAACGGCTCGTTCCAACCTGAAGTCCCCAACCCCACGCAGAAACGGAGACCCTCATGTCGCTGAACATCCCCGCACTGGCGCTCACACGGCGCCTGGCCGCCGCGGCTATCGCCGCACTGGCCACGCTGTGCTGCGCCGCGCCGGCACTGGCTGCCGACCCCGATGAAGTCAAGCTCGCCTGGGGCCCGGGCGCCTCCTGGGACTTTGCCTACGCGCAGCATGTGGACTTGTGGCGGCGCTTCAACCTGAAGATCAACATGATCGAAGGCGCCAACGGCGCGGCGCTGCTGCCTATGCTGGGTAGCGGCGAGGTGCAGACGGCGACGATGGCGCCCTCGGCGATGATCGTGGCCAACTCCATTGGCATCAATTTGCGTGTCATCTACGCCGACGCCAGCACGACGAAGCTGGGCCTGTATGCGAACCCGGCGTCGGGCATGACGGCCGACCCCAAGACCTGGAAGGGCAAGAACATCGGCATCGCGAAGAACTCGCAGGCCGACTACGCGCTGCGCTGGAGCCTACAGAAGGCCGGCATGAAGGTGAGCGACGTGAACGTGGTGGTGCTGGCGCCGCCGGTGGCCGTGCCGGCGTACCAGCGCGGTCAGATCGACGGTTATTACGTCTGGGACGTCTGGGGCGCGCGGCTGGAGGCCTCGGGTGCCAAGCTCGTGCAGCGTGCCGTGGACGTGGGCTTCGCCTCCAGCTCGATCTGGACGATGACCAAGGAATTCCTGGCCAGCAAGCCCGAGGTGGCGGCGCGCTACGTGGCCGCGCTCAACCAGGCCAACGTCGAGATGCGCGACGCACTTGCCAAGGGCGGGGCCGATGCCGAGGTGGTTTACGCCGCCATCAGTAAGGCCAACGGCATCGACCGCGCCGCGGCCGAGCAGTTGCTCAAGGCACAGCCGCCGGCCACGCTGCAGGCGCTGCTTTCCAGCGACTCGCCGCTGTCGTTCGTCAGCAAGACGGGTCTGCTGGCTCAGGTGGAACAGCAAGCCCGCATCGCGGTGGAGGCCGAGGCGATCAAGCAGTACCCGGCCAACCCGCAGGAGCTGTTGGCGCCGCGCTCGCTGCTGGAGGCGGCCCTGAAGGTGCGGGCGCAGCGCTGAGGGTTGGTGGCCGGGGCGGCGCGGGCCGCATCGATCACCGCCCCTTCACTCAATCACGCGGTCTGTGCGCATCAGCAACGACCGCGGAATGCTCAGACCCAGGGACCTGGCCGTGTAGCGGTTGATGACCAGTTCGATTGTTCCGGCTGGAGCATAGGGAATTCGCCTCGTCAGAAGAATCTGTGGGCGAGTTTCGGCTCCGGAAGCTTGCCAAGCACGTGATCCTGGGGGAGTTCGAAGGTCTCGCCGAGGTTCAGTCGCTGGACTCGTAGGGTCGGCAAGGCTGCAGGGCCTGCATCAATGGCGCATTACGGCTGCCCCACGAACTGGCGCTCCTGCGCATCCCACCGCGGGGGAGCCCCCCGCAGCAGTTCAGACAGCCCTGCCTTGAGTGCGCCCTGCCGCATCGCAATCTCGATGACCAACGGTGACAGAAGCGTCAGCCGCAAAATCCGGCTGGCCTGCCCAGGATCCATGCCCTCGGCCTCGGCGATCTCTCGCAGCCCTGCACAGCGGCCTTCGTCCAGCAACCGCTGCCAGTGATG
Source organism: Rubrivivax sp. (assembly GCA_021300575.1). Taxonomy (GTDB): domain Bacteria; phylum Pseudomonadota; class Gammaproteobacteria; order Burkholderiales; family Burkholderiaceae_C; genus Rubrivivax. The sequence continues at coordinate 115,896 of JAJTDM010000011.1, forward strand.
CGCTAGCCCCAGAGCCCGCAGCAGCGGCGTGTCGGGAGCCTCGGCCTTGGCGTCCTGGCCCTTTGCAGCCGGAACCGCGATCTCCAGCGGCTCGCCCGATGGTGTGACAACCTGCCTGCGCACCCCGCGCCGCACCAGTTCCCACGGTACAAAAGTCTCCAGCCTCACCCCGCCTGCAGGAGTGGGCAGCGTGTGGGTGGTGGAGATTCCGGTCTGCTGGCCGATAGGCCTGCCGTTCTGTCTGGACATCACTTTCTCTACTTGAACTTTTCCATCAGACGCCGCTGCTGCGCCCAGGAGCCTGGGATGTCATGCCGCATCAGCCAGAACAGCGTGAGCCGGGCCGGCTGCCGGCCGTGCACCAGGTCTTCCACGATGTCCGGTGCCAGCTGCGCCAGGCGCAGCATCCGCCCCACCGTGGTCGGCTTGAGCCCCTCGGCCCGCGCCAGGTCGCTCACCCGCGCAAAGGCCCCTGACTCCAACAATCCGGCCCAGAACAGCGCCCGGGCCACGGCCACCACGATCAGTGAATCCGGCGCGGGGGCCGAGGTTTGCATCAGCAACTGCTGCTTGTGCCGCTGTGCATGGATGGGCGTGAAGGTGTCAGGCAGCACCGCCATCAGGCCTCCACCTCGAGCAACTCCGCCCCAATCTCCTGCGGCGCAAACTCACCGATCAACTGGTCCCAGCCGACCTCACGCCAGCGCACCCGGATCCCGCGTTGGACCCCGTCGTCCACCAGGTCCACTCGCTCGATCATGAGGTGGGCGATGCGGTAGCGCTCCACCGCAAACAGCTGCTCCCAGATCTGTCTCAGCCGCCCGAGGGCGCCCGCGCTCGTCAGCACCGTGCGGATCTGGTCCACCACGGCCCGCTCCACAGCAACCGCCGGCACCCGCGACAGGCTCTGGCCGGAGGCGCCGAAGCGGCTGCTGGAGCCACAGACGTAGTACGGGTAGCGTCGCCCGTCCTTGCCTAAAGCCCAAGGATGATGGATCGCGAGCATTTACATTGCTCCGTCCCATAAAGTGTTGGGGTCCGCCCCCACTTTTGGATTCGTCGGCAGGCAAGCGCTGAACGAGAGGCACCCATGAGCACTCCAGACTACTCAATATTCAATGCCGGCGACGTCGTGCTGCAAAGCGGCCGCACGTTCCCCGCGATGCGGATCGCCTACAAGACCTATGGCACGCTGGCGTCCGATCGCGACAACGTGATCGTCTATCCAACCTCGTTCGCGGCACAGCACTACGACACCGAGTGGCTCATCCGATCCGACGGCATCCTCGATTCGTCCCGTTACTTCATCGTTGTTCCGAACCTGTTCGGCAACGGTCTGTCGTCCTCGCCATCGAATACAGCTTGGCCGTTGACCGGCAACCGGTATCCCGATGTCACCTATCACGACGCGGTGCGCGTGCAGCAGCGATTGCTTGCCGAGGTGTTCGGCATCCAGCGCGTGAAGATGGTTTACGGCTGGTCGATGGGCGGCATGCAGGCTTATCACTGGGCTGTGGCCTTTCCGGAACTGGTCGAACGTATCGCGGTGGTCTGTGGCTCGTCGCGATGCGCGCCGCACAACGCGGTGTTCATCGAGGGCGTACGCGCGGCGTTGCAGGCCGATTCCACGTTCATCGACGGCGCATTCACTGGGCGACCTGTGCGCGGTTTCCGAGCAATGGGCCGCATCTACGCCGGCTGGGCGCTGTCGCAGACCTTTTATCGCGAGCAAGCCTGGCGCTCGCTGGGCTTCAGCTCGCAGGAGGACTTCCTGGTCCGTAGCTGGGAACACACGTTCTCACGTCGCGACCCCTGCGATCTCCTGGCGCAGCTCTGGACCTGGCAGCATGGCGACATCTCGGCGCATCCGGACTTCAATGGCGACCTGGCTGTGGCGCTGCGCTCGATCCGTGCCAAGGTGCTGTTGATGCCGGGTGATCACGACCTCTATTTCCAGGTCGAGGACAACCGGCTGGATCTGGCGCATCTGCGCGACGCCGAACTGCGACCGATTCCGTCGATCTGGGGTCATCGCGCCGGCAACCCGGCGGCCAACCCGGTGGATGAGGCTTTCATCGCAACGGCGGTTCGCAAATTGCTCGCGGCGCCCTCGCTTAGAAGTCAATAGGTACACGCAGCTCAGGATAGTTGACGCCGGACAGGCTCACAGCACTTCGTTCAGCACCGCCGCACAGCGTTTCACTCCGCGATGGCGAACTGGTGGTCTATCGGTGGTGAGCGCTTATCGGGTCGGTCCTTGGCCGCCTGGCTTCGGTGTCCGCTAGAGGTAGCGAGGTCTCGGTGAGCGCCGCGAGGCACTAGGCAGCTGGCTGGCGACTCATGTCCGCAATCGCAGACACAAACAGATTTGTGAGCGTGATTGCATACTTGACGCACCGACGGTCGGACGTCAAAATGTCTGCAATCGCGGTCTCTAAAGTTTTTGGGACTGAGATTGCAGCCATGAAGCGCAATGAACACCCCCTGATGACCCCCGAGCGTCTGGACGAGGCGCGTCAGCTCGGTGAGAAGCTGGCGCGCCTGCGCATGGCCCGGCGGATTCGGCAAGCCGACGCCGCCACGCGGGCCGGGCTCTCCCGTTCCACGGCCGTGCTGCTGGAGAAGGGGGACCTCAGCCGCACCCAGGCGCAAGTCCTGCGGTACCTGGAAGCCATTGCGCCCGGCGTCAGCCTGCTGTCGCTGCTGAAGGAGGACGATCCTTCGCTGCAAGCGCTGGCCGCGCGAGAGGCCACCCAGCGTGTCCGCACCCTGAGCAAGACCGAGCTGGAGCGTCTGGACTTCTGATGGCACGCAAGAAGTCCGAGGTCTACGTCTTCAGCCACATCGAGCAGGCCGACGGGCATCGGTTCGTACCCTCCGGCATCCTGGGCTTGACCGAGACTCGCGGCGCGAACTTTCAGAACCGAGATCTCGCCAGCGAGTTCGCCTACGGCACGGGCTACCTGGAGCGCAAAGAGTCCTGCGAACTCGACCCGGTGAGCCTGGCTTTCGGAGACCGACAGGGCATCAAGGGCAAGGTGCTCTTCCCGGTCAACGGGCTGGGTGAGTTCGGTGGCATTCGCGACGCCGCCCCCGACGCATGGGGACGCCGGGTCATCGAGGCGCGCCTGAAGGCGCCGGCCAACAGCCTGCTGGAGGTGCAGTACCTGCTGCACGCCGGAGGCGACCGCGTGGGCGCACTGGACGTGCGGGAGGCGCGCACCAGCCCCGATTCGCCGTCCGCCAGCGACATGCGCTCGCTGCAGTACGCGCTGCAGGCGGCAGAGGCCGTCGAGAACGGCGCCCCGGTGCCGGCCAACCTCGAAAATTTCCTGGGCGCAGGGCCATCGGCTGGCGGTGCTCGGCCCAAGGCCGCTGTGCGTGACGGCGAGGGTGCGTTGTGGCTGGCCAAGTTTCCGGCCAAGGGCGACACGTTCGACGTCGCGCGGGCTGAAACCTGCACCTTGGAGCTGGCTCGCCGCTGCGGCCTGGCCGTGCCCGAGGTGCGCTACCTGGACCTGGGTGGTCGTCCGGTCATGCTCATCCGCCGGTTCGACCGCTACTGGGTCCCTGCGGGCGAGCCCTTGCCGGAAGTTGCGCTTCACGACACCCGACCCGGTGACGGTCGGGTCGAGGGGCGCCTGCCTTTCGTCAGCGGTCTCACCCTGGTGGCTTGCAGCGAGTTCGAATCCCCCTACAAGGCCTATGCGGACCTGGGCCGTGCCATCCGTCGGTACGTCCATCCCTTGGCAGTGAGGCCCAACGCCGAGGAGCTGTTTGCGCGCATGGTGCTCAACATTTTCGTCACCAACGACGACGACCACCTGCGTAACCACGGCTTCGTGCGCGACCCGCGGCTGGGTGGGTGGGTGCTCAGTCCGCTGTACGACGTGGTGCCGCGCCCCGTCTTGGCCAGCGAGCGCCGGCTCCACCTGGGGGTGGGTGAACAGGGCAAGCTCGCCACCCTGGACAACGCCTTGAGCCACTACGCTGCCTTCGTGCCAGAGCGACCGGCGGCGGTGGGCATCATGCGCCGGGTCTGGGGCGAGGTGCGGCAGTGGAAGACGTGCTTCGAGGAACACGGAGCCAACGGCCAACTCATTGACCAACTCACCCGTGCGTTCCGAGAGCTCAGCGACATTGCTTCGCCGGAGCTCGAAGCCGAAATCCGCAAGGGCACGGCGTAGACGCCACGCCGGTCTTGCAGGGTCGCATGGGCTGGCAGGATGTCTGCGCGCCGGCAGCGCCGCCTCAGGCTGGCGGGACCTTCGCAGTCAGGTAGCCCCACAAGGCCCGCACGACGCGTTCGCGCAGGTCTGGCGGCGGCGTTCGTCCGGCCATCGCGTCGGCTTCGATCAGCGCCTTGGCGATGACGAAGATGTCCTGCACGTCGCTGGGCTTCGGCGGGGTGGCCAGTTCCTTCTGATGCCGGTGCAGCAGCGACATCACAGCCGCGCCGATGCGCTGTTCCGACTCGCGCAGTCGCTTTTCCAGCGGCAATCGCGCCTCCTCGTGGTCCAGCGCGGCAGACAGCAGGGGGCGCCGGTACTGCTGGTCGACCCCCAGGTCGGCCAGTGCGCACAACGCATCGAGCAGCGAGCGCCTCTCGTGGGCGGCCACGCAGTCCTCGATCGCCTGTGCGAGTGCCGACTGCTGACGGTCGATCAAGGCCGCGATCAGCGCCGACTTGTTAGGGAAGTACTGATACAGCGAGCCAACGCTGACGCCAGCCACCTCGGCCACGCGGTTGGTGTTGAAGCCGGCCAGTGATTCGCGTTCCAGAACGCGAGTGGCCGCCGCGAGGATCGTCTCCACCGTGTCGGCTGAACGGGCCTGGCGTGGCGATTTCCTGGGGTGCAGATCGATGCGGGGCATGGCGTGCTACTGAGCGCGGAATGCGAGTTTGCATTATGAGCAATTGCTCGCATGATGGAGTCCGGCTGCTGATGCGGCCTAAACCGAAACCAACCCGCATGCCAAGGAGATCCAGATGAACGCTTCCGATCCACGCTCTTTGCCCTCGCCCCCGCGCCGCCGCGTGCACACCGCCCTGATGGCAGCGGCCGCCTCGGCCGTTGGTGTGGGCGGCCTGTTGACCTCGACGCCCTCGGGCGCACAGCAACTGCGCCCGACCCCCACCGACTTCGAGGGCCCCTACCGTCCTCTCAAGGGCACGGCCTGGGGCGGAGTCGACCTGATGAGCTCACGTGACGCCGTCTCTGCCGGCAAGCCGCTGATCCTCGCAGGCCGTCTCATCGACACGGCAGGCCGCCCCCAGGCGGGGTTGAACCTGCAGGTCTGGCAGGCGAATTCCACGGGGCGCTACGACTACCACCCAGGCGAATCCCCCGGCCACGGGCGACCTGATCCAGCGTTCCGCGGCCACGGGCAGTCGGAGGTCGACACGGAGGGCTGGTTTGCCTTCCGCACCATCCGCCCCGGTGGCTACAGGCGCACGCTGTTCGGCGTTATGCCCTGGACTTTCGTGCCCCATATCCACGTCGCGGTGCGCTCGGGCGATCGCGATGTCCTCGTCTCGCAGGCCGACCTGGACAAGGTGGTGGCGCAGCGCGCCTTCACAGCGTACGGGGACCACGCCGGGTTGATGCAGTCCGCGGCGATGCGCCGACTGGCTGCAGCCACAGGCAGCGCGGCCTTGGCGGGCGCCGGCACGCCCGGCGGCCTGGAACTGATCCGTTTCGACGTCGTGCTGGCGGCCTCGGCCTGATTCATCAAGATGGTGCCGGTGTCGAAGCCCTGCGAGGACCGATCGGTCCGTTCATGGTTGTGGCCGCCAGGGTCTGGAAGATGACGTCGAACCTTGCTGGCCGCCCCCTTCAGCGGGGCGGCCCAGCCAACTCCAGCGTCACGATGAGCGCCATCAGACGGGTTCGCTCACGCTCCACCCGGGCCATCTCGTCCCGCAGCCTCTTGCGATCGTCTTCCTTGGAAGCCTTCTTCAGGTCCTCGCCGAGCTTGTTCAGGCGGTTCTGGTTCTGCGTCAGGTCCTGGCGGGCTGTGTAGACAAGCTGTCCTGCCCGGTGATAACGCAGGAACGTGGCCTCGTCCAGATCGGCACACACTCCCGCGTAGTGGCGGTTGTTCACGCCGGCCATCCAGGCCGAATTGGGCGTGCAGTAAGACCCGATGCCTTTGGACCAGCCGGCCCGCCAGAGGGGTGCATCGGGCTCGATGCCCGCCTTGCCGCAGGCCTCTCGGTGGCTGCTGATGTAGCTCGCCGGTCGTCCCGCGCGTCCGTCCTCCAGACCCCTGCTCTGCCAGTTGGCCTGCTCGCACTCGCGCTTGCTCATGGAGTCACAGCCGGCAAGCCCCCCGGCCAGGAGTGCACAAACCACCAGGAAGCTTCGCCTCATCACCATCCTCTGCTCACAAAAACTGTTCTCAAGACCTGTGTCGACCGCCGCCTTGGCCCTGGCGGGTCAGGCGGTGAACCCGAACCGTCCTTCGCACACCATCGCGCTCAAGGGTTGGCGGGCGTTCGGGGCTTCGCGGGCTTGCAGGGCTTCGTCCAGCACGGCCTTGTCGCCCTGCTCGCCCACGGCCACCACGCAGTGCAGGGCGAAAGTGTCGGGCACGCCCAGGGCCTTGCGCAGGGCGTCCTTGTCGACGCCGCCCATGGCGTGGGTGCGCCACCCCGTCTTGTGGGCCTGCAGGGCCAGGCTCATCCAGGCGGCACCGGTGTCGAAGGCATGCACGGGCAGGGGTTTGGCTTCGGTGCCGCCCGGCGCTGTTGCCACCGTGGCCGAGATCACCGCGATCAGGGCCGAGGCCCGGTGGGCCCAGGCGCGGTTGGTGGGCGCCAGGGTCTGGCAGATGGTGTCGAAGTCCGCGCTGCCGGCCAGGCCGTAGACGAAGCGCCAGGGCTGGGTGTTGGAGGTGGACGGCGCCCAGCGTGCGGCCTCGAACAGGCTCATCAGTTCGGCCCGGCTCATGGCCTTGCCCGTGAACGAGCGCGGTGACCAGCGCTGGATGAAATCGGCGTCGACGGGGAATTCGGTAGTTCGGGAGGACATGGTGCGTGGCCGGGTGAATCGGCAAGTGGCGGTAACGCCTTGGATTGTCGTGGCTGCCGCCCGGCTTGCGGGCCTGCCCGACCTGTCTTCCTGACGGGCCTGCCCCGATCCGGCCACGCATACACTGCCGTCGAACCCCGAAGACCTGCCTGCAAGGATCCCCCTTGGACCTCCACGTTCCCATCACCCTGGCCGACGAGCTGTCGGACGACGTCATCGCTTCCACCGGCTTGCTGGACCTGTCCAGCGGCGAGATACGCCGCATCGAGTACGAAGACTATGACGTGGCTGCGCGTGGCGTGCCGGTGCACCTGCTGGACTACGAGTTCACCTGCGGCACGCTGAGCAATCGCGGGCGGGACCTGGAGTTCCAGGTGCAGGTCAACCGGGCCACCGGGCAGTACGCGGTGAGTGCCGACGAGCTGCTGGAGATCAAGAAGCGCGCCGCGGCGCTCTTTGCAGCGCCGCCCAAGGGCTGAACCCCGCCCGGTCCATGCTCACCCTGCCTGCTTTTCACGCACCGGCGCGCTTCGACGATGCCGACGCCGCGCTGGCGCGCGTGATCGAGATCTACCAGGCCGGCACGGCCCACCTGCGGCAGTGGCTGCAGCGCTTCGTGGCCGGTGAGGCGCTTCCGGGCCGCGTACGGGCCTTCTACCCGGTGGTGCGCGTGCGCACGCAGACGGTGATGCGCGCCGATGCGCGCACCGCCTATGGTTTCGTGGCCGGGCCGGGCGTGTTCGAAACCACGCTCACCCGACCGGACCTCTTTGCCGACTACCTGCGCGAACAGTTCCGGCTGCTGCTCACTCACCACGGTGCGGCGCTGGAGGTGGGCACCAGCGCGCAAGCGATACCGGTGCATTTCAGCCTGGGCGAGGGTGACCACCTGGAGGGCGAACTCGGAGCGCAGCGGCGCCAACAGTTGCGAGACCTCTTCGACCTGCCGGACCTGGCGGCCATGGACGATGGCATCGCCAACGGCACGCACGAGAGCGCGCCGGGCGACGCCCAGCCCCTGTCGCTGTTCACGGCGCCGCGGGTGGACTACTCCTTGCACCGGCTGCGCCACTACACCGGCACTGCACCCGAGCACTTCCAGCATTTCGTGCTGTTCACCAACTACCAGTTCTACATCGACGAGTTCGTGAAGCTCGGGCGCTCACTGATGGACGAGGCACCGGGGCCTGGAGAGGATGTCGACGGGTTTCAAGATGCCGGGTTTGTCGCCTTCGTGGAACCTGGGAACGTCGTGACGCACCGCCGTGGTGCAAGCGGCGCGGCTGCCGCACCGCAAGGCACGCCCCCGCCGCGCCTGCCGCAGATGCCAGCCTACCACCTGGTGCGCCCGGATGGGCTGGGCGTGACCATGGTCAACATTGGCGTGGGCCCGGCCAACGCCAAGACCATCACCGACCACATCGCCGTGCTGCGCCCGCACGCCTGGATCATGCTGGGGCACTGCGCGGGACTGCGCAACACCCAGCAACTGGGCGACTACGTGCTGGCCCATGGCTATGTGCGCGAAGACCACGTGCTGGACGAGGAACTGCCGCCCTGGGTGCCGATCCCCGCGCTGGCGGAGATCCAGGTCGCGCTGGAGCGCGCCGTGGCCGAGGTGACGCAACTGTCGGGCTTCGATCTCAAGCGGGTGCTGCGCACGGGCACCGTGGCCTCCACCGACAACCGCAACTGGGAGCTGTTGCCGCACCCAGGCCCGGAGCGCCGCTTCAGCCAGAGCCGCGCCGTCGCGCTGGACATGGAAAGCGCCACCATCGCGGCCAACGGCTTTCGCTTCCGCGTGCCCTACGGCACCCTGCTGTGCGTGAGCGACAAGCCGCTGCACGGTGAGATCAAGCTGCCGGGCATGGCCAACAGCTTCTACCGCGAACGCGTGGACCAGCACCTGCGCATCGGCCTGCGCACCGTGGCCCTGCTGCGCCGCCAGGGCCTGGAGCAACTGCACAGCCGCAAGCTGCGCAGCTTTGCCGAGGTGGCGTTCCGCTAAACGCTCAGGCCCGCCGCGCCTCAGCCCCGGGCCTGCAAGGCGCCCCAGACCCGCTCGCTCGTCAGCGGCATCTGCAGGGCCTGCGCCACCTCGCGCGGCACGCCGGCGCTGACCAGCGCGTCCAGCACCGCGTTCACCACGGCGGGCGTGGCGCCGATGGTGCCGAGCTCGCCCACGCCCTTGGCGCCCAGCAGGTTGGTCTTGCAGGGCACGCTGGTGTCGAACAAGGTCTTGAAGGCGAGGAAGCCGTCGGCATGCGGCATGGCGTAGTCCATGAAGCTGGCGGTCAGCAGCTGGCCCGAGTCGTCGTAGACGATGCGCTCGCACAGCGCCTGGCCGATGCCCTGCACCGCGCCGCCCTCCACCTGGCCCTGCACGATCTGCGGGCTGATGACGCGGCCGATGTCGTTGACGCTGGCGTAGGCCACCACGGCCACCTCGCCGGTGTCGGCGTCCACCTCCACCTCGCACACATGGCAGGCGTTGGGCCAGCTGGGCGCGCCCGCGGTGGCGTCGCCGCTGACGGTGATGCGCCCGGCCTCCTGGCGCGCGGCCAGGTCGAACAGGCCCATCTCCAGGTCGGTGCCCACCACGCGGAACTGCCCGGCCTCGTAGACCAGGTCGGTGGCCGGCACTTCCATGGCCTGCGCGGCCAGGTCCTTGGCGTGCTCCACGGTGCGCTCGCTGGCCACCCTCACCGCGCCGCCGCCCGTGAACAGCGAGCGGCTGCCGGCGCTGCCGAAGCCTATGGCGCGGTCGGTGTCGCCCTGCACGATGCGGATGCGGTCGATGGGCACGCCGAAGGTGTCCACCGCCAGCTGCGCGTAGCTGGTGGCGATGCCCTGGCCCATGGGCATGGTGGCCGAGGTCAGCTCGATGATGCCGTCGGCGCGCACGTCCACCTTCACGGTCTCGGACAGCGCGTTGCCGCCCGTCCACTCCAGGAAGGTGGTGACGCTGCGCCCGCGCAGCCGGCCTGCCGCGGCCGATTGCGCGGCGCGCGTGCTGTAGCCCGCCCAGTCACCCAGGGCCAGGCCCTGGTCCAGCATCTTCTCGAACTCGCCGGTGTCATACACCTGCTTCGCGGCGTTGGTGTAGGGCATCTGCTGCGGTCGCACCAGGTTGCGCCGGCGCATTTCGGCCGGGTCCAGCCCCAGCTGCTGCGCCGCAGCGTCCATCAGCCGCTCCACGATGTAGACGGCCTCCGGACGCCCCGCCCCTCGGTAGGCGCCCGCCGGCGTGGTGTTCGTCATCACTGCGCTGATGTGGAAGTCGATGACGGGGATGTCGTAGACGCTGGTGGCGACAAACGGCCCCAGCACCATGGGGATGGCGCAGCCCGTGGGCGTGGCGTAGCCGCCCACGTTGGCCCACGAGCGGTGGCGCATGGCCAGCACGCGGCCGTGCGCGTCCAGCGCCAGCTCGGCCTGGGTGAACATGTCGCGCCCGTGCACCGAGGCGGTGAACTCTTCCAGCCGCTGTCCGCGCCAGCGCACCGGGCGCTGCAGGCTGCGCGCGGCGTGCGCCACCACCAGGTCTTCCGGGTACAGGCCGGTCTTCATGCCGAAGCCGCCGCCCACGTCGCCCACCTGCACGCGCACCTGCTCCTTGGTCAGGCCCGGCAAGTGGTTGGCGATGCCGTCACGCACGGCGGTGGGCATCTGGCTGGACAGGGTGACCAGCAGCCGGCCCGTGCCGGCTTCGGGTTCGGCCATCACCACGCGCGGCTCTATGGAGGCCGGGGCCAGGCGCTGGTTCAGCAGGTCCAGCTTCACGGTGTGGGCGGCAGCGGCAAAGGCCGCGGCGCAAGCGGCGGCGTCGCCATGCCGCATCTCGGCGGCCACGTTGTCCGGGGCCTGCTCGCACACGGCCGGCGCGCCCGCGGCAGTGGCGGCGTGCACGTCCGTCACTGCTGGCAGCACGTCGTAGTCGATCAGCACGGCTTCGCTGGCTTCCACCGCGGCTTCGCGCGTGAGCGCCACCACGGCCACCACGGCCTCACCCACGAAGCGCACCACCTCATGCGCCAGGGCGCGGCGCGGCGCGCTGGTGGCGGGCGAGCCGTCGGGCCGCTTGAAGTTGGGCGGTGGCGCGGGCATCGGCTTGACGCCGGCCGCGGCCAGCTCGGCCCCGGTGTAGACGGCCAGCACGCCGGGCAGGGCTTGCGCTTCTGCGGTGTCCACCGACAGGAGGCGGGCATGGGCGTGCGGCGAGCGCACGAAGACCAGGTGCGCCAGGCCCTCGCGCTGCAGGTCG